>DBZY01000020.1 GCA_002311835.1 Proteobacteria bacterium UBA1148 | reverse complement strand
AAGTCCACGTGGCCCGGGGTATCGATGATGTTGATTCGGTATTCAGCGAATTGCTGATCCATTCCCTTCCAAAAAGTGGTGGTGGCGGCGGAAGTAATGGTTATACCGCGTTCTTGCTCCTGCTCCATCCAGTCCATAACCGCAGCACCGTCATGTACCTCACCCATCTTGTGAGATACCCCGGTATAGAAAAGAACGCGTTCAGTCGTTGTCGTTTTGCCTGCATCGATGTGGGCCATGATGCCGATGTTGCGATAACGCTCTATGGGGGTCTGCCGTGCCACGTCCTTGCCTCAAACTCATTGATTACCACCGATAGTGGGCGAAGGCCTTGTTGGCTTCGGCCATTCGATGGGTGTCCTCTCGTTTCTTAACCGCAGCCCCTCTATTGTCTGCTGCATCCATCAGCTCGTGCGCTAGACGCAAGGCCATCGTTTTCTCTGATCGCTTGCGGGCGGCGTCGATCACCCATCTCATCGCGAGTGTTTCTCTACGGGTAGCACGCACTTCTACAGGTACCTGATAGGTCGCCCCACCCACTCGCCTCGACTTAACCTCTACCGCAGGCTTGATGTTGTCGAGCGCTTCGCGAAGTACCTCTACCGCCTTACCCCCATCCTGGCCCGAACGATCCGCAATTCGATCAAGCGCACCATAGACAATTCGTTCTGCGACAGATTTTTTTCCGCTCAACATAACCATGTTAATAAACTTCGCCAGCATGCTGTTACCGTACTTGGGGTCTGGCAATATGGCTCGGCGGGGAGCTTGGCTTCGTCGTGACATGAATCAGGTCCTGGGATTCTAGCTCTTGGGCCGTTTAGCGCCATATTTGGAGCGGCCCTGGCGTCGATCTCCAACACCAGAGCAATCGAGGGTTCCGCGAATGACGTGGTAACGCACACCAGGAAGGTCCTTAACACGGCCACCCCTAATGAGCACGACCGAATGCTCTTGCAGGTTATGACCTTCGCCACCAATGTAGCTGGTTACTTCAAAACCATTCGTTAATTTCACGCGCGCAACCTTACGCATCGCTGAGTTGGGCTTCTTCGGCGTCGTAGTATAGACCCGAGTACATACACCACGCTTCTGGGGAGATGCTCCCAGCGCGGGCACGTTACTCTTGGCCCTCTTCGTAAAACGAGGCTTCCTAACTAATTGATTCGTTGTCGACATCAGTTACCCACATACAAAATCGGGCCCGCTGCCGGTTTCTCGGCATACGGGCCTCGGTATTCCTACCCCCCAAAGGAACGTCCCCCAGGGCGCGAGCTTGTCTTGACCAGTGCTGACCGGTCTAGCAGCGTGAAATTTTAGGGTTCAGGCCAACGAACTGTCAACTAAAACCCCAAATCCTCCTTAGCTCGCAGGCACCTCTCTGGCCTCATCAGCCGTCTCAACCCTCTCCACCGACTGCACTGACTCATCGTCCACAGCCTTCTTCGAGGCCTCCACGCTCTTTTCGAGCGCAGATTCTAGCCCTTTGAGCTCCTCCCCCAGTATGTCTTCCTGGGTTCGCCGGCGCGCCTCGTGATGAGTAAATCCGGTTCCCGCCGGAATAAGCCGGCCGACGATCACATTCTCTTTCAACCCACGCAAATCATCCCGCATCCCACGAACAGCTGCCTCGGTAAGCACCCGTGTGGTTTCCTGGAAAGAAGCCGCTGAGATGAATGACTCTGTTGCCAACGAGGCCTTAGTAATGCCTAGCAATATATTCTCGAAAGTGGCCGGTTCTTCACCTTTAGCTTCAAGCTCCTCGTTATTCTCCAACACCCTAGCCCTGTCGACCTGCTCTCCATGCAAAAATCGTGTGCCACCAGGGTTATCAATCTCTACCTTGCGCAGCATCTGGCGAATAATTACTTCGATATGTTTGTCATTGATCCTAACTCCCTGCAACCGATAGACATCCTGAATCTCACGTACAAGATAATCTGCCAGTTTCTCGACACCCTTGAGGCGCAGGATATCGTGGGGGGTTGGCTCACCATCGGCAATAATCTCACCGCGAGTTACGGTTTCACCCTCGTAGACATTGAGATGCCGCCACTTCGGAATCAACTCTTCATGAGTCTCCCCATCCTCGTCCGTAATAACCAATCGACGTTTGCCTTTAGTTTCTTTTCCGTAACTCACGGTACCCGTGTGCTCGGCGAGAATTGC
The DNA here is from genome assembly GCA_002311835.1 of Proteobacteria bacterium UBA1148. GTDB lineage: Bacteria > Pseudomonadota > Gammaproteobacteria > Steroidobacterales > Rariloculaceae > UBA6522. The sequence goes on along the minus strand of DBZY01000020.1, from coordinate 11,254 downwards.
TGCTTCCTTGGGTCGGCGTGCCTCGAATAGATCTGCGACCCTAGGTAGACCACCAGTAATGTCACGGGTCTTCGAAGTCTCTTGGGGGAGTCGGGCAATAACATCGCCAACTAGAACCGTTGCCCCGTCCTCCATGTTGAGCACCGCACCGGAGATTAGGGCGTAAACGGCTGGAATATCCGTATTAGGGAAAAACACAGGCTTACCCTTTTTATCAACCAACTTTACTGTTGGCCGATACTCCGTGCCCGCACCACGCTTTGCCGGATCCAAAACTACTATGTCCGTCAACCCGGTAATCTCATCAATCTCGGTCGTCACAGTTACACCATCAATAAAGTCCTCAAATTGCAGACGACCGCTGACCTCTGTGACCACCGGATGCATATGAGGATCCCAATGTGCAACTAACTGCCCAGGCTTAACGGCATCGCTGTCCTGGGCATTAAGTGTCGCCCCATAGGGTATCTTATAGCGCTCTCGCTCTCGCCCGAACTCATCCAGAACTGCAAGTTCGCCTGACCGAGAAGTCGCCACAAGATGCTTTTTCTGTTCGTGTTGCACGGTTTTCATATTGTGCATCCGGATAGTACCGCTTGTCTTTACCTCTACACTGTTGATTGCTGCCGAACGCGACGCTGCACCACCTATATGAAACGTCCTCATAGTGAGTTGTGTACCCGGTTCACCGATGGACTGAGCAGCAATTACGCCTACCGCCTCGCCTTTGTCAACACGATGGCCTCGCGCAAGATCACGCCCATAACACTGTGCGCAAACCCCATAACGGGTTTTACAGGTGATTGGCGAACGGACCAGCAATTGATCGATGGACGCCGCCTCAAGCTCTTTGACCTCCTCCTCATCCAGCAACGTGCCGGCCTCAATCAGTACGGTGGGGGACCGTTTGCTTTCGGTTCCGGGAATCAGAACATCAGCTGCGGCCACACGGCCAAGCACACGATCTCGTAGTGGCTCTACGACGTCACCACCCTCAACGAGCGGGTGCATCATCAAGCCTTCTTCGGTACCACAGTCGGGGCCAGTTACAACCAGATCCTGGGCAACATCTACCAGGCGCCGTGTTAAATACCCGGAGTTAGCGGTCTTCAAGGCTGTATCGGCGAGCCCTTTTCGCGCACCGTGGGTTGAAATGAAGTACTGCAAGACGTCCAAACCCTCGCGGAAATTCGACGTGATAGGTGTTTCAATAATAGACCCATCTGGTTTGGCCATGAGGCCACGCATACCCGCGAGCTGACGAATCTGAGCAGCTGATCCCCGAGCACCGGAATCAGCCATCATGTAAATAGAATTAAACGATTCTTGCACAACATCGTTACCCTTCGAATCAACGACTGTCTCGGAACCCAACTTCTCCATCATTGCCTTAGCAACCTGGTCGTTCGTTCGCGACCAAATATCAATGACTTTGTTATAACGTTCTCCGTCCGTAACGAGTCCGGATGCGTACTGATCCTGAATATCCTTCACCTCTTGCTCAGCTATATTCAGGATCGCCGTTTTCTGCTCAGGAACGACCATATCGTTAATACCGAAGGATACTCCGGCAAGGGTTGCATAATTAAACCCGGTGTACATAAGTTGATCAGCAAAAACGACCGCTTCCTTGATGCCCAGCTGTCGATAACAAGCATTTATGGCACCTGAAATGGCTCGCTTGTTCATCGGTTGATTGATCAAATCAAAGCTTAACCTCTCCGGCATGATCTCTGAAAGAAGTGCTCTCCCAACCGTTGTTTCTACCAGCTTCGTCCTTGATGCTTTAGCATTGTCACCATCCTGGCCTCCAACCAAAATATCGGGGACTCTAACTGTGACTTTCGCATGCAGCTCGGCAACGTGGTTTTCATAAGCCCGGTGGACCTCTTTCACATCTGAGAACGTCATGCCCTCGCCCAACGCATTAATTCGGTCCCGAGTCATGTAATAAAGGCCAAGAACCACATCTTGGGATGGGACAATGATCGGCTCACCGTTCGCTGGCGAGAGAATGTTATTACTAGCCATCATGAGAGCTCTCGCTTCTAACTGAGCTTCCAGGGACAATGGCACGTGGACGGCCATCTGATCACCGTCAAAATCAGCATTGAAAGCCGTGCAAACTAAGGGGTGCAACTGTATTGCCTTACCCTCGACCAAGACTGGTTCGAATGCTTGTATTCCGAGCCTATGTAGGGTCGGCGCCCGATTTAACATAACCGGGTGCTCACGAATTACATCTTCAAGGATATCCCATACCTCCGAACCCTCTCGCTCTACTAAGCGCTTTGCAGCTTTGATGGTGGTTGTCTCTCCGCCTAGCTGAAGCTTCGAGAAAATAAATGGCTTGAATAGCTCCAGAGCAAGCTTCTTTGGAAGACCACACTGATGTAACTTCAGAGTAGGGCCCACCACAATGACCGATCTACCAGAGTAGTCCACACGCTTACCAAGGAGATTTTGCCTGAAACGCCCCTGCTTGCCTTTAATCATATCCGCCAGAGATTTAAGAGGACGTTTGTTTGTCCCAGTGATAGCTCGGCCCCTCCGTCCATTATCCAGCAGCGCATCTACCGATTCCTGTAGCATTCGCTTCTCGTTGCGAACGATGATGTCGGGCGCATTGAGCTCTAAAAGTCTGCGCAACCGATTATTGCGATTGATCACACGGCGATACAGATCATTAAGATCAGATGTAGCAAAACGCCCACCATCTAGTGGAACCAAGGGCCTAAGGTCTGGTGGTAGGACAGGTAGGACAGTCATTACCATCCACTCAGGCTTGTTCTTAGAATCGATAAAAGCTTCAAGTAGCTTCAGTCGTTTTGTTAAACGCTTGATTTTGGTTTCTGACTTCGTTCCTGCAATACCTTCTCGAACCTGGGCAATTGCGAAGTTGAGATCCAAAGAGACTAGTAGCTCCCTAACAGCCTCCGCACCCATGCGAGCGTCAAATTCATCCCCATGCTCTTCAACAGCCTCCAAATACGCCTCTTCTGTCAGAATTTGGCCGCGCTCCAGTGGAGTCATACCAGGTTCCACAACCACAAACGCTTCGAAATAGAGAATCCTTTCAATCTCCCGCAGCGTCATATCTAACATAAGCCCAATACGCGATGGCAGCGATTTCAGAAACCAGATATGAGCAACTGGGCTCGCCAGTTCAACGTGTCCCATGCGCTCGCGACGTACTTTTGTTTGTGTTACTTCCACACCGCATTTTTCACATACCACCCCGCGATGTTTCAGTCGTTTGTACTTTCCGCACAGGCACTCGTAATCCTTAACTGGCCCGAATATTTTTGCGCAAAATAAGCCATCCCGTTCAGGTTTAAACGTTCTGTAGTTGATCGTCTCCGGTTTTTTAACTTCTCCATAAGACCATGAACGGATCATGTCCGGAGACGCAAGACCAATACAAATGGCATCGAAATCTTCAACGGGAGACTGTTGCCTGAAAAGCCTCAGTAAATCCTTCATATGATTACACCTACTGCCAAGCTGGCTAAATAATCTCTATGCGCATATCGTGATTTCATTTTCTTTGTTCCAACTCAATATTGATGCCAAGAGACCTGATCTCTTTAACCAGCACATTAAAGGACTCCGGCATTCCCGCCTGCATTTCATGCGTTCCATCGACGATATTCTTGTACATCTTGGTACGACCCTGAACGTCGTCTGACTTAACGGTCAACATCTCTTGAAGTGTGTATGCAGCACCATAAGCCTCTAATGCCCACACCTCCATCTCTCCGAATCGTTGCCCTCCGAATTGAGCCTTACCGCCAAGAGGTTGCTGTGTGACTAGACTGTAAGGACCTGTGGATCGAGCATGCATCTTGTCATCAACCAGGTGATTAAGCTTCAGCATGTACATGTAACCCACGGTTACGGGTCTGTCGAAGGCCTCGCCAGTCCGCCCATTGTAGAGAGTAGCTTGCCCGGACTCAGGTAGCCCCGCCATCTTTAATAGACCCTTTATCTCCTGCTCGTTCGCGCCATCGAAAACCGGTGTAGCCATCGGCACACCTTTAACTAAGTTGTGAGCAAGCTCGATCAACTCTTCTGCGTTCATGCCCTTGAGATTTTCCTTTTGACCCCCGGTCTCGTTGTACAGCTGTTCTAGGAACCGTCGAATCGCAGCCGCCGACTCATTGGAATCCAACATTTTCTCTATCTTGCGGCCTAGTTCCCTAGCGGCCCAACCCATGTGCGTTTCGAGCACCTGACCGACATTCATACGTGAAGGCACCCCCAGCGGATTAAGTACAATATCTATGGGCGTACCGTCTTCCATGTAAGGCATATCCTCTACGGGTACGATTGTGGAGATCACACCCTTATTACCGTGACGACCAGCCATTTTGTCGCCCGGTTGCACGTGTCGCTTAACGGCAAGATAAACTTTAACCATCTTGAGAACTCCCGGCGCCAGATCATCGCCAGCAGTAATTTTCTGCTTTTTCTCTTCGAAGAGCCGCTCGAATTCTTGACTCTGATTTCGCAAATGTTCCGCTGCCCGTTCGAGTTGGGAGTTAGCCTCTTCGTTTCTCACTCGAACCTCGAACCACTTCTCGCGCGGAAGCTCATCCAAATAACCTTTTGTTATCTTGCTGCCAGATTTCAACCCTTGTGGCCCACCGGCCGCAACCTTCGAGTGTAATAATTGTTCTACCCGCTGATAGATGTCTTCTTCGAGAATGCGGCGTTGATCATCAAGATCTTTTCGAACTACTTCGAGTTCCTGGCGCTCTATGGAGAGCGCACGAACGTCTTTCTCAACACCATCACGCGTGAAAACACGAACGTCAATCACAACTCCATCCATTCCTGGTGGGACTCTTAAAGAGGTGTCCTTAACGTCCGACGCTTTCTCACCAAATATTGCTCGAAGCAGCTTCTCTTCCGGAGTAAGCTGAGTCTCGCCCTTTGGCGTAACCTTACCGACAAGGATATCGCTGGCCCTAACCTCAGCGCCGATAAAAGCGATGCCTGATTCATCCAACTTGGCCAATGCCGCATCACCCACGTTGGGAATATCCCCCGTTACCTCTTCGGGCCCCAATTTTGTGTCGCGTGAGACGCAGGTGAGCTCCTCAATGTGTATCGTTGTAAACCGATCTTCCTCCACAACGCGTTCTGAAATCAGAATAGAATCTTCGAAGTTGTAGCCGTTCCATGGCATGAAAGCGACCAGCAGATTCTGTCCCAATGCTAGTTCTCCCAGGCTTGTGGAAGGTCCGTCTGCAAGCACGTCACCACGCTCGATCACGTCTCCCGCTTTCACTAACGGTTTCTGATTTATGCAGGTATTCTGATTAGAACGCGTGTATTTGGTGAGATTGTAGATATCGACCCCAGCTTCACCGGCAGTCGTCTCTTTGTCATTAACTCGAACGACAATTCGGGACGCATCCACAGAGTCGACCCGACCACCTCGACGCGCAATCACGGTGACACCTGAGTCAACAGCAACTGTACGCTCCATACCTGTACCAACTAAAGGTGTCTCTGTCCGCAAAGTCGGTACAGCCTGGCGCTGCATGTTAGAACCCATGAGTGCCCGGTTAGCATCATCGTGCTCCAGAAATGGTATCAATGAGGCTGCAACCGACACGATCTGTTTCGGAGACACATCCATATATCGGATCTGTTCCGACGGAAATAGAGCAAACTCGTTCAGGTAACGACAGGACACAAGCTCTTCGACAAACTGCCCCCGCGTCGTTAGACTCGCGTTGGCTTGAGCTATCACAAACTGTCCTTCCTCAATCGCGGAGAGGTACTCGATATCCCCGCGCACCCTACCATTTACGACCTTCCGGTAAGGCGTTTCGAGAAAACCATACTCATTTGTGCGAGCGTAGACAGCCAGAGAGTTAATGAGCCCGATATTAGGCCCCTCAGGCGTCTCGATCGGGCATACGCGGCCGTAGTGTGTAGGGTGAACGTCGCGAACCTCAAACCCCGCCCGTTCTCGCGTCAACCCCCCCGGCCCCAGTGCAGAGACACGGCGCTTGTGAGTCACCTCCGACAAAGGGTTGTTCTGATCCATAAACTGAGACAGTTGGCTGGAACCGAAAAATTCTTTCACCGCTGCCGCAACCGGTTTTGCGTTGATCATCTCCTGGGGCATGAGACCCTCTGAGTCAGCCAGAGTAAGACGCTCTTTTACCGCTCGCTCCACACGCACTAGACCAATTCGGAACGCATTCTCAGCCATCTCACCTACGCTGCGAACACGTCTATTTCCGAGATGATCGATGTCGTCAACGCTACCATTTCCGTTCCGGATATCAATCAGGGTGCTTAACACATCAGTGATGTCTTTCTTACTCAAAATCCCCTCACCCTCTGACTCATCACGCCCAACTCTGCGGTTGAACTTCATGCGCCCGACAGCTGAAAGATTGTATCGCTCCGTATTGAAAAATAGGTTCTGAAAGAGGTTTTCTGCGGCATCCTTCGTGGGGGGTTCTCCAGGGCGCATCATCCGGTAAATTTCGACAAGTGCATCTAGACGAGACCGCGTTGAATCGATCCGTAATGTATTCGAGATAAAAGGTCCACGATCAAAGTCATTCACATACAGGACGTTAATCTTCTTTGTCCCGCTCTCGATCAGCTTCTCGATAATCTCTAAGGTAAGCTCATCATTAGCTTCCGCTAGCAGCTCTCCAGTTTCCTCGTTAACAACATCATGAGCGAGGATGCGCCCCTCAAGATACTCAAGTGGAACATCCAACTCCTTTACCTCAGCCTTTTCTAATTGTCGGACGTTCCGGATTGTGATACGTCGATCCTTCTTGACAATTACTTTACGCCCGACCTTGATATCGAATCTGGCCGTCTCTCCTCGTAGACGCTCAGCGACCAATTTCAAGCTAATTCCCTTAGATCCAAGCGAGAACTCGTTCGTCTCGAAACAGAAAGCGAGTATCTCCTCATTCGTATACTCAAGCGCGCGCAATAGAATAGTGACAGGCAACTTGCGACGACGATCAATGCGAACGAACACACAATCTTTCGCATCAAACTCAAAGTCGAGCCATGAGCCACGATATGGAATCACCCGCGCAGAGAATAACAACTTACCGGATGAGTGAGTCTTACCTTTATCGTGATCGAAGAAGACCCCTGGAGATCTGTGGAGCTGGGATACAATCACGCGCTCAGTACCATTAATTACAAAGGTCCCATTATTTGTCATCAATGGCATCTCACCGAGATAAACCTCTTGCTCGCGAATGTCCTTGACCTTTTTCTTATTCTTACTACCCGAGGATTCCTTGTCATAGATAACTAAACGTACAAGGACACGAAGCGGTGCAGCGTAGGTCAAGCCACGGAGCTGACACTCTTTAACATCGAAACCTGGTTCGCCGAGCCTATAACTGACGTATTCCAGTGCAGCGCTGCCAGAGTAACTGACTATCGGGAATACGCTGTTAAAGGCTGCATGTAGCCCCCTATCCTTCCGTTGATTAACGGGCACCTCCTGCTGGAGGAACTTCTGGTAGGACGTGAGCTGGATCGAAAGTAGAGAGGGAACGTCCAGTACTGCTGGAAGCTTTCCAAAATTCTTTCGAATACGTTTTTTCTCAGTAAACGAATACGCCATCGCGGGTTACCTCGATTCCGGTAAGCCACCCATTTGTGACTGCAGTAAATAAACACAGAAAACCCCTGCATCATGCGCAGAGTCAACTGCAAAACGACCGATCGCCCACCTCATCAACGAGCTGGGTGCCTCTCGCGGTTAAGGATTCCGCGTCGTATCACTTGATATCAACGCTTGCGCCAGCTTCCTCGAGCTGTTTTTTTGCATCCTCTGCATCTTCCTTTGAGGTGCCCTCTTTAACCGCGTTTGGAGCGCCCTCAACAAGATCTTTTGCCTCTTTCAGACCGAGCCCAGTCAACGCTCTAACCACTTTGATAACTGGAACCTTTTTCTCACCAAACCCGGTTAATACGACATCAAACTCCGTCTGTTCTTCCGCAACAGGCTCATCACCACCTGCGGGGCCTGCAGCAACCGCTACGGGAGCAGCAGCTGAAACGCCCCACTTGTCCTCCAGAGCCTTCACCAGATCAACAACCTCCATGATAGGCTTATTACTCAACTCTTCAATGAGTTCTTCATTCGTCAAAGCCATGACTGCATTCTCCCATCAATAAATTCAAATCTCAAAACTATTCGCGTAGACCAATGTCCTGTTTATGATTCAGTTTTCTCGCTCTTGCCCTGCAGAGTTCTTGCCAACATAGCGGCTGGCTCTGCCAGGATTCGAACGAGCTGAGTTAACGGCCCGTTCAATATTTGCAGCAACATCGCTCGTGCCTCATCCAAAATTGGTAGAGCAGCTAAACGGTCTAGGTCCCCGGCAGAGTAAAGCTCACCTCCAATCGACACAGAAACCGTTACTAATTTATCGTGATCCTTGGAAAATCCCTTGATTACCCTAGCTGCCGCACCAGGATCCTCTTTGGAAAAGGCTAGGAGGAGTGGCCCTCTGAGAGTTTCCTGCATGCACTGAAATTCCGTTCCTTCAATGGCACGCCGTGCCAGCGAGTTCTTGACAACCTTTATATAGACACCGGAGCTTCGCGCCTCAGCTCTAAGCTCGGTCATTTCACTAACTGTTAACCCTCGGTACTCCGCAACTACAGCCGATTCAGCTGAAGCTGCTACTGAGTTTACCTCGGCGACCAGCGCTTTTTTTTCCTCTAAATTTAGCGCCATCCTTTCCTCCTGATAGACCAAGACGCGGCCCTAAAAATAATCCCACAGGCCTCTGTCATTCCATCGCCACGGAGTGCGTCATCCTTCTCATTCCCGTGACACTCTGCGGTGCGTCCTCCACCAGGTAAGGCTGCTCGGACAAAACACCACCTGCGCAGGCGGCTCGCGTCATTACCCCCCATGGGGGACCTGCGGTCTTCGATGATGGTCGGAATTACTACCGACCCTCCCCTGTCCACCCAATCTCAATTGGTTGGACAAGCGCAAAACTCAATACTTAATTTCCTCTCAATCGCCCACCGTGCCCTGATCTACGATCACTCCAGGCCCCATCGTCGATGAGACACTGACACGTTTCATATACTGACCCTTCGTCGAGGCCGGCTTAGTCTTATTCAGATCAGCCAACAACACCTCTAAATTCTGCGTCAAGGCCTCCACCTCGAACCCCACAGTACCAATCTGACAGTGGACAATACCCGACTTATCAGTACGGTAACGAACCTGTCCAGCTTTGGCATTTCGGACCGCAGCGGCAACGTCTGGTGTAACTGTTCCAACTTTGGGGTTAGGCATTAGTCCGCGCGGCCCTAGAATTTGCCCAAGCTTACCCACCACACTCATGGCATCCGGACTAGCGATCACCACGTCGAAGTTCAACTCTCCGCCCTTGATAGATTCCGCAAGATCATCCATGCCGACGATATCTGCGCCAGCCTCCTTAGCGGCATCCGCATTTTCGCCTTGTGCAAACACCGCAACGCGAACGGTTTTACCCGTACCGTTGGGAAGCACTGTAGATCCACGAACCACCTGGTCCGACTTTTTAGGGTCCACGCCAAGATTTACGGCGACATCTACGGACTCCTGAAATTTTGAGTGCGCTAGCTCCTTGACTAATCCAATAGCCTCGGCGACTGGATAAGCTTTACCACGCTCTAGGCGTTCCCTGACAGCTTTCTGATTCTTACTGAGCTTGGCCATCTACACGCCCTCCACGTCCAAACCCATGCTTCGCGCACTACCCGCGATGATTCTCACCGCAGCATCCATGTCCGCAGCGTTGAGGTCAGGTTCTTTGACCTTAACGATCTCCTCTAACTGAGCCCGGCTAACCTTACCTACTTTCTCAGTGTTCGGCGTTCCGCTACCTTTCTCTATACCCGCTGCCTTTTTCAACAAGGCGGCAGCGGGAGGTGTCTTAGTAATAAACGTAAAACTTTTATCTGTATATACAGAAATGACTACGGGAATAGGCATACCCTGCTCAGCGCTCTGGGTCTCTGCATTAAAAGCCTTGCAAAACTCCATAATGTTTACGCCATGCTGACCAAGCGCCGGACCGACCGGAGGACTCGGATTGGCCTGCCCGGCGGGAATCTGCAGCTTAATATAAGTTTCTATCTTTCTTGCCATTCCAAAAACCTAAATCCTCTTGCGTGCTATCACGCCTTCTCCACCTGATCGAAGTCGAGTTCGACCGGTGTTGAACGTCCGAGTATCTGTACTGCTACCCTGACCTTGCTCTTCTCATAATTAACGTGCTCAACCATACCGTTAAAATCATTGAATGGCCCGTCCGTCACACGTACCACTTCCCCTGGCTCGAACAAAACTTTGGGTCTCGGTTTATCTACTCCCTCTTGCACACGATCCAGTATATTGTTGGCTTCCTCGTCAGAGATCGGCGCCGGCTTGTCCGTACTTCCACCGATAAAGCCGAGTACCTTTGGCACTTCCTTTACCAGATGCCAAGTGTCATCCCCCATTTCCATCTGAACAAGCACGTAACCAGGGAAAAACTTACGCTCACTTCGCTGCTTCTTGCCTTCCCTCATCTCAACGACTTCCTCTGTAGGAACGAGAATCTTCCCAAACTTATCCCCTAAACCGTATCGTAATATCCGCTCTTCCAAAGAAGTCTTCACCTTGTGCTCATAATTCGAGTAGGCGTGGATGACGTACCATTGCAAATCAGCCACGGGTCAACCCCCCTGACCTGTCAGCAACCGCGTAAACCAAAGTAAAAACAGATCTAGAAACCAGAAGAACACTCCCATAATCAACGCAAACACGAGGACCGCTATCGTCGTTTGTATAGCCTCTTCACGAGTCGGCCACACAACCTTGCGCATTTCCACCCGTGACCCTTGAATGAATCTCCAAAGCGCCCGCCCTTGAAAGGACTGAAGCGCAACGACTACCGTTAACGCTAGTGCTATCAACACGCCCAGCGCTCGAAGCACTATCGAAATATCGGCGTAGTAGTAATAGCCAACCACACTGCCGATCAGTATGGTTCCCGCCAGTAGGAGCTTTAGCGTATCTAGCGCCGTCTTCTGAGTTTCAACCTTAGTTTCCATTCGCTCGTTTTAGTTTCAGTTCCTATAAAACCATCAGGTTTCGCAAGCTTTCGAGATCAGTACAAAAGACACAATGATCAACTCACCGAACTTGGCAGGCCAGGAGGGACTCGAACCCCCAACCTGCGGTTTTGGAGACCGC
>DBZY01000065.1:14918-15640 GCA_002311835.1 Proteobacteria bacterium UBA1148 | reverse complement strand
CCAGAAACATACGTCTTAAAGTCAGCCCCATGTGGGCCGACTAAAGAGTACTGTCTTGGTGCTGATGGATGGGAGATCAAAGGGTCTGCACATACGGGGTATGTCGCGCAAAACACTTCCGGAACATCTTATGTGGTCCCACAAATTTCTGGTGCAATAGCCTTGCTTGCAGAAGCATTTCCAAATCATACGCCAGAACAATTAACCGATAGATTGCTGGCATCTGCGGATAACGACTTTTTTGAACACACAGGTGCGACAACTTTCGTAAACGGCGTAGAACATGGTTACAGCGAAACCTTTGGACATGGCATCATGGATATCTACGCCGCCCTGAATCCCATCAGCAACTCTATGTATTCTCGAAGCATAAGAGTTGGGGAGAACGTTGGCACAAGCACCTCCCATACTCTTGAACAAACTTATATCACAACAGACCCTTCTCTAGGCGATGCATTAGAAACTGGTCTCATGGGTGTACATGGTTACTTTTTTGACAGCATGAATGGCGAGTTTGCGTATGACTTTTCCCAGCATATAAGACAACGGCTCGATCTAATCCCCGTGGTTAATTTACATAAGACGCTTGGTTATTTAGGCAGTGGTTTAAATATACATCAGACCATAGATGTGAATTCTTTTGGTGGCAGGTTGCATGACCAGGCACTGGAAATAGGCGGGCATAGCATAACAGCCACTTATGGCGCACCTGCAACTCCTTT
>DBZY01000065.1:14599-14788 GCA_002311835.1 Proteobacteria bacterium UBA1148 | reverse complement strand
CACCCTTCTTAAATGATAGAAATTACGGCGTCGGATTAAGCGGTAGTTATGAACTGGATAAGTCTCGAGTTTTATACGGTTTCACTATTCCACTTAATAACGACCATTACATTAATGATGACTATTACATTAATGGGTTCTATGACAATACAGCGCGCGCAAAAAAATCTTATGCTATCTCTTATGAAG
>DBZY01000065.1:11816-14546 GCA_002311835.1 Proteobacteria bacterium UBA1148 | reverse complement strand
TATGCTATCTCCTATGAAGCCGATATCAATGAACATGATAAATTTTCGGTTTTATTTGGTAGTTCTATTGAGCGTGGCTCAATGCTCAATACAATTGGCCATGCAGCGCTCTCATTTGATGGCATTACATCAAATACATCTTATGTAGCTATTAATGGAGAAAAAACGATCGGCGATACCGCTAGCATGAGAGGAGTTGCAACCATTAGCCGAACCAATGCTGCGGGGTCGGCTTCAACTTTAGTGAATAACATTAGCCCAGTTGCAAGTACAAGTTTTGGGGTTATCTTAAATAAGGCTAAACTGCTTAACGACAATGACTATGTCACTCTATCGCTTGTGCAACCAAGCCGGGTAAATAGCGGCAACTTAATTATTAATATACCTAACAGAAGTTCTTTCGATGGAACTATTTCATACGATGAAACCTCTATCGATCTTGAGCCATCAGGAAGGCAGTTAAACATGAGCATGGAATATGGGCACCGAGTCTCAAAAAAGTTCGCCTTAGGCATCAAAGCTGCCTATATTTCTGAATACGGGCACCGGAAAAATAGCCTTAACGGGCACTCGGTAGCTCTTTTAGGAGTTTTTAAAAATTTTAGGTTTGGAGCAAAGTTCGATCAGAATATCTACTTCAGAGATAGTCTTTTATCGGGTTTGGTGACTTATACAACCAGGTTCTAATCTCAATAACGCCGGGAGAATGAGCTGAGACCAAAATCAAAGCCTTATTTTTTGCTAATCAATACTGTGTTTGCTGGTGTGTTCGCAATAGGCGGCTGCACCATCCCCCAAGGTTACACACCAGATGAGGCACCAAGATTCAACTATAACTCGATTGAAGATTTCAAGAAGAGTCTCAACAACCATATTGATGAGTGGGCTCTATCTGTTGATAATGAAGTAATTGAATGTATAGAAGATTTCTCTGGTAGTTCAGACAACAAAAATTTACAAAGCTTTAATGACTATGATCTACGCATTGCAAGTAATCCGTGTGAAGCATACTCATTAATCAAAACTGCTAACGACCAAGGGCTTCGAGATACTGAAATCTTCGCATTAGAACAAACGTTTTTGAGAGCGATTAGTAACTCTCTTCGATAAAGGTAATTTGTATGAATATATTTTCTAGTCTTCTAGGGATGATTCGAGTCTCAAGGTCTTTGACCACAACACTGGCCAGCATACTGTTAGTTACCGCTGGCGCCTTTTCCCAAACTTCGTATGCGCAGACTCCTAGCGGGACCGCAACAGTACTAATCGGTGCACGTCTATTTGACGGCACAGGAAATACCCTCATTGAGCAATCGACGCTGGTCATCAGAAATGGCCGAATCGAGACGGTCGGTGCCATGAGTGATGTCACCGTCCCTGACGATGCGATACACATAGATCTTTCGGGGAAAACTATCCTGCCTGGTCTTATAAACGCCCACGGCCACCTAAACGAAGACCGATCCGAGCGGCCTATTAGAACCAAATTAGCTGAACAGCTGCGACTTTACGCTGACTATGGTGTTACCACAGTTGTCGTGCTCGGAGTTTTTTCTGATGAAGAACTTGTAGAAGCAGCGAATTTGAATGATGAGCAAGAACAAATAGCTCTGGATCGGGCACGGATTTACGTTGCGGGTGATAGTTTACAAAACCTGGGAACGGCCGAAGAAGCGCGCATGCGTGTGAATCGCTATGCCGATGCAGGGGCAAACATTGTAAAAATTCACATCACCGGCAGTCCTAACGATATGACGCCCGAGGTATATGGTGCTCTTATTGACCAGGCTCATTCGCGTGGTCTTAGAGTTGCGTCGCATCTTTTCTATTTGGACGACGCGCACGGCCTACTAGATGCGGGTGTGGACGTTATTGCTCACAGTGTCCGAGACCAAGCGGTTGATGACTCATTGATTGCCAAGATCATCCAACAAAACGTTCCGTATATCCCGACCTTAACGAGAGATTTAGCACAATTCGTTTATGAATCGACTCCAGACTTTTTTGAGGATCCGTTTTTCTTGCGTAGAGTCAATGCATATCGTGAAGATATAGATTTAGTCAGTGGAGCTGACTATCAGATGCAGAGTAGAAGTCCGCAGAGACAGGCAGTCAAGGCAGCACTGGAGCAAGGATCCCAAAATCTTAAAACACTGTCTGATGCCGGTGTTGTAATAGCGATGGGAAGTGACTCTGGCACGAATCAAGGGCAATGGCAGGGCTATTTCGAGCACACAGAACTCGAGATGATGGTGGAGGCCGGGATGTCAACCACACAGGCTCTCGTAGCGGCCACCGGTGGTGCGGCCCGGGCCATGAGACTCGATCAGCATCTAGGTGTGCTGCAGCCTGGCAGATGGGCAGATCTGCTTATTTTGGATGCTAACCCTATCGATGACATCCGTGCGACACGTCAAATACACTCAGTCTGGATTGCTGGCAACCAGTTAGACAACGTGCCCTAGCCTATATGGAGATACCCGTGAAGAGAAAAATGTTTGCCGCCTTTGCACTCGGTTCTGCGCTAGCGGTAGGCGCTGCACATACACAACCGACAAATAGCGAAAACGTAACGATTTATGCGGCGGCAGTCGTGAAAACTTCCCTCACTGCCATCGCTGCCGAATATGAAGAAACGACGGGTAATACGACTACTGTTGTCTTTGATTCCGCCGGGGCTACGCAACAGAATTTTCTGTCTGATCCCGAAGCAGTATTACTGATCACAAC
>DBZY01000065.1:3056-11720 GCA_002311835.1 Proteobacteria bacterium UBA1148 | reverse complement strand
CTAGGCACCACCGTGGCCGGTGTAGCGGTACCTCCAGAATCGGCGAAACCAGATATATCCAGCTCGGAAAAATTGAAAGCTGCTCTGCTTGCAGCCGAGCGCATAGCTTTTTCAAATCCAGCCCGCGGGGCAACTGTAGGAACTCACTTCATGACGGTAATAGAGTCACTGGGAATCAGAGATGAAGTCCTCGCAAAAGCCACACTTGCCCGAAACGGCGTTGAAACCATGCGCCTCGTGCTTGAAGAAGGAGTCGACATCGGGATAACGCAAACCAGCGAGATCCTGCAAGCTAACCGTGACGCCCTGGCGGGACCGTTTCCTGAAGAATTCGAACTAGCCACGGACTATTCGCTCTGGCATCGCAGCGATATCTCTCCGGCTGTCGAAGACTTCATTGCAATGCTAATTAGTCCTGCTGGTCGCGAAAAGCTCGTCGAAGAAGGGCTCATGTCTCCCACCGACCCCTAGAGCTCATACCAGTTACAGATATTCACGGGGGAAGCATACTGATAGGCATCCTATTTATTGATTTTTGATCGCTTCGTTCTTTACCACTTGTTGTTCTGCTAAATTTTCAGCAATTTTATTTGCTTTCCTCATTTCATTTGTTTGTTTAGCAATCTCTTTAGTAATTTTCTTAGTTCGTTTATCTGCTTTTGCACTGCTTACTACAAAAAAAGCATGTATTACTCCTGGCACGTAACCACATAATGTAAGAATAATATTAACGATTAAAGTAACCGGCTTGAAACCACAAAATAAAATTGCAAGTGGTGGTATAAAGCATAGAAAATATAGCATGTAGATTTTTCTCTAAATCACGCCTGGTCAGCAAGTTGCCAGTGAAGCATTAATTATCGCAAATCTTAGAGGGGAAACATGAAAAGAGCACTAATGCAGCGAAGCGCGGTTACGACGTTTTGGATGATCTTGAGCGCTCTAATGGCGATTACTGCACTTGTGGGATTCTGGCCTACGTACTACGGCCCCCTTATTGCGGGAACTCTTGAGGCGCAGTGCACAGCTCCGGGGCTGGCCTATAAGCAATGCTTTTCGCGGCCTATAGTCCATTTGCACGGGGTTGTGTTTATGGGTTGGGTTGCTCTTTTCACCGCACAAGCCTTCCTAGCATCGAAGGGCTATATTGCGCTGCATCGCAAGGTGGGTAAGGCCGGTATAGCCTATGGCATCCTAGTCGTTGTAGTTGGCTTAGCAACTACCTTCAACGAACTAGCAAATGGGATTGCTGAGGGGCAAACCGAGGCGGCCCAGAGCGGACTAATTGCTCCGTTTACAAACATAGTTGTTTTTACGATCTTTTTTGGTGCTGCAATTGCCTATCGGCGCCAGACAGAGATTCATAAGCGATTCATGCTGCTCGCAACAGTGATGCTTCTGATCGCAGCTGTTTTGCGGATGCCGGTTAATCCGCGTCTTAATCTGTACTTCATGCCGCTGTTTCTCAGTATATGGTTCGCACCTGTACTTCTTGCGATGATCTATGACTATGTCACCCGCAGAGTGATTCATCCGGTTTACGTTATCGGTCTCGTATCACTAACTATCTTGAGCCTGAGACACCTGGTGAGCAATTCGGATTTATGGATGAGCATTGCTAGACAATTATCAACGCTGGTGAGTTGAGTAGAAAAGTGCGACAGTTTTTCCTCCACCTCAGCTTTGATTCCCTCTGCTGAACGCTCTGGTGCTACACGTCGATTCGAAGCAGGCTAATCAGATTACCGCCAAGAATAGCCTCCTTCTCGTCATTACTCAGCGTGGGAGAGTTGATGATTAGATTCATCGTTTCCGGCCACGGGAAGGGAACGTCCGTTCCATAAACCACCTGACTCGCGCCCATCTCCGCGACCAGGTGCCGCAATCCCTCTTCCGAAAACACCATCGAGTCGGCATAGATCTGGTCGCGTAGGTACTCGCTCGGTTGCCTGGTATTAAGGCAGCTAGCCTCCTCGAAGCGTGAGCACGCGACTTCGGTGCGACCCAGATAGGAGGGCAGATAACCTCCACCGTGCGCGCCAACGATCTTGAGGGTGGGGAAGCGATCCAGCGTCCCATCAAACATCATATGGGTCAGGAATAGGGTCGTCTCAAACGGGCCGCCTATGACGTTACCAAGGCCGCCACGGCCCGCGAATGTGTTGTCGAGTACGAGGTTGGGTGCACCAAGTGCGGGGTGCATGAAGACGGGAACATCGAGTTCCGCAGCTTTGGCCCAGAACACATCGAAGCGCTCCGAGGATGGGTACTCGCCGTGTACCTGCCCGCCGACTGCTGCACCGCGAGCCCCGAGCTGGGTGACGGCGTACTCCAGCTGCTCTGCAGCCAGATCCGGATACGGTAAAGCTACCGATGACAACGCGATGAAGCGGTCGGGATGCTCATTAACCCACACCGCCAGTGCCTCGTCTGCAGCCCGGACGATGCGAGCTGCAAGTGCGCGATCTGCCTCATACCACCAATGTCCGTTTATCGTCATGCTCAGCGCCTGATAATCAATAGCACGCGCGTTCATTTCCTCTAGGCGGCTCGGGCCGAGCACTTGCCATGGAGGAAAGGGGGCATCAGCTAATACAGTTCCAGCAACAACGTCCGCGACCTCCGGAAATACACAGTGTGCATGGATATCGACCGTTGTGATGCGCCGACCATCCAATACAATCTCTCGACGCGATGATTGCGCTCCTGTACCCAATCCATAGCTCATCAGCAGGGCTCCGCCCGCAGCACTTCCTACAGTCTTCAAGATGTCTCTACGATTAGCGATGATTCTTCTCCAATTTATTGATGCGCCCCGAAGAAGCGCTCTGCCCAGACCTTATTGGTATTAATTTAGATTGTTCAACCACTTGTAATATAAGGTTTTTCTTGTTTTTTCTGCTAAAAACAGCTGATTTTGCATGTAGACGGTCCAGTATATGGTTAGAACCCTTGGCAGGTGTCCTGCCTCATTTTATCTTATATAACTTATATTTCTATGAGTTATTGCGAGATAACTATTCATTGTTTCTAGTCAATACCTAATCACCGTATCCTCCATCTGCAGTTGAAATGGTTCACTAATGCATATGTATGGCGGACCGGTTAAATCTTTAAATTGTTTTATATCTCGCGATCTGTGGCTATCGGAGCTCATTGCTGCTTAGGCTCTTTTTTGCTGGTTACAGGAGGCGAAAAGTTGTGAGAACCTCTGTTGGACCGCTTACCAATATTTCTAAATCTACGCGAGCGACCCTGCCTTGTAGTGGGCGGTGGAGTTATTGCTGAACGAAAAACTCGTTTATTACTTCGCAGTGGAGCGTTGATTACGGTTCTTGCTCCAACCGTCACTAAGCTCCTACAGCAGCAGATCGATCAGGGCATCGTATCGCATCTGTCACAGCGGTTTGACGATACCACTGTTGCTAATTTCTGGCTGATAGTTGCTGCAACCGATGATCAATCATTTAACCGACAAATTGCATTTTCAGCCGAAGCCGCGGGACGATTCTGTAATGTTGTGGACGATAATGAAGCGTCGACGTTCATCCTACCTGCAATAGTTGATCGGTCGCCGGTTGTCATTGCCATAGGCACTGAGGGAAATGCGCCTGTGCTAGCTCAGCAACTCAAGGCGCAAATTGAGTCTTGGTTGCCTACTCGAATTAGTGAGTTAGCAAAACAAGCCGGACGCTGGCGTAAGCTGGTGAAAAACCGGTTCAGAACGCTTCGGGAACGACGGAACTTCTGGAGAAGATTTTTTTCAGGGCCAATTGCTGATCACTTATTAGCCGGACGACAAGCTGCTGCCGAAAAGACAATGCGGGCAGAATTGGTTGGGGATATTACTGAGAATCTTAATAACCAAGGCGAGGCGTGGATTGTAGGTGCAGGTCCGGGTGATCCGGGACTGGTTACACTGCGTGCGCAGCAGCTCATTAGCCAAGCTGATGTTGTGCTTTATGACCAACTGGTTTCTAAGCCCATCTTGGATATTGCGCGCAAAGAAGCTGACATGATCCTAGTTGGCAAACGTTCAGGTTCGAAGGGGATGCCACAGAAACAGATCAATAAGCTGCTAGTTGATCAGGTGCGTAAGGGAAAACGTGTATGTCGCCTCAAAGGTGGTGATCCCTTTATCTTCGGACGGGGTGGCGAGGAGGCGCTGGCCTTGTCAAATGCCGGTCTACCCTTTCAGATAGTGCCGGGAATCTCAGCTGCAATCGGTTGTGCAGCCTATGCCGGCATACCACTGACATTACGCGGCATTAGTAGCGGTGTAACTTTTACAACAGCCAGACTGGATAACGGAATCGCCCCGGATTGGGTGTACCTGCTGAATTGCGGCCATACATTAGCCATTTACATGGGTGTTGGGTCAATACAGGAAATCAGCACGCAATTAATACGCGGTGGCGTACCTTCAGACCTGCCTATTGCGCTAGTTGAAAACGGTACAACTAGCGACCAACGCATAATCTTGAGCACGATTAGCAAAATACAACTTGATGCGAAGAATGCCGGCATAAGCACACCAGCCATGATCTATATAGGCGAGACAGTAAGGTCAGCAGAACATCTGAGGTGGTTTGACGGACAATCAGGCACCGGAAAGTTCTTGGATTGGGCAGATGAAGAGTTTGCTGCAGTCGTTGGATAGTTAGGAGCGCGCAGATCAATCCGTGCTCAACGGGATATACACATGCAACAGATGGTGATAGCAAACGAACTCCGGAGCGGCCTAGTGGTTTTCCTCGCCGAGGATGGGTGCTGGGCAAATACAATTGTGGGTGGAACGGTCGCGTTGAATGCCGATCAGGCTAAACACTTGCTTGATGTTGCTCAAGAGGCGGAACAGCGCAACGAAGTTGTTGGAGCTGAGTTAGTAAAAATTAAAGTACAAGATGGGCGGCGGCAGCCGATAGATATCCGTGAAACCATCCGCGCTAACGGCCCAACTCTAAGAGAACATCTCGGTCGCAATAAAGAGAGTTACGGAATTTAGTTGTGTATCGCTACGATGAATTCGACCAACAACTAGTTAGCGAACGAGTTGAAGAGTTTCGCCAGCAAGTTGCGCGGCGTCTGAATGGTGAATTGAATGAGGATAAGTTCAAGCCGTTGCGTTTGATGAACGGCCTGTACCTACAATTGCATGCTTATATGCTGCGAATCAATGTGCCATACGGTTGTCTGTCATCCAAACAACTCCGAGGTCTAGCCCACATAGCTAGGGTTTATGACAAAGGCTTTGGGCATTTTACGACGCGGCAGAATTTGCAATTTAATTGGATCAAACTCGAAGATGCGCCGGATATACTTACAACGCTAGCCGAAGTAGAAATGCACTGCATTCAGTCCAGTGGGAACTGCATACGGAATATAACCTCTGATCAGTATGCTGGGCGGGCTAAAGATGAAATTAAAGACCCACGTGTCTACTGCGAAATAATTCGCCAGTGGTACACGCTTCATCCTGAGTTCGCCTACCTGCCAAGAAAATTTAAGATTGCGGTCACTGGTTCACCCAATGATCGTGCAGCCGTTAAAGTGCATGATATTGGTTTGCGCATGTGCTTTAACGATACCGAAGAACTCGGTTTTGAAGTAATCGTTGGTGGAGGCCAGGGCCGTACTCCGCACATCGGTAAAACCATTCGCAACTGGTTGCCGGAAAAAGATCTCTTGTCGTATCTCGAGGCCATTCTGAGGATCTACAATCTATATGGTCGCCGGGACAATATCTACAAGGCCCGCATTAAAATTCTGGTCAATCATTTAGGAATTGATGAATTTTGCCGGCAAGTTGATGAAGAGTGGGAGAACCTAAAGAACGGAACCCTGCAAATTCCCCAGAAAGAAATTGATCGAATTAATGCCTATTTTGCGCCGCCTGCCTACGAGCGACTTGATAACCTCCAAGCAGAAACAAACGATTTACGAAAAACAAACTACGAATTCGATGCGTGGATGAACAGCAATGTAGCTGAACACAAAATTTCTGGTTACGCCATCGTAAATCTCTCATTAAAGGGTCTAGGTCGGCCTCCAGGAGATCTTACGGATACTCAGATGGATGCTGTCGCTGACCTTGCTGATCGCTACAGCTTCGGGGAATTACGCGTCAACCATCGACAGAACCTTGTTTTTGTGGACGTAAAACAATCCGACCTCAGAGAACTCTGGCACAAGCTAAAAGCACTTGATTTGGCGACGGCAAACATCGGTCATGCCACAGACATGATCTGCTGCCCCGGACTTGATTATTGTTCGTTGGCAAGTGCGCGATCGATTCCAATTGCTGATCAAATTACGAAACGTTTTGAAAATTTGCAGCACCTACATGCGATTGGCGATTTGACCATAAATATTTCTGGCTGCGTGAATGCTTGTGGACACCATCATGTTGGCAATATTGGCATTCTTGGTATGGAAAAGGATGGTAAGGAGTACTACCAATTCACGCTCGGGGGATCATCGGGTCAGAACGCTTCTCTGGGTGATCGCACTGGTCCAGGGCTTTCCGCCGACCTGGCAGTAGCTGGAATAGAATCCATAGTAAACACTTACCTTGATATACGTAATGACGGCGAACCGTTCCTTGACACCTACAATCGTGTCGGAATGAACCCATTCAAGGAGGCTCTATATGACAATAATTAAAAATGGAATTTTGGTTGAAGATGTTTTTAAGAACGTAATTGATCTTGATGCATTGTCGGACAGTGGTCCGGTGCTTATCAGTCTAGACCAGTGGCGTGAGCATCGTAGCTCCTTATTAGCTAGCGGTCGAAGTATTGGAATATTGCTGCTTTGCGATCAGCATCCCAAGAAAATTGCCGAAGATATACATTATTTTGATCTTATCGCTCTGGACTTCCCCGTCTTCAGGGATGGGCGTGCTTACTCTTATGCACGATTGCTGAGAGAACGCTACAACTTTACTGCCGAATTACGGGCGGTCGGCGAGGTTTTACTAGATCAACTTCACTATATGCATCGGGTCGGCTTTAATGCCTTTGATATCGATTGCCAGCAACCACTTATAGCGTGGAGAGTAGCGGTCGGCAAGCTTAGTGTTTGCTATCAACCAGCTGCAGATAGCCACCCAACAGCCACCGCGCTTCGCCACCAAAGCATCTAGAAGAGTCGCTCTCCAAAACCGTATTAGCCTTGCTTCATATAACCCAACCTCTTGTAGTGTGGCTTCTCCCTCAATTGATCTCGCTGAAAACAGCTGATTCCGCACGTATACGGTCTGATACGCCAGACAATAACGTACAGGAACGGCATACTAATGGAATAAAACCCTAGCGTTTATCGAAAACATAGGCCTTACGTATAACTAGAAGGGGAACACGCGATGGGAACCAATCGACATGCTCTAACCACACAGGCCATTTCCACTCTATTTATCCTGGGAATTGTACTGCTGAAGCCACTCTCCGCAACCGCGCAAACACGAGAAGCAGGCCCATGGTGGCCATCTCCTCACGGCGCCGGCGATCAGGCGGGGGCATCGAACTACGTGACGCCCCTCAAAATACTCAGAGCCTTACAGATACCCACGACCGGCAAGACGTATGAGTTGGGGCACAACTATGAAGCGAACATGCCGCAGTACACCTCGCGACCGTACTATCTGAACGTCGTGCCGGCTGCTCCTGCAACTGACGAGGGCAGCAACACCGTTCACGGAGACTACTTCACGGGCTACATCGGCCAGATGGGAACGCAGTTCGACGCTTTGTCACATCAAGGCCAGACACTGCAGATGGCCGACGGCACGTTCGAATCAGTCTTCTACAACGGTTTCACCGAAAAGGATCTTACAGGCGGGAATCAAGGGCGCGGTGGAGTCGAAGCCCTGGGAGTTGAACATACAAAGCCTTTCATCACCCGTGGAATTTTAATCGACATCGCAGCCTACAAAGGCGTAGATACACTTGGCCCGCGATATGAGGTAACGATGGACGATGTACGCGGAGCGCTTGCGAGGCAGGGCATGAGCGAAGACTCTGTCGAGCAGGGCGATGCCGTGATGTTCCACTACGGTTGGTCTGTGCATTGGACGAATCCGTCGAGATACAACGACAGCCGCTTCGGCATCGGCGAGAACGAAGGATCGCCGGGTATCATCCCCGAGGTTGCTCACTGGCTCGCATCTCGACGAGTGTCGATAGTCGGAGCCGACTCCTGTTGCGTGCAGATCATGCCACCGACACGTCCGGGCAACGTGCACCATATTCTGTTCTTTTCGGAGGGTATACCGCTTCTGGAAAACATGGAACTGAAGGACGTGGCCGCCGATGAGGTATACGAGTTTCTTTTCCTCAACTTAACCATACCGATCGTTGGCGCAACGGGCTCGCCCGTTCGCCCCATCGCCGTTCGCTGAATAACGCATTGAGTACGGAACGAGATGTGACGTTAAGCTACCTGTTTAAAAATTTGTAGGCTTTGCTAAGATAATACAGTTCAAGTGATTAGTATTTGAAAAATATAATTATGAAATCGATTCAATTGTTCGTACGCCTATTAAACATAAAACTTCTTCTTGGAGGCCTGGTTGGGTTTCTGATTGGGTATAACGCTCTAGCGCAAGCGCCCAATTTTGGCGATGATTCAAGTCAGTGGTCACAAGATGGGGAGTGTGATGATCCC
>DBZY01000065.1:704-2851 GCA_002311835.1 Proteobacteria bacterium UBA1148 | reverse complement strand
TTTTAGCGATGCCACCGACTGTCGGCTGCTCTTCAATCAAGAGCTCATAACCCTGCGTGATGGCGATACTTCTCCCGGAACCAACCCCATTGAAACAAGTTCTGGGACTGGTTTTTTTGTGAGTCGTGATGGGCATATTCTCACCAACCAGCATGTCATTGATGGCTGTCAGGAAGTCCAGATCCATACCAATGGCAACCGCTATATGGTTTCAGTGATTGCAGCAGATCGTGTTAATGATTTGGCCTTGCTTAAATCAGAATTAATCCCATCGGCCATTTTCCCAATTAACCGAGAGACTCCTATCCTTTTGCAGGATATCTACGTCGCCGGGTACCCATTCGGGGATGATATAAGCACCTCTGTCAAGGTTACTGCTGGCATAGTAAGTTCTTTGAGCGGCATCGGAGATAATGACTCCAATATTCAGATAGATGCTGCGCTGCAGCCTGGCAATAGTGGTGGCCCTATTATTGACCGGTTCGGGAACGCTATCGGGGTAGCCGTGGAAAAACTGAACTACGAGTACATTATGGAACTCTATGACGCAATCCCGGAAAACACTAACTTTGGCATCAAAGCGTCGGTAGCAATAAACCTATTGGATGCGAATAACGTCTCCGCTATCCAACCAAACTACAGCCCCATGTCTAAAGAGGCGCTCGGTGAACGCATCATTGATGGAACTGTGTACGTCTCCTGCTTGGAATGACGGACTCTTACATAATAGAGCTTTTCGTTATCTCATGGCTGTGGTCTACATGCTCGCAAGACTAACCATCATTGGCTTCATTTTCCACAAACTCAGCCTTGAGAGTTTCTAATTCTGCAACCTGATTTTGGAGCTCGTCGAGTTCGCGTCGGGTAACAGAAAGCTGATGAAATTTTTTTGAGTAGCTACTAGAAACGAAAGGTTTGTGTGTATTTTATTGAGAACTCGGATTGAGTGGAGTCCAATCCAGAAAAAGCCCTCAACGCACTGAACCCGTGATTTAAAACGATGTATAGATCCTGTCCGGAACGAGGATTCCAGCGGAGTCGGCTATTCAGCCCCGCAGATTTAGACTCGTTGTCATACTGCAGCAGATTCATCCAGGACCAGCGTGGATTGAAGGAAAAATTGGCATTAACCTGGATCTGGCGAGTGATAAAATCACCTTGCGGCAACTTGATATCGTTGTACTCATAATCAAGCGCTAGCAACAGCCGTCGATTCGGCCGCCACTCAGCACCAAGTGATACCTCAACCCGGTCGCCGTTGTAGAACTCCCCTTCTGAATATTCAAAACTAGGAGCTATAACACGTTCGTTAGCTCCAGACAGTTCGATCCCATAGGTAGAAAATTCGTAGTCGCCGGGCACAATGACCACATCGTCAGTGATCTCGAACGGTTCAAGCAGCACCTCACGATCGTAGGTCATTTGCATCCCAAACTGATCTCCGTTGTTCGTCTCAAGTTCAATTGGCCCAATGAACATGAAACGACTCTCGAAGCCACCGTCAATCCTGTCAAAGCTACGCACCGTCACATTATGCGCTATCTCTCTGACCCATCGATGCTCCGGAAGGTTTCTGTAGCCGGCACTGATATCCGTGAACTCTATCCCGCTTCGATTAACGAACCCAAGAGCAGGATTAAAATTTTCTTCAATGTGCTGGAACGCGATTTCTCCCTCGAAACCCTGATTGTTATTGGGAGAAGACAGACTAACTCCCCAAGCGTCTTGCTCAGCATCAACACCTTGCGTGTCGGAACTCTGGTACCAAAACCCACCCTCAAGACTGCGTCCTGAGGAAAGACTCGTATTGCGGTAACGGAAATCGACTCCCATGAGCGAGTTATCGAGATTTGATCTCGGGTCACCATCAGTCACTATGAGACCGACACTCGACTCACTAAGTACATTGGCTGCCACTCGTCCCACAAACAGGTCGCTACTGTTTACGTCCTCGAAACTATCCTGCTGCACACCGAGCACGCCGACATTAAGTCGGCCAATGCGGCCAGTAAGCTTCGTACCAACCTCCAGATCCACAGGCTGTCCGCCCTCACTAAGCCCGATACGACGAGAGTGAAATGGCATACCGTTCCGTCGCAAGTCGCCGAAAGAAAATATATCAACGTCCTGAAGAAAGAAATCTCGGC
>DBZY01000065.1:0-632 GCA_002311835.1 Proteobacteria bacterium UBA1148 | reverse complement strand
CTTCCGTTGCCGAAAAATCCGTATTCAGCGTGAGCACGCCTGTCAGAGATGGCGTGAAATTGTAGAAAACATCAAGTGCTGGCTCTATCTCAGAAGTAGTGGCTCCGTTTGTGAAGTCCTCAGACTTCACGGTAACGATCGACGGCACCAAGTCTAATCCTCTACCCTGCTGCAGGCCCACGAACCCAGACAGCAGACCTGCAGAACCTGGGTTGACGCGTCGGTTATAAGAAGACCAGGATATGCTCTCCTGCTTCCGCGCTATTTGGCGCTCTAGCGTAAACCCCCAATCCGGATTGTTGGGGTCAAAATTCAGAGTTTTAAAAGGAATTGCCATTTCGACAATCCAACCCTCATCGTTGATACGTGCCTCAACGTACCAAATATCCTCCCAATCGCGATTAAGACGCGTCGGTGTCTCAAACGTGCCTTCTGTCCTCACCCCATTCGGATTTGTTTGGAACATATAGCCGGTGCGCTTGTTATTGAAAGGATCGAGGTAGATGCTGAAACCATCATCCCAGCGAGTACTTCCTCCCTGCGCAAGCTCCCGTGCACGTATCTGATCAGGTTCGCTATCCCACATCCGTGCAGCAACATAAAAGTTGTCTTCGTCATAGGTAAGATAGACC
>DBZY01000098.1 GCA_002311835.1 Proteobacteria bacterium UBA1148 | reverse complement strand
ACCTTCGCGCTGATCTGCCTGACACGCTGGGGACACCACGGGCTGGTTACCCGTCGGCCTGGGGCTCACCTGTTGCGCGCGGGATTCAACCTGATCGCCTTCCTCAGTTACTACTATGCGATCTCTCGTATGCCCTTGGTCGATGCGCTCTCCATTGCCTCCGCCTATCCGATCATTCTGATTTTGCTCTCAGGCATCGTGTTGGCCGAGATTCCCAATGCACGGCAGATCATGGCGATTCTCGCTGGCTTCGTCGGGGTTCTTTTTATTATCCAGCCTACAGGCGACCACGTTGACTGGATCGGCGCCGGCGCGGCGCTGTTTGGCTGTCTGGGCTTTGCAGGCCTCGCGGTTCATACCCGCTATCTCTCTAAAACCGAATCCTCAGAACTGATGCTGCTCACTGGTGCGAGCTGCATATTGGTGCTCTCTTTGATCAGCGCACCATTCACCTGGCAGACGCCGACCGTTAACGATCTGGTACTGATGCTGGGATTGTCGGTCGCCGGCTTGTTCGGTCAGTATGGATTAACCAGCAGCTTTCGCTACGTGCCGGTATACCTCGTTGGGTCTCTGGAATACACGGCGCTGGTGTGGGCGGCCCTCTGGGGTTATCTGCTGTTTAACGATATCCCCACATTGACTGTCATGGCAGGTGCCGCGCTGGTTGTCGCCAGTGGCCTTGCCGTGGTGTTGAGTGAGCGTAAAAAACCGGCTTAATGTAGTCACAAAAGACGAGTCCCTACAAACCTTAAAGCAGCGGGACATCAACGGGCCCACAGATTCGAGGTTACCCTCAATCAACAGTGGACTCACGTTACGAACGCACTGTGCCTTTAGGCAGGTGATTGAACGTCGCTGGAAGGTGCCACATTTAATTGGTATCTGACAATGCATTCAGAACGAGACAAGCCCCGCCGAAGCGGGGCTATCTGTCAAGAAACGATCATCGACTTAGCAACGTTACTGACTACAAGCGAGCGCGTAGACGGAACCAACCGGTCAACAACAAGATGGCCAATATGGAAACTGCAATCGCATCGTCCAAAACCCTCGCCGCGGCAGCAGGCTCCGCCGGAAACAAATACTGGTGCCATAAGTTTAGGACGAGGCCGAGCTGCGCGATGATCAGGGCGATAAAAAACGTGCTGTTACCATCCGGGCCATTTGTGAATGTCCGAATAAGGCCGACAATAATGCCCAGTCAGGTAAAACCCAGCACACGGGCAAGTCCGACCGTCTCTGGGCCCATCCCGTTTTGGGCGAGCCAAGTCTCCGTCATAAGCAAGAGTTGAAACACGTAGGAAGCACCACCTAGAGTGAAGAGAATGATGGCGATTGCGGCGGTGTATCGTTGTATTTCTGCAGTATATTGTTCTCCATTATCGGCTATAAGAAAGCAAGCCCTATGTTAACTAATTTGCCGGGGCAAGTTGGTACAGACCGCTACAATTCCCAGCTGACAGGACCCGCTTTCACCTCGGGCGCCGATGTCATGAACTGGCCCATTTCTCCGAGAATCCTCGTCACTTGTTCTGAAGCGGATTCGGCAGTTTCGGCTGAGTCATAACGCGCGACAATCATCACGCCACCGACGTCATCGGTATCGCATACCTGTATCCACTGTAAGCCAGCTATACTTTTCAACTCTTCCCGTTTGGCATCGGCGAGCGCAAAAGCCTCATCGCGACGAGCCGGGTCAACAGCGTACGTTGTCACTCGATAGTACATAGTACATCCTCCCTTAAACTGAATTGCCCGCGAGCGTCGCAGGTTAACTGACATTGAGGCGCAAACTTATCGCGACGTCAAGGAGAGCGGTGGATTCGGATTATCGTCAAGATCTGAGTATGGCGACGGTGGCAACGCCAAGCATTCGGCAGTCAGTCACTCCAACAACGGAACGACGATGAAGTCCGACACGGCTTTCCCAGACCACCATAAGCCCGATCTTACCGACTTCGAAGTGTATGGGAACTCGGAAGTTTTGGGGCGTTAAATAGCGCACCACTGATTACCAAGAGATTCTATTTGCAATCACTATCATTAACATCCCCACTTGGCATGACTGTCTTACACAAGGTCACCGCGGGTAAGGACGTTAATTGGTTTCTCGCAAGCTCAATTTGGAAAATAGTTTCCCAGCTCGACATGTAAAGCACTTTATCGGCCGAATCGTAACCAAGGGACAGTATCGGAGAGTCGAGTTCTTGATAATAAATTTCCTTCCAACGATGACCCGAAGTTGGTTTGAGAAGACGAACGTAACCCAAGTAATCCGCAACGAGGTAAAGATTGAGTTCGTCTAGGAAATAGCCACCAATGACTGCCCTGCCACCATTATGACTATATTCAAAGATTGGGCCAATGATATTCCCCGGGAGAGACATGTGTTTAATCATCAATTTCGAACCCTCGTAAAACGGCCAACCGAAGTTATATGGCTGAACCACAGAAAGATCCGGTATGAGGTACACCGCCTCATATGTGCCATGGCCGACGTCTGCTACGAACATACGTTGTCGCCCATCGATAGAAAACTTCCATGGATTTCTCAGTCCATAGGCGATGATGGTGGGTTCCGGTTTGGCTTCATGCAAATTAAAGCGAAGTATCTTCCCACGCAGTGAGTCCAAATCCTGAGCCATCTGATCCGGGTCTCCTTGAGGACCACCGTCACCCGTAGAGAGGTATAGCTGACCATGCTTCGTCGCGATCAAGGTGCCACCGTGATGATAATCTGTCGGGAAGTAGATACGTGCTATGGCGCGTTGGAACCTGAATGCAAGATCATATTCATTGACAACCAGATAGACATCGCTCTTCCCTTCCGCTTGTTCGGTAAATGATAGGTACCAACTATCTTTATAACGAGCCACGCTCAACAGACCCGTCTCAGCCGCTTTGTCTGTGAAAAGAGCAGTGTCATTTAAGTTAAGCACCGTCGTGGTGGCTTCCGCATTCAGGCGGTAAACAAGACCACCTTTCGATGTCATTACAAAATCATTCTTGTCAATAAAAAACGCGGTTATCTGCGGTAGATTTCGTAGTACTTTTTTTTTAATTAGTACGCCCTCAAGTGGACTTTTTGTACCACTTGTTCTCTCCAGCATGTCGAGCTTTCCATTATCAAGGTTGCTACCAGTCAGATTCGCGCCAGACAATCTGGCTTTAGATAGATCTGATCGCCGGAGGTCAAGATTACGAAGGTCAGCGTCATAGAGGTACGCGTTCGCAAAATCAACATCTGTAAGC
>DBZY01000016.1:3891-9185 GCA_002311835.1 Proteobacteria bacterium UBA1148 | reverse complement strand
ACATATTGCTGCCTCTGTTTATCGCAGGGACTTTGCTGGCTCCCAGTCGGAAAGTCCGGTTATTGTTTGGGCTTACCCTGTTTACATCAGTAACATGGGTTGTGTTGGCTGCGATTCGTCAGGGGGTTATCGGGCTTATTATCTGTCCAATGTTACTGCTACTGATGCTGCCGGGTAACAAACGTAGGGAGTTGTTCTTTCTGGTGAGTATCGGGATGATGATCTTTGTGGCGATGGCTGTGTACTTCTCCTCGGCTCGGGAGTACATAATTGGACAGACCTTGTGGGACGCAGAGAATCTGTGGACAGATGGTCGGACGCAGGCTTGGCGCTTTGCCTGGGCGGCTTTTTTGCAGAACCCGCTGTTCGGACATAGTTGGGGACCATCCCACAGCTATTTTCTCATGCACGCAATATCAGTGGGCATGTTATTCCTCGTGCCATTTGTCGCTGGCACATGGATGCTGTGGCGACACTTAACCTGGCTGAGCAAGCAGGCGTTGAATCAGACGGGAATGACTATTACACTGGGGCTACATGAAGTCAATCTCCTTTTAATCAGCGGTTGTTGCTTGCGGGCTGCCCCGGCTTTATCCTAAGCCGAGCCGTCGGTGCTTATCTTCCCAGATCGGACTATTGGGTTTAGATCGAGAGGCGTTGCCTCCATTAGTCCGATCAATTAAAGTATTGGTATGCTTCTGATCGAACACAGAGTAAACACAGTTGCGCACTTGAGCCGAGTTCCCACGAATCGGGGAGTTGAAGTCGATATCCGCGACTACGATGGCGATCTACGTTTGGCTCACGACCCTTTCGTTGGCGGCGAACGATTAGAGGATTTCTTGGCGGCTTATCGGCACACGCTGATTATTCTGAACGTGAAGAGCGATGGGCTAGTTCAACCGATTCTAGAGCTTCTAAAAAATTATCAGGTGAATGATTACTTTTTCCTTGACGTCGCCAACCCAACCTTCGTCAACATGGTTCGCAATGGTATCCACAAAATCGCAACGCGTTTCTCCGAGTTTGAACCGATCGATCTCTCGCTGGCCTTTGCTGGCAAAGTAGACTGGGTTTGGGTTGACTGCTTCACCCAATTGCCACTCGAACCAGAATCCTACGAGCGTCTTAGCGAACATTTCAAGCTCTGCGTTGTTTCACCAGAACTCCAAAACCATCCACGTGAGATGATCCAGTCATTTCGCCAGCAACTTAAAGATATGCCAATCGAAGCGGTCTGTACCGACTTCTGTGATGACTGGGATAGTGACGACTGATCTATGTGACGTCTTGGTGGCTGGTTTGGGTAAAGCTGTTGAGTGCGGATGTCGTCCGGTTGCTTCTCTGCTTTCCGCCAAACATGCGGTTCGGGGTGCCGCGCGCAATGGATCCACCCACCAACTTTCGATGTGAACTCTACCGCCGGCGCAGGGCTTGTTTTAAGAGGCCGGTTTGCATGGGAGATGTAGAACCACCGCTCGTGTTGCTCATGAACACGACGGCAGCGGTATCCACAGCAGCTTCGGCGACACTATTTCAGTTCAGCATTTTGCGGACGTTTAATTTCCAGGGTATTGGTTTTAAGCGGGTTTGGCGGCGAGCGATGGAACGAGATGGACGGAGCCTGGCTCCTAACGTGCCACCATGGCGGTAAATTCTCCTCGAGCGGTTATCGTTGATATCGACAACACGGTGTACCCGTATCAAGTATGTCACGAAGCTGGTTTGATCAGAGCGGGGACCCTGGCTGCCGCCCTGGATCGCTACTGGGTCGACATCTCTGAGTTCAACCGAGATTATGACAACGCTCGAAGAGTGGTCAAGCGCCTTACAGGTGTCCAAGCTGCGGGGCACTCGCGCTTATTGTATTTGAAACACTTGGTGGAGGCGCGTTGGGGGAGAACGGATATCGAGGCAGTATTAAAATTGCATCGCGCGTACTGGGAAGGCTATCATGCCGAGATGGTGCCTGATCCCGGCTGTGCGGAATGCCTGGAGGATTTACGGGTCAGGGGAGTGAGGCTGGCCTGGGTAACCAACTTCACTACAGAAAGACAGCTGATGAAGCTGCGGGACCTCGGGCTGGAGAGTGCGGCGGACTTCCTCATTACTTCCGAGGAGGTAAGTGCAGAGAAGCCTGATCCGGCACCGTTGGACCTCGCGTTGAGGAAGCTGAGGTCACGTCCCGAAGAAACCTGGGTGATCGGCGATAGTCTCACTGACGATATCGCTGCTGCGCAAACTCTGAATCTGACTTCCGTGTGGTTCAACCGTGACGGAGCTGAACAGAGTGGCCCAGTGCCCGATTTTATCGTTCGAAATTGGCTGGAGTTACGGGAGGTTCTGCACAGGTGACCCAAGACCAAATTATTAGGGAGTTGCTTGAAATCTCTGGATTGGTCGGTGGAGACATCTTGTTGGCGCAAGGTGGAGGCGGGAACACCTCGGTCAAATCGGACGATGGCGACCGAATGTGGATCAAAGCCTCCGGGGTCCGCCTAAGCGAGTTGAAACAGGGACATGGCTATATTGAAACCAACCCGCGGATCATGACAGAGGCGTTGAGAGATCAACGACTTTCAACGTTGTCTCGCACTGATGCGCAGTTAGAAATGACACAGAGAACTCAAGCCGCCACGCGCGATGCCAGTTCCATGAGGCCTTCGATTGAGTCTGGATTCCACGCGCTCTTGGGCCGAGCGGTGGTACATACGCATCCTGTGTATGTCAATGCGTTCAGTTGTATGCAAGGCGGAGAGCAAGCTCTCGCAGACGTGGTTGGCGAACCAGTAGTCTGGGTGCATTACGCGCCACCTGGATACGCGCTCGCGGTGAAGGTAGACGTCGAGTGCGCCGCCTTCGAAAAGCAAAATGGGCAGGCTCCGGTTGAGATCGTCCTTGCCAATCATGGTATGATCGCCGCCGCTGCCAGTGGTTCAGATGCCATCGCCGCAACACTTCCGTCTCGTGGATGCAGGCAAATCCTATTTTGGTCGATTGCCGTCGGACGCGCTGGCCCATAGACAGCCCCCTGAATACCTGACCACGTGGGCCCAAGGCTTGGTGGCTGCTTTCAAAAGGCGTTCAGCCCGAGCAGTTGCAGCGCGAGCGACGACACGGACTACTCTGTTTAATGCTGCCGACGAGCCAGATAAGTGGCTTACCAACGGTCCCTTTGTGCCAGACGACGTGGTATATGGCACACATCAAGTTTGGGAAGTATCGGCCTCGGTCTCCCCTCAAGTCTGGCTGGATAGGGAGTTCGACACATTGACCGATAAAATGATCGTTGTGATACCTGGACTGGGTGTGGTATTGGCCGCACCCAATCAGCGGACGCTTGACTTCATGGAAGAGTATCTGTTGGCCCGTGTGCTGACTCGTCGGCTTATCGCCCGGCGGGGCCATCCATCGGTATTATCCCCAAACGATACCCGCTACCTAGAAGAAATGGAATCAGAGCAATATCGACAAAGCGTGGCCGCAACTGTTGCCCCTGAGGAACACTGATTCATGCAGATAATTGTACCCATGGCAGGCTCTGGGTCTCGCTTCCTACGGGCCGGCTACAAAACCATCAAACCGCTCATAAAAGTTGACGGCATGCCCATCATCGAACATGTTGTACGCATGTTCCCTGGTGAAGAAGATTTTCTTTTCATATGTAACAGAAAGCACCTGGAAGAAACGCCGCTCCGTTCCGTCCTGGAAACCCTCGTGCCAAGCGCACAGATAGTTGCAATCGAGACTCACAAACTTGGTCCTGTCTACACTGCTTTAGAGGCTAGAGACTATATCAAGGATCAGGAGGCGGTCACACTCAACTATTGCGACTTTTCCGTTTGGTGGGATTATCATGATTTCAAAACCCAGATGGAAATCCTCCGTTGTGACGGGTGCATAACCGCCTATCGAGGCTTTCATCCGCACAGCTTGGGCCCAAATTTGTACGCATACATGCGCGAGCAAAACAACTACATGACTGAAATCCAGGAAAAGCAGGCCTTCACAGATCAGCGCATGAATGAATACGCTTCTGCCGGGACGTATTATTTCAGGAGCGGCAGCATGCTGAAGAACTACTTTCAAAGAGCCANNTCATTGACCGAGACCTGCGAGTAGGCGGGGAGTTCTACGCCAGCATGCCGTACAATCTACTGAAAAAGGACGATCTGGATGTGTACATCTACGAGTTGGAGCACTTCTTGCAATGGGGTACTCCAGAAGACTTGGAAGAGTACCAGATATGGTCAGACCACTTCGCTAGTTACGCCGACTGGAGACCTGCATTGCCGACGCATCACGGTGCGAATCTCATTCCGATGGCCGGGGCAGGTATTAGATTCAGGGATGAGGGTTATGTACAACCGAAGCCCCTGGTACCTGTCGCCGGTGTGCCAATGATAGGGCGCGCTCTGAACACGTTTCCCAGCGCTCATAACTGGATCGCAATGTGCAGCGCTGACCACCTCGATGGTCCCGAGTTAACCGAGGCATTGGGTGGCGACAATCGTCAGATGCAAGTTGTACCAGTCCAAAAGCTCACCGATGGACAGGCTGCTACGTGCCTGCTGGCTCGGGAGTTTCTGGACCCCGACGCGCCTCTGCTCATTGGCCCTTGCGACGTGGCGGTGGCCTTCAACCAGCAACGCTACGCTGCAATGACCTCCAGTGGCGAAGTGGACTGTTTGGTGTGGACTTTTCGAAATCACCCGCACGCCAACCGTAACCCTAAACAGTACGGCTGGGTGGACGCAACTGGTGAAGGCGAGATCCGTGGTATCTCCTGCAAGGTACCATTACACGAAGACGTACGTCAGGACCCTGGCATTATCGGTACTTTCTGGTTTCGGAAGGCCCGTTTCTTCCTGGAGGCGGCAGATGCTCTCATAGCTCAGAACCGGCGGGTCCGTAACGAGTTCTACGTTGATTCAGCCGTGGAAGTGCTGGTTGAGCAGGGTCGACGTGCGTGGGTGTTCGATGTCTTGAGCTACGCTTCTTTCGGTAACCCTAACGACGTACGAACATTCGAATACTGGGAAACCTATTTCCGAAAGGCGATCCATCATCCTTATGGAAGCGGTGACTCTCAGTGAGTAATCCGCAGGTGCGTCTTTCCATCGTGTTGCCTTGCTACAACGAAGCAGATAACTTGAGCCTGCTCCTGGAACGTTATCACCAAGTTTGGGACGATCTGCCTGCCGAGTTGATCTTAGTCGACAACGGATCGGGAGACGATACCGCCCAGGTGCTAGAGCGGGAGTTGAGCAAACCAGAATACGCCTTCGCACGCA
>DBZY01000016.1:0-3753 GCA_002311835.1 Proteobacteria bacterium UBA1148 | reverse complement strand
TACGTGGCCTTCTCCCACGCAGACATGCAGTGCAGCCCGGCCGATGTATTTGCGGCTTACCACAGACAGGTGGCCGAATCTGTACCGCAGAACACTCTTGTCAAAGGCAAGCGGATGAGGCGCGGTCTCGGAGCGTCGCTTTTCACAGTCAGCATGGGACTACTGGCATCAACTGTGTTGTTTACGTGGATGACGGACATCAACGCACAACCTAAGGTATTCCACCGTAGTCATCTGGAACGCTTAACGGATCCACCACTGGGGTTTGAATTTGACACATTTGTACTATGGCGTGCTCGCAAAGCGGGGTTGACTATATTGACCGTTCCCGTGGCATTCGTGCCACGTGCCCACGGGACGTCAAAATGGGCGTTCAGTTTTCGATCGCGAGTGCGAACCATCTGGGGCACGATCGTGTATCTATTCCGGCTAAGGCTAGGAACGGCGCGTTGATGAAACAGTTGAGCTCCGTATCAGGGATGTTCAGTTCGCCGCACGCTGCTTGGCGTGCGACGAACTGGGGCAGATCGATAATTGTAGGGCTTTTAGAAGACCCCCCGGTGCAGAAGCTAATTTGGAACAAAGTGTTCTGGAGCGTCTTAGTCCTCAAGTTTTTGTTGGGGACGCTGTTCGCCTCCTATTTCATGCGTGACCTCTTCGTCCCATTCCTCAACTACTTCGTTTCGTCGGGCTTCTCGAATCCATGGACCCAGTTTTTCGAGTTGGGCCGGTTAAACAGCTTCCCCTATCCGCCCATCATGCTCTACATAATGGCCGTTCCGCGATGGCTGTTCGGGCCAATCCTGTCAGGTGGAACCGACACGGTGACGGTTGGGCACTTGCTGGTGATGCGATTGCCACTGCTGGTGGCAGATTTGAGCATAGCGTTGGCCCTGGTGAGATGGTTCCCGAATCGCGTACAGCGGATCCTGTTTTTATACTGGGCGTCGCCCTTCGTCATATATGTCAGCTACTGGCATGGGCAGCTAGACATCATTCCGACGGCGTTGTTTGTATGGTGCCTATATCTGTTACGTCTAAGGCACTTCGGGCTGGGGATGGTCGCCTTCGCCATTGGCGTGGCTACGAAATCGCATTTATTGATTGCGCTGCCTTTCCTTCTGGTCTATATCCATCAGGAGAGGGGGTTGGTAGCTACGACCCGGACAGCGATCGTGGGCTCAATTGTTTATGCGCTCGCCTTGCTCCCATTTTTGCCTGACCCCGCATTTCGGGAGATGGTATACCGCACGGAGGAACAGTATAGGCTCTTCGCGTTCCAGCTTGCACTCGGCTCATCCGGCCTGGGGATCTTGATGGCTGTGGTTGNNAGGCTTTTCGCATTCGAAATTGCAGTAGGTTCATCCGGTCTAGGGGTCTTGATCGCCGTTGCTGCGATCATACTTATCTGGTTGAGGTTTGCGACATATGCCAAACGCAACTGGGACCTGTTCATGTTGTATCTTGGCATTATTTTTGCCGTATTCATGCTATTGGCGCCACCAGCTCAAGGTTATGTTATCTGGTCTCTGCCTTTCTTGATTCATTTCATGTGCCGCACCCCAAATATCATTAAACTGCCTTATGTTGCATATGTGACGGCCTACTTTGCCTTTTTCTGGCTGGGAAGTCAATCAGACTTGCTGGACGCCTGGCGAATAATCAGTCCACAAATAGCCGACTGGCAAACTCCCCACGAGCTCTTGAGTTCGCTAATCTCCTCAGATGTAGTGAGTATTGATAATTTGACCTTCACTTTTATGCAGGCATCGCTGGCTTCTGTTGTCGTCAGTATGTACGTTATAGGCGTGCGAAGTAACGCCGTTTATAAAATGCGCACAACTCCAATAACCATAGGTCTGGCAGGGGACAGCGGGTCGGGCAAAGCCACTTTTGCAGAGCTTGTTACTCACATTCTTGGCAAAGACCGCGTTACTGTGATTGCGGGAGATGATTACCATCGGTGGCCGAGAGGTCACGAGATGTGGCAGGTATATACACACCTTAATGCAGAAACTAGCGACCTTTACCAGCAGCACGACGACGCGATAGCCTTGTCCGCGGGTAGATCAATCATGAAAGGGACTTACGATCATGAGACAGGCCAATTTACGGAGCGACAGGTCGTAGACCCTAGCCAATTTGTCATCTTCAAAGGACTACACACGCTCTCCACCGATGGTATGCGAAGNNGAAGGCTGTTCGATCTCAAGGTGTTTGTAGACCCGGATGAAGACCTTCGCCGTCTCTGGAAGGTACGGCGGGACTCTAACGAGCGCGGATATACTTTACATCAGGTTATCAAGGCTATAGAAGATCGGCAGGAAGACCGAGAGCGATATATTCTGCCGCAACGGGATCAAGCAGAGCTGTTGATACGTTGGGTCCCTAAAGAGGATGTCAACTGGCGCCAAACCGACCTTGATCCTCAATTGGAACTGCACGTGACGGGGTTGAACACCTTCAATTTCACAGGTCTGGTTCAAGGTCTCAACAGCTTGAGCACCACCGAAGTCGACCATGAACCGTACACCGACACGCGCTGGCAATCTCTACACGTTCGTGGAACAGCAACCGCTAACCAGATTGAGGCGTTGTCTAATGATCTGATTCCAAATCTGGACGAGATCACTCCGGCGCCAGCCTTTGCCCCAGACCTTCCGGGTTGTGCCCAACTGGCGTTTCTTATATGTTTAAGCGATAAACTGCGCTGGAGCAGCCATATTGAATGAGGATCAATTGTATCTGGCTCACCCAGGGAAACCTGCATCAGATATACATCTATGATTACCGGGCGAGTCGCTCTGAAATTTGCAGGGAGCCGCCATGCTTTTTGAAATTGCGAAGAACAGCCACTTTTTACAAAATCTAGTCGTGAAATTTGTCAGTTCAGTACATCCTTCCATTGAACATAACCTGGTCAAGGTAGGAATGATCAAAAAAGCAATGTTCCATTGTGAGCTTGAAGAAATTGAGGGCAGTTATTTTGAGTTCGGTGTTTATGAGGGAACTTCTCTTTACGGAGCACTCAAGACTTATCAGAAGCTGAAATCCAAGCAAGAGAGGAATTTTTACGGATTTGATTCGTTTGACGAAGGGTTCAAGTATTTTGACGATGCTGACCACCACCCATATTTCAAAGAAGGAGATTTCAAAAGTTCTTACGAGAAAACCCTGAAAAGATTCAAAAAATCTAAGAATGTAAAGCTAATCAAAGGGTACTTCGAAGAAGTAGTCTCTGGTAAACGGCCCAGTGAAATCTGCGGCGCCGATAGGTGTGCTATCGTATTCATCGATTGCGACTTGATGGGTCCGGCGTTAGTTGCGTTAAGTTTTGTGAGACCCATTCTTGAAAGGGGCTCGGTGATCATTCTTGATGATTACTGGGCCTATAAGGCGAACTCAGACTTAGGAACTCGCGGCGCGTTGAATAAGTTTTTGCAGGACAATCCCGAAGTAGAATTGACTGAGTATTATAAATATGGTCACGGTGGAATATCTTTTATCGTAACGAATCTATAGACGAGTTATGAGGCACAGCGGATCTTACGTACTCGGCGAACGGTGCGACCCGTCCAGATTGTAGTTGTCATTCTCCAGTTCTCCATTGCCCCTGAGTTCCAGGGCTGATCGCGCCTCGTTTTTCTGTACCGTCGAAGTTATGAGATTGGCTGCGACGGCCAAGGGGATCAATCTGAAAGTTTTGCATATTGTTTTGCCCAGCGGGCGCTGTTAGCCTCCTCAACTGCGCCC
>DBZY01000111.1:1948-4203 GCA_002311835.1 Proteobacteria bacterium UBA1148 | reverse complement strand
AGTGCTATAGGGAATCCTGTCCGTTTCTCCAACATTTGTAGAATACGGAAAAATCGACTATTTTCATTTTCATCCACGGTTTGCAAACGTCCCGACCCGTCTACATGGGTGACACCAGGTAGATATTTCCTGAATTCGGTACGAATCGGCACGACCTTTTCCATAAACCGGCATTCGTAACCTTGCACAACGTCAAAGTATTTATGCGCTCGATCCGCTCTTACTGCGGGTGCAAAAGGCCTATATCCTTCACGGTACTTGATGATCCCGTTAATACGCTCTTTGACTTCCGGATTCCGCGGATCAGCCAAGATCGAGCGGTTGCCCAAGGCTCTCTCACCAAACTCCATCCTCCCATAAAAATGTGCAACGATCTCTCCATCTGCCATCAAATTCGCTATCGCTTCTTCCGGCTTAGCCAGCACCTTATGCGAGAGCCTTCTT
The DNA here is from genome assembly GCA_002311835.1 of Proteobacteria bacterium UBA1148. Taxonomy (GTDB): domain Bacteria; phylum Pseudomonadota; class Gammaproteobacteria; order Steroidobacterales; family Rariloculaceae; genus UBA6522. The sequence goes on along the minus strand of DBZY01000111.1, from coordinate 3,759 downwards.
CTTTTGACCGTTGAAACCACTTCTTCTTGCGAAAATTCCGGCCCTAAAAAACTCGAGCTGTCTGAATATGTCCTTCCCTGCCCATGGATACAGTGCGCCGTGTAGAGTGCCGCACCAATACTATTGCCGCCATCGGAAGGTGCATAGGAAACATACATCTCCTTGAATGGCGTCTGTTCCAACATTCTTCCGTTATACACCGAGTTCATGAAGAAACCGCCACCTAAGACAACACGGGGCCGTTTTGTTCGTTCGTGCAGATGAGAAAGAAAATGAGTCGCTATCTCTTCAGAAACCATCTGCATGGCTTTAGCAACCGAAATCGTCCAGTCGTCGGGTTCATCCCCGCGGGAACCCATCTGGCCACCGAGTAATTCAACCAAACGATTTGTGTAGAGATTTGGTTGATCAACCAATGCACCTTTATAAAAAGACTGATCAAGTCTGAGAGTTCCATCATCCAATAATTGAATGGTAGAACGAATCTTTCTGGCCTGCTCTTGGCAATCAATATCAAACGCAGAAAGCGCCATTACCTTCCACTCATCACTGTCTGGCCGATATCCCAGCAGCTCAGTGAAAGTGGCGTAGAACATACCCAGAGAATCTGGAACGGTTTGTCGCTGATGAATCTCAATGTCCAAGCCAGTGCCAATACCTGCATTCATGCATTCAAACTCACCACGCCAGTCTGCTGTCAGTATGGCTGCATCTTCAAAAGGAGAAAGAAAAAAAGCATTAGCAGCATGGGTGAGGTGGTGATTAATAAAATACACCCTCGGCATAGCACTGCTTTTGGGAAATTGCATACTGACCCATTCACCTGGCTCTCGATCGACCAGATTTAGGAGGTGGTCGGGGATACTGTAAAAATAATCCTCCCGCCGGGTCCTATGGGTAGATATCACTGGGTTGTACTTCTGCCACAGTGCACCAGGATTCCAGGCCTGGGCCACACTGTCCACATCCGGTAATCCAACACCCGCGTGCTCAAGACAGTATTGCATGGCGCCGTGCGGAAAAAGGCGCGTCAGTTTTTCCCGGTTAAACCGTTCTTCCGGCGCGCCGGCAACAATTCCCCCATCCTGATAAATCGCCGCTGAGGCGTTAAGCTCTCCGTGATTGAGTCCGATCACTAGCATTAGAATTTCCCGTTTTTGTATTGCTAGGCTTCTCTAGCACACTTCATCTAGATCGATCAGTCAATCAATGATCTCGTCCGTCAGATAATCGGATTCTGAAAACTCCCCGATCAAACTCCAGTAATCCATGGGTGAGCGACCCATACCTGGTCGCTTGATGGATAGATTTGCCTCTGAGAAAGCTTGTCCCTTGATGATGTTTTCCCTGGCAACCAAACTTTTCCGGGCCACATCGCGATTTGTCAGCTCTGCTTCCTGGGGCACCTTCTCACCATTGCCAAGGGCGACCTCTACCATCCGAATACTGTCAACCATCTGACGCAACTCTTCAGGCTCAAGCGACGCAGCATGATCAGGGCCTGGTAATGATCGATCCAGCGTAAAGTGCTTTTCAATCACCCTGGCGCCCAGAGCCACAGCGGCGCACGATACTGTCAAACCATTAGTATGGTCAGAATACCCTATCTCGAGACCGAAAAAATCTCGCATCGACTCCATCGCCCTCAAGTTGACGCTGTCGATAGGTGCAGGATACTGCGTGGTGCAATGCAACAATACAACATGTTCCACTAATGCGTCTCGCCCATCGTCGCTTTCAAAGGCGGCGGCGAACGACGCTGCTGATGGCGCTAAACCATCTGTAAAACCAAAAGCGAGCACAGACAACGC
>DBZY01000111.1:1068-1848 GCA_002311835.1 Proteobacteria bacterium UBA1148 | reverse complement strand
GCGTATTCAAGTAACAAAGGCCCGTTCGTGACCTCGCCAGAGGGAATCTTGAGAATCTCAAGCTCAAGTTCGTTGACGAGGAAGGCGAGACTCGGTGAATCGAACGCGGTTGATAGAAATACCAAGCCTTTGTCTTCGGCAAACTGCTTTAATTCATAGTGAGACTGGTGATCCAATTGTAAAGCCGACAGCATCTCTAGTTGGGATTCGCCGGTACCCGTGGAGACCTGCTGGTAGATCGCCTTGGGTGCTGAACGCGTCACTAACTGCGTTGCATCGAAGGTCTGAAATTTGACCACATCCGCGCCGGCCTCTGCCGCAACTTCGATCAGTTGAAACGCCAAGTCCAGATTCCCGTTATGGTTGACTCCGGCCTCTGCAATGATGAGGGTAGATGCTTCAGGTAAAAACATAATTTCTTCAACCTGAGACAAATGTTTTCAGTATCTGAAGCCCTTCTGGGCCACTACGCTCCGGGTGAAACTGCAACCCAGTAATGTTGTCCTTTGCAATCGCCGCGACAATGGGCAGATCCTCATAGTTACACTGCGCAATCACATGAGTTGCACTCAGGGGCACAACCATAAAAGAGTGAACAAAGTAGCAAAATGCGCCTTGTGACGTTGCATTCAGGCATGTGTTTTGCCACCCGTCGATATGTGGTGGGTATTGCAGCGCATTCCAGCCAATGTGCGGGACTTTTCGCCGTCTTTCCTCACCGTTTTCGCTTGTTTTTGGTATAGAGATAACGTCTCCTGGGATCAAGCCCAGACCCCGGTG
>DBZY01000111.1:360-991 GCA_002311835.1 Proteobacteria bacterium UBA1148 | reverse complement strand
TAAGCTTGGTCCAAGCCGCGTAATCCCAATTCTGCCATACCCGCCGCAAACGCACCGACGCCCGGCAAGATCACGCGCTCAGCCTTACAGAGCCGATCCGGGTCATCGGTAACCTCAACCTTTGCACCCACATGCTCAAGGCCCCGCAAGATATTCCGGAGATTCACGATCCCGTAATCAACAACCGTTGTCGCACTCATCGGATGTCACCGCTGGCCGACATCTGAACGCTGCGAACAGGGATACCAGAGTCAATGCAGTGCGCCCGAGCGTCCGCTACGGTGCACAAATCATAGTGCAGCATATGGGCCATAGCGACAGCATCCGCTCCCGCCGCTTGAACCACGCTTCCAAGATCTCCTAGGCTACCCATGCCGCCACTGGCAATCACCGGAATGTCAACTTGCTCTGTTACTGCCTTTACGAGCTCCAGGTCAAAGCCTTTCGCGGTACCTTCCCGGTCTACCGATGTCAGCAGTATCTCACCAGCGCCTAATACTTCTCCCTTTTTCGCCCACTCGACCACATCCAGACCGCTGTGTTCCCGCCCGTTATCCAAATATGCCTCCCAGCTATTGCCCTGTCGCTTGGCCTGAACTGAGAGCACCATACACTGGCTACCAAAACGCCG
>DBZY01000111.1:0-173 GCA_002311835.1 Proteobacteria bacterium UBA1148 | reverse complement strand
CGCAGCACAGCAGCCACATCATCAACGCTGCGTAATCCTCCGCCCACCGTGACCGGCACAAAGATATCTCGCGTGGTCTGCTCGACAATGTCCAACAGACTGTTGCGCTCATAAAGGCTCGCGACGATGTCTTCATAGTAGATCTCGTCTATACCTTCCTGATAATACCTGAG
>DBZY01000012.1:301-4042 GCA_002311835.1 Proteobacteria bacterium UBA1148 | reverse complement strand
CAAGCGGGACCATTGTTCTGAAGGGGACCCCTTTCCGACGTGTCGTCGCAGGCTGCACGGAGAGTGACTCTGTCACCCTTCTTCTGGGCTGCCGCTCGGCCTATGTAGATGATCTCACTTTCTCCGTTTAGGCGCGGAATAGGTACAGGCGCGCCGATATCGTAGACACCTGGTTTGTCCGCTCCATCTAAGGCATCTATCTGTCTATTCTCGAGGGGGAACCATTCGGAGAACTTCCAATCGGCTCTTTGTTCAATGAGCCGGACGTTAACCGTGGAATTACCGGCCCCTACGGCGTGTGCCGGGACCGCTCCGACGCCATGGCTAGCTTCGAGTTCGTAAAGTTCTTGCACCCACTGGTCGATATCCTCATCGGTGGCGTTGGGATCGTAGATATGGGGTTGGTTTGGGTCCTGAATCATCAGCGGCCTCCACCTCAACCGTGTCCCTGCGGACATGTAGCAATCTAACTATTAGCTAGCATGGAATAGATCACCGTTTCTTCGGGTAGCCTGTCAACAATTATTTTCCCAGAGCTTCTCAGCGATCTGATGGACTCGACTGCCTGACACCCCGAGTTCATCGCCGATTCGCCCATATGTGCATCCATCGTTAAAAATGTCGATCAATCTCTGACGTTTCTCCGGGTCCCGGAGAATACCATCGTCCCCATTTCCTAAAGACATGATCCTTCATATCCGATAGTGAATAACCCCCCAGCGTGACCGTGTAAATCAGACCTGCAGTCCATAATCCTCAAAATTGATTACGCTCTTTACTTCATCTGGCCATTTCAGCAAATCACAACCTGGCGCTGAATCGTAACTGTGGCCCGGCATCCTCGTCTCGGAGTTGACGACTAGGGCGTTTAGCGGCGGCCAATCTCGTTCTTGACAAAACTTCGCTATGTTACCCAAGGGTCGACCAACGCTGTGTGTCCTCTCAGGAGCACCGACGGCATTGCAGATAGACCCGTAGGTCGTCAAATAAGAATCGAAATCCGCATAAGGTATTGTTAAAATCCTCCTTCGATGAGCCAACAACTCATTAATCAGATCCAATTCGAATTGGTCCATGTCACTAACCTCCGTCTGATTTAGATAACCGCACTGTGTCAGCAACCAGGTCAGCAACTTAGCAGCAAATACCGCGTTCGTCAACTTATAATTAGTATTTACAAAAGTATTTTAAGCGTATATTATAGTTTTTATTAGCTATTATTAGCATTAACAGATATATCGGTTCAGAGGTTCCACATGGGGCGGCCAGCTATTGAGGACCACAAGAGAAGGAATATCGAAAAAACTTACTTCCGTAACCCGGCATTCAGCGCCCTAAAAATATGGCATGAAGCAAAGGATCGCTTCGGTAATGAGAATATTCCTAGTAGCAGAAAATCCTATGACATAGTCCAAAAGCTAAGAAAACCCTTTGAAGTGTTTCAGCGCGAGCCGGCAATCAAGCCTTGGGGCCCGGAATGGCTCAACAACTCTGACGCACTCGAGACACTGTTAATTCTCCATCAGATCGTGATTGATCCTGCGGCAAAATGGGAAGCATTCGATGCGTGCGACGGGATTACGAATCGCCAGGGCAAATGGGGGTGCCTACTTCGACGACTGTTTGACCTCTCATGCCCGAGGGACACCAAGTTGCTACTATGGTTCGCCATCCAATACGCCGGTCTAGAGGAATACACCCCAGTCCCGGGCAGCGGTGGCGAACGCGAGGCATGGGAGATGGTTTCCGATTATCTCGATCGATGGTTGATGGAGTGGACTGGCCGCATTCCACAGTTGTCCACGGATGAGAAGATACCCGACGAGGAGATGCTTTCAGAATGGTTGAATAGCTATTTCAAAGCCGTCTCTCAGGGTGACCTTCCATCATGGTTCCCAGATTGGGTCATGCCACCGAGAAGAACGCAGTGACAGAACGATTGTTAAGCCCACAAATTCAACGTACATCAAATGACTCGGTCCCGATTCGACCCATCTGCCAAATATGAAACTTCGGCGTTCGAGGAAGAAATGACTCATAATGGTTATAGGCAGGTCCTGCCGCGAATTGCACCGACAGCGTCACAGCAAGGCCAGGGACCCGAAGCCCATCTACAGGACATACTGCGAGTGGTCCATGTCCGCAGGAATGCCATAGAACCGGTGTTTAGAACTTAGGGCTGGGCTTCACACGCGCTGCTGCTAGTTGATATGCCCAGGGCACCCTTTAAATATTCAGGCATCATGCTACAAAATCGGCTTTAACTATGGTCGGAACGTCTGGCTTCATACCAGGCCAGACGGTGATCGGCGTACAAGTGGCCAGAATCCTAAATATAAAAAGAGAATTCCGTGAGTGATGGAGAAAGAACGTTTGTGACCTCTTCAGAATATTCAGATAGTTTTCCAGGAACGCCGGTGGATCTGTTCACAAGGCTCAGGCGCTATGCCCATGCAGAGAATGCCGCTGAGGAAAACTACCTAACAGAGATTCTTGGTTATTTGCTTTCAGAATTCCCCAATTATCGAAAGCGTTTGATGACATGTTTGTTGGAGATCGATATTGCTGAGGATGCCACTGTTGAGACTCAAGTCGGCTGGCCCACATCTAGTTATGGGAAAGCCATCCTCGACTTGGTTGTACAAGACGCATCTCACTTCGTCATGATAGAGGTCAAGGTAGAAGCCGGCCTGAACGAGTACGAATTCATGGGCCAAAATGTGGACCAACTACAAAAGTATGAGGACTGTTCCGGACTCCCGGAAGGTAAGGTGTCGTCGATTCATACGCTAACCAAGCATCCCATCAACTCGACCAGTAGTAGAAGCCTCCCCTTTTCTGAACATAGATGGTTTGATGTGTTCCAGACTACAGAGCAATATGTCCGGGAGAAGATTGTAGCGAACGCCGAAGAACATCTTCTGAAAAAGTTCTTGATTTATCTAGAGGTGCATGACATGGCCGGATTTAGAGGATTTAGTGGTGCTGACCTGGAAGTTCTCAGCAACAAGTCACACCTAGATAGTGTGATGGATTCTATGGCGTCGGCCATCCTGGCGACAATTCCGATTCCAAGCTTCACGGGTAAGCATCAGAGTGCCCACGGGCGGGATGGTGTGATTTTTGAATTCGATAGAGGACCCGCGATAAAGATATTCGTAGGTTTGTGGATATCTGATCAGGCTTATCAATTCAAGTTTGACCGCCAGTCTGGGCCTCAGGTAATGGCATTTGTAGAAATCCCCCCAAATCACAAGTGGCGCCCAGAGCTTGAGAGATCCAACGCCTTTAATACGCTGCTCCGGGCCTTTGATCGCCAGCCTAGAGGTTATCAAGCCCTATTAAAGCACTGTCCCTTGAATGATTTCATAGACAATGAAGACCAAAGCACGAGGCTCCTAAACTATTGGAGCGAGGCAGTCAGCGTAATCAGCGAAGCTGGACTAGTGGACAAGTTAAAGGAATTGTCCGAGTAACTCCCATCCCATCACCCGCTCTTCATCTATAGCTTCGTCGTCTATCAGGTATAGCGCAAAGAACCATTCCAGTCGGCGTTATTGCAAATCCTAGGGCACTACAAAGGGGTTTGACCCGTGGGCACATGGAATCGATACTTCTGCAGAAAATGCCCACACGAGGCTTTTGTTAACGGTGGCAACGATTTAGGCATGGCCATGGCAACTTCTGCGGTCCGTTGCTACGACTGCAAGGAGATCAACGACGTCGTGACAACTGAGGAAC
>DBZY01000012.1:0-196 GCA_002311835.1 Proteobacteria bacterium UBA1148 | reverse complement strand
GCGACAAGGCTGAAGCGCACCACGTTGAGTTATGGAAGCACCCTCGTAAATGCCCGATGTGTGACCGTTCTATGATTGTGGCCAAGGACTTTTTACCAATCAGGTGGGACTGATGAGATCCACCCTTGAGGATATCCAAAAACTTGAGGCCGTTGCAGAACGTGATATCGACTTGCTCTTTATCGAAGAATTGAAT
>DBZY01000076.1:77984-79467 GCA_002311835.1 Proteobacteria bacterium UBA1148 | reverse complement strand
CTGCGGTATGTCATGTGAAAACGAGGAATACTGTTACCGTGACTTGGCCGTACCCTATCGAAACGCACTCCAAAACTAGTCACCCAGTCATAGATCATTTCACGAGAATTTTCTACATAGAATCGCGTCCACTCTGGATGACCATCAACGGTCCAGTCCATCCAGTCCGTGTAGGCCTGATCCGGAGTATCCGTAAACCCCATCTCTTCCTGCATAGGTGAACCAACGATGGCGACTCCGCCAGATTGTATGCCGTGCCCTCCGAAGACGGAGTTCATATCGACAACCAAGACCCGCGCACCACCGCTAGCCGCATCGATAGCCGCAGATAGTCCGGCGAGCCCTGCACCGATAATCAGCACGTCTGCATCCAGCTGTGCAGTCTGTGCCAGCGGCACCACAGGTAGTTGGGCTTCCCCTCCCTGGTCGCTCCCACAACTAGCCAAGCCGATGATCGTACAACTCAGCCATAAGACACTTAGGCCGAATCCCGGCTTAACTTTCATCAGGCAAAGCAAACGCAACAATGGTATCTCCCTCTTCCGTAAACGTTCGCCGATTACCACCGGCAGCGATAACTACGTACTGTTTACCATCAGCCATATAACTCATGGGGACGGCCATTCCTGCATAGGGTAACTCTGCCTGCCATAACTCCTCGCCCGTTCGCACATCTAGAGCACGCATTTGCTTATCCATCGACGCGGCCATAAAAACTAGCCCGCCAGCCGTAGTGATCGGCCCACCAATAATGGAAGTGCCCCACTCCAGAAAATCAGGGAACGTAATACCGTAACGCCGTACTTTGCCAAATGGTATCTGCCACTGAACGGCGCCAGAGTCCATATCAACAGCGGTAAGCGTACCCCACGGAGGTGGAGTGCAAGGCACACCCAATGGGGATAAAAAATTCTCGTTTGCGGTACGGTACGGCGTACCGGGCATCGGATCACCTAAACCATCCTGGCTACCAGCGCCAGGAACTGCCTGGGCACTAGGGTTCGGTAGAAGCGTAATTTCGCCACCAGAGTTTGGTATCAGGTGGTGCACGGTCGCCATCGTCAATGACTTAATGATTAGAAGGTTTGAGTTGGGATCAAAGGATGCGCCACCCCAATTACCACCCCCAACAAAACCCGGAAAGTGTAAAGTTCCTTCTATGCTCGGGGGTGTGAACATTCCCTCATAACGAAGCTCATCAAAGCGATTCTGACACCAAAGACGATCAAGCGGTGTTAATCCATACATATCGTCCCGGGTGAGTGTTGTCAGAGTGAATGATTCCGGCAAAACTGGAAAAGGTTGTGTTGGAAACGTGACTTCTCCTGGAACATCAGACTGTGGAATAGGACGCTCCTCCACAGGAAAAACGGGCTCTCCAGTATCCAGATCGAACACAAAGAGGAACCCTGCCTTCGTCTGTTGGATCGCAACATCGCGCGACTGGCCGTCTTTTGTGATGGTAACTGCCAAAGGGTGCCCG
>DBZY01000076.1:64938-77881 GCA_002311835.1 Proteobacteria bacterium UBA1148 | reverse complement strand
CTCTGCAGATAATGCAATGGTTGCCGTCCCGTAAGGAATCGGAAACGGACGAGGCCCACCATAGAAATCCGAAGATGGGCTAGTGGTAGGTAGAAACACTAGTCTACGCTCAATATCCGCACTGAGTGTCGACCAGACATTCGCAGCTCCAGTCTCGTTGACGCGCTCTGGAGGGATGGGGTTAAACTCCCAGACGAGTTCGCCAGTTCGCACATCAAAGCCGCGTACGAAACCATCGCTTGCATTGACGGGGCTATCCTCAACACCAACAGCTGAAATGACGATGTCTCCAACTACGATAGGTCCTGATGTCGTATGCCGAGGCCCAACCCCGTTACCTTCATAGTCCCAGTGACTTACAAAGCCACTATGGCCTTCATTCGCCCCGAAATCTGAGCAAGATGCCCCTGTATCCGCGTCTATTGCAAAAAGGTGTCCATCAATATCGCCTTTGTAGATACGTTTCTCGCACTCCACACCAGGGCGAGGCGTCTCCGCCTCCCAATACGCCACACTGCGACAGCGTACGCTCCGACGAGGTTCATCAACTAAGCCAAGACCTCCTTCATCGGCATGAGGATCAAAACGCCACTTTTCCTCTCCCGTCACCGGATCCAAGGCGATGACCCGGTTCATTGGTGAGCAGTAGTACAGCGTGTTATTGGCGTGAATAGGAGTAACCTCAAGCCACGATGCATCACCAGAATGATGTATCCAGGCCACCTCTAGCTGGTCAACGTTTTCTATATTTATCTGTTCGAGTGCGGAGTACTGTCCACCACCTGGCTGACCTCCAAATGTTGGCCAATCCGAACTCGTTTGTGCCGCCACTACAAAACTTAATAGCTGCATAACCATTACGTTGACAATGAAATTAAAATTTCCCATAGCATCTCCTCGCACTGCTGCCTCCCATTGAAATACCAAAAGAGGACATATAGTTTGTCTTTTCTACTCAGTCAGTCTACTGCCAGAACTAAGTTGCGACAATCATGGGTACCCGATGCGCTGTATACCTGTGAACTTAGCAGGTCCAACACTCAAGTTTGTGCCCGGCAGCTTTTACGTATGGAATTACGCATTGAACAGTAGCTAAAAAAACCTTGCGGCATCCGTTAGAAACGGAACATATGAGTGTACTTAACCGAGAACTGGGAAACAGTTGAGTCGAGACCAGAAAAAAAGCCCACCGCATCAAAACCATGATTTAATACGATGTAAAGGTCCTGCCCCTCTCGCGGGTTCCACCGCAACCGACTATTTACACCAACCGATCCTGTCTCGTTGTCGTACTGAATAAGGTTCACCCAGGACCAACGGGCATTAAAAGCATAGTTTGCATCAATCTGGATTAGTCGGGTAACGAAATCACCGCCTGGTAGTTCAACATCGTTGTATTCATAACCCAAGCCAAGGAATAGACTTCGGTTGGGTCTCCACGCAAACTCCGTCTCAATCGATATAATTTTGCCGCCAAAAAAATCGCCCGCATCTACCTCAAGATCTCCCGCTAGTGCACGCTCATTGGCGGTACTCAGCTCGAACGATATGCCATCGTACTCGTAATCACCGGCAGGGATCACTACGCCATCTGAAATTTCAAAATCCTCCAACAAGACTTCGCGATCTCGTTGAAACGCTACGCCGAACCCGTCGCCACTATTCATTTCCAGATCAAAGATCTCGAAGAACAGTCCACGACTTTCCAGGCCACTAGAAAGCTTATTGACGTTCTCAAAGCTCAAGCCCGTATCGAGCGAGCGTATCCAACGATGGTTATCGGGACGGTAACTGTAGCCAAGCCACGAATCGTATCGCTCGATGTCTACTCGGTTAACGAATCCCAAAGCAGGATTGAAGTTCGCCTGAAAAATGTCGTATGCAAGCTCTCCATTAAACCCTTCACTGTTCGGCGATGAGATCCGCATACCCCAGGCATCCTGATCGGTGTCCACTCCTTCGGTATCGCTCTGCTGGTACCAGAGTTCCCCTTCTAGCGTCTTCCCCCCAGGTAGATCTGTATTCCGGTAACGAAAATCTGCCCCAATCAGAGAGTTATCCAAGTTGCTCTGGGGGTCACCTTCAGTAATGATCATACCAACGCTTGATTCCTCAAGTACATTGGCAGCTACTCGGCCAACGAAGAGATTGCTGCTGTCAACGCCCTGGGACTCATCCTGTTTGATATCCATGACGCCCACGTTCCAACGGCCTACCCGTCCGGTCAGCTTCGCTCCTACTTCAAGATCCACCGGTTGACCGCTATCACTCAACCCAATACGGCGTGAAAAGAACGGAATTCCATTCCGTTCTAGGCCTCCGAAAGAAAAGATATCTACGTCCTGTAAAAAGAAGTCCCGCTTCTCCGGATAGAATAGTGAGAATCGAGTAAGGTTAATCTGCCGATCGTCCACTTCGGTAGCAGAAAAGTCTGTGTTTAAAGTCAGCACACCAGTCAATGACGGTGTGAAATTGTAGAACACATCCAAGGACGGCTCAGCCTCCGTGTCGGTCACACCGGTCTCAAAATTCTTGGATTGGTTTGTAACAATAGACGGCACGATGTCCAACCCCCTACCCTGCTGCAATCCGGTCAGCCCGGTAATCAGACCACTTGTACCGGGATTCAGCTCTCGGTTATAGGACACCCAAGCAATTTCCTCCTGTCTTCGCGCGATGTTCCGCTCAATATTAAAGCCCCACTCGGAATTATTCGGATCAAAATTTAACGTCTTGAATGGAATGGAAAACTCAGCTGCCCAACCCTCTTCGTTGATGCGTGCTTCAGCATGCCATACACCATTCCAATCCGTATTCATCTCTGTTGGAGTCTCGAATACGGCATCGTCACGGCTACCATTAGGATTGACCTGAAAATGATAACCGGTTCGTTTATTGTTAAAGGAGTCTAGATAGACGGCAATCGCGTCATCAAAATCAAGGTCTCGGTCCTGTACCATCTCCCTGGCTCTAATCTGGTCTGGTTCACTGTCCCACATAAAAGCAGCGACGTAGAGATTGTCATCATCGTAGGTGACATAGATAGCTGTACGCTCGCTAGGTTCACCATGATCCACGGGATCGTATTGATGCATGTCGTCTATCATTGCCGCCTGTGACCAGGCAACATCATCAAGTACGCCGTCGAGCACCGGTGGTACGTTAGTCCGATAAATTCGGAGCACCTTTTCTTCAAGAAATACTTGAGATTCGGGGGGCACAGAGGACTCCGGGGCAGAGCTAGCGCTAGGCGCAATATCCGGTTCAACGTTCGCTTCCGTAGTCAGTAAGCTCTGAGCAGCGTGCGATTCGAACGTTTCAGACTCTAGCTCCGCAGCCCGCCCTGGTTCGGTCAGTACCCAAGTTTGAGCAAATCCGTTCGTGGTCAAAAACTCTGCAATAGCCGCAGCACTCTCGCGATTTAATACAGGACCTACTCGGACTCTGAATATTGTGCGACTGTTAGTAACATAAGCAGATACCTGAGTTGCCAAACCAAATGTTTCTACGCGCTCTGCAAGCCGTTGGGCATTTTGCTCATCGCCAAAGCTTCCAAGTTGCACCATCCAAACCCCATCAGTCAGTGTATTCGTGCTTGGGGTCTCCTGGGCAAGGGCAGCCGTATAAAATACCAATAGAGAAAAAGCGATAACCGTAGCGTGTAGAGCGCTTTTCCAATTCCGAGTAGCAACGTAGTCAGCCGCTAGCAAGGATCCAGCCGAAACCATACAAAACAATTGTTTGTGAGCCGCCTGGCTCATTTGTTGACCTCAGTATCTATCAGCTCATAATTTTGACATAAAATAACGCCTCTGAAATTAAAGAAATGTTAAATTAAATAATTAGTTAGATTTATATATCGCATAGCCACTCACGAATCTAATAACCCACCTGAAAACCTGAACCCTTTCATCTGAACCAAAACTAACGAGGCTATAGTTGGTTCAGTATGCGCCTAATCTCGTCGAGATCCTGCTCACCATCTCGTTCACCGAGGCTGACACAGTTCCAGGGGATGATTTGACCGTCTGTCGACAAGACCCATTCCCGACCGAGCTTGAACGGCTCCGTATAATTCACCAGGTCTTCAATGGTTAGCTCCATGTGCAAATCGCTCTCAGCGTCACGCGTGTAGCGTTCCGTGATGCGGGTCTGCGGACTCAGAGGATAGCCCCGGTTCGTGAACACGACCCCGTCGTTCAGGTTAGTGGTCTCAATGACCAGTGCGTCACCTTCCCAGTGTCCTACGGAATAGCCGAGATTCGCGTGCGGCTCGTCCGCTGCCGGAGCCGTGCCGCCCATGTGGATCGTACGCTCCGCACCACCGTGCTCGTAATGCAGCTTGATCACATCGTCAGCTTCTTGAATGACCTGTACGTTGGACACCGTACCCGCCCAGAGGACTGCGGGGAGACTCTCTCCAGCACAATCATCACCTTGTCGAGGATCGCCGACAAGAGGGTCATAGGCATTGTGTGCCCGCTCCCCTTCCGGGGTGAACGGATAGATCTCTGGCTCGATGAAAGGCCGACGCGCACCTATGTAAAACCCGGTAAAGTCGCCTTTTATCCCAGCAACTTGCGTGCCCTGCGCCTGTGCGCGCACCGCGATATGACTGACAATTCCGATGGTCGCCGCGAAAAAGACTAGCGCTCTCATTCTACATCTCCATTCTTTTCCTGACCGTGACGGTTCCAGTGCCGGTCTCACGGCATTACGTATCCCATCTTGCCGGGAAACTCCTCCTGCAGCGCAGCCAACGCCGAATCGCCCACGAAGAAACACTGGCTCCTGCCAAGGCTGCCGTCGATAGTCCCACAGTATGGGAGCCGATCCGCTAATCGGCGCATAACTGGCGTATCGCCACGAATGCCGTAAGCGACAAGCAGTCGTGCGTCTTCACCATCATCCCCATGCACCAATACCGCGCGGAGTCGACCACGTTTTGGAGCACGAGCTCTGAGTATAGCGATAGTCACCCTATCCCCAGCACTAAGTACGTCGTCCGTCCAACCCTCTCGAACAAGGGCAGCCAACGAACTCATTTCAACCAACCAATCCTCAACAACGCCACTATCATTGATCGCATTCACTATCAATGCAGTATGAGGATTGAGAAGTTTATAGATCTCGATGGAACCATCATAAATCTCAATGACCTCCTCTCCCTCATCTGTAAATAGACCAGCAAAGGAGTGATGTGCCACCGCCGAGTGAGACCAGCTAGCAAGAGCATAGACAATCGTTAGGCTAATGAAGCTACTTCCCAGCCGCCATTCTACGGGGGGTTGACATGACCTCATCTTTTTTCTCCTTCGCGGCTTTGGGTTTATCAAAACCCAGCTTAGCAACACTGCTCAAACAGCGACGCTGGGAGAATGTATTGACGATTCTCCCGGCCATTCTCCGCTCCTCATTCTACATATCTGAGAGGCAGGCAGATATAAATATGCCTTTAAAGCTCAATCTGGGCTGAAATTCGCTATTACTACCAGTATTTAGTCCCAGGGATTATGTGCCGTTTACCTACATCTCTTGACCTGCCTCCCGGTCAGTCGAATAATCGTAAGCTATGCTTTGGAGAAGAGACACCCCATGAAAATCTTTGCTGCTCTGCTTTTAGTTTTCCCATTCTTATCTTCCCCAGCAAGTGCCCAGCAGGAAGCTATTTATGATTACTGGGGACCTAACCGGAACATGATCCGGTACGGTCAACAAGCCCTTTTTATGTGCAATGGACTGTTTACATCCGAACGGACGCTGGAACAGGTTTTCGAACAGGAACTTGCATACTTACCACAACCCGTCGGGACACCGAGCGAAGGCAACTATGTTATCGACCGGGAGCGTAGAGCCGTAGCAATTGGAGCAGGTAACAGTGCACCTATCATGCGAGCCGCGTTCCGAAGAGGTGTCGGCTGCGTCATTATGGCGCCAGATCAAACGTTCGAAGATATCGATAGCTTGCCAGAACTCAATATGCCACCGCCCTCAGGCGACCCGACTGTAATCGCCTGGCCGGATGGCGATCTAACCAGTCCTGCTCCACTTCCATACGGAGTGGATGAAACTGTACTCAACGCCGCGTCCAATTGGGCATTTGAGCGCGAATCAAAGGAACAAGTAACCATCAGTCTTATGGTTATCCATAACGGACGTATTCTGCACGAGCGCTACGCGCCTGGTGTCAATGTCACAACGCGAACACGAACGTGGTCCACGGCAAAAAGTATCGCTGCAACGCTCATTGGTATGCAGGTTGACCAAGGACGGCTATCACTGGACGAACCACTTGGGTTTGACTGGCACCCAAAGGTTTCCTCTGAGCAGAGCGATCCTCGGTCAGTCATTACGCTGAGGCACGTGCTAAACATGTCCAGCGGGCTGTATCCAATAGATAATGATGGTCTTGAGTACGCAACTGGATCTGGCCTGGCGTACTGGGCGGGCGCAAGTTCGATCCAAGACATGAGAAATCCAGGTTTAATTCGCGAACCAGGAACTTACTGGGATTACGAAAACTACGACACACTACGTGCTGTCTACGCTATGAAGCTTGCTCTTGGTGAGGAAAAATATCTGGAGTACCCTCGACGAGCGCTCCTTGATCGAATTGGTATGCGGAACACGTTACTGAGTGTAGATCGATTTGGCGACTTCATCCTAAGCAGCCAGGTGTACACAAATGCTCGTGATCTAGCCCGCTTTGGGATGCTTTATCTCCAAGGCGGCGTGTGGAACGGCGAAAGACTGATATCTGAGGAGTGGATCGAGTTCATTCGCACGCCCGCTCCCTCTACAACCGGACGCAATCGTGCTAATGACGGAGGCAGCGGATCAGGAAGCTTTTATGGTGCCCAATGGTGGCTTGTTCCCGACGATCGAACAGACGTACCAAAGGATATGTACTCTACCTCTGGAAATCGAGGTCAGTATGTCATCGTTATTCCATCCCATGATCTCGTGATCGTCCGACGCGGTCTTGACTACGGACGACAGGGATTTGATCGCTGGGACTTAGCACGAGAAGTGCTAAAGGCATTTATGTAGGAGATATGACCACACACTAGAAGTCTGCCTGGCCTAGCTTAATCACAAAACTACCTTTGTGTGAGAGCGAAGATGCTCTGACCTCCGGAACTGCAGTCTATTAATTGGGTAGTGGTTAATAGACTAACCGTGGTACTGACGGGTTGTGGGTTTAAAAGGGAGCGGCGTGAACAACGAATGGCGGCGAGACGGTAGGGATCAATACAAATATTACTTACAAATTCCTACACGCTGGATCGATAATGATCTGTACGCTCACGTTAACAACGTCAACTATTATGCGTTCTTTGATACCGTGATCGGACGCTATCTCGTTGAAGAAGCTAGCTTTGATATTGTCGAAGATCCGATCGTAGGGTTCGCTGTTGAAAGCTCCTGCAGTTACTTCAAGCCCTTACGGTTCCCGGAAGCTATTGACGCTGGCTTGCGGGTTGCTCATCTCGGTCGCTCCAGCGTACGCTACGAAATCGGACTTTTTCACGAAAAAGATAGTGATCCATCGGCAGCCGGATACTTCGTCCACGTTTTCGTTTCCCGCACAAGCCGTAACCCAAGTGAGATACCACCAAAGATCCGACAGGCTCTAAAAAAGATCGTACTAGAAAGGGATCGCTAAAATTAAGGTTTGGGCGAACCCACATCCTAAGTCACTAAAACTAAAATTTAATTGTCATTACAGACCATGTCACTGCCAAACGGGCTCAAACTTCTGGATCCTCTTAGCGTGCTCCACCTCACCCGTATAGATATTCCCTATCGAATCCGTACCTATCGCATTGACCCAGTGAAGTTGCCCAGCGTAACGACCGTTACCACCGAATGACCCGATCGTCTCACCACTTTGTCGATCGACAATCCAGACTCGGTTATTAGTCCCATCAGCCATGTACAAGTACTTCTGTTCGGAGTCCTTCGAAATGATAAGTTTGTACATAGAACCGCAGGGAGGAAGCTCTTTTCTGACGCCAACGCCACCGCACTGTCCAGTACCCAATCTTTGGCCGGGTGTGCCCTCTGCTACGTAAAAATCTTCAACCCATGTGCCGTCCTTCTGGAAGACCTGAATCCGGTTCTGCCCACGCTCACCGACATAGACTAATCCATCGTTAGAGATCTCCAAAAAATGCAGGTCTGGCACAAACTGTGGTTCTTCTGGAGGACGGGTCCCATCCCATTCGTAAGGCGGTATAGGATCATTAGAAACCTCACTCAAAGGCATACCGTGACCGCCCCATCCTCGCTTAAAATCACCTGTATCCATGTCGTAAACTAGCACTCGCTTCCAGTTGATGATGTAGATCTCACGAGCGTCCTGGTCCAGTTGGAAACGGCCTTTGTTGGCAAGAATATCGGTCTGCGTATTATCTTCTTCTAATTGGACGCCTTCCGGTGGACGGTGATCAAAGTCCCACACCAGTTCCCCTTCGCGGGTGAATTTTAAGATACTGTCCTGTGGCCTCGTGCCCCCTACCCAAACAAAACCCTCGCGGTCTGCAATAACTGTCTGTAGTGCGGTAGGCCACTTCGGGTGATACCCAGGACCACCCCAAGCGCTCAGCACATTCCCCTCCTGATCCATCTCAATGACCTCAGGTCCACGCACACAACAGTCGATCCGGGCTGGGTTGTCATCTCCACCAATTTCATCACCCTCAACACCATTCCCGCGATTCAAGAACCAGATATGGTCCATATGATCTACGTAAAGCCCCGTCACCTGCTGCATGCTCCACCGATTAGGCAGAGGGCCCGGCCAAAATGGGTCTACTTGGAACAGAGGTGCTCCATTCTCGTCCATCGCTTGTACCCGCCCTTGCGCCTGCAAAGAACTAGGTCCACTCGCAATAAGTACTAAGACGCTAAAAATAATAAAGGCCGTAGCAACGACCTGCCATTGCTCTTTTTTTATATTCACGGAGATTCTCCTTATAGAGCGATTCTTATTATCCCTTACTGATATCGGTGTTAACAATGCAGTCATGTAGTTCTCGTCGTACCCCTGGCTGCGCGTGCCAAATCAGATAATCTCTTAGCACTAACGGTTCCGTAAACGTTGCGGGGTCGCTTACAGTAATGTCATAGGCTAACTCTGTTCCACTTTCTCTTAACTTAAAACGTTCAACAATTTCCACTGCATTACTCTGCGGAAAACCCAGAAGTGGTGCGTTCAAATCGAAATAAGGCCAGTTTATCCGTGTCGTCGTCACAACCAGCGTTTCACCATCCCAATATCCAACAGAGTATCCTAGTGGTGTCGCAGGTTGTTCATCGACGTTAACCGGCTCATCCATATGTATCCTGCGAACGTGATCAAAGTATTCCATACGCAACACGATTTCATTATTGCCCTCAAGGAACTCAATCGGATGTGGGCCAGTGAAAGTCATTGATCGCGGCATGCCTGGGATAATGCATGACAGTACTGGATCATCGATTAACGGATCAAAAGCATCTTGGGCCGTACGCGCTGAATCTGTTAATGGAAGTTCAGAAAGCTCGGGTAGGTTGGTTTGAGCTCGAGTCCACACACGAAATATCCCTAACGAGTCACTACTGGCCGCAGCCACATTAATATCATTTTCGGTACGAATAGCCCCAATAACGTCATCGGACCATCGAGGTTCAGCTCTGGCAGTGAATACGACCTCAGTACCACTGGGAAGCAACACGTTAGTGATGTCCAGATAGTTCTCACGACGTGCTGAGCGAAACCCAGCCACTCTAAGTCGTTCACCAACTCTAACCGCATCTCTTGGAACACCTCGGCGATTTAGGGTTACGATGTCTGCACTCTCAAGATCCCAAATCGCCTCAACCCCATCCCCACCGACGGTTTTTATGGTGAAGTGGGCATGAGGGTTTTGCCAAAAAACAGTGACAACCTCACCTTCTATCTCCTGTATCGCACCATCAGCAAATTCGACCCGGGAATGATGCCCCATTGAAATATGCGGTAGAAGCAGTACAAACGACAGTATTTTTTGTGTATTACTCAATTGCCCTCACAAGCACCACCCGCACAACGATTATTTTCTTGGCAGACGTACTCTACAATTCCAGCCTCATCCCACTCTGGACGCTTCCTAATTTTAAACTCTTGGGCCCAAGCTGCTGAAAATATTTTTGGGTCGTCGATCGTAAGCACATACCGCAATGTATCCACACTCATCCAACTGATCCGCTCAGTGGTTCTCAACGCATTGCTGTGCATTCGATACTCGTTAGAATCAGTATAGAAATAGTCATCTAGACCCCAACGCTTGAAGTTCGTCGTCTCAATAATTAGCGTATCACCCTCCCAGTGCCCTACTGGATCACCATAATAGGATGGTTCAATGTAATCCCGATGATCCCTTCCATCCAACGGGATTATTCGTGTCATACGCTGGAATTCATGCACCATGATTAGGTAATCCTCAGACTGCTGCCAGCGCATCGCATAAGCCGACAATATCCCGGAAGGAAACCCTGATGGCATGCAGAAGTTCCGAGGCTCATCGTGACGCGGATCTCCCGTTCGTGGCTCTAAAAATGCCTCACCATTCTCTCGCAACGGAGCAAAGTACTTACGATCAAAGACCGTGGCCGTACAACACCCACGCGCATCACCCTCTAGTGTTTGAGGCCATTCATATATACCACTAAAGTCGGGTTTCCCAACATCGTTTCGGACAACTTCGAAAGATTCCTGACCCCATACCATTGGTAATGGCAGAATCACTAATGACAGGATAGAAAACGTAATTAACCTCACGGCTTGTGGACTGCTATATCTCATTGTCTTTATTATCCTCCTTATAGCCCCGGCATTACGCCTATCGACCTGCCCGCCTCAGGACCTGCCGTGAATACATCACTACCATCGGGGAGCGTGACACGACGACCGCCTGCATTATTCGATCCGTCTCTGGCCTTAAAACCCTCCACTGAGATAGTCATCCCTATCTCAAGAACGCTCTTGTAGATCCCCCGACGCATCAACTGACCTGGCGAACCTCCGGAAATTGCCCAATTCTCAACGTTACCGTCCTCATCGGTTACATCAATGTAATACCATATGTGAGGATTCTGCCATTCGATCCTAGTGAGCATACCTGTCAGCAATACGGGGGTATCCTGATTGAACTCTGCATTGAAAGAGTGGTGCGCCATGACAGGCAAGAGAAATATCTGACTAAGTGCGAAAAATAAAACTATCTGTTTCATAAGATATACCCTCTTCGCTCTTGCGCTGGCCTCGCGTTTGTACAACAGGTAATCAATAACCTCAACATATTCCCAGCATATAGGGAGGGGTCATCTAATTCATCCTTCGATCAACTAAACGATACACCGGTTGACCCATCAATCGCTCAAGAGCACACTCATCCCGATACGTGAGCGAGTTTCAGGCTCAAGGGATCTGATGCACATAAAAGCCTTCTCCCCAGTGGTATTACACCCTAGACTACTAGTGCAGACACTCGGGCATCTGTAACGCTCTGATCGAAGGTCATCATCTATGAAAAAATCTGTACTAACCTCCGTTTTACTGTTCTGGATACTTGCAGTTATTTTCGCTAAAGCGGTACAGGCCCACCATGGCGGGGGCAGTTATTGGCAGGACAGGACCGTCGGACCTGTGTCCGGTACCGCAACCAGTTTTTCCTTCTCTTTCCCACATATTGCGTTTTCTTTGGACATCCCGGATGAACAGGGAAACCTAGTAAACCACAGGATGACCATTCGCTGGACACCCACGGTGCTTAGGAAAATAGGGTGGACACGCAGGAGCATGGAGATCGGTGACAAGCTTACAGTGACTTTTGTTCCCCACAAACAGAATCCAACAGTCGGATCAGTGCTCAGCCTCGAGGTCAATGATATTCCTCTAGAGTGCTTGTGTACTGACTGATGAAGGTTTCTCAACACATTAACTTTACCGGGGACGGTAAAACAGAATATCAGGCGCGTTGATTATGGAAATAACCTATCAGAACAACTCGGGCGCTCGCTACATCACGTGCTTTCTTGCGCTAATGGTGATGCCTGTCTCAGCTCCGGTTTATTCCCAGGAAAATACAGCAGGCTTCGATCCTCGTAATTTTTCTGGAGATTGGGAGAGAGAGACGGGTATCGTCGCATTTGCCAACGTACCGGGGTCAGCTCGCAGCCCAGCCAACGTCCCGATGCCCGATCAGGGTTCGACGAAGGAGCCGCCATTTACGGAAGAAGGACGGCAGATCTATCTCGAAAATATGCCAGGCTACGGTCCGAACCGTCGCGAATTCGAAAGAAACGACCCGATTGGTCGCTGTGAACCCGCAGGTATTCCTCGCAATTTAATCGTTGAAATTATCGAACCTCACGACACCTTTGAAATTGTCCAAATGGATGATCGCATCTTCCAGTTCTTCGAATACCGACACGACTGGCGGGAGGTCTGGATGGACGGCCGTGAACTACCAACCCTAGAGGAAACTTGGCCAAAATGGAGCGGCTCTTCGGTTGGGCGCTTTGAGGGGAATACGCTAGTCGTTGAGTCTATCGGATTTGACGGGCGTACATGGCTAGATAAGTTCGGACACCCACACACAGAGGAAATGCGCTTAGAGGAAAGATATCGTCTGCAAGATGCAAATACGCTCGAACTAACAATAACCATTATTGACCCAGCCATCTACTCAGCGCCTTGGGTCAGTGACACAAAAATATACTCACTAAACCGAGACAGATATCACGAGTGGGACGAACAGATCTACTGTATTCCAGCCGAGGAGTTTGCTCTACAAGATTTGTACGGCACAGGAAATATGGTCGAGTAGCCTTCCTGGTTTTTCCACTACTCGTACAAAGTGTGTTTGGATCAGCAACTGCAGCAGAGAATCACCACCGTGCGATATCGAATACCCTT
>DBZY01000076.1:39329-64827 GCA_002311835.1 Proteobacteria bacterium UBA1148 | reverse complement strand
TATCATCTGACTATGGAAACCCTAGAGTCTCTTCTGCTTGGCATTCTGCAAGGCCTAACAGAATTTTTGCCTGTTTCGAGCTCTGGACACCTAGTCATTGCTCAATCGCTGTTAGGCACAGAACTGGGGGAGGGTATTTTGTTTGAAGTTGCCGTTCACATGGCAACTATGATCGCTATTTTGCTTTTCTATCGACGTCGGATTGGCGTGCTAACACTCGGAGCAATTTCAGCAAACGGCGATGCTCTGCGTTATATCGGCAAGCTCTTTATTGGGACATTGCCTGTTGTAACGGCTGCATTATTGGCTAGAGACTGGATAGAGCTACAGTTCGAGTCTCCCACCGTAGTCGGCATATGCCTGTTGATAACAGGTGGAGTGGTTTGGAGTACGCGCTATACCCTCGGACGAGGGGAATCAGTTGAACCTACTTGGTTAGGCGCATTTCTAATCGGCTGTGCACAAGCAGTCGCGATCCTTCCGGGCATCTCTCGTAGCGGCTCCACTGTTAGCGTAGCGCTCGCTCTAGGGCTTGCACCTTTGGCCGCAGCGGAGTTTTCCTTTCTACTTGGTGTGATTGCGATCTCGGGGGCAGGTGTATTGTTGTTACCGGAACTTACTACCGTCTCCGCACCTCTTTTACAGACAATCGCATTTGGCGGAACCTCAGCCCTACTGAGCGGCTTAGTAGCGCTGTGGGTCTTTGTCTGGTTCCTTCGCGCCCGACGTTTTTATCTGTTCGCCTGGTACGCATGGATCGTCGGAGCAGTGACACTAATAGGATTTGGCTTCGCTACAGGATAAGCCGGATTCCAATAGGAAAAAATTAGTGCAGCTTGAGGGTTTAAGACCACTAGATGGAGTTGCTCTTCAAGTTATACTTCCCCTCTAATGGGATTATGACTAAATACCATCCCCACCTAAAATATCTGAGAGGGAATTCATGACTACGAGAGAGGCTTCCATGGAGGAGATGTTATCGCGTACCGCACGCTTTAAAGAACTTGTCCCTAGCAAAGAAGCATTCGTCGATATGCGAATTCCCGGCTGTGAACGGGATATATTTACTGTAATCGGTAGCGGTGTCACAGAAGACGTCACGATCGCACCTGCCATCACTGCTGTAGAGGGTTTTAACGTTACCTATATAGGTGCTGACCCTGGAAAATCGGGCTCGTTACACTCCCATGACACTGTTGAGGTTTTCTTTGCTATGACCGGGCGTTGGTCTGTATTTTAGGGAGATAAAGGCGACCAAGAGATGATGCTGGAACCACTAGACATGGTTTCGGTCCCTGCCAGTGTTATGCGCGGCTTTCGCAATATCGATGAAAATTACGCCTACATGATGACGATCGTCGGTGGCACAGACGCTGGTCGAGTACTATGGCCTGAAGCAGTGCTTACGAAGGCCAGAGAAACTGGGCTAAAACTGGACGCAAACGGCAACCTGGGAAAATAAGGCCGCCGCCCGATCCCATCACCAAGATAAATTTAGCCCGCAAGGTGCTCCCGGAAAAATCCGACTGTACGATTCCACGCGAGATCAGCAGCCGGCTTGTTGTAGCGCGGCGTTGAGTTGTTATGAAAACCGTGAAGAGTTCCCTCATAAATATGCATCGTATAGTCCACGTTGTTCGCCTGAAGTGCTGATTCGTAGTCTGGCCACATCGAGTTGATACGCTGATCGGTACCAGCATAGTTGATCATTATTGCTGCTTCGATACTAGCAACGTCCTCGGCTGACACCGAAGCACCATAGAATGGTACGCCGGCCTGTAGGTCACTCCCTAGAACAGCAGCCAGCCGATTGGTCATTCCGCCGCCCCAACAGAATCCCGTCGCACCAAGCTGTCCACTTGACAGTTCGTGAGCTTTGAGAAAACGGGCGCTATTGATCATATCCTGATCCAACTCAGCTGGCTCAAGACTACGCTGTAATTCACGACCATCATCATCGTTGCCTGGATAACCGCCGACGGGAGATAACCCATCGGGAGCTAGCGCTAGAAATCCGGCAGCAGCTGCGCGCCTTGCAACATCTTCAATGTGGGGATTTAAACCACGGTTTTCATGTATAACCAACACGGTCGGAAATGGTCCTTCGCTTGTAGGTTCCACGAGATAACCACGCATTGTCCCAGACGTGCCGCCGGGTGATGGGTATTCAACATAAGTCGCATTAATTCGGGAATCAGTAAAGGAAATTGTTTGCGCCTCAGCATAGCGGGGCAGTAACGCTTGCGCCATCCACAACGCCGAAACTCCGCCGATCATGATGGTTGCTGAACGACTGAGAAACTCACGTCGATCTATTTTTCCATGACAATACTCGTCATAGAGATCAAATACACGTTGGTCAATTTTTTTATCTTCTGCTGTCATTTTCCTGCTCCTTAATATGCCCACGCACACCTCACCCAGCACAAATATAGGCGTTCGCTTGCTGAGTCACAATATTTTTACACGAAACCTTGCTAACTACTGAATCTGCCGTTCTTCTCCATTTGGCAGGGTGATGATCAGGAGTCGCATTAGAGGGCGTCCATCCCGAGTAGGATACCCGCGCACGGATATCCAATCACCTGAACGCAAAGTGTCTGGTATTAACCCCTTGCGTATAAGCATACCTGGCGGATAAGTCTCTATTTGCCAAGCTGACCGCTCACCCGTGCGATCGGTCACGCTCAGGTGGATATAACTGTGCGGCGCCACAAATTCGAACTCGGTAACCTCACCAGCAATGTCAACCGTAGTAGACGTATCAAACAAGACTGTCAAAGCATGATGGGCTGACACAATCCCCACCGCGGCAAATAACAAAGCGAAGAAAAAAAATCTCACGAAGAGTCGCATACTTAAATACACTTAGAACCGCCTGTCCGCGGGGTCACAGACTGACTCGTAAATCATTCCGTCCGGATCTAATTCCCAGGTAAAACTTCGTATCCAAGGTCCAGCGAAACTCTCAGGTGCAGTCACAATAACTTCTGCTTCAAGACCACGACTCTCATCAACCAAGCGATAGCGCTCAACCACCGAAACATCACCATATTGTCGTAGCCCGCCACCGGTTATCAGACCAGGTGCTACATGAGTCGTATTGATGACAAGCTCATCTTCCTCCCAGCGCCCAACCGAATACCCCCTGCGAGCAAGAGGCAGGTAATTCGGCGATTGTCTCTCGTCCATGTAAATGCGACGAATCATGCCAAAAGATTCGTAGAGAAACACGAGCATGCTCTCAGTCTGTATTATTTCAAAAGGATAAATGGCGAAACCACTTCGGGGAAACGTAGGCATCACACAGCGGATAACTGGGTCATCAAGAGGATCGAAAGCATCAAGATCCATCTGTGCTCTGGGAGTTAGCTCGGGCCGGTTTGCCCCGAGCATGCTTCGAGGCGAAGTTGCAAGCCAAACACCGCTAAAATTCGGAGGATCGACTGCTGGTGCAAACGCAGGAGCAGCCGTCAGAAGTACAGTAACAGCCAAGGCGTAGACACTGAACTGGCGGTTTACTCTATTGACCTGCATTTTTCGTTAAAGTTCTCAGACCATCAACGGCGGACAGCCTCTCGTTGCGCAGCCTCGATAATTTCAGAGCCAATTTCATCTGAAAATTGATCCCACACGGTTTGGACCGAATCCTGCCAGACGACTAATTCTTCGTCGGTAAGTTCAATGATCTCTGTACGTCCGGATTCCAGCATCTTGGCGCGGCCCTCCTCATTGATGGTTATGGACCTTGCGTTACCCCACTCAGTTACCTCGGCCATGATTTCTTCTAACCCGAGTCGAACATCCTCGGGCAGCGAACTCCAAAATTGCGCGTTAACCGCAACAAAGTAGCCCACGTATCCGTGGTTGCTAACCATAAAATACGGTTGAACCTCATGAAATTTTGATGAGTAAATGTTGGACCAAGTGTTCTCCTGAGCATCGATTGCTCCTGTCTGAAGTGCTTGGTAAACCTCTTCAAAACCCATCTTTTGAGGGCTACTGCCAATAGCCTCTATCTGAGCCTGCAGCACATCCGATTCCATAATCCGAAATCTAAGCCCCTGAGCATCTTCGGGGAGATGTAAAGGACGATCTGCACCAAAATGTTTCATTCCGTTATGCCAGAAAGCAAGCCCATGAAAGCCGCTACCATCTAGAGCGGTGAGTAAACTCCTGCCTTCTGGGCTTTTTTGAAAACGCTCAACGGCCGCAATATCAGAGAACAAAAATGGTAGATCAAAAACCTGAAAGCTCTGAGTCAAACGATCAAATTTTGACAAGGACACTGCGATCATCTGAATTTCGCCAAACGCGAGCGCCTCGAGCGAATCGTCGTCATTCATTAGTTGGGCAGAAGGGTAAACTTCTACATCCACCCGTCCGGGGAAACGAGCCTCAACAAGTTCCTCGAAACGCGCCGCCGCCTGTCCTTTTGGAGTCGTACCTGGCGCCACCACGTGAGGAAACTTAATGACGATGACATCGTCCACTCCGGACTCAGCATCGTTTGAGGCACTACACCCGGAAAATAAGCAAGCAAGTGCCAATGCTACGACGGTGTTACGTGTACTACTCATGTTTATGAAAACCTCTACTCGGATCCTAGTGCGAGAGTTGCCTTAGCCCCGCAAGCGACCGCTCTCGACCAACCGCTCTTTGCAGTGAAAGTTCATAATAGTGTTGAGCCATTTGAGAATTCTCTAATGCAAGATAGGTATCGGCCAGTAACTCCGACATGGGCTGCACCGGCACTGCCGGCCCGTACTCCGCTGGTAAAGATCCTTCAAGCTCTTCAGCTCTCCCGATCAACTCAAGCGCCTCCTCTTTATGGCCGGCAGCAAGTTTGATCTGACCCTCCAGCGCCAAATGAAGAAGCCGGGGTGTCATAACCTCTCGATCCGCACTCATGACCTCTTCCTGATCCCCCATCGCATCCAGCGCTGCTGCAGCCTTAGACATATCACCCCGATTCAGTGCTACCAGGCCTTGGACGTAATAATCTGTCGCAATGGAAAAACGATCGAGTCCTGCGTGGTCGATTTCCACGTCAGCATAGTGGCTATCCCACTGTTGCGCATCGACTATGTACGAAGCTCTAGCACCAACATACTGACGCCGAGGAGCGGGATTGCTGCCACCATATTGCTCTACTTGTTTCTCAATCATCGCCAACCTAGCTTCCACCTCATCGTACTTGCTCTGCTGGGATAGGCTATATATCAACCATGTGAGCGCATGATAAGCCTGGCCACTATAAGGATCATCAGGATTCACCTGACGACCTACCGCTTCTTCAAAAGATCTAATATTCCGATCTGTACCTTCCTCCCACATTCCAAGTGCAAAATAGATGTGCGAACCCATGTGTAGAGCGTGAATCGCTGAAGGCGCTACCCTGATGTAATCTCGCGCTGCACGTAAACCGAGTGGCGCATGAACGGGATCATCATAGCTATGAATACTGTAATGCAGCGCACCTGGATGAAGGGGATTCTTGTCTAGTACCTGCTCTGCTACCGCGGCCGCTCGCATGTAGCGTGTGTGGTCACGACCATCATAAGTCGTGACCAAGATAGAGAGCGCATAAAATGCCGCCGCATCTAAATCTTCAGGGTACTGCTCATGAAGTTGACGAAGTGCTGCGGAGTACCGGAGTTCGCGTTCCTCCTGAGTGCCCTCACCGAACAACTCCTCAATGGTATGAAGATAAGCCTTCTCGCGTGCAGTCCGAGCTCTACCAGCACGTTCTTCCGGAGTCGCACCCAAACGAGTTAGTACAGCTCTAGACGCGTCGATATCAAAGCGCCCCCAGAATGAGTGCTCATAACTTAATGCTTCTCCCCAATAAGCCATCGTGAAATCGAGATCAATTAGCTGAGCCTCCTGAAAGGACGTCCGAGCATCGCCATATTCAAAATTGTGCAGTTGCAGTACCCCTGTCAGAAATACCTTATGCGCCTCCGGTGAACCCGAAGCCGCAAATTCCGTATAACCGTATTCCTGCTGAGCCTCCACCTGAACGGTCAACGCAATGCTGAGCAAAAGCGTCGCCGTAAGAGTTCGAAAACCATTCGTCTGACCCATCGCATTCTCCGGCATATTCTTCATTAATCTTCCAGCACTTAATTGTAGGCTTTCCTCTAAACGACGCATAGCGTACAACTTCAATCTATTTTTAACAGGTCAATAATCTCTAGTGTTGGTCTTCAGGGAAAAAGAGCCTAAACAAGTGTACATAAACACAACTAACTGATTTATAAGTAATATATATTATAATCGAAAATAGTGCGTTACCTTAACAATTTATCGGCCGTGGTCGCCGATAGAGAGAAGCTATGATGGGATGGTATAGCTACAGCACAACACACATGGATTAAGGCTCCGAAACGAACCGCCATGAGTTTTCTTTATGTTCACAAACTCATCAGAAATCCCCTGATGTTTTGTCAATGTATTTTATAGATATAAATCCTCTAACATATACTCTTGAATATACTTACCTCCGGAAAAATCTTTCAAATAATGCCGCGGTATCCCGAATCCTTTTTTACGTCTATCCAAAATCCGATCCGGAATAACACCTCTATAGGCGTGACGAAGCATGCCCTTTAATCCATCACCGTGATAACGAATTTCCTCCGGAACTGAGAAAGAAAATTCAATAATTCGACGGTCAAGCAACGGTACGCGTGCCTCAAGCGACACAGCCATACTTGTACGGTCCACCTTTGTCAGCACCATATCAGGCATAAAGGTATTGAAATCCACCAACTGCAGTCGTGTACGTAGAGGAAGATCTTCTCTCCAGTGCGCGCGGTAGCACCACCAGTCGTCATAGTCACATGGGATTTCGAACCGGTCCCGGTACACCTGTTTTTCAGCAGTTGACATTCCTTTCATGATCTTGGCCCAAAGCGATGGCCCGCCACTAAAAACCATTTCAATAAGACCCAGGATCCTTGCAACCGAACCACGCGGACGATAGGGCCTCCGCAACCAGTACGCAATCTGATCCACTATAGGGCTTGGCCAGGTCGGCAGACGATCGTAGCGTGCAAAACGCGGGTAAGTGGAATACCCACCGAAAACTTCATCCCCACCATCTCCAGTAAGCACCACAGTAACGTTTTCACGAGCCACCTTAGACACTAAAAAGGTTGGTATTGCCGATTCGTCCGCAAACGGTTCTCCGAACCAAGTCTTAAAACTCGGCAACAAGCCTTGAGCGTCAGTTTGAGAGAGTATCCGTTCATGGTGATCCGTTCCGAATAATTCTGCTACATCTCTAGCAAAAGGTGTTTCAGAAACAGCATCTGAATCGAATCCGATAGAGAATGTTGATACGTCTGTATCTATCTTTGACGCCGCTGCCACCACCGTGCTTGAGTCGACACCTCCCGATAGGAAAAACCCTAACGGTACGTCAGCTATCATCTGATCACGCACCGAAGCATCTACCAGGGATCTTAGTTCTTCACAACATTCATCTAGCGAACGACGGCTCGGCTCTTTATACACCTCGATATTCCAATAACGTCTCGGCCCTCGGATAGAACCGGTAGCCGGGTTAAAGCTCAGTGTGTGAGCAGGCGGGAGTTTGAAACAGTTGCGGTAGAGAGTCTTTGGTGTCGGCACATAGCGATAACCGAGAAAATCATAAAGTGCCGTCTCATCAATCTGCAGTAAGTCTGAGCCACATGCGATCTCAATGGCCTTGAGCTCTGAAGCAAATGCGAACCGCGTGCCATCATAAAAGTAGTAAAGTGGTTTTATACCCGGCCGATCGCGGAACATTTTCAGCTCCTGCTGCTGCGCATCCCATATAACAATAGCGAACATGCCATCAATATGGTCAACAAACTCATCCCCCCACTCGAGGTAAGAGTTCAGTACAACCTCCGTATCTGATTGAGTGCGAAAAACGTGACCTCGCTTCTCGAGATCCTTCCTCACCGACCTAAAGCCATAGATCTCGCCGTTAAATACGACCCAGGTAGAGCCATCCCTTGCGAACATGGGCTGGTTAGCCCACTCTCCCAGGTCGATTATTGACAGCCGCCTAAACCCAACTCTTATAGGTGCTTTAAGATGGAGTTTGCTCGCATCCGGCCCCCTGTGGGTTATAGACTCCACAGCCGCATGATAATCCCAGGAAGGCTCGGTCCCACCAACAAAACCACACACGATTACTTGTCCATGTCTCGAATCAAAGGTATGAGGCTGCACTTTAGGTGCTTGACTGCCACGTCGCAATCAAGAAGCAAAGAATGTCCTATATTGACCCTTATGTTACGGTAGTCTGCGCCCACCCAAACCACACAATAGAGATTCGGACATCGATGACATTCACTGTCGCTCACGCCAATGTGTCCAAAGGTTTTCGCGGTGGAGAGCGGCAGACAGCATTACTAATAGAAGAACTCTCACAGCTTGATATTCCACAAATATTAATAGCGCGCAAAGGTGGTCTGCTAGCCTCTCGCCTTGATGTCCCGAACCTTACGACAAGGTTATCCATGGGAGACCCCCTCAGTGTCGCCCTTGCTTGCAAGGGTGCCAGCATAGTACACGCGCATGAGGGTAGGAGTATTTATGGTGCCTATCTATACTCATTACTCACAGGAATACCGTACTGTGTGACTCGTCGAGTTAATAATCCGATTGGTAACCACTTTCTCGCGCACAAAGCCTACCAAAACGCTGAGTTTGTTGCCGTCGTGGCACCGCAGGTTGGTGATGTAGTGCAAATGCACAATCCACGGATCAAGCCGGAGGTTGTGTACAGCAGTAGCAGTAATCTAGCCATCAACAAAGAGTCCGTGAAAAAGATTCGAGAAATGTATCCAGGCAAATTCCTGATAGGCCACGTTGGCGCACTAGACAACGCTCAGAAGGGGCAGGAATACATTATCGAAGTAGCTCGAAACCTTCAGGGCTCCTACCAGGATATCCACTTTCTGCTTATCGGTGGAGGTGAAGACGAAGTAATGCTAAAAAAAATGGCAGTTGATGTTAACAATCTTACGTTTATTGGTTTTGTAGAAAATGTCGGCGACTACTTGGCAGCCCTTGACCTATTTCTCCTTCCATCCATAAAAGAAGGCATCGGTAGCATACTGCTGGATGCAATGGATCAGCGTTTACCCATCGTAGCAAGCAATGTCGGTGGTGTTTCAGAAATCGTTCGCGATGGCAATAATGGGATTCTCATTGAACCCGCTCAACCGAGACAATTACAAGCCGCCATCTTGCATCTATACCATTCACCGAAACTCAGATCTGAAATGGGCCGACGTGGCCAATTATTGTCAAAGAGCTTTACAGCAAAAATTATGCAAGAAAAATATATGCTGCTCTATAAGAGCGCTCTAAAAAAAACAATTAATGCGCACAGCTTACTCTAGCTTAGCGAATCACTGTTGGCGCAACCGTTGAGCCACCCGAACCTTTGATCGGGATAGTCTGAACTATCAGAGTGGCCACATAACATGACTCCCCCGGCGAGGGTAGTTGTCTATTATCGGTAATTCTCTCATTTCGCTCTCGCTCGCAATCTGTTGCCCATTCCTCAAGATCAACATCCTCAAGCATGTAGATACCGCTACCCAACCAACTAACATGGCCGGGATTTTCGTAAGGCGATGATTCTTTAAAAGGATTGCTCGCCTCGATGCTTTTTACGTCGGCTGCTACCAGCACGGGCCGCCGATTTAGTGTCCACTGAATCGCACGCATATCCAACCCCGGTCCACCCGGAAGAAACTCCACATCCTGGCCAAAATTAAGGTATTTCAGGCGCTCAGCTCGTGGATCGGCAGGATTCGATGTCCAGAACCGCCCCGCCCACCCAGTGCGAATCAACAAGGCATCGCCGGGTTGGATGTTATCGATGGTTAAACCCTGTCGAAGCAGAGCCATCTCCAGTTCCTCAGGAGCAAACTCGTACTCTGGCGGCGGAAAGTCCTGTGGCTCACGTCCGGTCTCAACCTCGCCTTCTCTTAAAAGTCCTCCTACATCGATCAAAACACCGCGTGCGATGATAGTCCCGACATTCTCAATCCCCATCCTGTCATGCCCGCGAAAAACGTAATCATCTCCTGGATTTCCTCTTGGCAATTGACCCGAACTTCCCTCTTTATGGAGATGGTATTCAGGATCACGCGTATTGAAACAGTTGTAAGTGATGCCACCCTGAGTGAAATGATTGAAACCGTCGAGCTGAGTTCCAATCTCGAACTGCAGCACCCCAGCCCGATTCGGATTGAAGGTACTATTGCCCAGCGTCTCCTCATTGTTGCTGAGCGTGTTGCTGGGGCCACGGCCTGGCCATAGCCCCAAATTCCCTTTGAAATCAAGAAAGGCTGCGAATCCCATCTGGCCGGGTTCCAGAACATGCGCCAAGTTGTAGACCCGACCCAACCGAATTAATCCGAGATTCTCTCTGACCCGATCCGTAGTCAGATAATTCAAATTGCCCTTTTCATCGTCAGGACCCCACATTCTCGTAGTTGGGTTATCGCAGGGGTCTGGAAGCTCTTCGATGATTTCGGGAATGGGATCCATGGGCACATAGCTGTCCAGCAACTGTGCATAAGGTGTCGTGAATGGTAACGACAAGAAATAAAGCAAAACAAAAAATTCCAGACTTTCTCTCGACAGACCAATCTGTTTCATCTTCATGACATTCGCTTCCTTAAAATACGTGAATGATTGTTAATTGCGTTTGATAAAGATTCACTCTAAAAATTTACGTTATTGTTATGATAATCCTATGTACGGCTCGATTCACCTTGAAGAGAGAAGCAAAAAATGAAAGGTCATACCCAGATAATAGAAGCACTCAATAAAGTTCTCTATAACGAACTTATTGCAATCAATCAATATTTCCTGCATTCCAGAATGCTCAAAAACTGGGGCGTGACGAAGCTCGCCGAGTATGAGCACAAAGAATCTATAGATGAGATGCATCATGCCGATGTGTTGGTAGAACGTATCCTGTTCTTAGAGGGGCTGCCAAATCTCCAGAATTTAGGCAAGTTACTGATCGGTGAGGATGTCAAAGAAATACTTGAGTGCGACCTAACACTTGAGCAACAAGCTCTTCCCGCACTTAAAAATGGCATCACCCTATGCGAGAACAAAGCTGACTTTGTCTCCCGTCAGCTACTAGAAGACATCCTCAAGAGTGAAGAAGATCACATAGATTGGCTAGAGGAGCAGTTCGACCTGGTAAAACGGATGGGCTTAGAAAACTATGTACAGTTACAAAGTGCCCCAGCTGACTAGCAGTTCCTCCGCTTTTGGGTAACTCATTAGAATCAACCCCTGGAGCTTGCGGGTTCAAGGCTGTCCAAGGTCGAAGCGTGAACCTCCTGCACTAGCCGATCTGCCGTTTGTATACACCGGCCACAACGAATTGGCTTACCCAATTGCTCATAGATAGTGCGCGTACACCGAACACCTGACTCAGCAGCCCGTCGGATATCCCGATCACTATGTCCATTGCAGACACATACGTACATGTACCGAATCCTGCCGCAAACGCGAATGATTGTCAATTGCGTTTGATAATGATTCGCTATAGAGTTTCTAACCTATTGTTATTTATGGTTATGGAGATCTCATATAAGGCTCTAACCTTATGCGCTTTCTAAAAACCCATCTAGCCCTCTGGTATTTCACCTGTGGTGATTCCCCAAAACGACGCACGTCATATACCTAGATCCTCACGCCCAGATGTCTCAGATCTCTGCTAACGCTAATGCTTTGAACTAAGGTTGAAGTAATGAGCCTCCATCTGCGCTGTGTGTTATTCGCTGTATTGTGCAGTTGTGATACGCATGTGGTCGGTCAGCAACTGCTTGAGACAGTGGAGGTTGTTGGAACAACACCGCTAGGACTGGGTTTAGACGTTGACAGAATTGCGTCAAATACACAAATAGCAACATCCGAAGATCTTCGTGAACGTGGCGCACTCGACCTGACGGACTTCATCAACCGTACTTTCGTCAGCGTTTCCATAAACGAGGCGCAAAATAATCCCTTGCAACCAGATATTCGTTACCGAGGATTCGTTGGCTCCCCATTATTGGGACTACCACAGGGTATTGCCGTGTACCAAGATGCTGTTCGAATCAACGAACCATTTGGCGATACGGTGAATTGGGCTTTGATACCTCAATCAGCTATCGATACCATTCACTTAATACCTGGTTCGAATCCTTTGTTCGGCCTGAATGCGCTCGGCGGAGCCATCTCGATTCGAACTAAGGATGGCTTTACTCATCAGAGCAACTCGGTAGCAATTCTTGGGGGGTCTTTTTCCAGAATAAAGGTAGAAGCGGAGACAGGTGGACAAGTAAGCGATGATTTAGGCTACTTCGTAACAGCCTCACACCTGGAAGAAGATGGCTGGAGAAATTTTTCTCCCACCGATGCCACACAGCTTTTCTCCAAATTAACATGGCAATTGGATCAAACACGAATCGATACTAGTCTGAGTCTCATAGACACGGATCTGGTCGGTAATGGCGCTGCTCCAATTGAATTACTCTCAACCGATAGACAAGAAATCTTTACTAGACCTGACCGCACACAGGGCAAACTAACTCAAATAATTACAGGGATAAGCCACACAATCTCAGACCAATTATCGCTGACCGGCAATGTCTATGCGCGTCACAGCGATACCGTAACCCACAATGGGGATGACTCTGACTTTGAAGAATGCGAAAGCAGCCCACACTTAATCTGCCGCATAGAAAACGGTGATGAAGAAATTGTTCTTGATCTTTCAGGGATTCCGGTTCCCATAAATGAAAATGTGGAAGGCGCAACCATCAACCGAACGAATCTTGAACAAAATGGATTTGGCATCAGCCTACAGCTTGACTGGGAAACAACTCTAGTTGATCGGGAAAATCAGTTCATAGTTGGAATTGGCCATGATAAAAGCAATATTGAGTTCCTTTCAAACTTAGAGCTTGGCAGTCTTGACGCAACCCGTAAGGCCATTCCCAGTGGTTTTTTCGTGGGAGATTCCTTCACTCGGCTAAAAACTAACAACGAGAATGCAAGTCTTTACTTTTCAGACATATTCTCCGCATCCGATGCCATGGCTATAACCATATCGGGTCGTTACAACCGCACTAGAATCAATCTTAGGGACCAACTTGGGACAGCTCTTAGCGGAAATCATGAATTTGAACGATTCAACCCGGCCCTGGGACTAACCTATAGATTTACCGAAAATAAAACATTCTTTGCAAGCTACAGTGAGTCTAACCGTGCCCCATCACCAGTTGAGCTGACATGTGCCGATGAGAATGATCCTTGCCGACTACCTAATGCCTTTCTTGCAGACCCGCCTCTAGCACAGGTGATTGCCAAAACCTACGAGGTAGGTATCAGAGGAATATGGACTGGGGGCAATTGGAGTGCTGGTACATTTCTCACCACCAATAGCAACGATATCCTTTTTATTAGCGCTGGCACCCTAACTAATGAGGGATTCTTCGACAACGTTGGTCAAACACAGCGCAAAGGCCTAGAACTGAGCATTAATAACCAACCGACCCAGCAGATCAATTGGTTTGCGAACTACTCTTACCTAAAAGCCGTCTTCAGAGAAAATTTTGCCGTTCCGAGCCCCAACAACCCCGCTGCCATAGAAGGCAGAATGTCTGTCAAACCGGGAGACAGACTACCGCTAATTCCTGACCACCTGCTCAAGGTGGGTGGGCAGATCTCAGTAACCGAAAAATTCAGTATTAACGGTGATCTACTGGCAACTTCTGGTCAATATCTAAGAGGCGATGAAAGCAATCTAATGGAAAAAACCACACCATATATGGTGATCAATGCGCGTCTTGAATACCGATTAAATGAAGGCACAATATTCTTTTTGGCGATGAATAACTTACTTGATGAGAAATATGAGACGTTCGGTCTCTTCGGTGAACCCAGTGAGGTCCTTGGTGAAAACTTCAAAAATAACCGGTTTCTCTCACCAGGTGCGCCACGCGCTGCGTGGCTCGGCCTTAGAATGACCTTTTAAGCAATCCCGACTATAAGGAACGTGCTATCAAGCTGGTGGAAGAGTTTATAGCTCATCCAACACGCGCTCCCGTACGCGTTCGCGCACACATCCCTCTATGTCGAAGAGAGCCATCCGTATCTCCGAGGGAACTTTATCTGGAGGGAACTCTTCCATGAGGCATTCTATCTTCATGGAGCAAATTCTCTGATCCATAATAGCTTCCCGCGCGTTGTCTCCCGCCAGGTATTCAAGGAAATCCCCAGTCTCAGGCAGCAAGAACTGCTGCAGTTTCTCCTATAGTTTGAATGCGCTTAGTCTAGAACTGCCGGGTTAGCTGCCTGAGAGACTAACAAGCAACACATCGATTACCGACCGTGACAATTTCCGCACACTTGGCTCTGGGCCAACTTACTTTGTGTGCTGTTAACAGGATAGAACGGTACCTGAGCTGAATGGCACAGGGTACACTCATATTGCCATTCTAATGCTAGCTCATGGGATACCTGAAAATGCCAATAACCCTCTCTCTCAATCGCCAATAAAGACCTCAGATCTTCGGATGTTAGCGACGCACTCCAGTTCACAGCATCTGGTAGAGATTGCTCAGGTGGTCTCGTCGATATATCTAGTGGATTTTCACTGGAGATGTGAACATCAGCAATTGTGCGCCCTGCCACCCGACCAGTTACGAGCGCCGGACCAAGAAACATCCCATCCATGCCGTGAGTACCATTAATACCAACGCTACCGGTTAACTCACCGACAGCATAAAGCCCAGGCACTACCTCACCGGCAGCAGTCAGAGCTCTAGCTTGCATATCAATAGCCACACCTCCCATGCTCTTTCTGGGCATCGGGAAAAATTGTATTGCGTAAAAGGGAGGTTGTTCGATCTTTGGAGGTGCCTCACCAGCTGAAGAAAAACGGTCAAAGTCCTCATCTTTACCCGCATCAATCAGTGAGTTAAACCGCTCAACGCTGCTAAGTAACGCGGTAGGAGACAGGTTAGTCATGGACGCTAGCTCCTGTAGCGATTCTGCCTTGTGGGCCGCATTTGGATCGTCGAGAACTGGATGCCCTTCTTCGTGGTTTTTGATCCACTCCCGTCCCCGCATCGACAACACATCCCGTGAAGACTCATCAAAAACTGCCCAGTAATACGTCGAATCCTGGTTAAGTAAATCTCCAAGAATCGTCTTATCAAACCCTGTCTCATTAGTAAAACGTTGGCCATATGTATTAAGCCATATTGCGTTTTCGTTGCCAGCAGTGATTGCGAGCGTTTGTTCAGGATCTCTAGGATCCACCATGCCATTGGTGTAAATGTAATGGCGATTCATCCAGGTAAGCCCTGCGCCGGCGTCCTCTGCCAGATCGTGACCGGTACCTGTTGCATGAATGGAAGCCCCCAACAGTAGACGATCAGGCTTTGGTAAGTCGGTCCGCCAGTTTTGAAGAACCCGGTCCAAATTACCCTCAAAACCACCGGTAGCGAGTACAACATGCTGAGCATAGAGTGTCTGCTCTACATTGGTGCGTACATTGCGAACTACCACACCGGTAACAACTCCATCCTCTACGAGCAAACTTTCAACATTTTCGTTCCACTGAAAAAAAACACTTGGCAGCTCTAGCGCCGTTCTATAGAGAGCTAATACAACGTCAAGTGCACCTCGTGGGGTGAAGTGAAACCTTGGTACGCTATTCTCGTAGCCTCCAGCGACGCGTACAAATTCGGCTCCCATCTCCGCAGTCCAGTCGTAGATCATCTCTCGGGAATTTTCTGCGTAGTAACGTATCCAATCCGGATTTCCATCCTCTGTCCACTCCATCCAATCAGCGTAAGCCAACTCTGGAGAGTCTGTAAAACCGTTTCTTTCCTGGATAGGCGTATCCACGATAGCAAAACCACCCGCCATCACAGCATGTCCACCTATCACCGAATTCATGTCGAGCACCAAAACGTCTACACCATCACGTCCCATCTCGACTGCAGCTGAAAGGCCTGCGATACCAGCACCGACGACAATCGCTTCGGCGTCAAGCATTGCTTGCTCCGTTTCTGACTGGCCACAGGACACCAGTGAAAGTGTGAACAGAGCTCCCATTATTCTGAACTGTTTCACGAGTTCTTCTCCTCCAAAATCAAACTTGCTCAATATAGGCACTGTTGATTTGCGATACAGACGTTACCCCCGCTTCTTGCATGACTCGGCGAAATTCTGCTCGCAGGATACTGAGAACCTTCTCGACACCAGCTTGCCCAAAAGCCCCTAAACCGTAAACATAAGGTCTTCCGACGCACACAGCGTCGGCACCGAGCGCCAGAGCTTTAAAAATATCCGTCCCCCGGCGAAAGCCTCCGTCAACCAGAACAGGAACCCTGCCCCCCACGGCTGCAACAATCTCAGGCAAACTCTCTATAGTCGAACGCCCACTCGCCTCTGACCGACCACCATGATTAGAGACAATGATCCCGTCGACACCGTGCTGAAGACAGAGCCTCGCATCCTCAGCAGTCACAATACCCTTGAGCACAACCTGCATAGACGTTATGGATTTTAGGCGCTCTACAAAATCCCAAGTTAGTCCAGATGCCTGTGTGCTCTCAACACCGGTTAGATCGATGTCGGTCCACATAGCTCTATCCCGTAACCTCACCTGAGGCGAGGCCCCTTCGACATGACAAAGGCTGCAATCCGTTGAATCCGAACGTACATAACGTTGAAAAGTTTCCATATTGCGCGGTGAGGCACGGTCCACCGTGACAGCCACAACTGGGCACCCGGCTTGCTCTGCACGTTTAACTAACCCTTCGGCAATATGCCAATAATTAGAGGGATAAAGCTGGAACCAGATCGGCGCACCCCGGGCGGCAGTAACGTCCTCCACAGCCTGACTTGTTGCAGTCGATAAGATCTGGGTGTGGCCACCTGACCTTGCACCCCTAGCCGACGCAATCTCACCATCAGGGTGGTACTTCGCCTGCCCCCCCACTGGCGCCAACGCGATGGGGGTCTCCCAGGGAATGCCAAAGACGCTCGTCGAGGTATCAGGGTTACGGATATCGACCATCCGTCGAACCCGAATTCGGAACCGTTTGAAGCCCTCACGGTTCGCCAGCAAAGTTTCGTCACTATCTGTGCCAGAAACCGTATAACCGTAATGAGCAGGCAGCATCCGATTCTTGGCAACTGGCTCGAAGTCAAAGACATTCAAGGCCTCTTCTGCCGCATTGATGAGTTCAGCCGGCAGTTCATCGGCTGCCAGAAGTTTTTCACTCAAAAAGGGAATCATTCCGGATCCTGCCAAAACCGGTGTACCAGCAAGGAAACGAAGAAACTTGCGCCGATTTGTGCCTATTACTTGGTGAGACTGACCGTTATTCTTTGACATCTAGCACTCCCCCTAGGAACCAGCTCGAAAGCTCCCATGTAACCTAGGCATACGATTGTAACTCGAAGCGTCACAACCATTGCCGATTGACCACTATCACCTTTAGACTTCAAAGACGCAATTGTGGATAACTCGACGTCAAAAAAAAGGTCTTTAAAGTGGGAAAAATAGATTTCCAAATCAAGGAAAACATAGGATGGCTCATCACAAGTCGAATCCTTGTCCTTACAATCTTCCTCGGTACAACATTCGCATGTACCCAGCAAAGCGTAGATGGCTTTTACGAAAATCGCTCGATTACTATTCTCGTCGGATCCGGCCCGGGCGGAGTCACTGATACATCCGCACGAATTATCGCAGGCTTTCTGGAAGATCATATTCCCGGACGACCTACGGTAATCGTGCAAAACATGCCGGGTGGTGGTGGTGTGACCATGGCAAACCATGTTTATCGTTCATCTGCCCGAGATGGAACAGTCCTCGGATACTCGTTGCCAGGCGTCATCCTTGCCCAACTCATGGAACCCGGTAGGGCAAAGTATGATGGGCGAGAGTTTGGCTGGATCGGTTCAGCGATCACTGTCACTAATATGATTTCTGTACTCAGCGACTCGCCCGTCAAAACTCTAGAAGACACACGGCACACTGAGATCATCATCGGCGCGACCGGTCGTGGATCACTACTCTATCAGCTACCAGCCATAGCAAAGGAACTGCTGGATCTTCAGATTAGAATTATTACTGGGTACCAAGGAAGCTCAGAAATCACTCTCGCTATGGAACGCGGGGAGGTGGACGGCCAAGCGGCAGCACTGGACTACTGGTCACTCTCACGTCCTGAATGGCTAACCAACGGACAGCTAACGTATCTGGCATATATCGGACCAGCTGACGAGCGTGCGCCAAATGCGCCACATCTAGGAGAATTAGTGTCTTCCGACCAGGAGAAGGAGCTAATCACATTCCTGGAAACCGGTTCAAACATGGGTTGGCCATTATTTGCGCCCCCGGGAATCCCCGCAGCTCGGCTAACTGTGCTACGCAACGCTTTTAGTGAAATGCTGCAAACCGAAGAATTCGCTGAAGCTGTATGGACGTCTATGAGAACCCCGGTCAATCCCACCCAAGGTGAGGCATTACAAACCACTGTTGAGATGGCCCTGGAAACACCGGAGTCTGTCATCGCAGAAGTTAAGGAGCTACTGGGTATCTAAAACTACCGCCCATCCACAGGAAAATAGCGGTCCAACCACCCTTTAAGAATCTCTCTCACCCTGATATTGTCTTCGGCAAGCAGGAAATGATCCGAATCAGCTAGCAAATGCAACTCCGTAGGATCACCGGCATGCTTAAAAAGTTCAATGGACTGCTCTGCTGGACACACTGAGTCCCTGGCTGCGTGCAGTAGTAACAGAGGACGCGGCGCAATGTTGCCAACGACTTCTTCTGCTTTAAAATCAAACATGCTCTGCGCCGTTTCCACTGGAAATTCCATTACGGACTTTGTTGCGAGGTGCTCTCGAAGAGGCTCTGGGATAGGAACGATATCGTAACGAGACACCATCAAAGATTCCCCCGTTCTCTCCTTATGCTCAGCCCCGGCCAGAAGCATGTCAGCAAACCTCTTCCACGCCTTAGAACCTGAATGTTGAGCACGAAATTTCGTTTCTCCATTCCCCCAACCTACGGAGGACACGACAGCGGCAGGACGCTTGTCAATTCCTGCGGTGTATAGCGCAACCGCAGCACCAAAACTACTCCCCATTAGGCCAACGCAATCGGTTAATACTTCTGGACGACTAAGAAAATAACTGAGTGCGTGCCGCGCATCGTCAACCTGTTCAAGGCAAATGATCCTGCCAAAGTCCCCCTCACTGTTTCCACAACCACGCATATCAAAACGCAGTGTCACATAGCCCCAGTCATTCAGCATGCGACACGGGCTCACTGTATTGCTCGCATTGCTGTTGCTCCCAAAACCGTGCAGCACAATAAAACCAGGACGTTTTTTGCCCGTCTGCAGATCATCGGGAACAGTTACCGTGCCAGTGAGCTTAAGTCCCTTCGAGGACTCGAATTTAATCTTGTATTCCATAACAATAACTAGGGTCAGAAACTCGCTCAATGAGTACTGAGTGCCAGAAAGTTAAAGCTGAAGATAAAAAGCGAACCCATAAGCTTCTAAATTAATGCGATCTCGCTACATTTCAATGTTATAAAAAAGCCCGGCTGAAGCCGGGCTTTTGTAACGTTTACTCGGCCTAGGTTTAACTACCAGGCCAAACACGCCTATTAGTCAGTTGCAAAGCAATACAACAGACCATCCCCACCGGTTGCCGCAAGATCTGCCTGGGAACAACTCCGGGATCCATGCGCTGCGTTCCAGGAGGTATTACCGCCACCTTGGCGATCAAAGTGACCGAGACTTGCGCTACCCTCATCGCTACTTGTCCAGTTGTTGCAGGTATGGTCAGCGTCATCTGGAAAGAATGCCGTGCCGTCGGCCATGACACCCGTAAGAATGTCGTGCCGGTTCACTGGGTCACCTCGACCAAACACACGGTCGCCATTCTCATCAAGAGCTGTACTTCTGACAATATTGGGACCCAAATGCAGTTGATCAATATCTTCCGCAATGAGTACTCCGGCGGCGTTGTGCCAAGGTCCATCACCGATCCGGCCGCGCGCGTCCGCCCCACGACCACCTTCTACCTCGGTGCCAAGATACGCGGCCCATGTCTTGTCCCCCGCACCAGCGTCTTCAGCGAGCGACTGGCAAAGAGCATCAGCACCTTCAATACCACCGAGATCTCCACCGTTACCCGGCCCGTCACTTGTGATAAAGAATGTCATGTCCTGAGCAAATGAAGTTTCTGCGCCCACGAGGGCCAGAAATCCTGTCGTTAGTATACAAAGCACTTTTCTCATCGATGATTCTCCTTACTTATTAAATAGCCTACTTTTCGTGCAGCTTATTCATGCGAGTCTATCATGCGGAAGATCCCACACGACACGCAGACCCGGGTTATTATCCTCAAGTAAAATCTCTGTTTGGTGCATCTTTGCCACCGCAGCAACCAAGCTCAGTCCGAGTCCGTTCCCCTCTGCGCCACGATGGCTCTCCAGTCGGTAGAACCGTTGGAACACTCGGTCCCGTTCTTGCTCAGGAATACCAGAACCAGAATCAGTGATCACAATTTTCTGACCCGCAGGCCCCTCTCTTAGGTCCACCTGGATAGATCCACCCTCTGGAGTGTACTTAATAGCGTTATCAACAAGATTAGAAATTGCCTGAAATAGAAGATCACGATCACCCCGTGTCTTCGTCAAGTCATCGACATTCAACCCCAATGTAATTTTTTTCTCAGCTGCCAGCGGCTCGTAAAGATCTATTAAGTCCCTTCCTATCTCT
Organism: Proteobacteria bacterium UBA1148; assembly: GCA_002311835.1. GTDB lineage: Bacteria > Pseudomonadota > Gammaproteobacteria > Steroidobacterales > Rariloculaceae > UBA6522. The sequence goes on along the minus strand of DBZY01000076.1, from coordinate 43,978 downwards.
CCCAAGTCTACTGCATGAAAATCTACTCGACGCCCTCCCGCCTCAATCTGCGCAATTCGTAGCAACGCACTGAACGTTCCAAGCATTCTGTCCGCTTCTTCAATGGACTCATCAATGCTCGCTGAAATGTCGCTTCCCTCAACATCGCGGAGTTGTTCAAGACGGCCGCGCAATCGTGTTAGTGGCGTCCTTAGGTCATGCGCAATAGCATCGGAGACGGATCGTACCCCTTCCATCAACGTCTGGATCTGATCTAGCATATCGTTCAAATTGCCCGCAAGACGATCAAACTCATCTTTACTACGACTCTGAGGCATCCGGCGAGAAAGATCACCGTGACGAATCTCCTGACTGATACGGTTAATTTGCTCGAGACGTTTCGCAACTCTACCTGATACTAGGAAACTGCCCAGGATAGCAAGCCCAATCATAACCCCGAGACCCCACCTCAATACTGACTCCATAACTTGTCGCAACCAATCAAGATTGCCTCCCATGCGACCGTAAATGAGTTGATACTTATCGGAGAAAGGAACCAACCGCGCATAAACATCATCATCCCACTCTGGAATCTCTGCTCTGAACCCAAACGGGATACTTAACTCAAATTCAAGCCACCCATTCGTTTCAGACGCCTGCTGACACAACTCTTGCACCGACTCGTTTTCATCTAGCCGCTCAAATCCGCCCGCTAACGGCTGACAATTTTCATCGAGAAAAATGTAGATCCCAGTAGGATCTCGAGCAGTCTCTTCTTCGATCTCCATAATGAATTCCTCGGCCCCTGCAACAGCGAAGTACTCCTGAGATTGCGAGAGTTCTAGGTCTATTGAACTACGCAGTTCTTGTTCCATAAAGCTTAGGGTCTGCCAATAAACAAACCCGCCCAATATCAAGAACGATACCGAGAACAAAGCCATAACCCACAGACCCAAGCGGAATGTAGTGCTACGCCAAATGTTACTCAGATATTCCAAAAACATAGCCAACACCTCGGACCGTGTGAATGAGTGCCGAACTGAAATCTTTGTCGATCTTCTGTCGCAATCGACTTATGTGTACATCGATTAAGTTTGTCTGCGGGTCGAAGTGGTAGTTCCATACCGCTTCTAACAGCATTGCGCGGGTAACGACCTGGCCCTCGTTTCGAATCATATACTCCAGTAACTGAAACTCGCGAGGCTTAAGAGTTATCTCCTGACCTTCTCTTAAAACTTTCCTGGAAAGGAGGTCCATCTGTAATCCATCAACCACCAGAGTGGTTACTTCCTCCTGTACAGACGCTCGTCGTACAAGCGCCTCAATGCGTGCTAAAAGCTCAGGAAACGCAAATGGCTTGACTAAGTAATCGTCACCTCCCGCTTTCAGCCCTTGCACCTTGTCATCAACTTCTCCCAGCGCACTTAAAATCAGCACGGGGGTCTGGGTCTTTGCGGCACGAATAGTCTTTATCAACGTCAATCCGTCCATCCCAGGCAACATCCGGTCTATAACCATGACATCAAACTTTTTCTCCGTGGCTGCCCGGAATCCACTATGCCCGTCCGCAAAGTGCTCAACCTCATAACCAACACCATCAAGCCCTTTCACAACGTATTGAGCAACCATGGGGTCATCTTCTACAACCAGAATACGCATCCGTCACCTTAACAATGGTTCTGGTGAAGCTTAACGACAACGCTTCGACAGAAAAACAGTGAGACATTACAATTAGTTAAGATAAATGGCTACTCTGACTGAGGGTTCCTCTACGCTACAGCGGTATACTCATAGCCATCCTCCGTAGCATCTCCATATCCCAGGCGTTGCAACGGAGCAGATCAATAAAAAATGGAGGAAGGGACCATGCCCAATCGCAGAGATTTTTTGGCGACAGTAGGTAGTGCTACTGCTGGCGCATTCGTGATGACCCGGTTTGGAGACGCGCTTGCTCAAACCACACGACGAGAAGTCTCGATCGGTGGCCAACGAGCAGTGACGGTGGATATACATGCTCATTGTGTTTTCCCCGAAGTAACCGATCTTCTCGTCGGGACAGAATTTTCGGATGTTGGATTCGCCCCTTGGCAAGCGCTTGGCCCCGAACGCCTAGACGACATGAACCAGCTCGGAATCGACTATCAGGCTCTGAGCATCAATCGCTACTGGTGGTATGGTACGGATCGTGCTCTCGCAACTGATATCGTCAGACTCCATGATGAGGGTCTTGCTGCCTGGGTCAGCGAGCATCCTGACCGTTTTGTCGCGCTGACATCTCCATCCCTGCAATATCCCGAGCTTGCTGCTGAGCAGCTGGAATATGCTATGAACGAACTGGGTCATCGAGGTGCCTCAGTGGGTGGGCACTGCAATGATGAGAGTCTTTCAGACCCCAAGTACGATCCCTTTTGGGCAAAAGCTGAGGAACTTAGGGCACCGATCTTCATGCACCCCAACAACTCCTTCAACCTCATCCGTGAAGGCGCGCTTGCAGGAAGGGGTGACTTAGGCAATATCATCGGCAACCCCTTGGAGACTACCGCTTTCCTCACTCGTATGATGTTTGATGGCACGCTGGATAAATTCCCCGGACTGAAGGTCGTTGGGGCGCACGGCGGCGGCTATCTGCCATCTTATCTTGGTCGTACTGAGGTTGCATGCGAGGTACGTAACAACGCAAATTGTGCCAATACAAAACAACCAAGCGATTACCTGAAGGATCAGATTCTGATCGACAGCATGGTGTTTTCGGATGAAGCCCTACGACATCTCGTCGCTGAGGTGGGTGCTAGCCAAATCGTCTATGGTACGGATCTACCGTTCAACTGGCCTGACACTCTTGACCTAATCCTCAACGCCTCTTACCTGAGTGATGCCGAGAAGATTGCCATAGTCGGTGGAAACCTAGTTGAAATGCTCAATATTAGAGCATAAGCCATGCTGTCAGAAGCACGTCTCATCAACTGGCGAATACCCTTACATGAGGTAGAATAAGGCTAGATTTCTCTACTTTGCAGGAACCCTAGCCGCTTGACGGCCAAATAGATTTTTAAGGAGAACTGGTATGGGGAAACTGAATATATTACAGCGAGTCCTTTCCGGAACCGCTGTGCTGGCTATGGCCTGGATGTCTGGCGCTCTGGCGCAGGGCGTCGATATAGACAGTGATGATATTGGTGGAATCGTTAGCAGTGAGGCTGGAGCGGAAGCAGGTGTTTGGGTCATTGCCGAAACTGATGATCTGGCGACTCGGTATGCCAAAATTGTCGTGACCGATGACGAGGGTCGATACCTTGTCCCAGACCTGCCTGATGCTAACTACCAACTATGGGTGCGTGGCTACGGACTAGCGGATTCTGAGAAAGTTTCCGCCAATCCTGGTGATGCAGTTGACCTGACCGCGATTGTGGCACCGAGCCCCGAAGTAGCCGCACAGGTATATCCCGCTATTTCGTGGTATTCCATGATGCATCTGCCAGATGAGAGTGAGGTTAGCCATCTCCGAGGCGGGCTGAATGAATACATTAGCGTCATGACGAACCAGACGTGCATCGGTTGCCATCAACTTGGTCAGCTATCGACACGTACCTTCCCCGAAGCCTTCAGTGATATCGAATCCTCCGAGCAACGCTGGATTCGCAGAGTGCAGTCCGGCCAGGCCGCCCATCAGATGCTCGAACCTCTGGCAGCTCGACTTGCAGGCGTGCCCTTCAAGTACCTGGCAGATTGGACTGATAGGGTAGCGGCTGGCGAGCTGCCAAGTTTTATACCCGAACGACCACAAGGTATTGAACGTAATGTAGTGGCGACTGTTAGGGATTGGGGTGATCCTAAGTCTTATCTCCATGACTTAAGCACTACAGACCGTCGCGACCCCACAGTAAATGCTTACGGAAAAATATACGGCGCACCGGAACTCAGCACGGACAACTTTCCGGTCCTAGATCCAATGGCCAACACAGATAACACGTTCCGAGCGCCAGTCCGGGATGCTGATACACCTACGACGAATAGCGATCCTATTGGAGCACCATCTCCTTACTGGGGCGATGAACGTATCTGGGATAGTAAAGCTAATGCACACAATCCTATGCTTGATCAAGATGGACGTGTTTGGTACACAGCCCGAATCCGAGCACCCCAGAATCCGGATTACTGTCGAGAGGGGTCGGACCATCCATCAGCTAAGCTCACACCTACGAGCCGAGCAGGGCGCCATCTCTCCGTCTACGAGCCTGATACGGGGGAATATCATTTTGTCGATATTTGTTACTCCACTCATCACTTACAATTTGCCGAGGATGAGAACAACACGCTGTGGACTAGCGGTGGCGGAGACGTAGTGGGCTGGGTTAACAGTAACTTGTTTATGGAGACGAAAGATGCAGCCCTATCCCAGGGCTGGACAGCTGCAATCTTGGACACTAATGGCAACGGTAAGCGTGACGAAGGCTATGCGGGAATAAACGAACCAGTTGATCCGGCACGAGACAAACGCATCTCACCCCGTTTTTATGCCGTAATGCCAAACCCTGCTGACGGTTCGGTGTGGGGATCCACAAGCTTCGAGTTTCCAGGAAGATTGGTGAGACTCGATCCAGGATCTCAACCGCCCGAAACAACGATCGCAGAAGTTTACAACATACCTCTACCAGGCTTTGCTTCCCGCG
>DBZY01000076.1:32888-39197 GCA_002311835.1 Proteobacteria bacterium UBA1148 | reverse complement strand
CGAGCTACTACACGTGGGTCGATCAGCACAATACATCGGGACTGGGTGCCAATACACCGATTTCGACCGCTAATCTTTACGACGGTTTACACGCTCTGGTAGACAACGATTGGGTAACCATGCGCATTCCCTACCCACTTGGGTTCTATAGTAAGGGCTTTGAAGGACGCATTGATGATCCAGATGCTGGCTGGAAGGGACGTGGTCTATGGGTCCCAAGCGGCGACCGCACCCCATGGTTGAAGGAAGATGGTGTGGGGTCGAGACCGATGGTGGTTCACTTTCAGGTGCGCCCCAACCCATTGGCAAAGTAAATACATAACGATGTATTTTCGTGGGGGCGCCGATAGGCGCCCCTCTTTGCTCAAGCACAGGACAAAAATGGATAGTTCTCCACTGAGCCATCCTTCTGACGGTGTTACATCATAGATAGTGAAAAATTCTCGCTAACAACTCTAGTCTCAGAAATTCCCTCTCACATGATTTAGGCTTCAAACGCAACGAACAAGTAGTACTTTTGAAAAACGCAAATCGATCACAAAAAACCTACGTAGAATCGAAGTGAAAAGTTGGCTCAGCTACACACTACTTGTAATCGCCGGGTTAGCTACCCAGCTGAGTCGCGGTGACCAAATAATCGTTGCCGTAGCTACAAATTTTATGTTGCCGATGGAGCGACTTGAAACTCTGTTCGAAAATATGACGCATCATGAGCTCGCGGCGGCAGCCGGGTCAACCGGAAAACTGTACGCTCAGATTCTAAACGGAGCGCCTTACGATATCTTTCTTGCGGCAGACCGAGAACACCCAAATAACCTCATTCAAAACGGTGCAGCTGTGGCTGGCACACAATTCACTTATGCGCTTGGCCGGCTGTCGCTATGGACACGAGAACCTTTACTCGCGGATAACCTCAGTTTGGACGTCTTAGCAAGCGATAATTTTCGCTGGCTCGCCATCGCAAACCCACTCCTTGCACCATATGGAGTCGCTGCTCAACAAACCCTGGATACCATGGGTCTATGGCAAGCGCTCCAAACAAAGATCGTTCGCGGCGAGAGCGTTAACCAGGCATTTTCAATGGTGGAAACACGTAATGCAGAGCTAGGGCTAGTTGCACTTTCAAATACGACCGCCTATGCCGACTTTGCCGCTGGCGTACTAGTTCCACCCGGGTACTACGCACCAATTCGGCAAGATGCAATCCTCCTGACCCGTGGGGAACAAAACCCAGCAGCCCTCGCATTCATTCATTTTCTAAGAAATACTGAAGCACGCGAGATTATAAGAAACGCCGGCTACTCTCTCCCCTAATCAAGTCTAGCTTTTCAGGCCCTATGCCTCGGAAAGAGGCGTTCAGCATTACCTCTATCGAGCGCGTACAAAACATCGGCGGATAGTCCGAGTGCTGGAATATGACGAGTGGTCACCTCGTGAGACTCCACTGGGTAATCGGTCCCAAACAGGAGTCTTGAGGGTCCGGAAAACTCTAGAGCAGCTTTGACAACCCACGGAAAGCTGGCATGTCCAATTTCCAAATAAAGCCGTCTCATCTTGTCTAAAGCTCCATGGGGATACAAATCAGGTCGATCCTTAGGAACACGATCCTGAATACGGCCAGCTAATGCTGGCACCGTTCCACCAGTGTGAGCCACGATAAAATTAATGTCGGGGTAATTCGTGAATACACCATTCCACATCAGACTCAACACGGCACGATTCACATCATTGTCAAACTCAGACACGTTGTGAGGAACGCCTGGAGGGTTTGTGCAACAGAACGGAGTTGTATTCGGATGCAAAAAGACCGTTATCTGGCGACGGTTGAGTTCCTCAAAAACCGGCATCTGGGACGGATCACCAGGCCACATTTCAGCAGCACTGCTTTGTATAGTCACACCGTCCGCCTTCAAGGTATCGAAAGCATACTCAATCTCATTCAGACTGCCATCGGTATCGGCAAGGGGCATAGCAGCGAAAAGCCCAAAACGGCCTGGATTCTGTTCGGCTAACGTTGCGACATACTCGTTGACGCGCCGCGCGAGATCCCGCGCTGCCGGTGTTCCATCGTTCAGCGGTTCTGGAAACGAAACACCCGATAAAATTGCCGTAGCAACATTATTTCTATCCATGTCCTCCAAGGCTATTTCAGGCGACCAGATCCACGTGGGGCCTTCTCGGAATGGAGGGACATAATGATGGTGCACATCAATGCGACCTGGGTGATTAATAGCGGTTTGACCTAACAAACGGCCAGCTGGGCCCAACGCACCACCTAACGCAAGACTAGCGCAAGCTACGTCGTTCAAAAAATCCCTTCGATCCATGATTTCTCCGAACTACAAAAGAAAAATAAATTACTGCAGCATCGCAACTATTATTGAAACCATCCCCACTGAGAAAAGCCTACCCCTGATATCCGGTTCAAGCAAGCGTTCTGGACTGTAGAACACTAATAGGTAACTGCCCAGAAACACCACACATCAAGATCTGACAATCATTTAATCAAGGAGCAGGGTAAAATCGGTCTGGGCTAAGGAATCAGAAAGTGCGACCAGCATTGGATATCCAAAAACTCCTAATTTCTGCCGAAAGCCCATTATTTTTGAAAAGGAAGAATAGATGACTGATCAAGTACGCCCAAGCGAGCGACTAGAGTACTCCGCAATTATTGACCGACCCGTCCTCAAACTCCCTGATGGGGCACGCATGATCGTCTGGACAATCCTCAATGTTGAGGTTTGGGACAGCACTAAACCTCAACCGCGTATGGTAATCACTCCCGCTGCGGGCGGATCACCCATTCCCGATGTGCCAAACTGGGCATGGCATGAATATGGTAACCGTGTCGGATTTTGGCGCCTCAAAGAGGTCCTAGACGCTTTTGAGGTTCCGACAACGTTGGCTCTCAACGGCAGCATCTGCACGGAGTACCCCCGAATAGCCGAGGAGGCTCTCAAAGCAAACTGGGAGTTCATGGGTCACGGATTCTCACAGCTAAGCATGCAAAAGGTTGAGGATGAGCGGTTGGATATCCAAAAAACACGCGACATTATTCAGGAGTTCACCGGAAAACAGCCGCGAGGTTGGCTAGGCCCTGCTCTAACTGAGACCTTTGAGACTGTGGATCTTCTGAAAGAGGAAGGTTTTGAGTATGTGGCCGATTGGGTTTTAGATGATCAGCCAGTGGAATTAAAAACCCGTGCTGGGACTCTCGTAAACATTCCTTACACTCAGGAAACCAACGATGTCGCGATGATGCTTATTCAGCATCACAAAGCATCGGAATATGCGGATCGTGCACTGGACCAGTTTTAAGCCTTCTATGAAGACTCACTCACTCAACCTAGAGTCATGGCGCTACCATGCCATCCCTACATCGTCGGGGTACCTCACCGCATCAAATACTTCCGTAAGATCTTCGAGACTATTCGGCGTAAGCCGGGCGTTTTGTTTTGGACAGGATCACAGATACTTGACTGGTATCTGAGCCAGAAATAGTGCATCTATGTCGAAACCATTAACAGTACTCCCATGGGTCCTTATTACTCTTCTGGCTGTTCTTCTTAACACAACCGCGAGTTCAGCAGCCAACGCCCAGGTTGCGATGAAAATCGCCCATGTCGTTCCAGGCGACGCTCCACGTGGACGAGGGGCCTCCAAAGTAGCGCAACTCGTCACCGACGATCACCGTTGTACCATCAACGCAAAAGTATATCCCAGCGCACAGCTGGGTGGGGATACAGATCTGATTGAGGGCCTACAGATCGGTTCCATCGAAATGGTGATCCTGCCCGGATCATTTTTGGTTGGGTTTCAGCCACTCATTGGCATTCTGGACTTTCCATTTTTTTTACCGCCCGAGTGGTCGGATCTCCAACAAGTGCATGAGAGTACGACCATGCGGATGCTTCTGGACACTACGGAAGAAAAGGGCATCGTATCCCTGGCCATCTGGCATACGGGATACAAGATTTGGACCAGTAATCTCAGGTCTCTCCACCGCCTAGACAACTACTCAGGCCTCAAAGCGCGCGTTATGCCGTCTGTCATACTGAAAGAACAAGGGCGATTATTTGGGCTGACGGCCGTAGGCATGCCATTTTCAGAAACCTACAGCGCACTACAAACTGGCGCGATCGACGCGCAGGAAAACTCCATCACTACCAACTTTTTTATGAAGTTTCACGAGGTCCAAAACTTTGCTGCACTAACCAATCATGGAACTCTGGACCAGGTGGTCATGGTATCCAAAATCTGGTGGGAAGATAGGGCTAGACCATGTCAGGAGGCAATACGCGAAGCAGTAGAATTTGGTGGCCAACTCACAGCAGAACTAACTAACACGATCGTAACCTCTGCGGCCATACCTGCATTCGAAGCACGCGGTCTCACGATCACACAACCTACTGATGAAGAATGGAGTCAAATGCAGGCAGCAGTGCTACCCGGCATTGAGGCTTTATACGTTGAGGGTAACGGTGCCCGCGGACAAGCCGTTCTCGACGCCTTCAAGGCCGAAATCGCTCAATACAACAGATGATGAATAACCGTCGAGTTCTTTAGTTCTTTACAGCACAGAGGAGTGGATGCGCAAAGTCGTTGACAGATACGAAAACTTTCTCGGTGCGATAGATAACCTAGTTAAATGGGTAGTTGTGCTCGCCCTACTCCTCATGACGGGCGTTCTATTCTTAAACTCTATTGGTCGCAGCACTCTCAACATATCCTTTGTTGGTGGTCCTGCACTCGGTCGATTGCTAGTCATCTGGTTAACGTTCTTCGGTGCATATCTAGCCGTGCGCTCAGGGAGACATATCACAGTTGACGTGCTGCAACGACTCCTGTCTCCACTTACTCTCCGCAAACTATCCATACCTATTGGGCTGTTTAGCGCCATGACTACCGCCTACATTACTTGGCTCGGCACCATCTTTACCTGGACGCGCTTCAGTGCAGGGCAACTCGACCCAATGCTTGAAATTCCTTCGGGTTTCTTCTATCTACCTGTCCCCCTAGGCGGATTCCTCATGACGCTCGCATTTCTCCAGATCGTATTGAAATGCATCCTAGATGTCAGAGATAACAACGTACCATCACCTGAATCTGGGTCCAGGGATATCTGAACGTGGCTGCTCTACTGTTTGCAGTCTCAGCGTTGTTTCTATTATTGATCTCCGCGCCAGTATTTATTGCGATTCTTGCTCCCACGCTGTTGTCATTTGAACTCTTCGGCCCACCCATCCCAGCAATGGTTCTTGCTCAGCAAATGATGCAGGGAATCAATAAGTTCAGCCTACTGGCTATACCTTTATTCATGTTTTCTGCTGACATCATCTCTAGAGGCGAGATCAGTAATCGGCTACTACGACTGGTAGAAACTACCGTGGGACACTTAACCGGCGGTGTTGCAATCACTACGGCGATCACCTGCGCCCTCTTTGGCGCCGTTTCAGGAATTGGGACAGCGGCAATCATCAGCATCGGCCCAATTGTTTACCCCGTACTCTTGAAGCAAGGATACAGCTCAGGATTCTCCGCCGGACTCATACTGTCGGCTTCCACACTAGCTATGCTGGTACCTCCAAGCGTTGCAATGATCCTCTATTCGTTAGCTACAAATAATTCTGTAGGTGGAGTTTTTCTGGCCGGACTGAGTGCAGGCATCGTCTTTATGCTGCTACTAACTATCTATTGCTATCTCTACGCAAGAATAAGGAAGACGGGGTACCAGTCCCGGGCATCTTGGCAAGAACGATTCATTAGCTTGAAGGAAGCCGGTTGGTCCTTAGGCTTGCCACTCATCATATTTGGTGGAATTTATGCAGGCACATTTACGCCCACAGAAGCGGCATCCGGAGCCTGCGTGTACTCCCTATTTGTGGAAATAGTGATATATCGAAAACTCAAATTTCATGAGCTTTTCGATATAACAGCAAGATCTGCAGTCGTAATTTCATCACTGCTCATATTACTTGCCGCAGGATCCGCTCTAGCCTACTACATGACGCTACAGAATATTCCGCAGTTGGCAGCGGGATTCATGGAAGGTAGCTCTAGCACTGAGGTACTCCTATCAATCAATGTAATATTTCTGATTACCGGAATGTTCATAGATCCAAACTCTGCAATCATCGTATTGACACCATTGTTCGCTCCTATAGCTCAAGCAGCATCAATCGACCCGTTACACCTCGGTGCAGTTATCGTGCTGAACGTAGCGATTGGTATGATGACACCGCCCTTTGGTCTAAATCTCTTTATTGGTATGGCGACATTCAGGGTGTCATTCTTGGAGATCTGCCGCGG
>DBZY01000076.1:22386-32752 GCA_002311835.1 Proteobacteria bacterium UBA1148 | reverse complement strand
CAGGGCTGAAAATCTCAAGAAGATGCTGCTAGATCCATGTCTCCTAATTCTCTCGACTAACCTATACCTGCAAGCCAACCAACTCCAATAACTCACGGCTGTACTGACCCCGCGCCTCATCATAAATAGGATTAACCGCATCGACGAAAGCTTGGACCTCTTCCGGCGTAAGCTCTAGGATTTCGCCACCCCCCTCACGGATTGCAGCCGCAGCCGCTTCTTCTTCCCCATCCTTCAAGCTACGTTGGAACAAAACGGCATCACGAACCGCCTCTTGCATCTCCAGTTGCAGTTCCACGGGCCACGACTCGAACGTGGGACGATGCAAAAAAATCGGTCTCGAGATATAAAAATGATTACTTGCGGTATGAAAACGATGAAAGTTATGCACACCATAGGTAACAGTATTGGCAAACGGATTCTCTTGAGCATCTAGCGTACCAGCTTTAACTCGCTCAATCGCCTCCGACAGATCCATGATTTCTGGCTCAGCACCGAGAAGTTCGAACGTTCGCGCGTGAACCTGGCTCGGAAGTATACGAATCTTCAGCCCTTCCAGATCAGCTGGCGATCGCACAGGTCTGACTCGATTAGAAATGTGCCTCAATCCATTTTCAAAGTAACCGAGAATCCTATAATTCGTCGCAGCCTCAATACTGGTTGTAAGAAGCTCTCCAAGACGGCCGTCCATAGAAGCGCGTGCGGTTATGTTATCGGAAAAAAGGAATGGAAGATCTACCAAACCAAGATCGGGAACTCTATCGGTCAAGTAGCTACTAGACTGGTATCCAAGTGTGAGTACACCTTCTTCAACCAACCAAAGAATGTCGAGTCCACGATAGCCCAGTTCCATGATGTTATAGACATACCTTACGTCGACCTGGTCTCGAAATTTTGCTTCAAGTCGATCGCCTATCCGCTTTAGGGCAAGACTAAAGCTAGTGTTCGGCGGCCCATACCCAGACATGAGAATGCGGAAGGGTCCATCGCCTATTTGTGACGTTCCCTGACCCCTAGCGGGCATTGCCCCAAAACCACTCATTCCAGCACTTACGCCAAGCAGTGCTGAGGCACGTAGAAAACGCCGTCTTGACATGAATTCCCCCTAAAGATTAGTCTCAGCGCCGTGGAAATAACGGTTCATCATCTTGCCCCTCACCCACTAACAAGGCAAGCAGGTATTACCATCACTATACCGCCAACCCTAGAACCCCCAATTTTTTCAGCACAGATCCGATGCCAAGCAAAAACTTCCCATAAGGCGCTGAATCAATCTCACTGTGTATGATGCTTGGCTAAATCCACATAATCAGCAGCAGTTTGACTAGGTGGTTATCATAGACTCCATGAGTCGAGCTAGTGTTACTGCTATCGCTCTTGTACTGGTTGTGCCCACAGCGTACACCCAGTCAAACTTCGACATCCAGAGAGCTGGAATGGTTGAGGAGATCATTCGTGCGGTTGAGCAAACCAGCTCCTACACGGGAAAACTTCAGCTCGACAATCATGTGGTAGAGGCTATGCGTACAGTACCTCGACATGAGTTCGTACCTATCGAACTAAGGGAAATAAGCTCTTATCTTAATCGTCCGTTACCGATTGGTAATGGTCAGACAATTTCACAACCCTATATCGTTGCACTGATGTCGGATCTCGCAAACATTAGCCCAGATTCTATCGTTCTCGAAATTGGCACAGGATCCGGGTACCAAGCCGCCGTACTAGCTAAGCTCGCTAAACATGTATACACAATAGAAATTATTGAACCACTAGGCCTTTATGCCTCAGAGACCCTAGATCGCCTGAAATACACCAATGTCAGCGTCAAAATCGGCGATGGCTATCTCGGTTGGCCCGAGTACGCACCATTTGACGCAATCATCGTCACAGCCGCACCAGAGCAGATCCCCGAACCCCTAATACAACAATTGAAACTCGGTGGTCGATTAGTGATACCGGTCGGGCCCAAAGACCAAGCCCAGTCCCTCCAAGTTCTGGAAAAGACAAGTTCTGGAGAAATACAAAGAACAGATGTACTGCCCGTACGTTTTGTTCCATTTACCAGAAAATAAGAGGCAACCCAAATTCCACGGCGAAATATCTCACCGTTTTAGCGGTGGGAAGTCTGGTAATGATCCCTCAGTAGGTCGTCCCCAAAATCACCCGCTTTACTCCGCCATACAGTATGAATGTGGTTAGCGCCATCTTGTACGTTATCGTACTCGAATACAAAATCGTTACCCTGAAGTCGGTAGTAGTGCGGAAGCCGCCTCTCTACACCTCCCATCCATGCAAAACTCAGATCATCAATATCAATAGTCTTAAGATAGGCAGAGGAAATCTCAGGTCGATAAGTTGTGACAACCTCTTCGAGAATACGCTGTGCTATCTGGCGCTGTTCCGGGCTCAAATCCTTTACGAGAATCCCCTCCGGTTGGAGAGTTTCTCTCCAAGCTTCCCAATCATCTTGAGGTTTGCTCAAGTTGCCTGCAAAGATGTCCCGCGGTGGTCGGTGTGAAAGCACCGCTATCTCACGCTGGGTTCTGCTCATACTGAGAACCAAGTCACGGCCTAAATCCTCTGTTCCTGCGTGAGGACGGAACCCGGCCAAAGCACCCTGAGGCACCTCCGCAGGGTCTGCCCCAAAAAACGTCGGTGTAACCCGCACGCTACCGGGAGCGACTGAAATATTTAACGAGACGTGATGCCCTTCAAACCGCCACCCCCACGGCTCACTAATCGATGGAGTACCAAAGAAAGAAAGCCAATAATACCCCTTACCTCGTAAAGTCCCCTCTTCTTCCCAGGCACGAAGAATTTCATCGGTTTGCATAACGTGGACAACCTTAAGGTAACCGAGGGAACTCAACGTAAGCGTAAGAAGATCGTGGACTAGTGTCCGCTGCTCGGCATTCATCTGCACCAAGCTGAGACCAACCCGTGGCCGCGGCCAGTAAGACCAGTCTCGCCTAGATTCATCCAGAGCCGGCAACGAAAGAAGCCCTTCGCGCGAATAGCCCATCATTCGCTCCACTCTATTAGGGCCCGAATCAGGACGATCACCCTGCTGCGGTACACCGGTTCGCGTGCTCGCCAAAAGTGCCTGTGCAACCCCAACCATCTCTTCGGTCACACTCACGTCGATGGAGTTGAGGGGTACATCCCCCTCCTGAGCGAACGTCGTACTCAGCAAGCAAAAAAATCCGGACAACGCTACGGCGACTCTAATCCTCATTAGCGATCTCCTTGGGACTCTAGAATCAGAACCGAAATGATGCTAATACAGACTAAGCTTCTGGATATCCTCAAGCGCGGGCGGTTCGGGGATCGAACGTACATACTCGTAAATCCGCCTGAGATTCTCATCACTTAGCACATTAGGAGAGTAAGCAGGCATTAGGTTCGTATGCCGCACAAGTTGCAAAAACGCTTCGAACGGGTAGATCGTAGGAGCTATTCGAACACCAGCAGAACCACCTTGTCCCTGATAACCGTGGCACTGCCAGCACTGATAACTTTCAAAAAGCGCTCTACCTTCGCTAAAGTCTGCTGCAGATTCTTGCGCCACTCCCATAACGGACCATGACCCAATCAATACCAAAGCACAGAAGTGCATAGTCCCCAGTTTATCCATTGAGTTCCCCTACCGCGGCTGACAACGAACGTCTACGAATGCAGGCTCACCTGCGTCCACGACACTAAGTGCCCTAGCCATTGCAGGACCTACTTCACTGGGATCCGTGATGGGCCCTTCTGCCCACACCCCCATACCTTCAACAATTTTCGCGAGATTGATATCAGGATTACGCAATTCATTGCCAACCCACGAACTACCATCGATTCCGCGTTGACGACGGGCAGACATTTTCTGTAAATGCATAAACTCTTGGTGATAGCCCTGATTGTTATGAGTTACCGTCAACATCGGGATCCCATGATGAGCAGCCGTCCAAAAAGAACCGGGGACATACATCATGTCGCCATCTCTCTGCACATTGAGTGCCAAGCGTCCCTCAGAGCGATGGGCCAGAGCTCCACCCACAGCCGCTGGCGCCCCATACCCTAGTCCTGCGCCACCGGAACGCCCCAGGAATTGATAGTGCTTCTCTATCGGCCAGAGGCGTCTCGCCCAGCGACTTTGCATGCCATCATCAGAAACAAGCGCCCAGTCCCTATCCTTTACCAGATTCCACAATTCTGCATAGAGCCGTGCGGTGCTTACCGGGCTTGCATTCCAAGCATAACGCGCAGCATCCCGGGCTTGCTCGCGAGCCCGCGTGTGAGCTGCGCGCCAACGTTCTTCCCTTTCCCCGTTAGACATACGGCGGGAACCAGACATTACTGACTGAACTGCCTCAGTTAATGAAGGCAACGTTGTCTGTGCATCCCCCGCGATAGATAGATCTGACGAGTAATAACGCTGAAAGCTCTGGTAGTTCGATTTCATAAAAAGGTCATTTACGCCGATACTGATGACCCGAGCATCTGGCCGGGCCTTGCGCTGAGTATCCCGATGAACCCGGTCACGCATCGTATTGATGGTGCCCCAGGTATCGTATAGCTCGAGGCCCAATATCACGTCAGCCTGAGCAACTACGTTCGCCCCCTGAGATAGATAATGGGTGTTTGGAAAATTCATGCGCCCAAACTGATTCACGACAGGCGCCTGAAGTGCCTCGGCCAACGCGACAAGACGCTCCACCCCTTCCTGATCATGTGCCATCAAGTCTGCGACGATCACTGGGTTCTCGGCTTCCGCCAACCAGAGAGCTGCCTCTTCAACAGCACCGGCATCGCCGCTTGGCGGTTGAGTCGGTGTCATAGCGGGTATCTGAAGCTGTTGGTCACCAACCTCATCTTCCTGCAGATGACCTTCCAAAACGACTGCCACCGGCCCCATAGGCGGTGTCATGGCAATTTTGTAGGCACGAACCATAGACTCGGCGAAATGCTGCAGCGAAACCGGACTGTCATCCCACTTAATGTAATCACGTATGACGCGCACACAATCCTGAGCCGAGTGGGACCACTCCACACCTGGACGACGTGAGGTGATGTCCATGTGATTCCCGGCAAGGAGAACCATGGGGCTGCGATCGCACCAAGCGTTGTAGACAGCCATCGCAGCATGCTGAAGTCCCACAGTCCCATGCGCGAGCATGGCGAGGGGTCGACCGGTGACCTTAAAGTAGCCGTGCGCTATAGCGATAGCTTGCTCTTCGTGGGGAGATGTTAAGAGTTCAGGTGCCCGATTACCTCCATAGTTGACCAGGGATTCGTGAATCCCCCTGAAACTTGAGCCCGGATTCGTGGTGATGTAATCAAAATCTAAGCTCTTGATGACATCCACCATAAAGTCCGAGCCAGGATTTTTAACGAAGTACTCCTGCGCCTCCTTAGCGTCATACCCCGGAGGAACGTCGGACTCCATTACCTCCTGGGCAGCACTCGGAGGTGCAATCGCCGCAACCAGTGGCTGCCCAGCTTCCTGCGTTAGTGCTTGTTTGGACGCACCAAGAGACGCTGCAGCAAGACCTGCCGCCGTAGCGGAAGAAAGGAATTCTCTTCGATTAACGTTAGTATTTTCACTATCTTCTTTCTGGATCGTATCGGGCTGAGATTTGTCATCCGACTTCATGCTATCCACCCCTGGTTAAGCGAGCCACTTGAAGGTCCACGCGCGTATATTTTAAGTATGAAGAGAATAGAACTTGCTTGACTTCAATGCCACCACTTTCGTAACCGATTCGGTATCAATCGAGGTCCCGCACCTTCTGAAAATAGCTGGAATCCAGGTAGGGAGCGGGATCCAAAAGATCTTTCGAAGGCCTCGCATAGCGACTCCGCAGTCTGAGAACTGTCTCAATCCCCGAGGAATCCAACTCGGCCCCCGGAGTAAGTCCGGTGGTAGGATCCAGCAGCTTTGTCATCACTGCATCAGCCACCCACGGCTTTATGGCGGACATATTTTCTAATAGAACACCCTTCGCGGCAGCATAATTGTTGGGAGTCAGCACCCACTCTAATCCAGCAAGATAGCCTCGAATAAAACTGATCAATGAGTCACTGTTTTCCACAGCCCACGCGCGGCTTGTTGTAAATACACCACCTTGATAACTCGGTACGGTCTCAAGGCTGGTTTGCAGTACGTGGAATCCATTTTCAAGAGCGATACTCGTAAATGGCTCTATTGTCAGCGTGCCAGCATGCTCCCCTGACTTGACGGACTCCCAACGTTTAGGTGTGGCGCCAACTGTCACGAGTTCACAATCGCCCTTCTCAAACCCGGCCTTCTCAAACATATCGTAGAGAACAAACGCAAAACCTGTCGTAAGCGCGTCGAGCGCAATAGAACGCCCACGCAAATCACCATATGTCTTAATCTCTGGTGCAACCACAAGCGAAAGCTCGATTCTAGTTCCCCCCATGAACGCAAAAAGATCGGTTGGCTCATGAAGTTGGATAGCACCTTGCCCCTCCTGATAAGCCACAACATTATCGAAAGCCGTCCCAGCAATCTGGAATACGCCTTGAGCAAGATTCTTGATCTGGTATATCGAATTCGGTGTAGTCTTGAGTCTTACGTCAATACCAGCATCAGCGAAAAACCCGAACTCCAGTCCTGCGAAAAGCGGTAGATTTGGCGCGCCTGGAAAACAAATCAGGTCAAGCTTTCCATTCACACCCATCCTATCGCTCTCCTACCCGACCCTGAGCTTCACGAATAGCAGTCCAGACCCGGAAGGGAGTTGCCGGCATCTCGATATCACGAACACCATACTCACGTAGCGCATTCACTATGGCGTTTATGATCACCGCAAGCGTAGGAGTTGTCGGACCCTCACCACCTGATTTAATGCCCAACGGATTAGTCGGAGAAAGAACTTCGTTCAACGCCGTCGCAAACATGGGCAATTCATCAGCACGAGGTAGCGTGTAATCCATTAACGAACCACAAATCGGCTGACCCGAATCAGGATCAATGATGCATTGTTCCCAGAGCGCCTGCCCAAGACCTTGTGCAATGGAACCATGGGTTTGCCCATCAACAATCAGCGGATTGATAACCCGCCCGACATCGTCTACCGCAGCATAACGGGTAACCTTTACAAACCCGGTATCGGGATCCACTTCTACTTCGCAAGCCGCGCAACCGTTCGGAAACACTGCAACATCCATCTGATTCTCACGAGTTACGGTCAATCCACCAGACAGTTTTTCTGGCAAATCAAGAGCCGTACTTGCGCGAGCAAGATCAAACCAGTCTGAGGTCTGCTCAAGCCCAGTGGCACTGAACACGCCGTCGGAGAATTCCACCTCCGCCTCATCTACTTTGAATAAAAGCGCAGCAATACATTTTGCTTTCTCGATTAAATCTTGCGAGCCTAAATAAATAACCGTTCCGGCCTGCCGCATGGACCGTCCCGAATGCGACCCGCCGCCCGCTTTAACGATGTCTGTGTCTCCGACAATAATTTTTATCGCATCTACCGAAACCCCTAGAAAGTCGGCTGCGACCTGAGCAAAACTGGTCTCCTGGCCCTGACCAGCAGGCTGAGTACCTATCACGATCTCAACGATTCCATCTGTTTTCACGGTAATATCAGTACGTTCGCCTGGCGCGCCAATGGAGGACTCAACATAATTTGCAAACCCACGGCCCAACCGTTTCCCCCGTGCACGAGTCTCCGCTTCTCGTTCCAAGAATCCCGCCCAGTCAACAAGGTCCAACGCGATGTCCATATTCCTTTCATACTCACCGCTGTCATAAGTCACACCAAGTGGATTCTTGTAAGGCATCGCATCAGACGGGATGAGATTCTTCCGACGCAGTTCGATTGGATCGAATCCGAACTCGTACGCCGCTGTGTCGATTATTCGTTCTAGAGAATGGCAGACTTCAGGACGCCCCGAACTTCGATAGGCCTGAGTTGGCACCGTGTTCGTAAAAACGGCTCTGGCTCTAGCCATCGCGACTGGGATCGCATAGCCTCCAGTGACGAGCGCAATCCCTTTGCCAAGCGGGGAGAGAGAAACAATCCACGCCCCAACGTTGCTGAGATTAGATGCTCGGTAACCTAAAAACTGTCCATCGGCGCTCAGAGCTAGTTGCACACTCGTCTTAAGATCGCGTGCTTGGTAGTCACTTAAGAAGGACTCCGAACGAGAGGCTGTATATTTAACCGGCCGGCCGAGCTTTTTCGCGGCCCATAGCGTGAGACCAAACTCCGAATAGACCCGGTTCTTCGTACCAAAATTTCCACCAACATCGAAACACAAGACTCGGAGGTTCTCCGGATTTTCCCGCAACACAGCAGCAATCTGATGTTTGTGTCGAACCGCACCATTACTACCTGCACAGAGCGTGTACCTTCCGGTCTTGGCGTCAAAGCTTGCCAATGCAGATCTAGGTTCTAATGGGACTCCTGTGATTCGTCCAATATGAAACTCCATCTCTATGACGTGCGCCGCCACCTTAAATGCAGCGTCCGTTGCTGCTTCATCGCCAAAGATAGTGTCAACACAGACATTGTTCGGAAGATCATTCCAAATAATAGGGGCATCAGCACGTGTAGCTTCCAAGCTGTCCGTCACCCATTCGATCGGCTCGTAATCAACGGAAACCGCCTCTGCAGCATCCACAGCCTCAACGCGACTTGTAGCCACCACCATGGCAATCGGCTCCCCAACATGCCGCACCCTGTCAACGGGTAATAGCGGATGGGGACCTGTAAAAACATCGCCACCATCGAGCGCTGTCAATTTTAGATCTGTCCGCGTCGAAGGAACCGGATCATGAGGAACTAGTCCCAAACCATCTTCACAGCAATCACTACCCGTAAAAACCGCTAAAACGCCAGGCATAGACTTCGCGGTCTCCACACCAACATCGCGAATGCGTGCATGGGGGTAAACCGAGCGAACTATCGATGCATAAACCTGTCCCGGGGAATCAAAGTCATCGCTAAAACGACCCTCGCCACAAACGAGTCTATCGTCCTCCTTTCGGGGAATAGGCTGCCCAATCGATCTGAAGCTTGCACAATCCAAGGAAATATTCATGGGCACCGCCCATTCATTCATCATTCTCAACTGATCGCGTAGGGGTCTCCGGCACTATTCCTCCGCGCTTGCGCTGTGCTGTCTGCGCCCCGTTCTCTGCCCAACGACCCTCCACAGCATTACGTGCAAACTGCTCCCAAGTATCACTCCAATCCCCCATTGAATAACCGTGCCATGGTCCAGTAGGTGATAACTCTGGGAACCCAAGTTCCTCCCAGATGGCTCGAGCATTCTCCATATATTCTCGTGCTGGAAGCGCCAGCGGCATCATTTTCATCTTTCGTGTCGCATCTACCAGAATACCGGACTCCTCGTCCTGGCCTCCTTTAGGCCCATGCCCACGCTTACGCCCCGTCACGATGCGCAAATCACTGGCAGGGCTCATTCGGTATGCAAGAGACCAAAAAATTGCGTCCGTATTTAATGGATCAATATCACTACTGAGAGCAATAACAATTTTTCCGCACTGGGCCTGTAAAGTTGAAGCTCCTTCGAGCCCTCGCCAAATCTCTTCACGAGGTGTACCGTCTTCGAAACGCAGAAAAATCACTGGCCTGATGTTTGTTAATGGTTCGTGCATAGTTACGCTGAGGATTCCTTGAACTCGTAGCTCGTCTCTCAAGTGGGAAAGGAATAATGGCTCGTATGCAACCCTTTTAAGAACGCTAGACTCGCTCGGTGTTACCTGGCTCACGATAGACGCAAAAACGGCTGAGCGCTTCCTTGTTATTGCAGTCACCCGCATAGACATATTGAAGTCTTCCAATGCGACATAGCCGTGACTTTCGCCAAATGGACCCTCTGGCTCGAGCAACTCTGTGTCTATCACTCCTTCAACAATAATCTCTGCATCTGCGGGGACCTCCAAATCTACCGTTACCGCCTTTGCAACTCGAATAGGAGCACCCACGATACCCCCTGCTACCGCCATCTCGTCCTGCCCCACGGCAAGTTTCTGTGGGCCACTGTAAGCAACTGCTGGAGGCACTCCAATTGCGATGGCGCAGGGCATTGGCTCACCTCGTTCCTGATACTTCTGCCAGTGCAGATAACCGCCAGCCCCCCCTACACGTGTGGCCATGCGAACACCCAACCTATCGTTTGCCTTCAGTGCGCCACGATAGGTCCCCATATTACGGATACCTGTTTCTGGATCCTT
The DNA here is from genome assembly GCA_002311835.1 of Proteobacteria bacterium UBA1148. Taxonomy (GTDB): domain Bacteria; phylum Pseudomonadota; class Gammaproteobacteria; order Steroidobacterales; family Rariloculaceae; genus UBA6522. Next base: position 22,530 of record DBZY01000076.1, on the reverse strand, counting down.
GGTGATGACCAACGTCGCCACCAGATAGGGAGCGGCATCGTAGCCCGGCGTCGAAATAGGAACAGGAAGGGTCTCAAGACCACTACCGTTTATCAGGGCCTTCCCCCGAACGATAATTTCCTGGCAAGGTGGAGAATCCACCCT
>DBZY01000076.1:0-22328 GCA_002311835.1 Proteobacteria bacterium UBA1148 | reverse complement strand
AAATTGGGTTGGCGATGGCATGTAACCACTTTGCACCAATTTCCTCTACGGATACGCCCATTCCGATCGCATATATCTCGGGCGTTGTTGCCAATGCGCCGACCGCCACCGGCATATCGTATAGCTGTCCATCACCGTTCGTAACTTTAGTGAATAAGAATGCTGATCGCTCTGATTCAGGCAGTCCACCCTGGAACTGCCAGCGAACTAATGGGTGTAACTCAGTATCCTTATTGATCTCTCGATCTACTCTACGTAACAACCCACGCGACTCAAGCTCAATCAAATGGTCCTGAAAATCTGGATACCCGGATTTATTCTGGCCTGCTAGATTAATGGCTCGACTTTCGCTCATCGCCTAAAAACTATCCTTCCCCAGCAAAAAGAAGAACAATAAACTATCCCGAACGGTACGTGTACAAGAAGGGTCCTACTTGTCATTACAAAAGTGCTATGTGCTACTCGTTACACTCGTACTGAGTAATATTGGGTTTGCCCAAGTGGGTATCGACTTCTATGCTGACCGCACTATTACCATCCTCGTCGGATCGGGCGCCGGTGGTACTACAGATCTCACGGGGCGCCTCATTGCCCAACACATTAAAAAATTTATTCCCGGCAATCCCTCCATCATCGTACAGAACATGCCTGGTGGAGGGAGTGTCACCATGACAAACCATATCGCACGATCAGCGCCTCGAAACGGTACGGTTCTCGGCTATTCCCTACCGGGCATCATTACGGCGCAATTGATGGAACCGGAACGAGCAAAATATGACGGCCGAGAGCTCAACTGGATCGGCTCTGCGTTGAAGTATACGGGCATTATCTCCGTACTACATACGGCCCCTGTAACAACCTTAGAGGGCACAAAACACACCGAGCTATTCATTGGTTCAACAGGACGTGGTTCTCCTGCTCATCAGTTCCCTGCTATGGCGCAGGCACTACTTGGTCTGAAATTCAACATGATCACGGGGTATGAAAGCAGTAACGATGTTGTACTTGCTATGGAGAGAGGTGAGGTACATGGTCAATCCAGTAGTCTCCAATACTGGGCTATCTCGAGACCTGACTGGTTGACCGACGGTAGAATTGCTCACCTCCTCTACGTGGGACCTCCAGATTCACTAGCACTACCTAACGTTCCCTATCTCCATGACTTAGTCTCCACCGAGCGTGAAAAAGCGCTCACAGAGTTTATAGAGATCGGTTCGAATTTAGGTTGGCCGTTATTTGCACCACCAGATGTTCCTGTAGATCGGATTAAAGATTTGCGTGTAGCGTTCTCCGCACTAGTAGTCGATCCAGATTTTTTAGATGCCATCGAAAACACTATTCGAGCAAAAGTGAACCCATCCATAGGCAACGAACTGGCTGAATTTGTCAACCAAGCATTAAATACCCCTGATAGTGTTCTATCTGAGGCGAAAAACATTTTAGGCTTGGATCAGTAATCTTCAATGTTTGAAATGGCCCTCAGCGCACTTGAGATCGTGCTCGATCCAACCCGGCTGATGTATGTCATGCTTGGGGTAGTGATTGGATTATCCCTCGGTGTCATTCCAGGACTTAGTGGCATCGTCGGACTATCGTTGCTCCTACCGTTTACTTTCGACATGGATCCATTTACTGCACTCGCGTTCCTCGTTGGACTACAAGCTGTTGTTGCAACATCAGATACCATACCGGCCGTACTGTTTGGCGTTCCAGGCACAGTTGGCTCAGCTCCTACGATTCTCGACGGACATCCCATGGCAAAGCAAGGCCTCGCCGCGCGAGCATTCGGTGCTGCCTTCTCTGCATCGGTCTTAGGTGGCTTGTTTGGTGCTCTATTTCTCGCCTTAAGCATTCCCCTTTTACGACCATTCATTCTCAGCTTCGGTTCTCCAGAACTCCTGGCTTTCTGCGTTTTCGGATTGTCCTTAATCGGAATTCTGAGTGGTGGTAATCACCTTAAAGGTCTTGCAGCAGCGGGTATAGGTTTAGTGGTCGCAACTGTTGGTGAAGAACCGAACACCGCGATAGAGCGATGGACATTCGGCTCACTCTATCTCCTCGAAGGAATACCACTGGTACCTCTCGCGCTCGGTCTGTTTGCGCTCCCAGAGATCGCTGATATGGCTATAGCGCGCCGGACTTTGAGAACGGGGTACGGTGACTCCACTAACTCGGGGCAACTTACCGGTATCAAAGACACATTAGCCAATCTGCCTCTCGTGCTACGTGGCTCTGCGATCGGGAGTGTGCTCGGTGCTGTACCAGGTATTGGGGCGGCAGTCATTCCCTGGATCGCATATGGGCATGCTATGCGGACAGAAAAAGGTGCTACAGAGTCTTTTGGTAAAGGCGACGTCCGTGGAGTCATCGCCGCAGAAAGCTCCAACAACGCAAAAGAGGGGGGGGCGTTAGTTTCCACCATTGCGTTTGGCGTACCAGCTACCGCAGCAATGGCACTTTTGTTAGGCGCATTCCTAATCCACGGCCTCTCGCCTGGCCCCGATATGCTCACAACGCGCCTCGACGTCAGCTACACCCTAGTCTGGACTGTGGCTATTGCGAACATACTCGGTTGTGGTATTTGTTTCACATTCGCAAGACAACTGGCTGGAATTGCAAGAATCAGGATCGGCATCCTTGCACCCGTAGTGCTTTCCATTACATTCATCGGCGCCTTTCAAGCTACGCGTCAATGGGGCGATTTAGTTGCACTCCTCGGGTTCGGGTTGCTTGGCTGGGTAATGAAGCGAGTAGATTGGCCTCGCCCTCCATTACTGCTCGGTCTGGTCCTCGGCGGTCTTTTGGAACGCTATATGTTTATTTCGTTTCAGCGATACGGCACAGACTGGCTCTCTCGACCGATTGTTATCGGTGTTTTTGCGGTAACCCTATACAGCCTGCTAAAACCAATCGTCACGAATTTTGTTCGGCGCCGCCGAGAAACCACAAATCCGCTTATTTTCGGCTTTAAACCAAACAGCATCGGCCCTGAAAGCTGGTTTAACATCTCGACCATCGTATTCTTCCTGGCTTGCATAGTCGGCTCTTGGCGATGGGACTTAGGCGCAAAACTGGTACCCCAGGTTGTGGGGTGGATAGGTCTTGGTCTAAGCGGATTACAACTTGCATGGACACTTTTCGTAACACATTCCCCCACTCCCAAGAACTCTGTTGAGGTTGAAAACCTAAAAACACAGACAATCGGTGTAGATTCCGATTTGGGTGCGCTGCCACCTGATGAGACTAAGCGTCGGGCAGTTCGGTACTTCGGGTGGTGTTTCTTTATTTTTATCGCAGCGACACTCGTAGGACTTTTACCAGCAATGCTGATCTTTCTGATTGGCTACCTACGCTTTGAGGCAAAAGAAAGCTGGGTAATGACCCTCACTGTGGGAGTTAGCGTCTGGATGGTCTCGTACCTTCTATTCCATCAACTCCTAAGAGTGCCGTGGCCGGCCGCTTATCTTGGAGATCTTTTGCCTGGACTCCGCTCGATCGGAATAACAAACCTACTGTAACCCCAGTGCAATCAACACCAGGAATGATTCTCATAAATTGTGGGAACGTGGGCTTCTATTGAGAATCCAATAGGACGACACCATCGTCGTCCCCATAAACAACGTCACCAGGATGGCACCAGACGTCCCCAAGTTGAATCGGGATACCTCTCTGCCCTTCACCCCGACGCACTGATTTTCGGGGCGTAACTCCTAACGCCATTACTCCGAGACCAAGCTCCCTAAGCGCTGCCTTGTCTCTGACACACCCATGCACAATAACACCGGACCAACCGTTACGTTGCGCCTCACCAGCAAGAACATCCCCTACCAGGGCACAACGAAGAGAACCTCCTCCATCCACTACCAAAACTCTTCCTTTGCCCGCCATTGCGACGAGTTCTCTAATTTGAGAATTATCCTCAAAACACTTGACCGTAACAGCTGTCCCACAAAATTCACTCACGCCGCCAAAGTTGATTAATGGGATTGTTAGCACACGCGCAGAAGCAAGATGCTCGTCATAGAGGTCGCAGGTTGGTTTGAAAACTCCGGTCATTACATGTCCTCCTTATCGGACGCTTTTATTATGCATTGTCTGTGTACTGTCGATCATCAACCGATGAACTAGAGGATTCTCTATACAATGTATGAGTGGCTATTGCATTGAATCAACTCCAAGCCAACTTTCCCTGTCGATTGTGCGGTAGCGCTGCGCTGCGCCCATACTACCGTCTTGGACACCACGACCAGTTCAAATATTTCCGCTGCCCTACCTGTGCACTCGTTAACTACGACTTGAGCGGTGGGCTTGATCAGAATCAGTACATCGAATTAATAGACCCGACAGACGACAATGCAATACGGAATCATGACAAGGATGCTTCCTGGAGTTTTATCGAGCGGTGGCTACCGGGGCCAGGAGCATTTCTTGATGTTGGTTGCGGCACAGGCCGACTCCTTTATCTAGCACACCGAGCAGGATGGGATGCCTGCGGACTCGAACTATCAGACGAAGCCGCCAAACTCGCGCGTGATGTACTCGGTATGCCCGTCACAGTTGGAGATTTTCTAACCATCGACCCAGAAAACGCCAAGTATGACCTGGTAGCACTACGCCACGTGCTTGAACACTTGGTCGACCCGATACTGGCACTGGAGAAGATCAACGCAAGATTAAAGCCGAATGGATACGCTCTATTCGAGATGCCCAACATTGAAGGCATAGATAAACGACTAAAGCGACTGCTTGCCAACGCCGACTGGCATCGTAAACGATTCACTGAGGATTACGTGCCTGGACACTGCAATGAATTTTGCCGGGCATCGTTCGAATTTTTATTGCTGAAAAGTGGCTTCGAGCTGATACGCTGGGAGACCTATTCAATGAAGCCGGTTGCGAACTTCATCTACACTCGCATACACATTGGTAACAAAGCTCGGGCGCTAGTAAAGAAGATCTCTCACTAGGAGCGCCTATTTTTTTAAAAGCAAAACTTGCAAGAAGTGTATAACAACCTCAATGCCTAAAAAATGACCTCTACTAGTTCACACCTCCATCATAGTTTAAAACTTCTTGCTCGAACGCTTCGAAATTCACATTGTCCATACAGATGAACTCTTCTACATCCCAATCCACAGCGCGATATATACGCGTTCCCACCCAAGGTTCGGTGAAGGCAACGGGATCTTCGATGGTAATATCTATCTGTAGATTCTCATCGCTGATGCGCCGGATGCGCTCTATTACGCGCAATTGGTCGCTGTGAGGTACACCTCGCCGATCAGTCCAAGTCTTATCATTGAGGTTGACCGTCTCAACCACAAGTACGTCACCCTCCCAATGACCGGTGGAGTCGCCCATCCACATGGGAGCCAGATCCGTTCGGTGCTCCCGACCATCGATGTAAATCTGTCGAATTAAGTGATCGTATTCGAACACCATCATCACACGATCGGGTGTCTGAATAATTTCCATAGGAAACGGATGCAGATAAACTCTTGGTGTTCCGGGCGGAAAACACTTGTAAACAGGGTCGTTAGTTTCCAATACCGGAACGTTACGAGGACCGAAGGTCGGCTTTGACTGATCAAAACGTTCTTGAGCCCACTCGGTCATCGGTGGCAATTCTTCAGTAAAGGCGTGATTCCGAAATCGTTCAGGTTGTGCCCCTCGGTCTTGGCTCCAAACACCAGAAAAATCAGCCCCGTACCCTACACCCTGAGACTGAATCATGGGCGAGTAAACTGCAGCCACATAGACAGCGGCCCACATAATCATGGGGTTGCTCATAAAAACCCTCCCCTAATAATCATACGCATGTGATCAACCTCGTTCGGACCAGTAATCACTACCCAGAAGACCCCTGCCATCAGAATCAACAATCTCTAACAAACGTAACGATGGTGCGCCGTTCCTAGCAGGGTTACCTATCAACACTATCTCATCACCAATTTGAAGGAGATCCTTGCTCCATTTAACTGTGCTGCGCTCGCTACGCGCTAACCGGTTTGGGCTGGTTATCTCACCTGACCACACTGTGGTACTACCATCCTCTCCAGTGGCGGACATGTAGATCAGTACATGGGGATTAACAAACTCGAACTGAGTTACCTTCCCAGCAACTTCAACGGTCGCCTGGGTGTTGTAGGCTGCCGCACCGTGATGAGCCAAAGCATTTACTGATAATGCCAGCACCCCTGACACAAGAAGAAAAATATTCGCGGCTTTCCCTTTCATTAAATTCCTCCTAGAACGCTACCATTCTGCGGAAAACGCGTCTCTAACGCCCCTATTCTACCCACAGAAGTGCGAGTACTAGCTCAGTTACAGACATTTAATTCAACCAGTTACGTAAAATCATCTATAGGATCAAACTCGTTTTTGCCGCTCGGAGCCGCTTCGGTTAGGCTGAACATACGTAGAACAAGGTCGGTCACCTGAGAACCGATCGCTATGGGGACCCCATGATGAGAATGAAATATTTTAAGTGGCTCGGCACGGGCTTTGGATTACTTGCCCTACTAGCAGGCTGCTCGCCTGACAGCGCTGTTGAGAGCATGCCCCAGGAGCAACCGAGCACTGCTGCTGTGAGTAGCGCCAGCGATTCACCTCAGTATGAAGTTGATGCATCCTGGCCACAACCGCTACCGAATGACTGGATCCTTGGACAGGTTTCGGGGATTGCGATCGATGGTGAAGATAATGTCTGGATCATTCAACGCCCCCGTACTCTAACCGAGCATGAACTCGGCGCCGTACAGAACCCGCCGGCTACAGACTGCTGCTATCCAGCGCCTTCGGTAATTGTTTTTAATCCAGCAGGAGAGGTGATAAACGCATGGGGCGGACCCACCTGGAATCAGTCCGGCCCAAGCCTAACTGAAGGGGATGAAGATACTGTTATTGTCGAGACCTCTAACTGGGATATACCGGAAGACGGGTGGCCAGCGCAGGAGCACGGCATCTTCGTGGACTATGAGGAGAACGTGTGGATTGGTGGCAACGGCAGTAGTGACCATGTAGTTTTAAAGTTCACCGCAGAAGGTGAACACCTTCTCACAATTGGGCAGTGGAACGAAACTCGTGGCAGCAACGACACACAACACCTCGGGCGGCCCGCCGACATCACGGTCGATCCCGAAACTAACGAGGTCTACATCGCTGACGGCTACCGCAACCGCCGGGTCATCGTCTTCGACGCGCACACTGGAGAATACAAACGTCATTGGGGCGCCTACGGAAACGCTCCGGATGATTCCATTGATATTTCTGTCCTTTCACCTACCACAGAATCTTGGCATAACCCTGTGCACGCTGTCCGGATAGCCAACGACGGGCTCGTTTACGTGGCAGACCGCGGTGGTAGCCGGATTCATGTATTCGACAAGGATGGAACGTTCGTCCAAGAAGGGGTCTTCGCACCGTGGACCACTGTGCAAGGCGCCGCCTGGGACATCGAACTCTCCAACGACCCCGAGCAGCAGTGGCTCTTCGCTGCGGACGGGGCCAATATGAAGGTCTGGATTTTGCGCCGGGAAGATATGGAAGTGGTTGGTTCCTTTGGACACGGCGGTAGGCAAGCAGGCCAGTTCAACTGGGTGCACAATATCGCCTCAGACAGCTTTGGCAATCTCTATACAGCCGAGGTGAACACAGGGAAACGCGTACAAAAATTTGTCCCGGTAGCCACAAACTAAGCTATCTATGAGAATGATGAGTGGTCAGCGGAACGGTGTTAACCTCCGTTCATCGGTGGCGTAAACGCGGCAGCAATAGCGTCGATTTCAAATCGAATCGGTACGAGTAGAGGTGTAGTCATGGCATATCGGTTATTGGGTAAGGACTTTACACCGCCAGATGTGCGCGGCAAGGTCACAGGACGGGCGAAATATGCGGAGGATTTCCGTGCTGAGGGCATGCTCTTCTGCAAACTGCTGACAAGTCCCATGCCACATGCCAGAGTACGCAGCGTTGATACAACGGCTGCCCTAGCGCTGGACGGTGTGTTTGCCGTTCTGACGGCAGATGATATCCCATCTGCGCAGGTCCCCCCCGCCCCTCAGACCCCGATACTGACCAATGAACCTTGCTATGTAGGTGAACCAATTCTTGCCGTCGCCGCAGTGGACGAAACAACGGCCCAAAACGCTATAGATCTTATCGATATTGATCTCGAACCACTTCCATTTACCGTGGACCCACTGGAGAGCCTATATCCTGGCGGCCCAAATGCCCGCAGCGACGGGAATGTGGCGGGACGAAGAATCGAAACACAAACAGTCAAGTGGACGGCCAGAGATTTTGCGGCCGTCGAGGAAGGCCAACTGCCTGCGGGAGAACCAATTGTTGAATGGGCATACGGCGATGTAGAAACCGGATTCGAGGAAGCCGCTGTCGTTGTGGACGAAAGCTTTGTGACCGCAGGCCTTTCACATCATTGCATGGAGCCCAGGAGCTGCATGGCCTACTGGGAAAATGGGAAGTGCTTCTTGCACGGCTCCTCCCAGAGCCAGACTGCAATGATCCCAGGACTGATGCGTCTGCTTGGCGTTGAACAAGAAAACCTAGTGTATATCGCTGAAACCTGTGGAGGTGGATTTGGGTCTAAGGGCGGCCCCTATCCAATCATGGCGGTTCCCGCACTTCTGAGCCGACAGACAGGTCGCCCTGTCATGCTACGGATCACCCGGGCAGAGGAATATGGTCTCGGAACGGCGCGTCCAGGTTTCCAAGGTCGAATCAAAATGGGTTTCCGGGCAGATGGCCGCCTCACTGCTGTAGATCTCTACATTGTTAATGAGAACGGACCCCATACTGGGTGGACCGACAACGATTCCGCAGCCGATTCAGTCTCAATCCTCTACCAGCCTCCGGCCATGCGGTATCGTGGTATCCCCGTAGAGACCAATACACCTCCACGAGGACCACAACGCGGGCCCGGACAAAACCAGATGGCGGAAGCCGTGGAGCCAATGCTCGATAAGGCTGCGCGAGAGCTGGGTATAGATAAACTTTCGATTCGACGCATTAATGCTGCAGGAAATGACGCCACTATTGGTGGAAATCAAGGCCCAGTAACAAGCGCCTATCAGGAAGAAGCCCTCGCGCAAGGAGCCGAGCTTTTCAACTGGGAGGAAAGAAGTGCCCGTAGCGGTCAGCGTAACGGGTCCAAAATTACTGGCATCGGTATCGGCCAAGCCTACCACTCTGCCGGACGCAACAGCTACGACGGTTTGGTTCGTATCACATCTGATGGTGTCTTACATATTCACACTGGCGCAGGGAATCTCGGCACCTACTCTCACACGGTGACCTCTCGGGTTGCCGCTGAGATCCTGAAATATGACTGGGAACACTGTGTAGTCGAAAGGGGTGACAGTCGACGGCATCTGGCCTGGGCCCCGACCCAGACGGGTAGTAACACATCATTCACCTGTACGCGCACCAGTTATGTAGCTGCCATGGACGCTCTCCAGAAGCTGAAAGAAATTGCGGCCATGGATCTGGGTGGCGCGCCCGATGATTACGATATTGTTGACGAAACGGTATTCCTAAAATCGAGCCCCGCAACTAACCTCACGTTTGCGGCGGCCGCACAACGCGCGATCGAAATCGGAGGCAAATACTCTGGCCAAGAAGCTCCAGACGATATCCATGACGTGACACGTATGGCGGTCGAGGGCTTGGCAGGTACAGGCCTCATCGGCGTCGCCAAGGACAATCTTCGTCATGATGCTGTAGCTCCAGCTATTGCAAGCGGATTCATAGAAATCGAGCTAGACGTGGAGACAGGCAAGCTTGATATTGTGGACTACGTTGCCGTAGCGGACTGCGGCACGGTACTTCACCCCCAGGGGCTGGCCAACCAAATGAAGGGGGGCTCAGTTATGGGATTCGGGATGGCGTGTGCTGAACGGCATGTCTACGACCCACAAAGCGGCCTACCAGCCAACGTGGGGCTTCATCAGGTCAAACCAATGTCGTACCTCGACATACCCTCTACCATGCAATGGGGCGCTGTTGACATAGCGGATCCACAAAATCCAGTGGGTGCTAGGGGCGTTGGCGAACCCATCGAAGGATGCGCTGCAGCCGCTGTCTTGTGCGCTATTTCCGACGCACTAGGGGGATACTCTTTCAATCGCGCACCGGTTACCCCAGACATGATTGTTAACGCTGCAGCAGGACGACCACAGTCTCACCGACCTCTGGAAGTTAATACCGTCTGAACGGTTTAGGCATGATGGAATCATTATGACTAAAAATGGCTTAGGGTTGATAACGCTGTCGGTAGCGCTGGTGATATCTCTGTTTGCGTTTCCTGTATTCTCACAAACCTACTCAAAGGAGTTCCTTACCGATATCCCAGCAGGTAGCAGGGGGATGCTCAGTGGACCGGAGGTTGGCGAGAGGATTCCGGACTTTGAAGCCCTAAATCAATACGGTGATCTGGTCAGTCTAGCCGACATCATGGAGCCCAACGGAGCGATGGTCGTGTTTGTTCGCTCCGCCGATTGGTGACCCTACTGCAAAACCCAGCTCGTGCAGCTGGAAACCTCTCTAGACAAGTTTATCGAGAACGGGATGGGTGTCGTGACCATCAGTTACGATACCGTCGATATTCTCAAGAGTTTTGCGGACCGTATGGGGGGGTTCAGCTATTCAACCCTGGCGGATCCAGACTCGGAAATCATTGAGGCCTTTGGTATACGCAATCCCAATCCGGAGCCTGGGAGCCGCACTGACGGCATGGCATTCCCGGGAACCTATATCGTCAACGCCGACAGGATCGTGCAAGAGAAATATTTTCACGATAGTCACAGGATCCGCGAGACGGCCGAAACAATCTTAATGAAGACCTTTGATAGCGATGGCGGCCGGCAAATCGAAGCGCGACTCCCCCAGTTCGACTTCCTAGCCTATGCTTCTCAGGACGCCTTACGACCGGGTAACACAATCACGCTCGTGACGGATATCGAGTTACCAGAACGCATGCACCTATACGCACCGGGTTCTGACTACACGGCAGCTGACTTAAGAATCGTGGAAACGGATCATGTGAAAATGCGTGATCTCACACTACCTGAACCCGAGATAATCTATCTTGAGCCCATTGATGAGAGTGTGCCGGTGTATCACGGCACACCGAAAATCCAGCGCGATATCACTCTGGCCCCGTCGTATCGTGAAGATAGAATCGCGGTGGATGTGATATTGACCTACCAAACCTGTGATGACGAAATCTGCTTCCCTCCAAATGACTTCGAATTCACCATGAATTTTGACGTGATCATGCATGACACAACGAGGGCCCCCGAAGACATCCAACACATGAGTAATTAGCGCTTCGACCAGCCCCATTGCTCTGGATATGGGAGCAACCAAGGATTGGCGGTAGTGGGCAGCGCGCGATCCCCCCTGTATATTCGGCGCACATGCAGTCAGCGCCCGTTATCAAGGATGTCGTCTTACTAGGCGGTGGACACAGCCACATTGCCGTATTGAAATCGTTCGGCATGCGGCCCGTGCCAGGTGCTCGTCTGACCTTGATCAGCCGCGACATCGAGACACCCTACTCCGGTATGTTGCCCGGTTTGATCGCGGGGCACTACACAGCTGACGAAGCACACATTGATCTATTACCTCTAACGAGATTTGCCAATGCACGATTCTTTCAGGCCGATGTGACCGGCATCGACCCAAGTGCACAAACCGTGTTGCTAAAGGGAAGACCGCCGGTCAGCTACGATCTGCTCTCCATTAACACTGGATCCACACCATCAACCCACCAGATAACCGGCGCCAAAGACAATGTTGTTCCAGTAAAACCCATTAATCGGTTCCTTCCTCACTGGAGGCTCCTACGGAAACGGATCGAGGCTCACGAAGGCCGCATTAATATTGGCATTGTCGGCGGCGGCGTGGGGGGGGTTGAGTTAAGTCTAGCTATCCATCACGCCATCTCACGTTCGTTGAGTGTGCCTAATAATCTCCGTCTTGAGCTTGTCACCGCAGACGAAGAAATCCTACCAGAACAACCATCGGGCGTGGTACGGCGCTTTAGAAGACTACTCGCCGAACGTGGAATAGAAGTCCACACAGCTGCCAAAATAACTAGGGTAGAATCCGGTACGCTGTCCGATAGCAGTGGTCGCGAGTTTGTATACGACGAGATTCTTTGGGCGACCCAGGCAAGTGCTCCCGCATGGCTGTCTGAAACCGGGCTCGAACTCGACGACGATGGTTTTATGCTCGTAAACGAGCATCTTCAGTCTCTCTCCCAAACTAATATCTTTGGTGCTGGAGACATCGCAACCATGATAAATGCCCCACGGCCGAAGGCAGGGGTTTTTGCTGTACGTCAGGGACCACCGCTAATACGAAATCTTCGTAGCAGTCTACTGGGCCGCAGACTGTCAAGTTACCACCCACAAAAATCCATTTTGAAACTCATCAGCACAGGTGATCAATACGCTGTCGCCTCCCGCGGTATATGGTCTATAGAAGGACGTTGGGTCTGGCATTGGAAAGACTGGATTGATTCCCGTTTTATTCGTAAATACCAACAGCTTCCAGAAATGGCTATGGAAAAAATGAGTTCGGTAGTGTCTCCCGAGCTTCTAGATTCGGCACCTGAGAAACCCCCGGAAGACGCAATCCGCTGCGGCGGCTGTGGTGCGAAGGTGAGTGCCGACGTGCTAACAACAGCACTTAAAGATCTTCCAATAATCTCCAAAAAAAGCGTTATCGTCGGTTTGGATCAACCTGATGATGCAGCTCTAATTTTAGTACCACCAGGCAAACTTTCAGTTCTCTCCGTAGATGCTTTTCGTCCGATGATCCCTGACCCTTATCTCTTCGGACAGATTACCGCCAACCACTGCCTGGGAGATCTTTATGCAATGGGTGCGGAGCCTCAGACAGCCATGACTCTCGCAACACTACCCATGTGGCCAGAAAAAAAACTTATTGACGAACTCAGACAAATGCTTCTTGGGGCACTCCAGGTGTTTAATTCAGAAGGTGCTGCATTAGTGGGTGGGCATACCAGTGAAGGTGCTGAACTAAGTCTCGGTTTTTCCGTTATGGGACTAATAGAACCGGATCAAGCCCTTCGAAAAACAACACCGCGAGAAGGTGATGCCCTACTCGTCACAAAAGCGATGGGCACGGGGAGCCTGCTTGCTGCAGACATGCGCGCTAAGGCTAGAGGCCACTGGATAGAAAAAGCTGTCATGTCTATGCTGCTCTCGAACCGAGCGGCTGGAAACCTTTTAGGATCCCATGGTGCTAGTGCGTGTACAGATGTTACTGGCTTCGGGCTCGTTGGCCATCTACTAGAAATGCTTCGGGGTTCCCCACTAGGCGCAGTAATCGATATGAGCGCCCTACCTGTGCTCGATGGCACTCTGCAAACGTTAAGCGCCGAACTCGTCTCTACACTCCAACCCAAAAACGAACGGTTTTCACAACAAATTGAGAATACAAACAAAGTACGCCAACACCCAATGTTCCAGTTGCTATTCGATCCTCAGACCTCGGGGGGGTTGCTTGCAAGTATTTCAGCAGATAAAGCTCAAAAATGTCTTAAAGACCTTATTGCACAGGGCTATAAGTCGAGCGCGATTATTGGAAAAGTTGTCGCAACTCAATCGTCACAAAAAATTTGTATAAAAATCTAATTCGCGTCGAATATATCAAGCGGCAAAATAGCTGTCACGCCAACATTAGGAACATCCACCAACTGCCCAATCCTCAAGTCAACAGCAACACTAGCGACAATATACGCTTGCTCTGGTGTGAGGTCGTAAGTTCTCACCATGTAATCAATAATTTCTAACAACGCATTTCGCGCCGCGAGAGAAATATCTTTGGAGAGATTCTCTAGACCGGCTGCTTTTGGCGACTCCAAATAAGCCATGTCTGGTGGAATCTCTCCAGCAGCTTTCAGTGGCAATCCCGTCGTCGCATAAAACCGCCGAGACGGAATATCCATGAGTCGAGCCGGACCTTCATAGTGGGGGCCTTGCTCTAACACCGGTCCGTCCTTGATGAGTTCAGTTGTGAGCGTGACGTCAGCGTCCATCTCAATAGCAGTGCCGGCTACCTCACCGTCACCCTGGGCGAAATGCAAATCACCTACCCCCAAACCACAACCTTCAATATAACAAGGGAGGTAGATTGTGACCCCGACACCCAAATAACGGATATCCATATTCCCGCCATGCTCCCTCGGAGGTCCGGTACGAAGGCATTCATTTCTGCGTCTCCCTTGCGGCCCACAAATATCGGCCGGTGACGCATGGGTAGGTTCCGGCAATGCAGACGCCCCTCCCTGATTTGCAAGGCTCTCTTCCCGGGCTAGGGCCGCAGCAAGTTGCTCTGGTCCCGGCAATACGGTCACGATGCCGGGAAAACTCCCATTCGGAATACGTATGCCCGGTAAATCGTCTGATACAGCCTCCTTTCGATTAAGGTTCCACAGCACACTGAATGGCCCAGGAATACGATCTCCGACGAACGCGTTACCTGTGATCCTGGTTTGTCCGAAAGGTCCCGGGTCGATATCAAGAATGGTTACTGCAAGAACATCTCCAGGCTCTGCTCCCTCAATAAACACAGGACCTGTAAGCGGATGTACTGTCCCTAGAATGGGACCAGAGAACCGGTCATCAACGTAGCTGCTTTGTGGGTCTAATTGCGCATCTATTGAATTACGGGTCCTTAATAAGATCGTTTGCCCCGGTCGCGCCCGAGCCGCCATGGGAATATCGGGATGAAGACGATTAAAACAATCCGGATCCTCTCCACAATGCCACCCACTACCGCCTAGAACTAGAACTTCACCCTGAGCTTGTGCATCAGATGTCATGATCGGCACCGTCAATACGAAAGCAGTCAGAAACGCAGCAATAATTTCTCTGTCATATTTGATGTTCATTGAACTCCCACGGAACGTACCACTATTATTCTGACAAGGTAACAAATGTGCCTCCACGTTTGGAAACACCTAAC
The DNA here is from genome assembly GCA_002311835.1 of Proteobacteria bacterium UBA1148. Lineage (GTDB taxonomy): Bacteria > Pseudomonadota > Gammaproteobacteria > Steroidobacterales > Rariloculaceae > UBA6522. The sequence goes on along the minus strand of DBZY01000076.1, from coordinate 7,313 downwards.
CAGATTAGAGCAATACTGGCAATGACGATAGCCGGTAGTGCCGCCATCTGTACCACTGACCAACCATAGAGATTTAGCAACGCCCCAGAGCCCAAAGAAGCTATCGAAACCGTTCCAAGAACCAGAAAATCGTTGAGCCCCTGTACCTTTGTACGCTCTCCCGCTGTATGAGTATTTGACAGGAGACTCGTTGCCCCGACAAATCCAAAGTTCCAGCCGAGACCTAGTAAGATCAATGCCACATAGAAACTATCTAGATCAACACCTGCGATAGCGATCATGCAGGACACTCCAAGCAGCAGCAACCCCATACTCATTACCCGAAGATGGCCAAAGCGAGAAATGATTGTGCCAGTAACAAAGCTCGGGCCAAACATCGCCAGAGCGTGCCAGCGAACAACATCAGCAGCCTGGCCTAAGGAAAAGCCCTGCTCCAGCATAGCAAGCGCTGTCGAGGTCATAACAAGCGTCATAATCCCGTAGGAAATCATGGCGCAAAGCATGGCAACGATGGTTTCTGGTTGCCGGAGTATGTCACCGATGGGCCGCCCTACAGGTCTATCCTTATGGTTGTGCGATAGCAAAGGAATGTCCAGAAATAGCAACCCAATTGCTCCGACGACACTGAGCAATGCCACGACCGCATAGGCACCAGCAAATGGAATCGGCGCAAAAAAATCGGACCATACCTGTACAACCTCTGAGCCCAGAGTAGCGCCCACGAGTCCACCAGCTAACACAAATGAAATTGCCTTGGGCTTGAAAGTCTCTGATGCTGTGTCGGCGGCCGCGAAACGATAGAAACCGTGAAACGAGTAATAAACCCCCGTAAACCCAGCGCCTAGTAGCAACAACTTGAAGCTCCCAATCATTAGCGCAAAAGCAGCTAGCGCACCACCGATTGCCCCGCACATAGCGCCGAACAAAAATCCAGCTCGCCGCCCGAATTTCCCCATGAGATACGAAGCGAGCGGAGCCCAGAACATAGCGGTCAGCAGCAGCACCGACATCGGTAGGGTTGCAAGTGCAACATTTTCCGCGAGAGCAGCCCCCGCCAGTCCGGCCAGGACAATATTGATCTGCACTTGTGAGCCAGGAATAGCCTGTGCAAAGAACAGAACCGCTACATTACGTCTTGCGCGGCGATCATCTCGGTCTAAAGTTGTCAGGGTCTATCCCGACTACTCGACAGCTAACAGCTCTACCTCAAACAGGAGCGTGGCATCGGGAGGTATAGTATTCCCAGCACCACGACTGCCATAACCCAGATCTGGAGGGATGATCAATTCACGCTTCTCACCGATAAGCATCCCTAAAACACCTTCGTCCCATCCCGCGATCACGCGACCAGCATTGAGTGGAAACTGAAATGGCATCCCCCTATCCACTGAGCTATCAAACTTACTGCCACGCCCACCTTCAGTTTCGGGCGCATATAACCAGCCCGTGTAATGTACGCTTACAAAGTTTCCGGGTTCTGCTGCTATACCAGATCCAGACTGTGTGGTAGTGATTATCAATCCTGAATCCGTTGTGGTGACCTCGGGAGCTGCCTCCATCTCAATACCACCGCATGAAGCGATAGCGAGCGACATAGCAGTAAGGCAAAAAAATCTAATTCCGATTAACGAGTAAGCGTTCTTCATACTATCTGTTTCCTCATATTTTGAATTTAGTAGTTTCAAACCCTACTGACAGTCGTAAGGCTCCACAGTCTCACCGGGCCTCCACACCCACGTTTTACCCATAACAACGGGCGCGGTAAAAATCTCTGGATCTATAACGGTCACGCTATAATTCAACTGACTCCCGTCCTCACTCAAAGAAAAGCGCTCGATATTTCTAACCGACCCGGTTTGTGGGATACCAGTCTTATCGAAATATGGGTAATCGATACGCGTAGTTTCTACGACCAGTGTGTCATCTTCCCAATGACCTATCGAGTGACCTAAGAGACTTGTAGTCGGCTCTTGGGGCGCCGACTCGGAAGACATATAGATCGTACGAACCAGATCGTATTCTTCTATTCGAAGTAAAATTTCTTCTCCCTCATCAACAAACTCCATCGGATAAGGGTTTTCCATAATGAAGGCCATACCTTTTGGCGCACAGTTTGCGGTCGGCTCATTCTCAATCGGGTGCCACGCTGCTCGTGATGTTCGCGCAAACTCCGTCAGTGGATAGTCCTCGTTCCACAAGCGGCTCGCGCTAGTCCAAACGCGGAACAGACCAAGCTCTGTATTCCCGGTAATCTCGCTCCGTAAGTCCTCCCCAATGGTTGTTTCAGACCAACGTGGGCGGGAGGCAAACAAAATTTCCTCACCATTTGGGAGAAGTATGTTCGTTACCCACATCGCGTAATCTGAGAGCCTACCAGGGCCGCCAGCGACTCGAACTCGAGTCCCTACGCTAATCACATTCTCATCCAAACCCCAACGCCTCAGAACGCTTACCGAGGTCGTCTCTACATCCCACTCCTGAGAATTATCGTCCTCCAGCTTAAAAAGGATATGAGGGTTCCGCCACAAAACCTCGGTAATAACACCCTCAACCTCAATGACCCGACCGCGGTCATAAAACGGTGCGGAAGAATGGTGGGAGAAAGCTGCTGAGTACGTTAATACTAGCGGACCAAGCACAAAAAAAACTAGGGCTCGTAGATTTAGGCGCATTATCAGATCCTCCGTCATCCTTCTCTCAGACTGATTCTACCCAGATCAGACCACTGGGTGGTCAAAATTTGACACTTCTCGCACCCTCTGCATGCTAATGTCTCATTTAATTTAAAGCAGGGTTCACATGCAACCACTCATAACCATGACAGCCACACCAGAGGTCTTTGTAACGCTTTTAAAGGAGCACACACCATGAAGCCAATACTCCGATCAGTGGGGCATTACGCCGGACTGCGATCGCTTGCTCTATCCGTAATTGCGCTAGGATCTACTTGGGGCTCTGCTGCACTCCATGCTCAGACCAGCTTTGAACGACGGCCTATCACGAATGAGGCATGGTTACGACCGCTCCCACCGATACGGGTAGTTGGCAACCTATATTATGTGGGGACCTACGACCTAGCGTCATATCTGATCACCACATCTGAGGGACATATCCTAATAAATACTGGTGCCTACGACTCAGTACAGATGATCCAGTCCAATACCGAAGAGTTGGGATTTGAATTCGAGGACATCAAGATCCTTCTGACGACGCAGGCGCACTGGGATCATGTCGCTGATCTCGCCGAAATTAAACGCGTCACTGGTGCTCAAATGTTCGCGCATGAAGGAGATGTAGCGTCACTGGAGGATGGTGGAAACTCTGATTTTCGTTTTCCAGAAGGTCGGGAGCCCATATTCGAACCCGTTGCCGTAGATCGACACCTGCAACACGGGGATACAATCGAGCTCGGGGATACAGTGCTCACTTTGCAACATCATCCCGGTCATACCAAAGGCGCAAGTAGCTTTACATTTGATACCGAAGATGACGATGGGGAAATCTATTCAGTGCTCATAGTCAATATGGGTTCAATCAATTCCGGTGTGACTTTACTCGACATGCCCGCCTACCCGCAGATCGCCAATAACTACGAAGCAACTTTTGCCGCACAAAAAGCCTTGTCCGCAGATATTTGGGTTTCATCTCATGCTTATCATTTTAATCTGCACGATAAAGTCTCGCCCGGAGACTCGTACGACCCGCAACGCTTCGTGGACCCAGAAGGATATCGAGAAAAGATCTCATTTTACGAACGAAGTTACCTAACGCAGCTGCAGGAAGAGCGGACTCAGGCTTCGGAGTAAGATGCTAGAAGTCCATCTATATAAGGAGGATTGATTATGAAGCCATTCCTGATCACTATTATCCTACTGCCGTTCTTCTCAGCGGCTCACTCTCAACTTGCGGTACCCAACGAAGCGGGTCTAGCCTTTGGCCACGTACATTTGAACGTGACAGATCTAGAACTCCACAAAAAATTATGGGTCGATCACTTCAACGGCGTGGTCACGCAGAAAGGCGATCTGACTGCGGTGCGATTTCCCGGATTTCTGGTAGCACTCAGAGAACGCGAGCCGACTGGTGGGTCTGTTGGTACGGTAATGAATCATTTTGGCTTCAAGGTCCGAAACCTCGCGAAGTTTCTAGCGAACTGGCGCGCCGCTGGTTACCTGGTCGACCGTGAGTTCATTGGTTCAGAAGGACAGCCGAATGCCTACGTGACAATGCCGGATGGTGCATGGATCGAGCTACAAGAAGATCAGATGTTGCCGACGGAGATCTCTGGTTATCACATTCACTTTCGCACACCAGAATTCGAGGATTTACTCGATTGGTATGTAGATGTCTTCGGGCTAGAAATACGACCGCGCGGCAGCATCCAGACAACAACAAATGTGCCTGGCATGAACCTAAGCTTCGGCACTGAGAACGAACCAATGATTGGGACCAGCGGCCGTGCAATTGATCATATTGGTTTTGAACTGGATAACCTGGAAGCGTTCTGCCAAGTCCTTGCTACCAAAGGCATTCCGTTTGATGTTGAGTATAGAGAAGTCGAAAACATCGACTTGAAAATTGCGTTTATCACAGACCCATCAGGTGTATCTATCGAACTGACCGAAGGGTTGGATCGCTACTGACACGGCCGGGTGGTGGCACGCTACCAAATCCTCAGAGTAACTAGTTAGAAGTTGAGATCTCTCCAGATTGGACGAAAGACCGGTCTACTCAGACCCGGAATAGCTTTGCAAGAACCGCTGTTTGAGCACTATTCTGCTCCGGCTCGTGTGTACGTCGCACTAATGCCAGAAAACGTCGCAACATCTCCATTCGGGAATTCTGCCCGTGTCAATCGCATCAAGTTTTCTCTGGTTCGGCCGGGTAATCCTGGCTCGCCGATTACGGCTACCAGTTTATCTCCCGGTTTCAGGAGCGATTCAATGACACCTCCACGCCGTGAAAAATTGGCGCTCGGTAGCTCTGCGTTCCACTCCACTTCGTTACCTTCGTCGTCAACAACAACGTAAACAAGTAATCCATGAGGATTCTCCACCTGAAAATCTATAACTGTGACATCCCCGTGCACAACCTCCATCCCTATATCGAAATATGTGGAGCTGTGATGCGCTGTTACCGGCAAGCTGCAGAGCACGCTGAGAATAATAGACGCGGCAATCAGATTGAACATTTTAGCCATTTTTAATCCTTGTCCTTACGAAACGTTACCGAAACTAGGGTCGCATGAGTACTCCCAGATTTCTCCGTCCGGGGCAAAGTTCCAAAGACCATGCATGACATACGTTTCTTCATAGTACGTCAGATCGTGTATCTCGGCAGTGAGCATAAGGACGTCCCCAGATCGCATGTAACGTTCAATCACATAAGTGTTTTCATCGCCCGAGAATGGCCGGCCGGTAGTAGTCATTAGGTTTTCCGGCGACAGATGAGTAGTATGAACCACCAGTGTTTCACCTTCCCAGGACCCTGTAGAGTACCCACCCAATGACTGTGGCCAATACTCTGGTACCTCTCTACCATCCATGTATATCCGGCGTACCTGGTGATGGTACTCGTGCAGCATCACGATCTGGTGATCCTGCTGGATGATCTCCCGTGGGTAAGGATCTACTAGTCCTCGTGGAACTCCCGGCATGATGCACCGAAATGAAGGGTCGTTGTCTGCACCGAATCGCTCAAACGCTGCTCGCCCTGCAGGCGTAAATGCGAGTTCCTCTAGAGGAGGTTGGCCCATTCCTTCCGGATGGTTGGCGGACCAAATACCCTCGAAATTGGCTTGAGCATGAGTTACGCCACTAAAGTGAATGGTCCCCAAAGTTACAGCCACTCCCAAAATGATTTTGTTAATGCCCATAATTAACTTCTCATATTTTTCTAGACTGTTTTGGAACTCTAATTCTCTTCTGAAATATATTACTTATTAGTTTGTCTTTATGAAACATTTATAAATCTATGGCTCAGAATATTATTAAAATCAACTTAAATAATAAAAATATCCTCTAATCCTTACACCATTTAGTTTAAGAGTAGTGGCGGAGGTGGATGAGAATCCAATACCGCTCTATGAGCGTTGACCTAAAAGGCTTAGAGCAATCTCGAGCTTCCCGTCTACCCGAAATTCTACCCGCACTGACTATTTGGTGTCCTTGCGAGTCCATCACTCAGTGCTCGCGCGGTGCCAGCCTCGTCGGTCACCGCAGGCCCAATGAAAAGTACCCGGCGTCACAGTATGGTCGTAGAATCAACATATGCTGCGTCATGCATGTTAATGGTCAAACGCACAAGGTGGTCCGATGCGCAAAAACACACTATCTCTGGCTCTACTGATCGGTAGCACCTGCGGGCTGATCCATGCCACCCAGGCTCAACAGCACCAGGGCCTCGGCTCAGGTGAAGACTTGCCACGACACGAGATCACTCATCTGACCGACGACCTCTACCGATTCAGGCAGATTCGGGATTTCGGCATGTTCGTTGTCACGCCCGATGGGATTATCGTCGTGGATCCGATGAATTCTGAGATGGCCGCGTGGCTCAAGACACAGCTCGATGAGCGATTCGGACTCCCCGTGAAGTATGTAATCTACAGTCATCATCACAACGATCACGCAAGCGGCGGCGAGGTCTTTGCGGATACAGCCACGTTTGTCGGCCATGAAAATATGCGCAAAAACATGCGAGCCCCTGCCGCTGACGCACCCCTGCTTCCGCGCCAGCGACTTTGGGACGCGAACGGCGACGGTCTCATTCAGCTGGCGGAAGCGGCCGGAACACCTCACCACGAAGTTTTCACTTCCTTGGACACCAACGCAGACGAAGGCTTGAGCCACGCGGAGATGTGGATGCGGCGCTCGGGGGGTGAGCAGGTACCGCCTGACATCTATTACGCGGACAAGGCATCGATCACGCTGGGCGGTAAGACCGTCGAGCTCCACTACACGGGACGCAACCACACCGACGATACGACTGTCCTGCTGTTCCCGGACGAGCGGACAATCCATTCGGTCGATTTCTTGACACCGAAACGTCCGCCGGCCTACGACTTGTACGGCGGATTTTTCCCAGACTGGCTCGAGTCACTGCAACGCATCGAGCAACTCGACTTCGACATCATCTCTCCGGGTCACGAGCTGCCCGGCACGAAGGCCGACGCCATCGAGCAGCGACGCTACATGGAGGAGCTCATCGCTGCCGTTACGGCAGGCATCTCGGCCGGGCTGACCGAGGAGGAGCTCGTCGATACGGTCCTAATGGAAGACTACGATCATTTGATCGAGTTCGAAGCGCACCGC
>DBZY01000046.1:94269-94533 GCA_002311835.1 Proteobacteria bacterium UBA1148 | reverse complement strand
TGATCTTTGTAGAAGACATCATAGTCTGCCCGGTAGGGTTGGATGGCGCTCGCTGCTGTCGCATCCGTTACGTGGTAAGCGATCGAAACGGCCAGCAAGCTAAGAGTGAAAGCATTAGTCATCTGATATGAATCTGCTGTTTTTCATCTTCGATAATTTTGCCGATTTCCCAGGCTTTCTCACCGCAGGACTCGAGCGTCGCTAATGTTGTTTTTGTAGCGCTTGGCTCAACAATGACTACCATACCAATTCCGCAGTTGAAGG
>DBZY01000046.1:57517-94200 GCA_002311835.1 Proteobacteria bacterium UBA1148 | reverse complement strand
CATACCAATTCCGCAGTTGAAGGTTCGTAGCATCTCCCGCATGGCAACGCCGGATTTCGATAGCCAATCGAATACTGGAAGGGATGGCCAGGCTGATTGCTCAAGGCGCGCGCCTAAGCCGTCGGGTAAAATTCGCGGAATATTTTCTGTCAGTCCGCCCCCAGTAATATGGGCGAGGCCTTTGGTCTGGGAGGTTTCAAGCAGTTTCAGGATTGATGATACGTATATTCGAGTAGGTACCAACAGCTGATCGATAATAGTACTGCCATTGACCAGTGTGTTTACTCCTTCAGAGCTCAATTCTAATGCCTGTCTTATCAACGAAAAGCCATTGGAATGTGGACCCGAGGAAGCTAGACCAATAACGCTGTCACCGGCAGCAATCGTGCTCCCATCTATCAACCTATCTTCCTCGACAACCCCTACACAGAATCCTGCGAGGTCATACTCGCCTTCGGCGTGCATCCCTGGGTGTTCCGCAGTTTCGCCACCGATCAATGCTACGCCTGCGAGTTCACAGCCGCGAGCGATACCGTTGATTACGCGAGTCGCGATATCCACATCCAATTTTGGGGTAACGAAATAATCGAGGAAGAATAGTGGTTCTGCGCCTTGTACGATGACGTCATTGACGCACATAGCGACCAGGTCGATTCCTATTTCATCGTGAGCGCCATGTTCTATAGCCAGCTTCAGCTTTGTTCCAACGCCATCCGTGCCCGACACCAGAACTGGCTGGGTATAGCGATCAGCGGGTAGTTTGAAGAGTCCGCCAAATCCGCCAATGCCTCCCAGTACCTCCGATCGCCTGGTGCGCCCCGCCGCAGACCTAATTCGCTGGATTAACTTTTCTCCTGCGTCAATATCGACACCTGAGGCTTTGTAAGTGAGGGGGGATTTAGCAGTCATTCCTTGAATCCTGGCATCGGGTGGGAACTATGGTCAGTATAATAAGCTAGTGCAATCCATTGTGGACAGAGATGATTAAGTTGAAACGTTCCGGTGCCTTAAGTCGGCTGCTTTGGGGGCTAGTGGTATTCCTGGTGCTAAGCAGAGGTTCGGCAGCGATTTTTGAGAATCTCTATACGATCACCGTGCCTCTAAGTTCTGAGGCGCTCAGAGACCAAGAGCCCTCCACCGAGGAGAGTTACGTGCGGTTTGCGATGGGACAACTTTTGACCCGAGTCACCGGACGACCTGATGCTTTCCTCAATCCGGCTCTAGAAGATCTTATGCGAGATGCTGCCCAGTATGTTGTGCAGAGGGGTTACCCGGACAGGGAGAACTTGCTGGTCACCTTCGACTCCCAGGCTATTGAGGATGCATTAGTTCAACGTAGTCAACCTGTCTGGGGGGAAGAACGCCCGTTAACACTCATGTGGGTCGCAATAGATGCAGGTTTTGGAGAACGCAGCATATTGGGGGCCGAGTCACCAGGGATTATTCGTAGCTCGCAACTCACCATCGTCGAGGATGAGTTGCGAGCCCAGTTGGAATTGGCAGCCAGTGATAGGGGGCTGCCTGTAACATTGCCGTTGTGGGATCTTCAAGACATAAGCACCTTGGATTTTATTGATATTTGGGGTGGGTTTGGTGACAGAGTGAGACGGGCATCGGAACGCTATGGCGCTGATGCTATTTTAAGCGGACGCGTGCGGGTTACGCAGTATGGTTTCGATGCCCAATGGACGCTTCTCCGAGGCCGCAGTCAATACATACTATCGGGTGGTACATTGCGTTCGGGTTTGGATCAGCTAGCGGATCTATATGCCGGAGAATTCAGTAGTATCGGTAATGCGCTCATAGCTCGTGTCACTGTAATGGGTGTAGAAACGTTGGAGAACTACGGGAAAGTTATGCGCTACATGGAAGATCTGAGCGTTCTGGATTCTGTTGATGTGGAGAACTTTGCCGGAACGATGCTGACATTGCGTGTAGCGGCTCGTGGTGGACCAGACGTACTTGAGAGAGTACTGACCTTAGGTGATGTGCTTACTCAATTACCCTCGACGGTCGATAGTCCTTCGAGCGATCACCTGACATTCTCGCTCTCCCAGTAGCCTTCGAAGGGCCTGATGTGAAATGACGTTTAAGTGGATACCAAATGTGATTTGTGCTGGTCGAGTCATTCTGGTGGCACCCATCATCTTTACGTTACTCAACGAGCAGTACACGGCCGCATTGGCGCTGATTGGCATAGCTGCGCTTTCCGATGCTATCGATGGGCTTCTGGCTAGGAGTTTTCATTGGCGCACGCGACTCGGAAGTTTGCTCGATCCCACTGCAGATAAGCTCCTTGTGTTTAGTGTTTTTTTAACTTTGACTTATTTGGGTTTAGTTCCATTGGTTCTAACAGTGCTCGTTGTTTCACGGGACGCTGTTATTGTCGCCGGCGCTATGGCCTATCAGTTTCTGATTGGGCCAGTTTCAGGAGAACCTGCGCTTATCAGTAAGCTCAATACTGCTGCGCAGCTGATTTTCATGATTTTCGTATTAACGGCGGAAGCATTTCAATGGCAATCGAGCCAAGTTGTCTTGATTCTGGGGAGCGTCGTTGTTTTTACCAGTATTACCAGCGGATTGAATTATGTCGTTGATTGGGGTAAGCGCGCATGTCAGAAGCCCCACATCGCTTCCTAATCCTTTTGGCGTGCTCTTCAAAACCAAAAGGTTAACCAGTTGGCGCAGCTGTTATTGCCGTTTCCGCTTGAACCATCGGCTCGATTCGAAACTTTTGTAGTCGGTAAGAACGCAGCTTTAGTAGCTCATTTGCGATCTCTATCAGATGCCGGTTATACAAATTCACCACCGCTTTGGCTCTGGGGTGAGCCCAGTTGTGGTAAAAGTCATTTATTGCAAGCAACCTGCGCGGCCATGCTTCCGGCGAGTGCTATCTATCTACCACTAAAAAATTTGCCAAAATTGGTGCCGGATGTGCTTCATGGGCTTGAGTCTCTAGACCTGGTAGTGCTTGATGACCTAGACGTGGTGGTTGGCAATCCGGCTTGGGAGCAAATGCTTTTCAGTTTGTTCAATGCTCTTCAGGCTGAAGAAGGGAAGCTCGTATGCGCGGCTCGATGCGCGCCGGCCGGTTTGAATTTCTTTTTACCTGATCTGGATTCTCGAGCATCTGGAGCTATCATTTATCAGGTGACAGGTCTGATAGATGACCACCTAGCAATTGCGCTCCAAACGCACGCACGTTTTAGGGGCATAGATTTACCAGACAAGTCCGCCCGCTTTCTGCTTCACCGGTTGCCTCGTGATATGGGTGTGTTGTGTCGGTGGCTAGATACTCTCGACCAAGCATCGCTTGCAGTCCACCGTAAGCTCACCGTTCCATTCATTAGAGAGGTACTTGGGACGAGTGATACTTGACACCTACTTATCCTGGGGCAGATAAGGTTATAGCAAGCCGCGCGATCCGTTTCCCCAAAGCAATAGCTAACGTACGTTCGTCATCTGAGATAGTTTGATTCCAATCAACAGCAAGATGCGAGGCTCCGTATGGTCCTCCGCCGGTTTTTGTTTCACTGACTCCTGGTTCAGTATAAGGGATACCTGCCCAGAGCATGCCGTGGTGGATTAAAGGTAGTGCCATAGATAGCAATGTGGTTTCCTGCCCGCCGTGTAGTGAACTTGTTGATGTGAAGAGCCCAGCTGGTTTGTCGACGAGAGTACCTTTAAGCCAGAGTTCTGAGGTTAGCTCCAGAAAATGTTTTAAAGGTGCTGCCATGTTTCCAAAGCGGGTTGGGCTTCCTAGTAGCAGACCGTCGCATGTCTCAAGGTCTGAAATCGCCGCGAATGGTGGACCTGAGTCAGGTATGGGGGCATCAACCGCCTCGACGGACGACGATACGGGAGGCACAGTGCGAATAATAGCCTCACCATCTGCAGATTCGATCCCACGTGCAATATATCTTGCCAATTCGGCAGTTCGACCCTTGCGGGAATAGTAGAGAACGAGTATGCGGGTGCTCATTTGAACAACTCTAGCACCCGTTCTGGTGGGCGCCCGATTCGGGCTGCGTCGTCAACTTCAACAATGGGGCGCTCAATCAGTTTAGGGCTTTTGACCATGAGATCAATGAGTGCTAATTCGCTGAGGGTTGCTGGATCTATCTCGTCTTTCTTGAACTCGGGCTCATTCGCGCGGATAAAATCTTTTGCAGGTAAGCCTAGTTTTGCCGATAGACGGATCAGAGTTTCAGCATCTGGTGGGGTTTTCAGATATTCAACCACCTCAAACTCAATGTTTTCCGATTCGAGCAACTCCTTTGTAGCGCGTGATTTCGAACACCTTGGATTGTGATAAATTCTAGCTTTCATATGTAATTATTTGTTATATGTATTATCAATTTTAAAATTTAGCTAATTGGCGAACCTGTATACGACTTTTGAGTCTTCAGAGTGTATGCCCTAGTATTCCACTATTCGCTTGACGGTTGTCTCGAGGCCCTGTTAGGTTGCTCAGTTACGGATTTTGAGGCTAATGAGTATTAATAGGCTTGGAATAATAGTACTTATGGCGCTGATCGTAACAGGTTGCGCCACGTCACCGCCTGTCCAGAGATGAGCGATGCCCGCCAGGCTATAGCGGCCGCAGAGGAGGCTGATGCAGCTCGACTTTCCCCCGTCCCTTTGACGGACGCTCGTTTAGCATGGCACGAGCAAATGCGGTGCGCGCAAAGAACCGCGCGACTGATGCGCTGAATACAAGTCAAGAGACAACCCAGGATTAGTGCCAAGCAGTTCTTCTGAGATTACCCCCAAACATGCGGTACGTTGTCTAGTGGCGGGACACGTTCAGGGTGTCTGGTATCGGGCAGCCACGGCTCAGCGGGCGGAGCAATTATCACTGAGTGGCTGGGCGAAGAATCTCCCTGATGGTCGAGTTGAAGTAGTCATTGTGGGGGAATCTCACGGCATTGCGAAGCTCTGCGAGTGGTTGTGGGAGGGGTCTTCTAGTGCAAGTGTTTCGGGCATTACGGTGGAAGTGTGGAGAGACTCCGTATCATCAGGCTTCCAGACCCTCTAGTAGATGTACTGTATTGCTAGAACAATTTCGCCTATTTCGCAGCGGCGTGATTTCTAAGGGCACTAGGCCAGAGTACAAGCAGCCGGGTTACTACGATCTCTTTGTCTTGAGAAACTTAATGAGCCCATCGATGTCAATCATTTCGGTGTCCGCAGAGCGACGCGATTTGTACTCGATTTGCCCCTGATCCCAAGCTTTCTCTGCGATGACGAGTCGGTTGGGGATGCCCACGAGATCTGCGTCCGCAAATTTGACACCTGGCCTCTGGTCTCGGTCGTCCATAAGGGTGTCGAATCCCGCTTCCTGCAGTCTGTTGTACAGATCTTCGGTAGCTTCCTTCACCCGATAGGATTTATTCATATTGATGGGGATAAGGATTACATCAAACGGAGCAATAGCATCCGGCCAGATGATCCCACGGGTATCGTTGTTTTGTTCGATTGCTGCCGCTACCACCCGTGTTACCCCGATACCATAACACCCCATTTGCATGACACGGGACTTCCCAGTGGAGTCAAGCACACGGGCATTCATAGCGGCGCTGTATTTCTCACCTAGCTGGAAGATATGACCTACTTCAATGCCTTGGGCAATGCTTAGGATGCTGTTTCCAGAAGGAGTAGGGTCTCCCGCGACGGCATTACGAAGATCAACGATTGTTGGCAACCTCCAGTCTCGTTGCCAATTAGCGTTCTTATAGTGGTAATTCATTTCGTTGGCGCCGCACACAAAGTCGCTCATAGCAGCAGCGGCTTGGTCTGCGTACATGGGTAGGTCTAATCCCTCAGGCCCCAGGAAACCAGGCTCCATTCCTGTTACGGTTTGCACTTCTTCGCTTCGAAGCATTTGGATCGGTTTAGCTACCGCATCTAGTTTTTGTACTTTCAAGCTGTTGAGTTCATGATCACCTCGTAGAAAAAGAGCGACGGCTGGTGTGTCGGTCCCCTGAACAAGTAGAGTTTTTAGGCACTGTTCCGGAGCTACCTTTAGAAACTTACAAAGCTCCTCAATAGTACGTACATTCGGTGTTTCGATTCGTTGAAGGTCTTTTTTTGAGGTTGAATTGGGTTTATCCGTTGGTGGTAATGGAACTGTCTCGATATTTGCAGCAAAGCCATCAGATTCTGAATACGCAATCGTGTCTTCACCAGAGTCAGCCAGTACATGAAATTCTTCCGATTTGTTGCCACCAATGGTTCCGGTATCTGCCTGAACGATTTGAAATCTGAGTTGTAGTCGAGTAAAGATCCGATCGTACGTTTCACGCATCGTCTGGTAGCCTTCCACCAAAGACTCTTCGTCTAGATGAAACGAGTAAGCATCCTTCATGACAAACTCTCGGGCTCGCATCACTCCGAATCGCGGTCTAATCTCATCACGAAATTTGGTTTGAATTTGATAATAGTTGACTGGCAGCTGTCGGTAGCTTTTAAGTTCGTTTCGAGCGATGTCAGTGATAACTTCTTCGTGTGTCGGTCCCAGGCAGAACTGCCGATTGTGCCGATCCTCTATCCTTAGGAGTTCAGGCCCGTATTCCTCCCAGCGACCAGATTCCTTCCAGAGTTCGGCGGATTGGACTATTGGCATGAATAGCTCCAACGCTCCAGAGCTATCCATCTCCTCGCGAATGATTTGCTGGACTTTGTGTAGTACACGCATTCCAAGTGGAAGCCAGCTGTAGAGTCCAGAAGCAAGGCGGCGAATCAGGCCGGCGCGTAGCATGAGCTGGTGACTGATGACTTTGGCTTCTGCTGGGGCCTCTTTGAAGGTATTCAGGGGTAGTTTGGTGAGTCGCATCCCTGTCCTTAGTCTTAGTTACGAGATGTGCTAATTGGGGAATTGTAGGGCACCACCCGCCTCATGGGAATTAGGCTGCGAGGGGGGGGTACTTATTGAGAAAGGGGAGCCATAGAGTAAAAATGCGACGGTTTGTATTTCCAATTAAATAGACCGTCCTACGGAGGGGTAGCCTAGAATAATTGGTGATTTGAGCATATCAGGGGAACCAGACGAAATTGGGTGCAGAAAAGTGCTTGTGGGCGTCCCTACCCTTGGTTCAAGCTACTGCATTGGATTCCGCAAGCATTGCGTCAGCCCGCCAATTCCAGCAGCATGATGTGCGGGTGTGTTGAGCTTGTGGTAGTCATGGCGAATAACGAAAACACAAAGTTTCCCAGGCGGGGCATTTATCTTCTCCCAAACCTGCTTACTACTGGCTCACTTTTTGCCGGTTTCTACTCTATCGTTGCGGCTATCGACGGGAATTTCTTGGGCGCGGCTTGGGCTATCTACATAGCGATGTTTCTGGACGGCCTTGATGGCCGTGTGGCCCGGATGACCAGTACGGAAAGTGATTTTGGGAAAGAATTTGACAGTCTTGCGGATATGGTGTCTTTCGGGCTCGCGCCAGCGATTGTGACCTATCAGTGGGGGATCGAAAGATTATCCGAGTACGGACCTCTATGGGGTAGATTGGGCTGGTTAGCCGCCTTCCTTTATACAGTTGCCGCGGCTTTAAGACTGGCAAGATTTAATACCAGCGACTCAAGCGATAAGCGTTTTTTCCATGGGTTGCCCAGTCCACCTGCCGCCGCAGGTATCGCAGCTATGGTATGGGGAAGTGTCCAATACGAGATCGGTGGGTTATTTGCGCTAGTGGCTGGCGTCACTATAACGGCATTCACGGGGCTTGCGATGATGTCTAATTTTCGTTACCTGAGTTTTAAAGACTTCAACTTGAGTTCCCGCATCCCATTCGGAAATCTGATATTCGTATTGGCTGTGCTCATTATTGTTGCATTGAATCCACCGGTGGTTATATTCAGCATGTTCTTTGTGTATGCCGTTTCTGCGCCAATGATCTGGGGTTGGAGACAGCTTAAACGCCGAAAAATCCTCGCTAAAGAGCCAAATTGATAATGGTCGGGACTCGGGAACAGTACCTTGAGGCGATGGGGATTCCTGTATGGGTCCCACGCGGTGCGAAGCCAATGCGTACATCCGATTCGGATGAGATTAACGGAAGCTGGGAAGACCTCCAAGATGTTGTGCGGGTTTGTACCAAGTGTCAGTTGCATCAAGGTCGCACGCAGACCGTATTTGGTGTGGGGCGAAATGATGCCGATCTATTGATAGTCGGCGAAGCTCCTGGCGCTGAAGAGGATCGGTGTGGTGAGCCATTTGTTGGGCGGGCTGGACAGTTATTGAATGCGATGCTCGGGGCGATCCAATTAACTCGCGAGGATGTTTATATAGCTAACATCCTAAAATGCCGACCGCCGAATAATCGTGACCCGAAACCCGAAGAAGCCGCAACTTGCACGCCTTACTTAGAGCGCCAGATTGAGTTGCTGCAGCCCAAGATAATGCTTGCACTAGGGCGCATCGCAGCACAGTGGTTATTACAGTCTAATTCGACTATCGGGAGCCTTCGAGGTAGGGAATTTGCTTTTGGTGAACAAGCGACGCCGTTGATAGTTAGTTACCACCCGGCATATCTACTTCGCAGTCCGCTTGCTAAAGCCAAAGCATGGGAAGACCTTGTGCTGGTCAGACGGATACTTCAGGTACATAAATGAGCGCTGTGGTCCAACCTCTAACGCGAATTCGCTCGGTGTTGCCAGCCGACCTGAAGGCTATTGCTGCCGTTGAGCGGGCTAGCTATAAATTTCCGTGGAGTGTAGGTATTTTTCGAGATTGCATGCTCGCGGGCTACCAAGGGTTGGTGTTGGATATTGGTGGGGTTATTGGCGGTTACGCTATTATGTCAATCGCAGCTGGCGAAGCCCACATTCTAAATCTTTGCGTTCACCCGGAATATCAGCAGATGGGTTATGGTGGACGCTTGTTGGACAATCTTTTAGTTGAGGCAGAAAAGGTAGGGGTGGAACGAGTGTTTCTCGAGGTCCGGCCCTCAAACGAAGTCGCCATAAAGCTGTACCGCTCGGTGGGTTTTGAGCAGATCGGTGTCCGTCCTTCCTATTACCAGGCAAACGGTAGTCGTGAAGATGCAGTAATTTTTGCTGCGACTTTTCGCGATACTCAGTAGCCTTTTCTTTCGGATTATAGTTATGCCGGCTCACCCGGAACGACGTACGTTTGCGATAATTTCCCATCCCGATGCGGGTAAGACAACTCTGACGGAGAAGCTCTTACTGTATGGGGGCGCTATTCAGATGGCTGGAGCTGTCAAAGGCCGCAAAGCGAGCCGCCATGCAAGGTCAGATTGGATGAAGTTGGAACAGGAGCGTGGTATCTCAGTCACGTCGTCAGTGATGCAGTTTCCTTATCAGGGTCGAATCGTAAATCTTCTAGATACCCCTGGACATGAGGATTTTTCAGAAGATACATACCGCACGTTAACGGCCGTGGACAGTGCGCTTATGGTGATTGATGCTGCTAAAGGCGTCGAAGAACGGACCGTTAAGTTAATGGATGTTTGCCGGCTTCGTGCTACACCGATTATAAGCTTTGTCAATAAGTTAGACCGTGATGCCCGTGAGCCAATTGAGCTGATAGACGAAATTGAGGCAGTGCTGAAAATCGAATCCGCTCCGGTTACTTGGCCGATTGGGATGGGGCGAGAATTTCGTGGCATTTATCATTTGATTCAAGATTGTGTGTATCTATACGAGCGCGGCGACTCTAGTCGTGTGGCAAAGGTTCATGGTTTAGTTGGGCTCGATTCTAAGGAAGTAGAGGAAGCTCTGGGTGATATCGCTATTTTGTTACGAGAAGAAATAGAACTTGTCCAGGGCGCGAGCCCGAGATTCGACTTGGGGAAGTACCTAGTCGGAAAACAGACACCGGTTTTTTTTGGAGCGGCCATTCACAACTTTGGTGTTAATGAGTTGCTGGAGTTTTTTGTAGAAAACGCACCGCCACCACAGGCGCGAGATAGCGTTGACCGCACGGTAGAACCGTCTGAGGACGCCCTCAGTGGGTTTATATTCAAAATTCAAGCGAATATGGATCCGTCTCATCGAGACCGCATCGCATTCCTCAGGATTTGCTCAGGGGTGTATAAGCCAGGAATGCAGCTCTATCACACTCGACTTGGGCGTTCGGTGAAGTTAGGGGAGGCAATTACATTTCTTGCTGCGGATCGTCAGCACGTAGAAGAAGCTGTTGCAGGGGATATCATTGGGCTGCACAACCACGGCACTATCAATATCGGCGATAGTTTTTCCGAGGGAGAGAAACTGCTGTTTACCGGTATACCGGATTTCGCTCCCGAACTGTTTCGTCGCGCTGTTCTGAAGGATCCATTAAAGCTCAAAGCGCTCAATAAAGGGTTGGATCAACTCTGTGAGGAGGGGGCTACACAAGTATTTCGCCCGCTAACAAACAACAACCTCATACTTGGTGCCGTAGGTCCGCTTCAGTTTGAAGTTGCATCGTTTAGGTTGAGAAATGAATATGGTGTTGACTGCAGTTTTGAAGCAGTCAATGTAGTTGCAGCACGCTGGATCCGCTGCGATGAACTTGGGGTTCTAGAGGATTTTAAACGTAAGCTTACTGGTGACTTGGCATGTGACCACGCAGGGCAACTAGTGTTTCTTGCGCGGAGTTCCGTTAGCTTGAATCTTACACGGGAGCGCTGGCCTGAAGTGAAATTTAGTTCGACGAGAGAGCACGCCGCTCATTCAACGACATAATTTTTAGCTCATATCTTGGAGGCGAGTAAGCTGCGCGGTGAGTTGTGCCAGTCTCTCTTGGAGTTTGGTGGCTCGAAGTCGTTGCCTGTTCACCACTTCTTCTGGGGCGTTATCAATAAACTGGGGATCCGCGAGTTTCTGTTCTACCTTTTTAAGATCAGTTGCAGTTTGGTCTCGTTGCTTAGTGAGTCTTGCGCGTTCTGCTGCAAGATCTATTAACCCCTCGAGCGGCACAAGGAGAGTCATCTGTCCAAGCAAAGCGGTTGCAGCACCTGGGACCTCGTCAGCGGTTGCAACAAACGATACGCTTTCTAATCGGGCTAGGCTTCTTAAATAGGGACCATAGCGTTCAACGCGTGTCACATCGTCTTCTGTCGAGCCAGCCAGGCGGACGGGGAGTTTTTTGCCAGGGCTGATGTTCATTTCACCGCGGATCTGCCGTACGCTGCTTACGAAATCTTGCACCCACCTAATTTCAATTTCTGCTTCTGTATCCTTGCTAAAGGATTCGACATCTGGAAATGCTTCCAGCATTAGGGTCTCGCTAGTCCGACCAGTCCGTTTGCAAAGGCTAAGCCACAGTTCTTCTGTGACGAACGGAATGATTGGGTGTAATAACTTTAGCAAGGCGCCGAGCGTCTCTGCCAAGCAATGCCGAGTTCCTTGGGCCTGGGATGTATTTGGATCGTTAAGAACTATTTTAGTGAGCTCTAGATACCAATCGCAAAACTCATGCCAGGTAAAGTCGTATAGGGCTTGGGATGCTAGATCAAAGCGGTAGTCGGCAAATCTCTTATGAACTGTTTGGATCACATGATTGAGGCGTGAATAAATCCAACGGTCCGCTACCGTGAGTTCGGTATCACCCTCATTAGGTGTATCTATGTGGGTGAATACGTAGTGGGCAGCATTCCAGAGCTTATTGCAGAAATTGCGATTGCCTTCGACTCGGCTCATATCAAGACTGATATCGCGCCCAGTCGTGGCCAAATTTGTGAGGGTCATCCTCAATGCATCTGCACCGTATCCAGCAATTCCTCCTGGGAACTCCTTCTGCGTTGCTTTCTTAATTCTATCTTTGAGGTGTGGCTGCATCATTCCTTCTGTACGTTTTTCAAGCAACGTCTCCAGGTTTGCGCCTTGGATGATATCTAGGGGGTCCAGGACATTGCCCTTGCTCTTGGACATCTTTTGTCCAGCGTGGTCACGAATTAACCCAGTCATGTAGACCTTCCTAAAGGGGACATTGTCCATGAATTTCAGGCCCATCATGATCATCCGAGCAACCCAGAAAAAAATTATGTCGAACCCAGTTACCAAAACGTTGGTGGGGTAGAAAATGTCTAGTTCCTTGGAGTCGGACGGCCAACCCAATGTTGAGAAGGGCCATAACGCTGAAGAGAACCACGTGTCTAGTACGTCATCGTCTTGTCGAAGGGATGTTTTTGCAGAGAGTTGGTATTTTTCTCGAACCTCTTTTTCGTTTCGCCCAACATAGACACGCTCGTCCTCATCGTACCAAGCGGGAATTCGGTGCCCCCACCACAATTGTCGAGAGATGCACCAGTCTTCGATATTGCTCATCCATTCAAAATAAGTCTTGGACCAATTCTCGGGGACGAAGCAGATATCGCCGGATGCTACGGCCTTGATAGCTGGCTCGGCCAGTGATTGAACAGAGACGTACCACTGATCTGTCAGCAGTGGCTCCACCACTGCGCCGCTACGATCGCCGCGGGGCACCATCATTTTGTGATCATCCTCACCATCTAGAAGACCGCTTGCTTTGAGGTCTTCTAGAATTTGATTTCGCGCGTCGAGGCGATCCAGGCCGCGGTAGCGTTCGGGTACCACGTCATTTAGTGTGGCATCCTCATTAAATATGTTGATCAGCGGTAACTTGTGGTGTTGCCCTATCTTATAGTCATTGAAGTCATGTGCTGGGGTGATTTTCACACAGCCTGTGCCAAATTCTGGGTCGACATACTTGTCAGCAAGCACCGGTATAGATCGACCAGTGAGGGGTAAGCAAACCTCGTGGCCAACGAATTTCTGGTAGCGTTCGTCGTCGGGGTGCACAGCAACTGCTGTATCGCCGAGCATTGTTTCCGGTCGTGTTGTCGCAACGATTAAGTACTCATCACTTTCCGCGAGCGGATATCGAAGGCGCCAGAGTTTTCCTTGCTCTTCATGTGGGAGTACTTCCAGGTCAGAGAGCGCCGTGTGCAGAACCGGATCCCAGTTCACTAGACGTTTGCCTCTGTAGATAAGCCCCTCTTCATAGAGCCGAACGAATGCTTCAGTAACGGACTCACATAATTTTGGGTCCATAGTGAATCTATTTCGTGTCCAGTCAACCGATGCACCTAAGTGCCGCATCTGATTTGCGATGATATTTTCGGAGTACTCTTTCCACTTCCACACTCGTTTTATGAACGCATCGCGACCTAAATCATGCTTGGACTTTCCTTCGGTATTCAGTAGGCGTTCGACTACCATCTGGGTTGCGATACCCGCATGATCCATTCCCATTTGCCATAGCACGTTATCGCCACGCATCCTGTGATAGCGAATTAGTGTATCCATAATGGTGTACTGAAACGCATGGCCCATGTGGAGTGTGCCAGTGACGTTCGGGGGTGGAATTACGACGCAGTAGGCTGAGCCACTACCAGAGGGTTTAAAGTAGCCCGCCTTTTCCCAGCGTTCATAATGCCGAGACTCGATTTCTTTTGGCTGGTAATCTTTAGCCATTAAACTGTCGGCCATTGTCCCATTCAAATATTGTGAATTTTGAGCTCGTACCCTCGATCTCGGTAGAAACGATAGTGCTCCCGCCCCTTTTCCCTTCGGATGGGATCTGAATCGATTACTTCTGCTACCCGGGCGTAGCGGCTAAAAAAGCCTGGTATATTTGGTGCCAGGTTGATCATCAAGTCCCAATTCTCTCCCAGCTGGTTAGTCACGTCATCCTCCGTTTCAGGTGAGTTGATACCAATAAGCACCGGCTCCATTGGGGGTGTCTCCAAGCGTTTATTCATCACGACATGCGGAATGAAGCTACCCTGAGAAAACGTCCACAGCAGGCCATTTAACTTTAGTGCATCCGCATCGTCAGCTGAATTTACAAACACATAATGATTTTGTTGGACTGCTTTCTCTGTTATACGGCATGCGAACCTCAGTCGTGAGTCATTTAAATTTGAGCCTAGAATATAGAAGTCGACCTGCGTCACGAGTTTCGTCCGTAGCTGGTTAGAGGTTGAGGAGAAAGTCCGTTAGTAGCGGGACAGGTCGTCCCGTGGCTCCTTTATCTCGGCTGGATTTCCAGGCAATACCAGCAATATCTAGATGCGCCCAAGGCGTATCTTCTACGAATCTGGAGAGAAATTGCGCAGCAATGCTTGCTCCACCATCACGAACTCCAGAGTTTGCAAAGTCAGCAAAGTTGCTTCGTAATGTAGCGCCATATTCCTCGTCGACCGGGAGTTGCCAGGCGGGATCGAGGGATCTTTTACCGGCTGCGAGGATGTCGGAGGCAAGATCTTCATTGTTACTGAAGAGTCCTGTGTAGATATGACCTACCGCGACGACACAGGCGCCAGTTAATGTTGCAACGTCGATTAGATAGCGTGGCTTATAGCGAGCGGCGTAGGTGAGTGCATCACAGAGTATGAGTCTACCTTCTGCGTCTGTATTGAGAATTTCTACGGTTTGGCCCGACATGGTTTTCACAATGTCGCCAGGACGGGTTGCCCGTGAACCAGGCATGTTCTCGCAGGCAGGCACAACTGCGACAACGTTAATTGTTGGTTGAAGTATCCCAAGAACTTCCATTGTTCCCATCACAGTGGCAGCACCGCACATATCAAACTTCATTTCGTCCATCTTGGGTGGTGGTTTGAGGGAGATTCCACCAGTATCGAACGTAACACCCTTACCGCAAATCGCAATAGGAGCAACATCCGCGCCTGTACCCTTGTACTCTAAGACGATCAGACGAGCTGGTTCTTCGGCACCGTGTGTGACAGCTAACATGGCGCCCATACCAAGGCGTTTCATGTCGTGCTCCGCTAGCACCTTGGTTTGTATATTTTTGTAGCGTTTAGCAATCGTGCGGGCTTCTTCAGCCAGATGTGATGGAGTGCAAATATTTGCAGGTCGATTAGCTAGGTCGCGGGCAAGTCCCATTCCTGTGGAGATCGCTCGGCCGTGGGTTACCCCAAGCCGTGCATCTTTCGCCTTCTGCGAGTCATTAATTGCGATTGGTAGGCGAGAAAGTTTAATCTTGCCGGAGGATTTACTCTTTAACTCCTCGAAGCGGTAAAGTGCACTGTGGGTCGCTTCTACAGTAGCTCGTGCTGCGTAATATTCATCAAGATCCTTTATCGGAGCATAGGCGAGATAGCTTGTCGCTTCTTTAATTCCGGTCAAACTAAGAGCATTCGCTGCGGCGGAAATCGCCTGGCGAAGAGCCTTGGCATTGAATTTTGTCTCTTTGCCGCATCCCACGAGCAGTACTTGATCTGTAGCGGCGCCCTGTAAGTTAGGGACAAGAAGCGTTCGTCCAGGCCTGGCGGAGGCACTGCCGGTCTTGACGAGCTGGCTCAATGTGCCCCCACAGGATATATCTACTTCGTGAGTTGGCCCTTTTAGTCGGTGGCCCTCGAATATCGGTAAGATGGCACAGGCGGTCTTTTGACTGCCCGGCTCACCCGTCTTCACGGGAAACTCCATTGCTACCTCCTTGACGTTGCGGGGTCGTGGCGGTCCGTTCCAGAGCCTGAGGCCTGTGGTATCTTGTCGAGATCCCGCCTGAAAAAGTGCGGGCTAGTGTACTAACAGCTTAAGGTACTTGGAACCCGTTTTCTCTGTGAACGTACTAAACCGCTACATATTGCGTGAAACGTTTTTTTCCTGGTTGGTGGTGACGATTGTGCTGTTTGTCATTTTGATGAGCAACCAGTTTGCAGAGATTCTAGATGACGCTGCCACCAACCAGCTGCCAAAGGATGCGGTATTTGCTGTTTTGAGACTCACATCCCTCCAATACATTACTTTTCTAACACCCATAGGGCTTTTCCTAGGTGTGATGCTAGCACTGGCCCGATTCAATAGAGACTCGGAAATGGTTGCCATGTCTTCCTGTGGGATTGGACTTGTTCGATTCCTTGTGCCGATTAGCTTAATTACCATATTGCTAGCGATGGCGGTAGCGTGGCTTTCCATGGTTAGGATGCCCATTGCCTCCCAGCAGATTGAAGAGATTAAATACCAAGCTAGAGAAGAACTCGAAGTTGGTGTGTTGGAATCCGGGGTTTTCACAAGTCCCGACTCAGGCGACACCATCATTTATGCTCAAGATGTGGACGGGGAAGAAATCTATGGGGTTTTTGTAGAGCATAAGGATGGCGATCGAGTGGTTGTGATACGTGCTGAGCGAGGGGAACGTAGACAGAATGATCTCAATGGCCACACGACCCTCGTTTTGTACAACGGCCGACGATATGAAGGCGTTCCTGGTCAGCAGAGTTTCCGAATCATCGAATTTAGGGAACACGGTATGCCTGTGCGTATAGGTCAACGAGAGGATGAGGAACAACTTGTTGAGACGAAGCCCATAAGAGAGCTACTAGGGTCTACTGAGCCAGAGGATCGAGCCGAGTTGCAGTGGCGATTATCGGCGCCGATATCGTTGTTTGTTCTGGTATTAGTGGCTGTGCCATTGAGTCGGTCACGGCCTCGGGAGGGACGCTACGCGCGTCTAGGGGTGGGCATCCTTGTCTACATTATTTACGCAAATATGCTCAATATTGCCCGAATTATGGTTGAGCGGGATGAGGTACCTCAGTGGCTCGGCATGTGGTGGGCGCATGTTGCGCTGGGTTTGGTGGGACTGGTGCTGTTAGCAAGGGAGTCAGGTTGGTTTATTCGGGCCTCTACGGAGGTTAGGGTTTGAATCTCCTTACCCGTTATATCGCTGTTGCCGTACTCAAGGGCGTTGCAACAGTGCTCTTTGTTCTGATCGCTGTGGGCACGGTTATGGATTTCATGGCGCAATTGTCTGATGTGGGCACAGCACAATACGACTTGCGGGCTGCCGCAGCATACACTGCCCTTAGGATTCCTAGAATGGTGTTCCAGCTGCTGCCTGCAGCAGCATTGATCGGAGCACTTTTGAGTCTCGGCAACCTTGCCGTTCACCGTGAACTTGTCGTGATGCGAACGAGCGGTATCTCAAAACTTCAACTCATGAGGCCAGTGGCCATCGCTGGTTTTACGTTAATGGTGATTATGGCGGTACTAGGGGAGTCATTGGCGCCTTCTCTGGGCGCTTACGCGCGAGAAATCCGTGCTGCAGCGATGCTTGACACGGAAGAGTTGGTGGATGGTTCTTCCGCATGGTTAAAAGACGGCAATCATATAGTGAATTTTCGCCGTGAACCTAACGGATTGGGATTTGGCGGCATCTACCTTTTTGAGCTTGATGAGGATAATGGGTTGAGACAGATCGCGCACGCAGATACCGCAGATATCGATCAGAATAACCAATGGATACTTAGTAATTATTCTGAAACGGTTTTTTATGGTCTAGAGGGTGTCCAGGCTGATACCAAAAGGCGAGTAATAAAAGATTATGGTCTAAGTTCTGAGCTGCTTAACCTATCTGTCGTTAGGCATGATCTTCTCGACACGGACGGACTGACTCGGTATATCGACTATCTAGAAGCCAATGACCTAGATGCCACTCAACATCTGATTGCGTACTGGGCTCGCATGGCGGATATCGTATCGGTATTGCTTATGACTATGCTGGCTCTGCCGTTCGTCTTTGGCGGACTGAGGTCCGCAGGCACTAGTGCTCGATTGCTAGTAGGGCTCTTGATCGGTCTGACTTATTACGTCACAGCACAGGCATTTGCGAATAGTGGTCAGGTATTTGATTTTGATCCTAGGGTGGCAGCCTGGTTACCTAGCGCTATTTTACTGCTGATTACCACTTTTGCGTTAATGAGGGCACGTTAGTTTTTTCAAGAATGATTTTTGTCCTGCGAGATAAACCTGGTCTTTTTGTGGTTCGGCCCGACACTTCAAGGGCATAATAGAGGGTCCCGCACGAATAAATTTAGAAGATGATTTGAGAATGCTGGTTCTTGGATGTTGTATCAGAAGTCGGCAGATTAAGAGGGGATTGTTGTTATGACTAAGAAATATAACCTCACGCGGCGTGGCGTGATGAAACTCGGTATGTTGTCGGCTACTGCGCCAGTTTTGGGAAAGGCGCTAAGCACGCGCGCTTTTGGGCAAGATCTTGGTCCAGGTAATAAGTTCGTGGGTGATGTCGGTGGGCGAGATCACGAAAGACTTTATACCGGACACCCTGTGGTTGGTGGTGGACAGATGGAAATCCGCTTGAACCAGTCGATTTACACGGATGACCCCCATGAGCTTGAGGTCGCAAGGCGTATGCGCCCGTTTGATCCGGCATCCTGGTATACGGAATGGAATCGAGTTGCGCAAATAAATGAAGAGATTGCAGTCGGGTACGAGGAGCACGGATTGAATGTTTCTGCGCACCAATTCTACATGCGTGCCAGTCGCTTTCACCGTTTGTCTATCGTCTATCAGGAGGATACGGATGAGACGATGATGCCTGGATATACGAAGTTCCGGGAACTTTTTGATAAAGCATGGGATTTGCAAACACCACCGTTCGAGCGAGTCTCAATCAATATTGATGGAAACCAACTCGATGGGTATTTCCGCAAGCCGTCTGGGCCGGCGGGTACCCGCTTCCCAGCCGTGATTGCTTATCAAGGTGCTGATTCTCTGGCAGAGAACACGCTGATGGGTGGTGGGTCCTACACGGCTCGAGGTATGGCATATTTAGTAGTTGATCTTCCTGGACAGGGCGCGCCGAAGCGTTTGAAGAATCTTTACATGCCTCCGGATACGGAGCGATTTGTGACTCCGTTAATAGATTATTTGGAGACGAGGCTTGATGTCGATCCGGATAGAATCGGGTTGCGGGGCCAAAGTATGGGAGGGTACTCTGCGCCAAGGGCCGCGTCGGCAGATAGTCGAATCAAAGCAGTACTGATGTCGGCAGGTTCTCACGATTTGCTTCGCGATCTTTTTGAATACTATCCCCCGATTCAGGATCGTGTGCGTTGGATAATCGGTGCGCGCGATCTTGCCGATACGCGCAGGCGGTTGCGTGACTACACCGTGGAAGACGTGGCGCACAAGATTGAGTGTCCTATGCTGATCGGTTACGGGCCGAAAGATCGAATCATGGATCCGGAGGGTGCGTTTAGGTTGTATAACGCAGCCGTCAATTCAGATCGGCAGATGTGGGCGGGCGCCGGCCATCCTCACCACGAGGCAAAATCTGGAGGGCCTTTGGATTTACGGTTACCAACCGCGCAAGACTGGGCAGCCAAGCAACTGGGAGCAGTGGGCTAGACGGAAAAATAATTTATTTTATTTGGCGCTCCCTAGGGGAATCGAACCCCTGTTTCAGCCTTGAGAGGGCCGCGTCCTAACCGCTAGACGAAGGGAGCGCGTGTCCCAAATTGGGCGGGCTGGTATGATACCGGGCTTTACAGAGTGATTAAACTTACCATCGGAAACTGATTGAACGACACGGAGCCTCAGCCTAGCGCTGGTCCGACTATTGTCCCGCGCCCGGAACATAACCTCTCCCGGGATGGTATTTCCAGTAACGCCCTTAAGGTTCTCTACCGCCTCAAAAATACTGGTCATCAGGCTTTTTTGGTTGGCGGTGGTGTCAGGGACCTTTTGCTTGGGCTCAATCCGAAAGATTTTGATGTAGCCACTGATGCCCATCCCGAGGAGATTCGTAAGCTTTTTCGTAACAGTCGGTTGATCGGTCGACGCTTTCGGCTGGCACATGTTCGTTTCGGGCGAGAAGTGATCGAAGTTGTAACTTTTCGATCGTCGGCCAGTGGTATTACGGGTGATCGCCAGCACTCGGATAGCGGGCGAATTCTTCGCGACAATGTTTATGGCACGATCGACGAAGATATTTGGCGCCGTGATTTCACGGTGAATGCGCTTTACTACAATATTACCGACTTTAGTATTTGGGACTACACATCAGGCATGGCGGACGTTGCCAGCCGCACAATGAGGCTTATTGGGGATCCTAGGACGCGTTATCGGGAAGATCCGGTCCGGATGCTTCGGGCTGTGCGGCTGGCTGCAAAACTGGATTTTGAAATTGCTAAAGACTCGGCTTCACCAATACGAGAACTAGGTAAATTATTGCGAGATGTGCCGCCGGCACGTTTATACGATGAGACTATAAAACTGTTTCAATCGGGGCACGCTGTCCGAAGCTTAGAGTTGCTCCAGGAGTTCGATCTCCTTAGGTATTTGTTTCCTCATACGGCTACAGCAATAAATTCTGACCAAACTGGAAAAGTTTTGAAATTTATTTATGAAGGCCTCACAAATACCGACCGGCGGGTACAAGAAGATGAGCCTGTCACCCCCATGTTTCTCTACGCGATCATGCTCTGGTATCCAATCCTGGATCTTGCTCAGCGGATTCGAATCGGAGAAAAATCCAGTGAGATAGAAGCACTACTTGATGCTTGCGATGAACTAGTAGCGGAGCAGCAGGCTTACACTTCCTATCCCAGGCGATTTAGCATCCCCATGAAAGATGTGCTTGTGATGCAGAGGCGTTTTGAGAACCGCCGAGGAGTACGTGCACACAGATTACTTAACCATAAGCGTTTTCGAGCGGCCTATGACTTTTTGTTATTGCGAGCACATTGCAAGGAGACTGACTCGGAGCTTGCTGAGTGGTGGACCGAGGTCCAGACCTTATCGCTGAGGGCGCAACGTGAGGCTTTCTCTCTTGAGCGTCAACGCAGCTCGAAGCGTCGTCGAGCTTCCCGTCAGGAGCGGAAACCTCGTGCGTCTCAATGAGATGTGCCTACAATGCTTGGCAGTCAGGTGAAAATCTGTAAAGTTTCCCTTTAGCAAACTTCTTTGAAAGTCACTACTGAATCTTACGGAAGTCATGAACGATAGTAAGGATGTTTCTCAATTAAGTGGGCCGCGTTACATTGCGATCGAAGGACCAATTGGTGTGGGAAAGACTAGTCTTGCCAAGCGCTTAGCCGAGAGTTTTAACAGTGATCTGGTCCTTGAACAGCCGAGCGAGAATCCATTTTTGGAGCGTTTCTATCGTAATCGTGGTGACGGAGCTCTCCCGA
This sequence comes from Proteobacteria bacterium UBA1148, assembly GCA_002311835.1. Classification (GTDB taxonomy): domain Bacteria; phylum Pseudomonadota; class Gammaproteobacteria; order Steroidobacterales; family Rariloculaceae; genus UBA6522. Next base: position 73,255 of record DBZY01000046.1, on the reverse strand, counting down.
CTCAGCTTTTCTTTCTTTTTCAACGCGCACGGCAGATTGAGGCGATTCGGCAAAGCGATCTATTTTCTCCTGTACGTATAGCTGACTTTCTGTTGGAAAAGGATAGACTTTTTGCCGAGCTCAACTTAGATGGCAATGAATTCGCCCTATATGAACAGATTTACGAGAATTTGGAGTTGAATCCACCAGATCCAGATCTTGTTATTTATCTTCAGGCTCCCCCGGATGTTCTTATGCGGAGGGTTGCAAGCCGGGGATTATCCTATGAAAGTTCAATTCAGGTGAGCTACCTAGAGCGCCTTGGAGAGGCTTATGCTCGATTTTTTTACGCATATAATTCTGCTCCGTTGCTTATTGTAAACGCTGCGGTCATTGACCCCATCCACCGTGAATCAGACTACCAAGAACTTCTCCAGGCGATCTACCGGACAAAGCGTGGGCGTCATTTTTTCAATTCAGCAATCGAGACGATTGATTGAAACTGAGCTTCCTTTAACTCTAATATCACAGTACCCAAGGATTCGTGATGTATAAGCAGCTGCAACAGCGGGGGATGGATTCTCCACCGGTTAATGTCTCCACGCTTCGGCGTATGAAGACGGAGGGAGAGCCAATCGCCTGTTTGACAGCGTACGACGCGAGTTTTGCTCAGCTTGTGGATATGGCTGGTATAGATCTCGTTCTAGTAGGCGACTCTTTAGGAATGGTGATACAGGGTTACGAGACCACAGTTCCCGTTACAGTTGACGACATGGTTTATCACGCCAATATTGTGTCGCGTGGGCTCAGCCGAGCGTTCCTTGTCGTTGATCTGCCTTTCATGAGTTACGCTACACCTGAGCAGGCACTCGATAATGCGGTGCGTCTGATGCAAGAGGGTGGAGCCAAGATGGTGAAGCTTGAAGGTGGTCGGGGCCAAACTGCTGTTGTGGAGTGCCTGGCGCGTCACGATATTCCCGTTTGTGCTCATGTGGGATTAAAACCCCAGTCCGTACACAAGATTGGTGGCTTCAAAGTCCAGGGGCGTGATCGTGTGGCAGCGAAACGGATGGTGGAAGATGCGAAGTCTCTGGAGGATGCTGGCGCTGATGTTATGTTATTGGAATGTGTGCCTAATGAGGTTGGCGAGAAAGTATCTCAGACTGTCGAACTACCGATTATTGGGATTGGTGCAGGACCCAGTGTGGATGGTCAGATCCTGGTTCTGTATGACATGTTAGGAATAACACAGGGTCGCACCCCACGTTTTGTCAAAAATTATATGGTGGGAGCGGACTCAACACTAGATGCCCTTCGGTCTTATGTGAATTCTGTCAAAGACGGTTCTTACCCCGCTAAGGAGCATTGTTTCTCCTGATAGAATGGGCACTGTCTCGACGGATGAAGCAGAGGGCAGTTTTGAACGAGTCGCGGGTTCCATTGCAGGGCGCCTACACAATGAGTGCAATTCGCGAGATGGTGGGATCTTGGCGACTCACTCACCAAACAGTGGCGCTTGTTCCGACCATGGGCAACCTGCATACGGGCCATCTCAGCCTCATGGAAGATGCGAGTTCGCGTGCAGACCGTGTTGTCTGCAGTATCTTCATCAATCCAGCTCAGTTTGCTCCAGAGGAAGATTTTTCTCTTTATCCTAGGACGCTTGCTGAGGACGAAGCGCTCTTAGCAGAGCAAGGAATTGTCGATCTCGTATTTGCTCCCGAGGAGAGAGACGTTTACCCATTCGGTGTTGAGAATATGGTCGGGGTGACAATGCCCGAGTTGAGTTCCCAACTTTGTGGTGCCAGTCGACCCGGGCATTTTGACGGGGTAGCGTCTGTAGTTCTTAGGCTTATCAACATAGTATCTCCAGATATACTGATTCTCGGCGAAAAGGACTATCAACAATTTGTTCTTCTTGAACGCATGATTAAGGATCTTCAATTGTCTATTCAGGTGGAGTCAACACCAATCCAGAGAGAAAAGGATGGGCTTGCAATGAGTACGCGAAACCAGTATCTCACTGCTGACGAGAGGCGGATCGCACCAAAGTTGCACGCGGAGCTTGAGCGGGTTCGCAACTCATTGAGAGAAGGAGATCAAGATTATCAGGCCGTTGAAGCTCGGGCATCTCTTGCTCTAGAAACTGCTGGTTTCGACCCTGATTACGTAGAGGTGCGCCGCGCTGCCGATCTTGGTAGGCCAAATGGAATGGGATCGTGCGAAGGTTTGATTGTTGTGGCAGCTGCATGGTTAGGTCGGGCGCGCCTAATAGACAACGTTCGTGTTTAAAATCTGCTCATCAGTCACTGGGTATTTTGTGTTGCGCTAGTGCCCAGTGGACGTGTTCTCTTACCAGTTCTGAGGGATGATCAGCCCTTTTATGTAATGCATTGATCACCCTGAGTTCGGAGGGGCTATTCCCCAGGGCGACGGCAAGATTTCTCAGCCACCCCTCGTATCCCGCTCTCCGTAGTGCACTATTCTGCGTCTTCTCATCCCATTCTACTTCGTCCCAAAGAAACAACGTTACGAGTGATGCGCTATCGAGACTGTGTCGAGGGGAAAAGTCTTCCTCTTTTCCTGATTGTGCGAATTTGTTCCATGGGCATACCATTTGACAGTCATCACAACCAAAGATCCGATTACCGATACCCGCACGGAATTCTTCTGGAATGCTGCCCCGTAACTCGATAGTTAGATAAGAAATACAACGCTGGGCGTCAAGTACATAGGGTGCGACGATGGCCCCCGTTGGGCAGACTTCGATGCAAGCAGTACAGCTTCCACAATGGTCCTTTATGGGTTTGTCCACCGGAAGAGGTAAATCAGTAAAGAGCTCGCCCAGAAAAAACCAAGAACCTGCTTTGGGATGGATGAGATTTGTGTGCTTGCCGATCCAGCCAAGACCGGCCTTATGGGCTAGTGGTTTTTCTAGAACCGGTGCACTGTCCACGAAAACACGGTAGCCAAAGGACCCTATCTTTTCTTGGATAAACTTGGCGAGCATTCGGAGTCTTTCGCGTAATACCTCGTGGTAGTCGCGCCCAACGGCATAACGGGATATGTAAGCCTGTTTAGTATCATTGAGCTCAGATTCTGCGTCTGCGCTATCTTGAGGCCAGTAATCCATCCGTGCTGAGATTACCCTCACGGTTCCTCGCACAAGTGACTCTGGTTGGGTGCGTTTCTTACCGTGGCGACTCATATACGTCATTTCTCCGTGAAATCCTTTTTCGAGCCAGGTTTCAAACAGCGTTTCAGCTTCACTCAGATCGGTATCCGCTATACCGACTTGTTGGAATCCAAGTTTTATGCCTCGGAGTTTGATCGTTGTGGCTAACCCAGCAAGCTCGTTGTGGGAAAGATTTACAGTTGAGTGAGGATCGGTACGCATACAGACCTAAGTATAATCCCGACATGAACTGGCTCCGCGCAGAATTACCAAAAGACATTTACAAAGCTGACGAAGTTCGGGCTCTTGATAAAATTGCCATCAAAGAGTTAGCAATTTCTAGCTACGAGCTTATGTGTCGTGCGGGGGAGGCGGCTTTTGAGGCGCTGCAAACGCACTGGCCTCATGCGCGGAGTGTAGCGGTGGTTTGTGGTGGGGGTAACAATGCTGGGGATGGTTACGTGGTCGCCCGTTTGGCTCTTCAGCAGGGGTTCGAGGTTTGCGTCGTCGCAGTCGTGGCTACGGAGCACCTCACTGGTGATGCGGAGCATGCTTGGAAAGATTATTGTCAGTCGGGTGGTGCGGTTGAGTCTCCTCCGGACAGGCAAGGACTGCTGAGATTCCTGACCGATATATCCAGCGCGAGTGATGTAATTGTCGACGGGTTATTAGGGACTGGTCTTACTCGCGACCTTGAAGGTGATTTTTTGGATGCCGTATGTGCAATCAATACTGGATCAAGCCCCGTTCTGGCGTTGGATATTCCGACGGGGTTACACGCCGACACGGGTTTGCCCCTTGGAGATGCCGTGTTAGCCGATGTGACCGTCACGTTCATCGGTTTGAAGCGCGGATTGTTTTTGGGCGTCGCTCCAGACTACCGGGGTAGGATCGAGTTCTCGAGTCTGGGAATACCTGACTCCATTGACTTAGACCCGCTTCCAACTGATCTGCGGCGACTGACTCCCTCGCTTTTGAAAGCGTCTTTACCACCACGAGCGCCTACTACTCACAAGGGGGATAACGGTAGTGTTCTTCTGGTGGGCGGTGCGCCGGGAATGCCGGGGGCGATTCGTTTGGCAGCCGAGGCGGCATTACGCGCAGGTGCGGGGTTGGTGAGGGTCGCCACTCATCCGGAGTCGGTTGCCTCAGTGATGGCCGGTCGGGCAGAGGTCATGTGCGAGGGGGTGGATAAGCCCCAAGACCTTAAACCGCTGTTTGCTGCGTCAGATGTTGTCGTTTTAGGCCCTGGTTTGGGTCAATCAGCTTGGTCTAAGAGCCTTTGGGAGGAAGTGTTGTCCTCCTTCGAGGGTACCTTGGTATTAGACGCTGACGGTTTAAACCTGCTGTCCCAAGCTCCTCAAGAGCGGGAGAATTGGATATTGACTCCCCACCCTGGCGAGGCAGCCCGGTTGCTACAGACCGATGTAACGAATATCCAGTCAGATCGCTTGGCGGCCGTGAGGGACCTCGCGCAGACTTTTGGGGGTATTTCGGTGCTGAAGGGCGCTAGCACTCTGGTAGCCGAGCGTGATCACATTGGGCTATGTGACATGGGGAATCCTGGCATGGCAACAGCGGGTATGGGCGATGTGCTTGCAGGGCTTCTTGGAGGGTTGGCGGCTCAGTCTTCCAACTTGCGGCTCAGTTTAGGGCGGGTGGCGCGGACCGGAGTGTTGGTTCATGCGCTTTGTGGTGATGACGTAGCTGCGTCCGGTGAGCGCGGGCTAGTTGCTGGGGACCTCATTGAGCATATCCGCTCGTGGGTAAATCCAAGTTAGATTCCGCATTAGTTATAGGCATAACCCGTGCAAGCAGTAGAAAATAGTAGCGCTGAATCAAAGATCGTTTACTTAACTGCGAGCGAAATAGATTTCAAGGGCATCGCCAGTGAAGTTGCCAAAGTGTGGCGAACCCATGTATCTACGGGATTAGTGGTGGGGCTCAAAGGACCGCTCGGCGCGGGTAAAACGACCTGGGTGCGAGGTATGCTTGGGGGCCTGGGTTACCATGACAAAGTTCCGTCGCCTACGTATGCGTTACTTGAGCACTATGATTTGAGTGGGCTGACGGTGGTTCACTTGGATCTATATAGACTGCCCAACAATGATGGTTCCAACAGGGAGTCAACGGATGAATTTGAAGCATTGGGTGTGAGAGATTGGTTAGCTAGTGATCGTGCCTGGTTACTTGCCGAGTGGCCTGATCGGTCGCCACAGCTCGTTAATCGAAGCGATATATGGATCGAGTTTGAGTTTCTTGATGCCGAGAAACGCCGTGTTACGTTGATGCCGCGATCAGTAACCGGGAAAGTGGCTCTTCATAGGTTACAGGGGAATTCTTCTTTTAATTCGAGTTTTCATCGCTAATCCCATATTTCTTAATAAAAATATTGAATTTTCCTCTAGATCTTGTAAACATAGCGTAGCTCGCCCAGGGAGAGGATTTGGAGTGATTTCTGGATTTGGACGATGCATTCTTAGCACCCTAACTTTCACGGGGTTGCTCCTCAACGGAGTCGCTAATGCTCACGAAGTCGAGGGACTGAGACTTTGGTCGGGCCCTGAGTCAACCAGGGTCGTTCTAGATCTCTCTGCTCCGACACCCTATCGTATCTTTAGCCTGGATAATCCCTATCGCGTCGTCATTGATCTCACCGATACTAGGGCTGCCCAAGCGACTAGTTTGCCAGGGGGGAGGGGTTTTGTAGTTGGTGTGCGAACAGGCGTGCAGCCACAGGGTGAGCTACGGGTCGTGCTTGACGTCAACCAACGCGTGAACCCACAGAGTTTTGTATTAGAGCCCAACGACGTCTACGGGCACCGCTTGGTCATTGATCTCACTCCTACCGATGATGCGCCGGTGGTTAAACGAGCCCCTCGAGTCGACAGAACGGGTGGGCGAGCGATAGTAATCGCTATTGATGCGGGTCATGGGGGCGATGATCCTGGTGCGACCGGTTCTCGGGGCGTACATGAAAAAGATGTAGTACTTGGAATCGCTCGCAGCCTGACCGCAGAGATTGAGGCACAGTCTGGAATGAAACCGGTACTAGTGCGTGATGGTGATTACTATCTCCCACATCGGGAACGGATGGGGCGGGCGCGCCGAGCAGAGGCTGATCTTTTTGTATCTATTCATGCTGATGCGTTTCGAGATTCGCGTGTGAGAGGGGCGACCGTTTATGTATTGTCTGAGCAGGGTGCAACGGATGAGGCTGCGTTGCGGCTTGCTGAGCGGGAGAACGCGTCAGATTTGATAGGTGGTGTATCATTGGCGGATAAGGATGAGTTACTTGCCATGGTGCTCTTGGATCTTTCACAGAGTGCTGCAATTAGCGCAAGCGCTGCTATTGGGGACAGAGTAATCAAAAGATTAGGTTCGGTAGCGACGATCCGTAAGTCCCAGATCCAGCAGGCACCGTTCCTGGTTCTCAAGTCACCAGATATCCCATCGATTCTTATTGAGACGGCTTATATTTCGAATCCAAGTGAGGAGTTGGCGCTAAAGACAGCCGGTTATCAACGTTCACTAGCTCGAGCGATACACGACGGTATCGTGGATTATTTTCGAGACAACCCTCCAGCCGATAGTTATTTTGCACTTAATCCTCCACCGCAGCGGCAAAGTCCAGTCCAACACTTAATTTCCCGTGGTGAAACGTTGTCAGGGATTGCGCAGCACTACAATGTTAGCTTACCTATACTGAAACAAGTCAATTCGCTTTCCGGCGACGTTATTCGTATCGGCCAGGTACTTAGTATCCCCGCTGGCTAGCCTGTTCTAACACCCTTTTCCATTTACGTTAAGAGGTTAATTAATTGGAAGTGGGAGTTTGGCTAAGACGACGCATTAGTGTTACTAGGTGAGTAAACCGTTGCTGTGACGTCTACAATAGTGGCGTGGCAATTCATCTACTTCCCTCACAATTAATAGATCAGATCGCCGCCGGCGAGATTGTCGAGCGGCCCGCATCAGCTGTAAAAGAGCTGATTGAGAACAGCCTCGATGCAGGTGCAAAGCGGATCGAGATCGAAATTCAGGCGGGAGGTACACAACTAATTCGGGTTCGCGATGATGGTGTGGGCATTGCGCACGAGGATTTGAGGCTAGCGTTGTCGAGGCATGCCACTAGTAAGATAGCTAGCCTTAAAGACTTGGAAAGCGTTTCAACATTGGGTTTCAGAGGCGAGGCTTTGCCTAGCATTGCATCAGTAGCTCAGCTGAAGCTTACATCTCATGCAAGAGGCGAAGAGTCGGGCTGGAGCGTTGAAGCAGACGGTTCTATGGTTAGTGATCCTCGCCCTGCAGCCCATCCAGTAGGGACGACCATTGAAGTCCGGGACCTGTTCTTCAATACACCAGCGCGCCGCAAATTTCTAAAGACTGAACGAACGGAATACTCTCACGTTGATGCAGCTTTGCGCAGTTTAGCGCTCGGGCGATTCGATGTTGAGTGGCACCTGAAACACAACCAAAGACCAATGCTGTCTCTTCCTGCCGCTCTTGACCGGGAACGACAAGAAGCCCGTTTAGCCCGAATTTGCGGAGAGACTTTTTTAGAGCATGCGCGATATCTCGAGCGAGAAATCGAAGGTCTTCGATTAAGTGGTTGGCTCGCAGATCCGACGTTCTCACGCAGTCAGCCGGACATGCAGCATACCTTCGTGAATGGTCGATATGTACGCGACAAGGTGCTTCGTCACGCTGTTCGTTTGGGATACGAGGACGTGCTTTTTCACGGCAGGCAGCCTGCCTATATCGTATTTCTGGAGCTTGACTTACGCCGAGTTGATGTTAATTCACACCCAGCAAAGCTGGAGATTCGGTTTAGGGACTCCAAGCTTGTGCACGATTTTGTTTTTCGTACTGTCGAGGCTGCGTTATCCAGCACTCTTAATTCCCATCAACGGGATGCACCGCAACCCCCAGCTCACCTCAGAGGGTTGATGCCCGGATCAGCTCGAAAAGATTACCCGGTCTCGGGTGTTGTATCTCAGAACCCACTGCGCCTGGCAGAGGCAGGCGCTGAAACTCGCAAGGCGGCTTCCGTATACCAGATTCTACATTCCAGAACCGGGCCCAGAGACACTGATGAGGAGATGCCGCCGCTTGGTTTTGCCCTCGGGCAGCTTCTCGGAATTTATATTCTCGCGGAGAATAACGATGGTCTCATCATCGTAGATATGCATGCAGCACATGAACGTGTTATGTACGAGCGTCTGAAGCATGCACTGGCTGAGGAAAGACTCAAGACACAACCTTTGCTAGTTCCGATTTCTCTGAAGGTTGCCGACCACGAAGCGCAGGTACTGGAATCCACTGGGGAGGATCTGGAGAAACTTGGATTTACAGCCATTCGGCGTGGGTTAAACGAAGTTCAGATCAGTGGGGTTCCGAGCCTGTTACAGGGTGTTGAGGTCGAGCCGTTGTTTCGGGACGTACTTGCAGATCTTAGCCAAGATAAAGGGTTGCGTCGGGTTGATTTTGCCATTAATGAGTTGCTTGCGACCATGGCATGTCATAGCGCTATTCGTGCGAACCGGCAGCTTGAGCTTGAAGAAATGAACGCATTGCTACGAGAAATGGAAACCACAGAAAAGAGTGATCAATGTAATCACGGTCGCCCCACCTGGACGCGTATCACCGTCAATGAACTGGATCGACTGTTTCTTCGTGGTCAGTAAAAAAATTTGAGCATGTGAAAACTCACCGGCCTTGTATTTGTATCACCGGTCCCACGGCTTGCGGTAAAACTGAGCTCGCTATTCGCCTCGCTAAAGAATTACCTCTCGAAATTATTAGTATGGACTCGGCTATGGTCTACCGGGGAATGAATATCGGAACGGCAAAGCCTTCCCTTAATCTTCGGGGGCAAATCCCTCACCATTTGATTGATATTATCGAACCTACGGAGATCTACTCTGCTGGTCGGTTCGTGACTGATGCACGAGAAGCGTTAGCAGGAATTCGAGAGCGTGGTCATTTCCCATTGCTCGTGGGGGGTACACTTCTGTACTTGCGTGCGCTTCGTGATGGGCTGGCTGAGTTGCCAGCAGCAAATGTCAAGATTCGGAAACGTTTGGATGAGGAGGCTGAGGAATATGGGTGGGCTGCGCTACACGTGCGACTAAAAACAGTTGATCCTACTGCGGCCGAAAAAATTTCGCCGACGGATCGCCAGCGTATTCAGCGTGCGCTGGAGGTGTACGAACTTACCGGGGAGCCGCTAACGTTGTTGCATAAGCGACAAAACAGACAATCCGGGATGCCAGTTCGCGCACTGGCATTAATTCCGGAGAATCGCACTAAGCTTGCGGAGAGAATTGAACATCGTTTTGATGAAATGGTTGCTGCAGGTCTCACAGATGAGATAAAAGGCTTGAGGGCGAGAGGTGATACAAGGTCTACGATGCCTGCAATGCGAGCGGTTGGGTATCGGCAGATTTGGTCTTTTCTGGATGGCGAATATGATTGGGAGCAGGCTCGAGCGAAGACTATCGCTGCGACCCGGCAACTCGCAAAACGACAAATGACCTGGTTACGTGCCGACTCAAACATCGAGTATCTTCCGACACAGATAAATCGAGCGGCAAAGATAGCCAGAGACGCATTCCACAATGTTATGCGTTAATCGGTAGGGGACACTTGAAAAGTGATGCCTGTGCTACTATTTCATGCGAGTGGGATCAATAATGTTATCTGATCGTGGAGCTGTGCTTCAGGAGTTGTGGCTGGGTTAACGAACTCGATCCTGACCTATAAAAAATTAAAACGAATTAAGGAGAGAGGAATGGCCAAGGGACAGTCTTTGCAAGACCCATTTTTAAATGCTTTACGCAGAGAAAAAGTGCCCGTTTCCATCTATCTCGTCAACGGGATAAAGCTGCAAGGGCAGATCGATTCCTTTGACCAGTTTGTAGTCTTGCTGCGTAATAGCGTAAGTCAGATGGTCTACAAGCATGCGATATCAACCGTTGTCCCTGGACGTATGGTTCGCATTCCGTCGGAGGATCAGGATCAGGAAGAGGAGTAACAGCCCATTAGGGCAGGGAGCCCGGGTTGCTTGAGCGCCCCGAGAACGGTGAACGTTCTCTCCTGCTACATATCGGCCTAAAAAGGCCGTGTTATGAAGATGAGATTCAGGAATTTCGTGCGCTAGCAATTTCTGCCGGTGCTGAAATCGCTGGGGAGATTTGTGCGCGGCGTGATCGACCTAGCCCACGACTCTTTATTGGTTCCGGTAAGGCTGAGGAGCTTGCGGATCAAGTGAAAGAGACTTGTTCGGAACTAGTTCTCGTCAATCAACCTCTTTCACCCAGTCAAGAGCGCAACCTGGAACGGTTGCTTGGGGCGCGTGTACTTGATCGCAATGGATTGATTTTGGACATTTTTGCGCAACGAGCAGCGACTCATGAGGGAAAAATCCAAGTCGAACTTGCTCAACTTGAGCACCTATCGACCAGGTTAGTCCGCGGCTGGACCCACTTAGAACGTCAGAAAGGTGGTATCGGATTGCGAGGACCGGGTGAAACACAGCTTGAGTCAGATCGACGCCTCCTCGGACACCGAATTAAGTATCTAAAAGTCCGGCTCGAGCGTATTGAGAAACAGCGGGAGCTGGGTCGAAGAGAGCGCCGGCGGGCCCGAGTGCCGACTGTGGCGCTAGTAGGCTATACAAACGCTGGGAAGACAACCTTATTTAATGCATTGAGTGGCGCGGAAGTAAAAGCTCGTAACACGTTGTTTGCAACACTTGACCCAACGATTAGACGGTTATCTCCAGGAGAGTTGGATGAGGTGCTACTAGTAGATACTGTTGGTTTCGTCAGGGATTTGCCTCATGAACTCGTTGCAGCCTTTCGGGCGACGCTAACAGAGACGCGAGAAGCCGACTTGCTTATACATGTCATTGATGCCAGCGACCCCCACCATGGAGATCGTAGGCGGCAGGTAGAGGAGGTGCTGGATGGGATTGGGGCCGCTAACGTCCCGCGTATACAGGTGTACAATAAAGCCGACGAAGTGGAACGCCGGCGCCCGCGGGAGCTTGATGGCTCAGTATGGAAGGGTGTAAATTGGCCCAAGTTATGGGTATCTGCGGTGACAGGAGAGGGGTTGGAGGAGCTCTCCAAAGTGGTCAGAACCCGCGCTGTGGGCGAACAAGTGTTAGGCCGGCTTGAATTGGGTCCTGCTGACAGTAGGTTGAGGGCCAAGCTTTTCGAGCTTCAGGCGGTTCGAGCCGAACAGAGTCACGAGTCGGGTGGCTGTACGTTGGATGTAGCGCTAACATCAAAGAGATGGAAGAAACTTTGTATTCAAGAAGGGCTGTCTAATGATAGTTTTCAAAGGGTGTGATTTATGAGTTGGGACGACGAAAATAAGGGTAACCCCTGGCAATCTGGCGGCGGTGGTAAGGGTCCTGCGGATCTTGATGCAGTCGTTAGGGATCTACGACGCAAGTTTTCTGCTCTATTCGGTGGCAGTGGTCGTGGTGGTGGTAACGGAGCTGGCGGAGGTCGCTCACTCGTTGGTAAAGGTATGTTTAATATGTTTATTGTCGTTGCGGTCGGTGCGTGGGCCCTTATGGGGTTCTATATCGTCGACGATGCGGAGCGGGGGATCGTGCTTAGATTCGGCAAGCTTCAAACTGTGACTCAGCCAGGACTCAGATGGCGTATACCCTGGCCAGTTGACTCGGTAGAGTTAATCAATACCAATGTAACCGAGCGCTTTGACTATCAGGGTAGCATGCTGACCGAGGATGAGAACATCGTGTCAGTAGACGTCGTTGTGCAGTATCGGCGCACAGATCCAGAGGCCTATTTATTCAACTTAAGAGAACCTGAGGAGGCTCTACGGAACGTCACTAGTAGCGCTATTCGCGAAGTAATCGGTAGAAACCCTCTGGAATTTATCTTGACTGAAGGACGAGCACAGGTAGCAGCTGACACGCAGACAATAATTCAGGCGACGCTTGATTCTTACGGTACCGGCATCACTGTTTATGAAGTGAACTTACAGGATGCTAACTTCCCACGGGATGTGGAGGAGAGTGTCCAGGACGCCATCCGTGCACGAGAAGATAAGGAACGCATGGGATTGGCGGCTGAGGCGTATGCCAACGATATCCTTCCGAAAGCACGTGGATTAGCTGTTCGCCAGCTTCAAGATGCTGAGGCCTACCGGGGAAGGGTGGTCGCTGATGCTGAAGGTGAGGCTGACCGTTTCGTGCAGGTCCTTCTGGAGTATGAAAAAGCTCCAGTGGTTACACGGCAGAGACTGTACCTAGAGACGCTAGAGGAAGTTTTAGGTAATTCAACAAAGGTGTTGCTGGATCCTTCGGAAGGAGGTGGCGGTAACATGATTTATCTACCATTGGACCGGCTTGTAGAACGGCGTCCTCCTGATGGGCGGCAGAATACACTGGGACCCTCACAATCATCACCTTTGACAAGTGGTGGTACTGGCAGCGCCGCGCTTGCGCGCGAGACGCGTTAACCTGGAGTTTTCAAGATGATACCAAAATTTAATTTCTCGCTGGTCGCGTTGCTTCTAATTGCGGCTATTGTGAAGATGAGTCTTTTCACCGTTGATGAGCGCGAGCACGTGCTTAAGTTTCGCTTTGGTGAGATCGTAAAATCAGATTACGAACCTGGTCTTCACTTTAAGATTCCGTTTGTTAATAACGTTACTCGATATCCTGATCGGATTTTGACGTACCAAGAGTCAGAGGAACGTTTTCTGACAGGTGAGCAGAAGAATCTTATTGTGGATTATTTTATTACTTGGAAGATCCTTGACCCTGCGGAATATTATCGATCTGTCCGAGGCGATGAACTCTTCGCTCAGCAGAGACTCTCGGCAATCATACGAGAGGGTATCAAAGCAGAATTTGCAAGACGCACCGTCCAAGAAGTTGTGGCAGCGGAACGCTCTGAGCTGATGAGCGGGATGCTTGTAAGGGCGGCTTCTCAGACCCCGGGGCTTGGAATTGAGGTCATTGATGTGCGTGTAATGAGGATTGAGTTGTCCGACGAGGTTAGTGGCTCAGTATTTGCACGTATGCAGCAGGAGCGTGGACGAATTGCAGCGCAATTGCGTGCCGAGGGTGAGGAAGATGCAGAGCGTATTCGGGCGAATGCGGATCGAGAGAGGACGATAATTCTAGCGGAAGCTTACCGGGATGCTGAGCGCTTGCGTGGGGAGGGTGATGCCGTAGCGTCTGAGAGATATGCTAGCGCCTATACTCAGAATCCCGAGTTCTACGCGTTCTATCGCAGCATGTCAGCTTATCGGGCGTCGATTGGTGGTCAGAATGACGTGTTGGTTCTGAGTCCGGACAGCGAGTTTTTCAAGTATCTCCGGAATGAAATGGGCGATACTCCTTAAGAACTCTTTTTCGGTAACCCAGTAGTCTAGTTAAGAGGAGGCTAGGATTTTGGCCTGGTCTGATCTGTTCGTGGGTTTTGCCTTTTACCTGATTATCGAGGGGCTATTCCCATTTGCGAGTCCGAGTAGTTGGCGACGAGGCTTGGCGGCGATGGCTCAGTTTGAAGATCGACAGCTTAAAAGTTTTGGGCTTGGGCTCGTAATCGCCGGACTTATATTATTGTATTTCGTTCGAGGGTAGTCCCAGTGAGCCGCAATGTTATCGTAATCGGTACTCAGTGGGGCGACGAAGGTAAAGGCGCAATTGTCGATCTCTTAGCCGAGCAGGCGCATGCTGTGGTCCGTTTTCAGGGTGGACATAATGCGGGACATACTCTCGTCATCGGCGGCGAGAAGACTGTTCTACACTTAATTCCGTCAGGTATTTTGAGAGATGGTGTTAGCTGTCTGATCGGTAACGGGGTCGTCGTTTCTCTTGAGGCATTAGTTCAGGAGATGGACGAACTTCTGAATAAAGGGGTACCGGTCGGGGAACGGCTTAGAATTTCACCGGCCTGTCCACTGGTACTTTCCTCTCATGAAGCACTGGACAATGCTCGAGAGAGAGCCCGTGGAAATGAGGCGATTGGTACGACAGGCAGAGGCATTGGTCCTGCATACGAGGACAAGATTGCGCGCCGTGCGTTACGAATTTCCGACCTATTTTTCCCGGATCTTCTTGAGGGGAGACTCCGAAGCCTCCTTGATCTGCACAACTTTCTTCTACAGCAATATTATGGGATGGATTCGATTCCGTTTGACGAGGAGCTTCAAAAGATTGTTATGCTCTCCGAGCGGGTGAAGCCCATGGTAGCCGACGTTACTCAGATCCTGGACGAGATGCAGGCTGGGGAACGCAGCGTGCTATTTGAAGGTGCGCAGGGAACTATGTTGGATATTGATCTTGGAACCTATCCCTTCGTTACATCTTCCAATACGACTGTTGGTGGGGCAGCGACGGGTACTGGGATGGGTTCTGGGCAAGTTGATTACGTATTGGGCATCGTTAAGGCTTATACGACACGTGTTGGTGCCGGGCCTTTCCCTACAGAACTTTTCGATGATATGGGGCAGCGCCTTGCCGAGGTAGGAGCAGAGTTCGGTGCTACGACGGGGCGTCCGAGGCGTTGTGGTTGGTTTGACGCCATTTCCTTACGGCGCGCCGTGTTTATTAACTCTCTGACAGGCCTGGCCGTGACAAAACTCGATGTGTTGGATGGACTTGAGGAGGTCAAAATCTGCACGGGTTACTGTCTCGATGGCGTACCGCTTGAGGTGCCACCATTGCTGATGGAGCGCTATGGTGACTGTGAGCCAATGTACGAGAGTATGCCGGGTTGGCAAGCTTCCACTTCGGGTATTACGACTTATCGGGAGTTACCCAAAGAGGCGCAAAGTTATCTAGAGCGAATCGAAGAGATTCTTCAGACGCCCATAGACATCATTTCCACTGGTCCTGAGCGGGAAGCGGTTATTATTCGCCGGCAGCCCTTCGGTTTAGTGTGAGGTGGATTGATTGTGACACTTTCTGATCTGTTCTATACCGCAGTTATCCCTCCGGCGCTGGCAACCGTCATGTTGGGGATGGGACTTTCGCTGACTATCGGGGATCTGAAGCGAGTGGTTGTCTTTCCAAAGGCGGTTGGAACAGGACTTATAGGCCAATTACTGCTGCTACCGGCCTTGGCATTTTTGTTATCCATCGTGCTAGGGTCCAGCCCAGTGATTGCCGCAGGAGCAATTATGCTTGCCGCCTGTCCTGGTGGTGTCACCTCTAACGCATATACGTTTGCAGCTCGCGCTGATGTTGCACTGTCTGTCACGCTAACAGCAATTGAAAGTGTAATAACTATCTTCACCATTCCGTTGTACGCTTATTTCGCACTTAGCTATTACTTGGGCCAAGGAAGTGCGCCCGACGTACCAGCAGGGGCGATGATTCGCCAGTTGGCTATGATTACAGTTATACCTATCAGCTGTGGCATGGTTTTTAGAGCATTTCGCCCCGAGTTGGCCGCTCGGCTCGCCGAGTTGCTTAGAACAGCTACGCTTTATGTTTTGATCGCCTTGATTGTGACTGCAGCGGCTTTCAGCTGGGAAGTCGTACTAGAGAACTTCGTTCAGGCTGGTCTCTTGGTGTTAACCTTAAACCT
>DBZY01000046.1:45186-57427 GCA_002311835.1 Proteobacteria bacterium UBA1148 | reverse complement strand
ATCCCAACAAGTGACGCTTGTGTACGAAGTTGGGGTGCAGAATATTTCGTTAGCGCTCCTGGTGACATTGACCTTGTTGGAAAGCCCACCTCTAGCCATTGTTTCTCTTCTCTATGCGGTTATTATGCCAATTACCGCATTGGGCTTTCTCAAAGTAGCCTCGCGGTTACGCGGGCATGACTGAAAGATTCGTCAACGGTATAACTATAAGATACTGTAAGTTGTTTTTATAACCTTATATATTATAGAAAGGGAATGGCAATCGTAGGCAAATTTGTAAAAGCTTGCACGATTCCCACAGAGCGATTTAAATTAGTGCTCTTTTCAGAGAATGGACATATATCTTCAATCTTCGCTGGAATCTCCGTTATCTTTAGATACCGCATCAGTAGAGTGAACCTGGAATTTACAATCCGCCCTAAAAGTGCTTTGTGTGCATTTATTGTGTGGGCAGTGTTTGCATCTTTTTTAATGGGCATCGTGGCGAGCGTGACTGCCCAAGAGCTTCCACGACCAGCAGCGATTGAACCCGATATTCTCTTCTGGACTCGTGTATATACGGAGATCGATACGAACAGTGGCTTTATCCACGATGCGCGTGACTTATCGGTTGTGTATCGCACGATTCAGTTTGAGGATGGCGCATCGCGCCGCTCTCGGAACCGCCAGATGCGGTCGGCGCAAGATGGTATTCGAGATGCGCTCAGAATTCTCGCCGAAGGGAATCGAGATAACCTGATGATTGAAGAACAGCGCGTGTTGTCTCTTTGGCCTCAAAGTGTATCTAATGAAGAACTCAACGCCGCGGCCTCCAGAGTACGGTTTCAACTTGGACAGGCTGATCGTTTTCAGGCTGGGCTCATTCGGTCGGGTCGTTGGAAGCCCTATATTCGTAACGTTTTAAATGAACAGGGCGTACCCGCAGAGTTAGTGGCTTTGCCCCATGTGGAATCTTCATTTAATCCCACGGCCTATTCCAAAGTGGGAGCAGCCGGCATGTGGCAGTTTACTCGGTCCACGGGTCTTCGCTATATGCGCATTGATCACATCGTCGATGAACGTCGTGACCCATATTTCTCAACTGTCGCGGCAGCGCGGTTACTCCGAGATAACTACGATGTGCTTCAAAACTGGGCGTTGGCAATCACGGCCTACAATCATGGTCAGGCTGGTATGCGCAATGCCGTTCGCAGAACGGGAACGGAGCGCATAGAAATTATTCTACGTGAGTACGATGGGCGTGCGTTTGGGTTTGCGTCGCGAAACTTTTATGTGGCATTCCTAGCCGCTTCCGATGTAGATGCGAAAGCCGAAGAGTACTTTGGCCCACTCTCAGCTCTTAGTGATGACCGTACAGCGATCCTTGAGATTCCCGATTTCCTCACGACGTCGACACTTGCGACGGCGTTTGATATGAGCCACCGAGAACTGCGGAGTTGGAACCCCTCGCTGTCGGATGCGGTTTGGAACGGGGATAAGTTTGTACCCAAGAGTTTTGAGCTTCGACTCCCTATTGATATTGCACAGAATTCTTCTGAGTTAATGGCAAGCGTGCCTGATTCACAAAGATTTACAGCACAAAAGCCAGACATACTGCATCGCGTGCAACGTGGCGACACGGTCTCCGACATTGCGGAGCGGTATCGCGTCAGTCAAGCATCTCTAGTTGCACTTAATGATTTGAGAAGTCGAAATTTTATTCGTGAAGGGCAGGTATTACGCCTTCCGGGTAATGATGGAACTGTTCCGATTACGCTAGCCGAACGAGATGGGGTTATACCTCTCTCCACTGATTCCACCTACGTGGTGCGTGCCGGGGACAGTATCGATCGCATTGCGAGGATGTATGGTGTCAGCCCAGACGCTTTGCAAGCGCAAAATGGGATTATTAATGCGAATCGCATTTACGTGGGTCAGGAATTGCAGATCAACGGATCTTTACAGGTTGCGTTAATCTTACCGTCTGAAGCGAGGGCAGAACTGGAACCAAAAGCAGGTGTTGTGCCTTCGTCCCTCGCGGTAGAAGTTAGGCCTGTACAGGCTCAGCCTCCATATGCATCGGAGGCCGACCAATTGGCGGTTGAGGCAGCATTAGCTGTCATCGCGGGCAACGATATTGTTGAGCTGGGGCCATCTTTGGAGGGCATTACCGAAGACCCACTTAGTGGGCCCCTTGAAACTAACGTTCTTGCTAGTGTGCAGGCAGAGATGGCCGCAGATCCAAGTGATTATCTTGTGCGTGAGGACCAGACTATTGAGGTCCAAGCGCTCGAGACTTTAGGACACTATGCTGATTGGCTGGAGATTCGAACCCAACGCCTCCGTGATATCAATAACATGCCTTTCCGCCAGGCGGTGTTAATCGGTGGTCGATTAAAACTCGATTTCTCTCAGGTGAGTGCAGCCCGTTTTGAAGAGAGGCGTATTGCATACCAACGACAGACACAGGAATCATTCTTCTTGGCCTATCAGGTTCCCAATACCCACGAGCATGTGGTGAGGGCTGGTGAGTCACTCTGGGTGTTGGCCTTGAGAAGGTATGAGGTTCCGGTCTGGTTAGTGCGGCAATACAATCCTGACCTTGATCTTGATCGCGTGATGCCGGGGACTGTGGTTAGGTTCCCTGAGTTACGTCTCATCTTTGAGAGTGATGGCGGCACACGGGCCGTGAATTAAAGTAGGTCCGGGCTTACAGGTTAGGAATACCCGATCCATCAGAGCGGGTAATTTTCGTGCGTTTATTAAGGCGTGAACCCCCACTAGGCGTTATCCATTTATACGCTATACTTTTCAATCTATTGATTGTAATAGAAAATAATATTTTTAAAGAGTTTTAGGCAACGTAAATCTAAATGAGAATGATTTGCATTAACATTAGAGATTCATTATCCTTTGACCCGCAACAGTAGAGGGAATTTGGGTCTCAAGATGCAGAATGTAGTGAAGAGTGTGGTGATGATATGCCCCATTTTTTCGGCAGTGCAAAGTCTTCCTGTCCTAGCCCAGAATGAGCCAACGCTGCAAGGGTTGTGGGAGATCATTCAGCAGCAGCAAGCGGAGATTGATGATCTTAGAGAACAACTTGCGGTCACTGAAGTGAATATTAATGGAACCAACGAGCGGATTCAGAAGACCGAGCAGATTGTTGAGGCCACTGGTGATTACATTGAGTCCTTGGAGGTGCCTGACCCGTCGGCGAGTCGCACGAGCCTCGGTGGTTACGGTGAACTCCACTACAATAATCTTTCCGCTAATGATTCCGCTCTGGATACCGAGAAAATTGACTACCATCGTTTTGTTCTATTTCTAGGGCACGAGTTCAATGATCGTGTGAGTTTTTTCTCAGAACTAGAGGTTGAGCATTCTCTTGCCGGTGACGATAAACCTGGAGAGGTTGAACTGGAACAGGCATTTGTTAACTTTTCGATGAACAATAACGTAAGTGCACAGGGGGGATTGTTTCTTTTACCGCTGGGTATTCTTAACGAAACCCATGAGCCTCCAACTTTTTATGGTGTTGAGCGTAACGATGTAGAGAGCATCATTATCCCCAGTACCTGGTGGGAGGCTGGAGTTGGTTTGAACGGCAATTTTGCTAACGGGCTTAGCTGGAATGCAGCGTTTCATTCGGGACTTGAGATGTCTACGTCAGGTTCTAGCGCCTTTCGTGTGCGTAGTGGTCGGCAGAAGGTCGCGGAGGCGCTTGCAAGTAATTTTGCATCCACGTTTCGCTTGCGATA
Organism: Proteobacteria bacterium UBA1148; assembly: GCA_002311835.1. Classification (GTDB taxonomy): domain Bacteria; phylum Pseudomonadota; class Gammaproteobacteria; order Steroidobacterales; family Rariloculaceae; genus UBA6522. The sequence goes on along the minus strand of DBZY01000046.1, from coordinate 53,687 downwards.
TACGGGTGTACCAGGACTTGAGCTTTCCGCGAGCTACCAATACCAGAGTGACCCAAGTCAGGTTCCCGGTGATGGTCTAGATTCAGGAGATTTTTTTACCGCGCACGTTATTTACCAGCGCGGCTTTTTTTCGCTTCGGGCGCTCTATGCAGGCTGGTCTTTTGACGGTTTTGCGGTCAAGGGGGCTGGTGCGGATAAGCAGTCTGGTTGGTATGTTGAGCCAAGTTTTAGACTCAACCCTGAATGGGGAGTCTATACCCGCTACGAAGATGTAGAAGGCGCCCGTATTCAGGATGTATTTGCCCAGTGGGAGGCGGGTTTTAACTACTACCCTGTACCAAATGTCGCGCTGAAATTCGATTATAGGAAGCGTACGCATGATCTCTTTACAGCAGACGGCCGTGACTTCAATGGCTTTGATATGGGTATTGGCTATCAGTTTTAAGAGGGTTATTTATTCTTATAAAACAGACATATGTAGCATCTATAATAATTATCGTGCTTTGGATTTTCGCGAGAGTGGCTTCTGCTCAGGGCATGTATATGGTGACAGAGGAATTTCTCGGTATCGCTTTTTCCGGAGATGAACCTGTGACCAAGACGCTCTGGATTACCGATGAGTTGCGAGGGCCTATCGAGGAGATTTTGGGTCACTCATTCAATGCGTTACGTGTGCGTTATTGGGAGAGCGGAAATAGAACGGCCTGGATAATAGATGAGATAGGAAAGGAAAAGCCGATCACGATTGGTGTCCTGATCCAAGCTCAAGTGGTAGATATGGTGCGTGTATTAGAGTTTCGCGAGATCCGCGGCTGGGAAGTTCGTTACCCTTTCTTTACTGATCAGTTTAACGGGGCTCGGTTTATTAACAGTAGAGAATCTCGCAACCAGATGTTGAATCGGCAGGTTGATGGAATTACGGGCGCAACACTTTCCGTGGGTGCGGTAACGCGTGTTGTTAAGGTGGTGCTTTATCTGAGCGAGCAGGTCGGAGCTCCTACATGAGGGAGCATCGGCTTAGGTACTGGCATCGCTGGCTCGGATTGGGATCTTTGGGCTTCGTCATCCTGCTGAGTATCACTGGTATTACTCTAAATCACTCAAGCGAGCTGCAGCTAGATCAGCGCTATGTACGGGCACCTTGGCTCTTGAGTTGGTATGGCATTGAGGTGCCGCCTGTGGAGTCCAGCTATGCAGTAGCTGGGCATCGAGTCACCCTCATTGGAGAGAGATTGTATTTCAATGAACGGGAGCTTGCTGATAGGGTTCTCGCACTGGAGGGTGCGGTGGCCACTCCACAGTTTATCGCTATTGCGGTCCATGACTCTGTATTGCTGCTGACACGTTCCGGAGCGTTCATCGAGCGCATGGCGTTGGTTGGGGAACTTGTAGCAGGGGTGCAGGCTATCGGAACTGCTCGTACGGCGCTGATCGTACGCAGCGATGATACTTTATATGAGGCAGATAAAGATCTTCTCAGGTTTGAGCCCTACATTGGCGTTTCGGATTCTGATGTGCAGTGGGCAGAACCCAGTACTGTGCCACCAGAACACTTAGAGACGCTACACGGCGTTTATAGTGGTACTGGCGTCAGTGTCGAGCGTCTGCTTGCTGATTTACACAGTGGAAGGCTCTTCACCTCTGCCGGTCCATTCGTTATGGACATAGTTGGGATAATCTTGATTGTACTGGGGGTATTCGGAATCATGGTGTGGATTCGAGACAACGGGAATGGCAGACGAACCTAGGATTGCTAGTGCATTACTCAAGACATAACAACGAGTGGTTGCTATGCTTGTTACAGAAAGAAAGTTCCCACAGGAGGTAGCGCTCAGCGACCAAGTTTACTCTAGCTTGGTTACGATGGAAGCGAGTTGAGATAAGAGATGTTGCGTCTCGGGTAGACACGTATACATTACGATTAGAGAAGAAAGGTTCGGCTACGTAAAACTTTTACGGAGAGGAATAATGGAAAAAAATCTGACACGGCGGGATTTATTGGAAGCCTCTCTGTTGCTAGCTGGACTTGGTGTCAGTGTTCCCGGGCTATCGCCGCGGGCACAGACGACCGTTGAAAATCTGGTTGAGTTTCAGCGGGTGGTCGCAGCCAATAGAATTCTTGCTAACGAAGGCGTAGTCGATGCATTTGGGCATGTCAGTGTGCGTGACCCAAGAAACCCAGAGCGTTACGTGATGTCTTATTCTCGGAGTCCTTCATTAGTGGAGCTTGAGGATCTCTTGGAGTTCGAAGCCGATGGTTCCAAGGTTAATCCTGATGACCCTAGGCGCCCTTATGGAGAGAGGGTGATTCATGGCGCGATATATGAGGCACGTCCTGATGTGAACGCAGTGGTTCATAATCATTCCTATGCTGTCGTTCCTTTTAGTGTTTCTACGATACCGTTGCGCCCGATCGTACACGTTGCATCTGTTATCGGTGGTGAGATTCCCGTCTGGGACATGCGTGATAATTTCGGTGATACCGATATGTTGGTGCGGAACATGGAGATGAGTCGCGAGCTTGCTCAGGTTTTAGGAGAGAATACTTGTTTGCTAATTCGCGGCCACGGTGCTGTGGTAGTAGGGGAGTCGATTAAGCAGGCGGTGATGGCCGCTGTGTATCTTCAGGTCAATGCTCAACTTGTTTCGCAAGCACTTGCTATGGGAGAGCCGGAGTATTTGTCGCCACGGGAGATCGAGCAGTCTTCTGCAACTCAATTTTCGCCGCTTGGGTTGGACAGGGCTTGGGAATATTATTGTGTGCGAGCCGGTGTCGACCCGGTCTGAATTGCAGTAACTTTGCGGAACGGGAACGGTTTGAATGTCTGTGTTGTCATGCGTCCGGCAACCCAGTCATCGTTAGGATAACTTTATGATCGCCCGTATATTAGTTGCCATATTTGGAGCTGCTGCTATTACGATCGGCTTATTTTTATTCATGAATGATATGACGAATCGATTCGTACTCAGAGATCCCACTCAATATTTTGCCATCACAGACTTTATCCGAGCGCCCGATCGAGGGCGCCAGTTACCCGAGGTGCCAGTTCTTCCAGAAGCCACTCCCGATCGACCTCGGCTAGAGTTTGGTGAGGAAGAGCTGCTACCGGCAGAACTAGCTCCTATCGTGCCTGAGATGGAAGGAATTGTGCCGACAGAGGATCAGTTGCCCGTATTGAGGGAAACTGAAAGCCCTTAACTTAATAGGTAGCCGTCGTCATCAAGCTCCAGACCAGTTTGCCTGGCGAGCTCCAGCACTTTTGGTGACCAGGTTACGCGGCCAGCATCTGTGGCGCTGTGCATCGCCATCATATAAGCATACTTATTGCCAATATTACGAAAGCCACGCATTACCCCAGCCGGTACGGAGACCATGTCCATAGTGGCCATTTCGATCTCCTGATCGCCCTTGTCTCCCCAGTAGAGTGCCCAGCATCCGGTCATGGCGTAAAAGACTTCGACTGTCCTGTGGGAGTGGAGAGCAGCGCCTTTACCAGGATCAGCGCCAATATATGTTACGTTAAATCCCTCTACTGCCGTTATAGCAACTTCGAGTATTGAGTCTTCTGTCACTCCTTCGCCGATAACGTTGAAAATTTCTCGTTCGTGCCCTGGAATGCGCGTATCAACGAAGGCTTCTTTGCTAGCTTTAAGTTCTTTAAAGCGAGCTGTACGTGACAGCATTTCTTCCATAGATATTTTTTGTGTTGTCATTCCCGGTGCTCCTAGAAGTTCTTGGTCACACCTTGTTCAGCAGTGTGGTATCAGAGCTGTATTTTACTTGACTCAGTGGTATTCGTTGGGAATGGGGGTGCGAATCTGTTGGGAGTGTGGGAATATGCCGCCGCTGCTGGACTACTAACCCCATACTCCGCCGAAAGGAAATTAGGCCTCTTGTCGACATCGGCTCTCTCAAATCGAAATTTTGCGATTTATTTCTCTGGCACGCTGATCGTTCTTCATGGTTTGTGGATTTACCGGTTGACGGTTAGCTGGCTGGCTTGGGAGCTAACACACTCGGTCTTCCTCGTTGGCGTCGTTTCATTTTGCCAGTTTGCTCCAGGCATCGTACTTGGCCCTATTTTTGGTGTTGCGGCGGATCGCTACGATTTAGTCCGAACAGCTATGTTTATTCATGGCGGCATGATGATTCTCTCGCTGGTATTGGCAGCCATAACCGGTTTAGACCGCCTTACTATCGAGATTTTAGCGGGGTTCGCGGTACTCCAGGGCATGATGGGCGGCGCATATACTCCGACGAGGCTTTCTTTAATCACACAACTGGTACCGCGGGAGCTTTTTGCAAGTGCAACCGGTTATCTTGCTGTGGCATTTAATCTCTCACGGTTTATGGGGCCGGCGTTGGCAGGACTCGTGATCACTTTGTTAGGCGCAGCCTGGGCATTTGGGTTATTTGCTTGTTTGATTATCCCCGCAATGATCAGCCTGGTTATTGTGGAAATTTTGCCGCGGAAGGCACGAAAGAGCTCGAATGCATCTGTGTTGGGCGATCTTCGAGATGGACTGCAATATACATTGACCCATCCAACGATTCGTTGGTTATTGATTCTGGTTGCCACTAACGGAGTTCTGGCCCGTGGAGTGCTGGAATTGTTGCCTGCGGTTACCGAGGTTTTATTTGGCGGAGGGAGTGCAGAATTTGCAGCGCTGACTACAGCGGCTGGGGCTGGCGCAATTGTAGCTTCTATTGTTGTTACGCGGACCCAGAATTCCGAGAGATTATTACGGATCGCATCGTCGGCCGCGCTAGCCTCAAGTTGCTTGTTATTGGGGTTAGGGATGACTGAAAACTACTGGATAGGGATAAGTATCGTGGCCGGACTTGGATGCTCCTGCACACTTTGTGGTGTTGGGGTACAGGCGCTGATTCAATTAAAGGTGGATGACAATTTTCGCGGCCGTGTATTAGGACTTTGGGGAGTGTTTGCGATTGGTGCGACTGCGGTCGGCGGCTTACTGCTGGGAAGCGTAGCTCGGGTTAGTAGCATCAGCACAACAGCCATTGGATCTGCCATCATACTGGCGGTCCTTGTCGTGCTAATCGGTGGTGCTCTGATTCGGGGGCAAGAGCTCGAAAGGCATTCGTAGCGTTAAGGTGCCTCCGAGACCTGGTTATCCCTGCGGTAGCTTGAGATGACCGAGGCTGCCTCCAGAATCACCAGCACGCTGGTGACGAGTACGATTATATCGATCGTAACAAGTAGCCAGTTCCCTTCCTGATACCATTCAATTAGTTTTATCACTGCAGCCCACGAAGATGTGATTAGCACAAATACCATTGGCACCAGAGTGTAACGTGCAGGGCGCCCTAATTTGATCAGCATGACACTGATTACCAGCAGCGTTAGTCCCGCTAGGATCTGATTAGTTGATCCAAAAAGAGGCCAGATGGTAAGACCGCCGGATCCGGATGCGCCGCCAGCGCCAAAGGCTAGTAACAGACAGGAACCGACAGCAAGTAAGGTAGCGAGAATACTATTGTTAAGCAGTGGCACTTTATAAATCTGCCCCCACTCCTGGATGATGTAGCGCTGCAAACGAACACCTGTATCCATTGTGGTCGCAGCGAATAAAACAACCATTGTTGCTAATAAGGTCGTTGATATCCCAAGCGGTAAGCCCCAGCCATTTTGGAGTAACTGTGCTCCACCTTGAACAAAAACTGCGGCAATTGACTCGAATCCTTCTGCTTCTCCGTACTGACCGTAGATTTGATGCCACTCCACTTGTGTTGCAGCAAGCGCTACGCTGCTAACTGCAACAATAGTGATTAACGCTAATGAACCTTCACCGACCGCGGCGAGATAGCCTATGAATCTCGAATCAGGTTCTTTATCAAGCTGTTTGGAAGTGGTACCAGACGACACAATGCCGTGAAAACCCGACACTGCACCGCAGGCGATTGTCACGAATAATAATGGCACCAGGGATGGAGAGTCGGCGGAGACCATGCTGTTGAAAGCAGGGGCAGATATATCTGGTAGAGATATCAACACGGCACCGTATAGAAGAAACAAGCCGACGAACAGCTGCATTCCATTGATGAAATCACGTGGTTGCAATAACACCCACACCGGCAGCATTGAGGCAATGGCGGCATAGACAAAGAGAATAATAATCCAGTTACCATTCGCTGACATACCGAACATTTGCTCCGGGAGTGGGATTGGTAGTTGGCTGCCAACATAGATGGAGGCATAAAGTGCTATGACTCCACATACAGTAAGCAGCGTCAAGTTAAAATTACGATGAAGCAACTGGCCAATGATCAAGGCGACCACGATAGCTGACCATGCGGGGAAAACAGCGGTAGTAGTACTGACGAATAACCCAGCAATTATCACGCCAAATACAGCATTAACCATGAGTAAAAGCAGGAAGATCACAATCATGAATAATGCACGAGTACGTTTTCCGATGACATCTTCGGATAAAGCACCCATGGACTTGCCTTTATTTCGTGCGCTAGCCCAGATGGCACCCCAGTCGTGAATACCAGCAAAAAATATTGTTCCGATAGTTACCCATAGAACTGCCGGTACCCAACCCCAGTAAACAGCGATAGCGGGTCCAACAATTGGCGCGGCACCTGCGATCGAAGTGAAGTGGTGCCCCCACAAAACAAACTTATTGGTAGGGAGATAGTCGACGCCATCGTTTAGTTCGTGTGCCGGCGTTACGAAATCTGGGTCAAGCTGAAAAATTTTAGTCGCAATAAATTTTGAGTAGACAAACCAACCGAACGCCATTCCAGCGAGCCCAAGGACAAGAATGGCGACAGACTGCATAACTGGGCTCCTTTAGAAAGATGAATACAGAGCTTATCGCGTGTTGGTCAAAACCGAAAGTTTCAATCAAATCTTTTATTGATTGTATTGGCGGCTTTTGGCGGTTGTGCCGTATTTTCAATATGGCAGTATGTACAGTACGGTCGCGAGGAACGGGATTAGTAGAATCATCATTGTGATTGAGTAGCCAAACATATCGCGAGCTTGAAGTCCGGTGATTGCCAGCAGAGGGACTGCCCAGAATGGATTGAAAAGATTTGTATGGGCGTCGCCAACGGCATAGGCCGCGATCGTTTGCCCATAAGGAATCCCGAGTTCAGCACTGGCAAGCATCATTGGGCCGCCGATGATCGCCCACTCGCCGCCTGCTGAGGGAACAAAAATATTGAGCACCCCCCCAGTGATCCAGGCGATGACGGGAAATGTTGATGGTGTAGCGATTGAGAGAAGTGACTCGGTCATCGTGTCTACAAGCCCAGTGCCAGTCATGATCCCGATGATTCCCGCGTAAAATGGGAACAGCAAGATGACTCCCGCACTTCCTTGCACGGCATCATAGAATTCCCCGAGATATCTGGATGGGCTCATGAATAAGAGTAATCCAAGCATGAGGAACCCGAAATTGAGAACATTTATGTCTAGGGCACCGAGGCCTTGTGTGAAGAATGATCGTGCAAATAAAGCGAGGCCGATTATCGCGATGATGCCACTCAGCATAGCGCTGTTATCAATTCGATCCGCGAGCATTGGCTTTTCGGGTGCTACGTCTTCAGTATGTTTGGTTGGGGTGAGATTATGTTCAGAGTTATTATTCACTTCATCGTCATGGGTATGAACGTAGTGCTTTATTCCTCTGCAGTTCTCGTTTGGTGGACATAGCAGATAGAGCATGATTGATGCGTAGGTCAGTGCCAACGCGGTGAGCAGTAACGGGTAGGGGTGAAAGACCCACTCTGTTGAGGAAACTACGCGATCGATGAAACCCAGTTGCATCAACGCATTTCCCTCAGTTGCTTGCAGAAGTCCTGCGGAACTAGATAAGCCCCACCCCCAGGTTAGGCCTATTCCCATATATCCGGCAACAGCTAATAACGGATAATGAACCGGGATATTGTCTCTACTCGCACGCTTTCCCATTTCTCGGGCCAGGATCGCACCAAAAATAAGACCAAGACCCCAAGAGATCCAACCAGTTAGCATTGAACCAATTCCCACTAGCACAACAGCCTGTCGACCGTTTTTGGGGAGACGAACAAGGGCAAGGATCAATTTTTTTACCCGCGGGTGATATGCGACAACGTTGGCTGTCACGAGGATTAGTACCATTTGCATGCCAAACTGGAGTAGGTCCCAGAAACCGTCCTGCCATGACAGAGCAATCTCGGTAACAGTAGATTCTTCGAAAAAAAATGCTACAACTGCCGTAACGTACGTTAGGAGAATCGCGAAGAGAAACGGGCTTGGCATCCAACGTTCCACTCTGTTTGCAATCGCCTCTCCTAGTTTCTGTATGAGTGTTAGGCTTTGTTCTTGGTTTCTTTGCATGTTGTTCTGCCTGGGATTCTAGCCATATGACGGATAACTTTACTGTCTGCAAATTTACAATCTACAGTGTAGTAGCCAATATATGATGCCATCCAGTAGTTTTGATTGATGTGGTATCAGTGGGATTGGTGCCCAGGGCGAGACTCG
>DBZY01000046.1:44829-44979 GCA_002311835.1 Proteobacteria bacterium UBA1148 | reverse complement strand
ATCCTCCTATTGACTCGGGATGCCTGGGTTGATGGAGCGTTCTTCCAAGCGGTCGAGCCGCAATTCTCAGAGGCGTTATCAACATCAGATTCCGTCTCGTGAAGACATTACCACGACCATGGAGTCGGCGGGCCGTCCACTAACGCTTGT
>DBZY01000046.1:4191-44628 GCA_002311835.1 Proteobacteria bacterium UBA1148 | reverse complement strand
TCTAAGGAATACTGTCTCAGTCATCACTTAAATCTTGTGACAGGATTGATCCAGGCGCACCGGGACGGCTTTGGGTTTTTAGTTCCCGATGAGGGGACAGAGGATATATACATCTCTTCTCGAGAAATGGCACCGCTTTGGGATGGAGACCGGGTTGCCGTTCGTGTTAGCGAGACGCATCGTGGAAGGGAAGGCCGGATTGTGGAGGTTTTACAGCGCGCTAAGCAAGAGGTGGTTGGTCGATTAGTTAGAGAGCGTGGGATCGATTTGGTAGTGGCAGAAGGTAGGGTTCAAAGCAACGTGCTCATTCCGCGGGGACAGAAAGGGGGTGCTAAAACTGGGGATATGGTACGCGTGGAAATCGTGAAGCATCCGACATTACGCACCGATGCCATCGGTCGCGTTGCCCGCGTAGTAGGTCGGTTTGACGATCCAGGTATGGACACCACTATTGCGATTCTTTCTCACGGTTTGCCTTATGAATGGGCACCGGAGATTGAGGCTTATGTGGATGAGCTTCCGGCTCATGTGCCTGCTAGGGCCAAGCGTGGACGTAAGGATCTTCGTAAGCTTCCCCTTATTACCATCGACGGCGCAGATGCCAAAGATTATGACGATGCTGTTTACTGTGAGTCCAAGGGTGAAGGGTGGCGATTGATAGTAGCTATTGCCGATGTCAGTTATTACGTCAAACCGGATACTGATATAGATACTGAAGCGCGGGCCCGCGGTACCTCGGTCTACTTCCCCGATCAAGTGATCCCGATGCTACCTGAGGCGCTATCCAACGGCCTCTGTTCGCTGAACCCACATGTGGATCGGCTTTGTCTTTGCTGTGACATGACGGTTTCTTCAACCGGTCAAGTAACACGCTCTCGGTTCTACGAAGGCGTGATGCGTTCTGCAGAACGTTTCACCTACGAAGAGACTTTTCAGCTTCTTGAGGGCAGGATACTTCGAGGTCGAAAACAGATGCTGAAACCCCAGGTGGAATCATTACGTGAGGTATACCAAGCTTTTGAAAAGAAGCGTCGGCGCCGTGGAGCTATCGACTTTGACCTATCCGAGACTGCTATTGAGCTTGATGATCGTGGCCAGGTAAAGAACATACGTCCCGTTGAGCGCCTGATTAGCCATAAAATTATTGAGGAGTGCATGATTGCGGCGAACGTAGAAGCTGCTAAGTGTCTTCGCAAGGCTCGAATTCCGACGCTATACCGTGTGCACGAGGGCCCGGATCCAGAGAAGCTTGAAGAGGTAACACTCTTTCTTCGGACCTTGGGGTTAAAGCTTAGTTCATCAAAGAATCTACAGAGTCGGGATCTGAGCCGGATTATCGCGAAGGCCTCTAGAGGGCCAGAGGCGGAGCTTATCGAAACCATGATACTCAGGTCTATGAACCGTGCCATCTATCAATCCAAGAACGTTGGCCATTTTGGTCTAGCTCTTCCGGTCTACGCCCATTTCACTTCTCCCATTCGCCGTTATCCCGATCTCATGGTCCATCGTGCTATTAAGCAACTCATTCGTTGTGGCAGAGCTAAGGGGTTTCGCTATCTTATGCCTGAGATGGAACAGCTCGGAGAGCGTTGTTCACGAGCTGAGCGGCGGGCAGACGAGACTGTGTGGGATGTAGAAGAACGTCTCAAGTGTACATTTTTGAAAGAGCGGGTCGGCGAAGAGTTTGAGGTTGTTGTCTCGGGCATTATGCCTTTTGGGTTTTTCGTGCGCATGTCTGATTTTCATATAGACGGACTTGTTCATGTCACCTCGTTACCACGAGACTCCTATCATCCAGAAGACAGTGGGACGAGCTTTACGGGACAAAATACGGGTAATAGTTACCGATTAACCGATCGGTTGCAGGTGAAGTTAACCAATGTTGATATAGAACAGCGTAAAATTGACTTCGTGCCGGTGAAGGTAGTAGGGAATACTAAAAGCAAGAGGCGTCGCCGTGACTAGTAAGAATTCTGGAGGGAGTTTACATCGTGTGTATGGTGTACATGCGGTGCGTGCTCTGATCGATAAGCGTCCTGAAGCGATATTGGATGCAAAAATTTTGCGAGGATCTAAAGCGGGAGCCATACCTGAACTGTTGCGGGCACTCGATTCACTCCAGATTCCCGTCAAGTCCGTTCAGCGAGCCGATCTCGACCGAATTAGCGGTGGCGGAAGTCACCAGGGTGTCATCGTTCGCACGCGAGGCACCCAGGAAATCGACATCCGGGAGTTTGAGGAGTTAATTGTCAACCGTGGTAAGTCCGTGCGCTGCTTAATGCTAGATGGCATCCAAGATCCTAGAAACTTAGGTGCATGCCTTCGCACGGCAGACGCTGCGGGAGTGGATGCTGTAGTGGTTCCCCGACGCCGCGCTGCGGGCTTAACCCCCACCGCTCTCAAGGCTGCAACAGGCGCTGCAGAGACCGTGCCTTTGGTCCGGGTCTCAAATCTTGCCGCGACGCTGCGTTGGCTGAAAAGTGCCGGGGCCTGGATTGTGGGAGCCGATGCGGGTACGCCTCGTACCGTCTACGATGCGCGTCTGGAAACGCCTATCGTGCTTCTGGTTGGTAGTGAGGGCCGAGGCTTGAGGCGCCTCACCCGCGAACTCTGTGACGAGATTGTTTCCATTCCCATGCAAGGTACGGTCGGGAGTCTTAATGTTGCTGTTGCCGCTGGCGTGCTTTTGTTTGAGCTCCAGCGCCAGGTTGAGGCTCGAGCGGCGGCCAGACGTAGCAGATAATTGGAATAGAGAGCCTGCTTAAGGTTGAGTCAATACCTTCGGTGCAGTAGCATCTGCGCGCATTAATAAAATCTATTCCTTGCCTCACTGCTTGTTCAGGAGGCTTTAATCCGAGAGGAGCTTGAGTTGAGACACTATGAAGTTGTGTTTCTGGTCCATCCTGACCAGAGTGAGAATGTCCCCGCCATGATGGAGCGTTATCGGTCCATGATTGAGGGCGCCAAGGGACGGATCCATCGAGAAGAAGATTGGGGCCGGCGACAGCTTACCCACTCCATCAATAAGATTCACAAGGCCCACTACTTAATGGTAAACATTGAGTGTGGAAAGGAGGCCCTTGATGAGCTAGTGGAGGCTTTTCGCTTCAATGATGCGGTGTTGCGTTATCTAGTCATCAATAGAGATAAGCCGATCACAGAAACCTCACCTATGGGTAAAGCTCAAGAAGAGGAGCGTGTACGCGAGGAATCTGTAGCTGCTGACAAGGAGGAACGTGCGAAGGCTGCGGCAAAGCGGGCAGCAGCTGAGTCTGATACAACGGAAGTTTCGGATGAAGCATCTGTTTCCGAAGACGAAGAAAATATCTCTGAGGACTCAAGCGACGAAATAGAGGTCCCTGAGGAGGTTGCTCCAGCCGACGAACCGACACCTAAAGAAGATGCGCTTTCAGAAGCTGAAGAAAATATCTCTGAGGACTCAAGCGACGAAATAGAGGTTCCTGAGGAGGTTGCTCCAGCCGACGAACCGACATCTAAAGAAGATGCATCCCCAGATATCGCCGAGACGAAAAAGGAGACTTAAGTATGGCGCGCTATTTTCGACGTAAGAAATTCTGTCGCTTCACGGCCGAAGGCGTGGAAGAAATTGATTATAAGGATCTTGCGACATTGAAGCAGTACATTACGGAAACTGGCAAGATTATCCCCAGCCGCATCACAGGTACTCGGGCAAATTATCAACGTCAACTTGCTACAGCAATCAAGCGAGCGCGTTTCCTCGCTCTGTTGCCATACACTGATCAGCACTGATCATCTGGCTTGCGCTGTTGAGTTGGGATCATGAGAGGATTTGTTCAGTGGTTATTGGCACGACGCTACCGGTCTGTGATTCTGGCGGCCGCATTTGCTCCTGTACCCCTTATTTCTTTCGCATCAACCGCATTAATGACTCTGGAAACTTTATACCGAGGCGGCCAACAGGGACTGATTAGCGCCGTAGTTGCGACCGGGGGAGTTTTGGGACTCGCATGGGTATGGGGAGCCGATTCCAGTAATTTTGGCCTTGCGGGCGCCGCAATCCTTTTTTCTGGTGTGGGTCTAGGGGTTTTGCTGCGCTGGGCTGGAACTCTGGCATTAGCTTTCCAGGGCGTGGTTTTGGTATGCGCGGGGGGAGCGTTGTTGGCTGGTCTATTGTGGCCCGATCCGGGTGTGTTGATCGCATCCATAGTGGAGCAAGGAATCGACTGGTTACGTTCTACGGGCGCTGCTGAAGAACAGATTCAAGCCGTCACTGAGGGCTGGGAGAGATTGTTCATTGGCTTTCTGATACTTGGGGTATTTTTACAGTTGATGGTGCCGTTGCTTCTAGGTAGTTGGTGGGCATCGTTGATGAATCCTCAACCACAGTTTGGTAGTCAGTTCAGAGAGTTACGACTCGGCCGCTTTTTGGGGATACCAGGCACATTACTAATGGCGATAAGCCTGGTTTTAGGAGGGCCAGTGATCCAGAATCTATTCCCCTTGGCTCTATTCGGGTTTTGGTTTCAGGGGATAGCTATTGTTCATGCCTGGGGCCGGGCGCGACAATGGAATTCGGCTATTGTTGCAGCTATGTACGTTTTATTGTTGCCGCCATTTACAGGTATGACAGTGCTTGCTTTGGCTTCGGTGGGCTTGGTGGATAACTGGGTTGATTTACGTGCTCCATTGCGTGTGAAGACTTGATTTACAAATTTTTGGGAGTGGTAATACATGGATATCATCTTATTGGAGAGCATTGATAACGTCGGCGGTATTGGTGATAAGGTGGCTGTGAAGCCTGGTTATGCCAGGAATTATTTAATTCCCCAGGGTAAGGCAACAGTTGCAACGCCAGAGAATCTTGGGAAGTTTGAGGCGATGCGAGCAGAACTCGAAGCTAAAGCAGTGGGTGAGCTTGAGGAGGTCCAAAATCGAGCAGCAAAGATTGAAGGCCAAGTCATTAAGATTCAAGCCAACGCAGGTCCAGAGGGAAAACTTTTTGGCTCCGTGGGGACGATCGACATCGCTGATGCCTGCGAAGTCCTTGGTTTGGCTGTCAAGCGTAGCGAGGTCCGATTGCCAGATGGGCCCATCCGTGTTGCTGGTGAGCATCAGGTTGAACTGCATTTGCATGCCAATTCCAGCGTGTTTCTAACTGTAATTGTCGAAGGTGCGTTAACAGAGGTTCCGCTCAATCTGCTTGAGGATAAAGATGCAGACGAGATTGGGAGCGTCACCGACGCGCACATAGAAGACAGTGAAGAGGAGAAGTCGGTCGAGTGATAGGGTGTGCTAAGCTCACAGAAAATTAGAACCATCCAATGGCCGAAGCTTTAGCCACATCCAGGACGTCCTCTGGCGCAGAATTGCTGCGATTACCACCACACTCGGTAGAGGCAGAACAATCTTTGCTTGGTGGGTTGATGCTAGATCAGCGTGCCTGGGATCAGATTGCGGATGTGGTCTCAGCCAAAGACTTTTATCGTGCTGATCATAAATTAATCTTTCGTGCGATTAGCGAGCTGGTTGAGGATGACCAGCCTGCAGATGCTGTCACGGTTGGCGAGCATCTTGGGCAACAAGGGAAGCTAGATGCCGCGGGCGGTCTTGGTTATCTGGCGCAATTATTCCAGGACACTCCCAGCGCTGCCAATATTCATGCGTACGCTCTTATTGTCCGAGAGAGAGCTATGTTACGCCGACTTATCGAAATTGGTGGTGACATTGCGGCTAGTGCACACGATAGCGAGGGGCGGTCCGTAACAGAACTGGTCGATCTTGCTGAGCAGAAAGTCTTCAAGATTGCCGAGCATGGGCAGCGTGCTGGGCATGGCTTCAAATCCATGAAGGAAGTCATGCCCGGGGTCGTCGATCGGATCGACGCACTAGATCATATGGAAGACGCTATTACTGGCATCTCTACTGGTTTTAGCGATATGGACGAAATGACCTCCGGTTTACAGCGTGGTGATTTGATCGTCATTGCGGGACGGCCATCCATGGGGAAAACGGCTTTGGCGATGAATATCGCAGAGAATGCAGCCATCGGTAACAAGAAACCGACCGCCATTTTCAGTATGGAAATGTCAGCTGAACAGCTTAGCTTCCGGATGATTAGCTCTATTGGTAGGGTAAAGCTACAAAAACTGAGATCAGGGAATAAGCTGAACGAGGAGGACCATCGGCGTATCGATTCTGCGGCAGCTTTGATGACTGCCGCACCGATCTTTGTTGACGATGCGCCCGCTTTGACACCTACGGAGGTTCGCGCCCGAGCCCGCCGCTTAGCGCGTGAGCATGATCTGGGGCTGATTGTCATAGATTATCTACAACTTATGACGGTTACGGGTACTACGGAGAACAGGGCTACAGAAATTTCGGAAATTTCCCGATCCTTGAAAGCTTTGGCGCGAGAGCTAAATGTTCCAGTGATCGCTTTATCACAGTTGAACCGAAGTGTTGAGCAGCGCACGGATAAAAAGCCGATCATGTCCGATTTACGAGAGTCAGGTGCGATAGAGCAAGACGCAGATCTCATAGTCTTTATATATCGTGAAGAGGTTTACGATCCCGAGACCCCGCGTAAGGGTATTGCGAACATCAATATCGGCAAGCAGCGAAATGGACCTATCGGCAAGTTTAATCTGACATTTTTAGGCGAGTTCACAAAGTTTGAAACCCTCGTTGCCGAGGCATACGGTGAAGGTGTTTACGGCTAGAGATTTTCCTGGTATTGACGGTGTGAGCGGCCACCTAATCCAACAAAAAATCCACTTATACGCTAGTCAATTGGATGACGTTATTGGTAACGGACTCTACGACGAGTGCTATGCTGCGCCAGTGGCCAAGATTAAGCGTATCTATGCTTGCGATTCCTGTGGCGCCCAGCACCTGAAGTGGCAAGGGCAGTGCCCGGATTGTGGAGAGTGGAATGCTCTCTCAGAAACTCGGCCATTGTTACGCCAAGGGGGCTCTTCTGCTTCTCACGGATCGCGTGCTGAGCTCACAAGGCTAGATAGCGTAAATATTGCTCATGTGGAGCGCAGCAGTAGCGGCTTGTCCGAACTTGATCGGGTGCTTGGTGGGGGACTGGTTCCTGGTTCAGTCGTGCTTATCGGTGGTGATCCGGGTATCGGTAAATCTACGCTACTCTTAAGCGCCATTGCGAATATTAGTCTTACAAAGCAGGGGTGCTATGTGACCGGGGAAGAGTCTCTGGAGCAAATTGCGCTTCGAGCCGATCGGCTGGGGGTGGGACAAGCCCCGGTTCAGCTTTTCTCAGAGACGTGTGTCGAAAATATTATTGCTACGTTGATTTCCGATCCCCCGGATGCTCTAGTCATCGACTCCATCCAGGCACTTTTCAGCGATCGGCTAGATTCTGCACCTGGTTCGGTAGCGCAGTTGCGTGAGTGTGCGGGTCAACTTGTTCGGTTTGCCAAAGAACGAGATGTAGCTACGGTTTTGGTTGGACACGTCACCAAGGAGGGTACGCTAGCAGGCCCAAGAGTGTTAGAGCATATGGTTGACACGGTGCTCTATTTTGAAAGCGATCTAGGCAGTCGGTTTCGAATCATTCGAACAGCAAAAAACCGTTTTGGTGCCGCCAATGAGTTGGGGTTTTTTGTAATGAGTGAGCAAGGTTTTACGGAAGTCAAAAATCCTTCTTCAATCTTTCTCTCTAGGCGCACTGAGTCTGTTCCCGGTAGCGTTACCCTTGTGACTCAGGAGAGCTCGCGGCCGCTGTTGGTGGAAGTTCAAGCTTTGGTAGATGCGAACCCAGGGGAATCTCCTCGGCGACTGGCGCAGGGCCTTGACGGACAAAGGCTCGCATTGTTGTTGGCCGTACTTCATCGGCATAGCGGTGTTTCTCTTGTCGGGAATGATGTTTTTGTGAACGTGGTTGGAGGGCTGCGTGTAGCTGAAACAGCATCCGATCTTGCTGTCTGCCTAGCAGCGGTTTCAAGTTATCAGGAGAGATCTATACCTGGCGATCTAGTTGTGTTTGGTGAGGTTGGGTTAACGGGAGAAGTGAGGCCTGTGCCGTTTGGTGAGGAGAGGCTTGCCGAAGCAGCAAAACATGGTTTTAAGCGTGCAATTATTCCGACTCCGAATCAGCCTCGCACCTCCAGCCCTTTGGAGATCATTCCGGTGGATCGTTTGGGGCAGGCGTTAGATATTCTTGACTGACTCCCCGACAGTGCTTGTAGAAGTCTTAAGAGGAATCTGAGACTGGTAGTTTTTCTTGAGCCGTTTCTGTGGGTAGAAATATGCGCACTTTTTTTATGCCGTGCTCAGCAGTCTCTAGAATCTCGATGGGATAGCTTCCAATAGTCAACCCAGTTCCCGCCGTAGGAATGGTTTCGAGTAACTCAATAATAAGCCCATTCAATGTTTTGGGTCCTTTAGTAGGGAGTTCCCAATTCATCAAACGGTTCAGTTCGCGAATATTTGCACTCGCATTGACGATAAAACAACCATCGCTTTGTTTGCTCACATCGGGGCCTGCCGGACCCGAGTCGGCATCGAGTTCACCTACGATTTCACGAATTACGTCCTCGGTCGTGACTAAACCTTGGACATCTCCATATTCATCAACCACTAATGAGAAACGTTGTTTAACAGTCTGAAAATTAACAAGTTGTTTGTTTAGTGGAGTTCCCTCTGGAACGAAATATGGTTCTTGGATTTCGTCGAGTAGGCGCTGCTCCGTTAGGGTGCCTGCGGCCAGATCCGGTAGCACTCTTCTTAGCCGGACAAGCCCTTCAACGTTGTCGATATCATCTCTAAAAACCGGGAGGCGGCTATAGGGACTTTCCCGGATAAGAGCCAGATTTGTCTCCCAAGGTTCTTCCAGATCGATCCCGACGATTTCTTGGCGAGGTACCATCACATCGTCGACGGTGATGTCATCTAAATCTAGAATGCTTAGCAGCATGCGCTTGTAGCGTTTTGGCAGAAGTGCGCTTGATTCCGATACCACAGTGCGTAATTCATCAGTGTTGAGTGAGTTAGTGCGGGCGCCCTCAACTTTGATTCCCAGCAACCAGAGCAAAGAATTGGCCATTAAATTGATCAGCCAGACGAAGGGATAAGCTAGTTTCATCAATGGGTAGTAGATGATTGCGGCAGGCATAGCGAGCCGGGAAGGGTACAAAGCCGCAACGGTTTTGGGGGCAACCTCAGCAAAAATTAAAATCACGAATGTAAGAATCATGGTTCCGACGAAAATTGCGGCGTTACCACCAATACGAATAGAAATAACGGTAACTAGTGCCGCAGCGGTTAAGTTGACCGCATTATTGCCAAGCAGAATCAGTCCCATGAGACGGTCTGGGCGTTCTAATAGTTTTTCTGCGAGTTGTGCGGGTCGGTGACCCGACTGGGCACGATGCCTCAACCGGTAACGGTTCAGGCTGATGAGGGCGGTTTCTGTGCTAGAGAAGAACGCCGAAAGAAAGAGCAGAACAATAAGCAGGCCGAATAATAGGCCTAACGGGACATCGTCATTCAAAAACGGTGGCCCTCCGGGTGACTGTACATGAGCCTAGAGTGGCTGAATGTTAGATAGAGTGTCAAGGATTCAACGAAATCTTTTGAAATTTAGCGGATTTTCTGTGATTCGAGAGCCATGATGTTCTGTTCCTAGCGATTCCCTCAGCTGCTACGAGTCCCTTTTCGAGCGTCTAGTTTCAGTATGTTTTGAAGCTTGACTCAACTTGAGCCAGCCCGTTAGACGGTAGCAACCCGCCTGTTTAGGCGGCATAGGCAGCTTGTTATGACAATGGATGAAGGCTGGCCAAGGACAGATTATAGGGCCTGTTTGGGATACTGGGAGGAGGTGGAGGACTAGGTAAGCCCATATCACTGAGACAGCCATGCGGGGTTAGCGTACCTGCCCAGCCCTTCACTTCGCTTGCAAAAGCAGTAGAATGCGCGTTCCGTGTGTGGACGCTATGTTTTTAGGATCGGGTTTTCAGCTATGGTAAGTATTCGTTTGTCACGGGGTGGTGCCAAGAAGCGCCCCTTCTATCACGTTGTGGTAACAGATAGCCGTAATCAGCGAGATGGTCGATACATTGAGCGATTGGGCTATTTCAATCCTGTTGCAACGGGCGGCGAAACTGAGTTGAACATTGATCTTGGGAGAACTGACTACTGGATCTCACAGGGTGCGCGTCCCTCCGATCGCGTAGCGAGTCTAATCAAGAAATCCCGGGGCAGCGAGGCTTCTTAACAGCTTTGTCCCGGTGAGTCCGCAATATGAGCGGGACACCTCAAAAACAAGTCATTCTGGGCCGTATATCAGGTCTTATGGGTATCAAGGGCTGGGTCAAGGTCCATTCTTATACTGAACCAAGGGAAAGCATCGTAGGTTTTGGGAGCTGGATTCTTTGCGGCCGGGGTGTCGAGAGTCGTGTAAAGGTTGAAGGCGGTCGCCTCCAAGGGAGGACAGTAGTGGCAAAGCTTCAGGGGGTAGATGATTGTGATGAAGCTAGGGCGCTAATTGGCACGGAAATAGCGGTGGCGAGGGAAGACCTCCCAGTCTGTGGGCCTGGCGAATACTACTGGGCGGATCTTGAGGGTCTTGATGTCCGTACACTTTCTGACGAGGCATTAGGGTGCGTGGATTTCCTATTTGGCACAGGGGATCACGATGTCATGGTTGTTGCGGGCACGCGAGAACGAATGATTCCGTTTGTACAAGGACGGATTGTTCACAAGGTAGACCTTGATTGCGGCGTAATCATCGTAGATTGGGACCCGAGTTACTAGGCTAGGTTTTGGGGCTGTCATGTATCGGATTAGCGTAGTCTCGCTTTTACCAGAGCTCGTAGAGCCAGTGAGTCGCGTTGGTGTGGTTGGCCGGGCGTGTGATCGTGGTCTACTTTCGATCGAACAGGTTTCGCCAAGAGATTTTGCTCCGGATCGACGACGTACCGTGGACGATAGGCCTTATGGAGGTGGACCCGGAATGGTACTTAAGTACGAGCCGCTCCGGGACGCCATTCGATCGGCTCGCAGCCGTCTGCCAGAAGGTAGTGCCGAACGCACCCTTAGTGCCCAGGGTAGACCTTTTGATCAGGAGTTGGCGCAGAAGTTAGCGGTGGGTCCGGGGCTTTTGCTGGTTGCAGGACGTTATGAGGGCATCGATGAACGTATCATCCAGGGGGAAGTTCATGAAGAGCTTTCTTTGGGGGATTTTGTGCTGAGTGGTGGCGAGCTTGCTGCTGCAGTAGTTATCGATGCTGTCGCGCGACTAATACCTGGCGCACTTGGTCATGAAGCCTCCTCCCAGGAAGATTCATACACGTCAGGCCTACTAGGACATCCGCAGTACACGCGTCCTGAGTCTGTAGATGATATGAGGGTTCCGGAGGTGCTCGTTGAGGGTCACCATGAAGCCATCAGACGCTGGCGGTTGAAGCAGGCTCTCGGTAAGACTTGGTTGCGGCGGCCTGTCCTCCTAGAGTCCCGTATTCTGAGTGCCGAGGAGCAGATGCTGTTGCAGGAATTTATCGAGGAGCATGAGGCGTAGGGGTAATTTGGGGTTGGCAGATGGGTCAGCCGCCTTATTTGTAGCAATGTTTAATGGCGAGGTGGGGGGAGGTAGGTTACCCTCTCTTCCCAAGTTAGAGCGGTATCGGAGAAGTGTTGGGCTATGTCCAAAATAATTAGTGAAATCGAGCAGGGCCAGCTTAAAGATGACGTTCCAGAGTTTGCAGCGGGTGATACGGTCATCGTGCGTGTTCGCGTCAAGGAGGGAAACCGGGAACGACTCCAAGCTTATGAAGGTATTGTTATCGCTAAACGTAACCGTGGGCTCAATTCATCGTTTACGGTTCGCAAAGTTTCTCACGGAGAGGGCGTCGAGCGGGTGTTCCAGACGCATAGTCCTGCGATTGCCGATATTAAGGTTAAACGTCGCGGTGATGTGCGGCGAGCTAAGCTTTACTACCTACGGGAGCGAAGCGGAAAGGCGGCGCGCATCAAGGAAAAGATCTGACTCTGGGAGAACCGGCGTGAACAGGATATGCGCCATATATTCTTCTAAGTTCTTCGCGCGGGCGTCGCGTGGGGTGATGGCGGCTCTTGTTGGGGCACACCTTTTGTTCGTGAGTGGTTGCGTATCATCCTACGTTGGGGGACTCGCATCGGAGACACTATCTTCTGCGATCCTTAATCAGAATGACCCTATTGTGGTGCGGTCCGGGTTGCCAGCTTACCTACTGATTGTCGATGGCATCATTGTTCAGAATCCAGCCAGTCCGGGAATGCTATCTGCGGGTGCAGAACTGTTCGCCTTATACGGGTCACGTTTTGTAACGGATGAAGAACACGCTGCAGTTATGACGCTTAAGGCGAGGGGCTATGGGCAGCGAGCGGTTTGCCTTGTGCACGAGCCAGCCTGCGAATGGGAGGGAATGGGTTATCAACAGTTTCTCACTGCACTTGAGGAATTTGAGGGGCGGCAGATTGAACACCTTTACTCGTACGCAGTGAGCTGGCTCAGTCATCTGGAAGCCACTAGCTCGGATTGGAATGCTGTGGGTGAATTACCCTGGGTGCAGGCAACTATGGAGCGGGTTTTAGCCTTGGATGAGACTTACGATAACGGGGGGATACACGTTTATTTGGGAATTCTGCACGCCCTACGACCCCCTGCGATGGGAGGACAGCCTGAAGTCGCGAAGGCGCATTTCGAACGCTCAATTGCTCTATCCAATGGGTCAGACCTGTCAGCTAAGGTAGAGTATGCAAGGCGGTATGCGCGTATGATGTTTGACCGGGAGCTTCACGACAGATTATTAACGGAAGTATTGAATTCGCCTGTTGAGGTACCTGGGCGAACGCTTTTCAATGTGTTGGCTAAGCAGGAGGCAGTGGAATTGCTCGAGTCTTCGCAGGGGTATTTCTGATGGGTATGAGCAATAGAAATAGCCTTAATATTGGGCAGGCGCAACAACGTTTTTTGACCCAATTGAGTTGGGTACTAGCCCTGCTGGTTCTGGCCACTACCGCGTACCAGGCGCAAGCCATCGAGCTTAAAGTCGCCTCCGTAGCGCCGGATGGCTCCAGTTGGATGCGTGAGATGCGGGCCGGTGCGGACGAGATTCGTGATCGGACTGAGGGGCGCGTAGTCATGAAATTTTATCCTGGCGGTGTCATGGGTAACGATAGACAGGTTCTTCGCAAGATACGTATTGGACAACTTCATGGTGGCGCATTTGCTGGTGGTGGTCTCGCGGCTCGCTACGCTGCTATCAATCTTTACAGTATTCCTCTTTTATTCCGATCGTTGGATGAGGTGGACTACGTTCGGGAACGCATGGATTCAAAGTTGCAGGCTGGGTTGGAGGCGGCTGGTTTTATTACTTTTGGGTTTGTAGAAGGCGGATTTGCCCATATGATGGCGAATGAGCCTATCGGCGGGGTTGAGGACATGCGGCGACGCAAGGTCTGGATTCCTGAGGGTGACCAAGTGAGTTTTCTGGCCTTAGAGGCTATGGGATTGTCCCCAGTAGCTCTCATGCCGACCGATGTTTTAACCGGCTTGCAAACAGGATTGCTTGATGTGGTGGCTGCTTCTCCAGTGGTAGCTCTTGTCCTGCAATGGCACACCACAGTGAAGTACATGATAGATCTGCCAATTGCGTATTCCATCGGAATCTTTGCTCTTGATGCGCGTATTTTTGGACGGCTTTCTGCTGATGATCAACAAACTATCCGCGTGGTTATGTCGGACATCAATAGGAGTTTAGATGCTCAGGCCCGTACTGATAATCAACAAGCTCGAGCGGTCTTGGAGGGATTTGGGATCGAATTCGTATCGGTTGATTCAGTGGATGTGGCGAATTGGCAGAGCACGATTTCAACCATATATCCACAGCTCCGCGCGCGTGACGATATCGATGAGGAGTTTTTTGATGAGTTGCTCAAAACGTTGCGAGAGTATCGGGGCTCTACTAGTTCTACCGCCAGTCGCTAACAAACGTTCGCGCCAAATTCTGAACGAAGTGTGAACACGCAGCGATATCGCTGGCTGAAATTAGCAGAGCGTTGGGGGCAATGGACCGAGAACGCTCTCCTGTTCGTACTGTTAACGGGATTGATTCTGCTTGCCTGCAGCCAGATTTTTCTACGCAATATTTTCTCGATGGGATTTCTGTGGACCGATGGCGTGATTCGCCTCGCCGTGTTGTGGCTTGGGTTAGTTGGCGGTATTGCCGCGAGCCGTGACCGAAAGCAGATTGCTATAGATGTCATCACCCGAGTGCTCCCTGTCAAGGTCAAGCGGATTACAGATATCATTGCCCATGTATTCACGGCGGGCATAACTGGGCTGCTCGCGTGGTACTCACTGCGTTTCGTTCAGGATTCCTACGTGTTCGGTGAGACATTGTTGAGTGGTTGGCCAGCGTGGATATTCCAACTGATTCTCCCCATTGGGTTTGCTGCGATCTGTTTCCGTTACATTTTACGAACTCTTCGCGAGTTCATTGGGTCTGATTTATGATTCTGACCGGACTCTTATTAGTTGTGTTCATGTTACTGGGTGCGCCACTATTTTCAGTGATTGCTGCGGGCGCCATGCTTGGCTTTTATCGCGCTGAAATCGACCTATCAGTCATGGCTATTGAGTTTTTCGGTCTTTCTGAGATGCCCATTCTGGTTGCAATTCCACTATTTACATTTGCGGGATTCGTATTGAGCGAGAGCAAGAGCCCGCAACGCTTAGTGCGCTTGTCAAATGCACTGCTGGGTTGGCTTCCCGGGGGGTTAGCAATTATTTCACTGGCATCTTGCGCTTTATTTACGGCGTTTACAGGTGCATCAGGAGTCACAATTATTGCGCTGGGCGCGCTGCTATATCCAGCGCTTTGCGAGGCAGGGTATGAGGAGAGATTTAATTTAGGGCTTATCACCACGTCAGGCAGCCTGGGACTTTTGTTTGCTCCTTCACTACCCTTAATTCTCTACGGAATCATTTCTGGTGTATCAATCAATGATTTATTTTTGGCGGGCATTATCCCAGGGCTGTTTATGCTGGTGCTGCTCGCGGGTTACAGCTTTTGGAAAAATCGCCATGTTAGAAAATTAACAAAAGTATCTGGTCGAGAAGTTATAGCAGCAATCAGAGAGTCTATCTGGGAGTTGCCTCTACCCGTGGTTGTTCTTGGCGGTATCTATAGTGGGTACTTTGCAGTATCGGAAGCAGCTGCGGTTACAGCACTGTATGTCATATTTGTTGAGATGATCGTCCTTAGAGAGATTCCATGGCGCGAGCTGCCTAGAATAATGAGAGAATCAATGGTATTGGTAGGCGCAATTCTGATGATCCTCGGTGTCTCACTTGCATCGACAAATTATATGATCGATGCAGGAGTTCCTGAACGATTGTTTGCGGTCATTGAGAGTTATGTTGCCGGACAGGCTTCTTTTTTATTCGCGCTCTTAATTTTTCTTCTAATCCTTGGTGCGATACTTGATATCTTTTCAGCAATCATTCTTGTTGTCCCTCTTATCCTCCCCATTGCGTCTCAGTATGGTGTGCATCCCGTTCATTTGGGGATCGTTTTTCTTGCAACCATGGAGCTTGGATACCTTACTCCACCGGTCGGCCTGAATCTCTTTATTTCAAGTTTCCGGTTTGAGCGCAGCATTACGGAAATATTCCGAGCTACATTCCCGTTTTTTGTTCTTTTACTGATGTCTGTGATTATCATCGCTTATTGGCCCGCATTATCACTTGTTCTATTGGACTGAGGTGTTTATAAGAATCGTATAATCTGGTTTTATGCTTTACATGGTGGACCTTATGGCTATCACCCAGTGTAGGATAGAACCCAATGGGCATAGGTCTCCAGAAAAAAAGGTCTAAGTGGTTTATGAGTGTGCTGAGGTTAGTAAAGTCTTTGTTCGCCGGGGTCTGGCGGGTGCTGAACGGGGTGCGAAAGGGCTTGCATCTCGGTTTTTTGCTGCTGTTGGTTATTGTTTTGCTGGCTAGCGTTGTGCCTGATCAGCCGCAAATTCCCCGCGATGCAGCATTAATCATCTCCCCTCAAGGTAGCTTGGTCGATCAATTATCGGGTGATCCTCTAGAGCAAGCCTTCGCCAAGGTGAGAGGTATCTCGCTGAATGAGACCTTACTGAGGGATCTGGTTGATGCTTTGCGTGCGGCTAAGGACGATGAACGAATCGAGGTCGTGGTACTACAACTGGATGGGCTGACGGGCAGTGGTTTGAGTAAGTTGCAGGAGCTTTCTGGAGAAATTCTACGATTTAAGGAGAGCGGTAAGTCAATTATTGCGATTGGTGACACGTTTGACCGTAACCAGTACTACATCGCTGCCCATGCAGATGAGATTTACATGAGCCCTATGGGCAACATTCCGATTGACGGATACAGCCGGTATCTACCGTATTACAGATCAGCTATTGATAGTCTATACATTGATTTCCATGTCTGGACAGTGGGGGAGTACAAATCGTTTGTCGAACCCATTACCCGGGACGACATGTCTCCGGAGGATAGGGAGTCCAGTGAGATTTTTCTCGGAGCTCTCTGGGATGCCTATCAGGCCGATGTAACCGCGGCCCGTGGACTGCCCAGTGATGCGCTACAAAGTTATGCGGATAACGCTGTTGCATTGCTTACGGAGGCAGGTGGAAATACGGCGCAGATGGCGCTTGATTATGGTTTGGTCGATGAGCTACTGGCCCGTAATCAGATTCGGGAGCGTGTGAAACGTCTCGTGAACGGTGAAGAGCCCGATGACGAGAAAGAAGACTATGCGCGTATTGGTTATGCGGACTATCTGAAGGCCGTTCAGGCAGGAGAGAGAGGACCATCGTCTGAGAACAAGATCGCAGTTATTGTCGCCTCAGGTACCATCCTGGACGGATCGCAGCCACCTGGGAGTGTAGGTGGTGACTCTATGTCAGCGATGATTCGCAGTGTGAGCGAAGACGAAGACGTCAAAGCCTTGGTGTTGCGGGTGGATAGTCCTGGGGGTAGTGCATTTGCATCTGATGTTATTCTTCGTGAGCTTGAAGCTTTTCAGAACTCAGGACGACCACTTGTCGTTTCAATGAGCAGTGTTGCTGCATCCGGAGGGTATTGGATCTCCATGGGTGCTGATGAGATCTGGGCAAGCCCAACGACGATTACCGGCTCGATTGGTGTTGGAGCAACATTCCCGACTTTCAGCCGATCTTTAGATCAGCTTGGAATTCACGTGGATGGTTTAGGCACGACAAGATTGTCAGGGCAGGCAAATCTGTTGCGCGAACTTGGGCCCGATGTAAATGAAATAATCCAGCAGGTGATAGAACATACTTACGATGAGTTTATCGGTCAGGTTGCTGAGTTTCGTGACAAGGATCTTAATGAGGTAGACGAAGTTGCGCGTGGTAGGATCTGGATTGCAACCGATGCACAGGAACACGGGCTTGTGGACAAACTCGGGGATCTGGATGATGCAGTGGCGTCGGCTGCTGAGCTTGCGGGTTTTGCCGAAGGCGAGTATCAGATTGAGTTTGTGGAAGAGGAGTTGAGCTTCGTTGAGCTGATTGCATTGAAGCTTACTATAATTTTGGCTCCGGTCTCTAAGTTTCTAAATATTGGTCCACAGATTCCGGAGGCATTTCAGCGACTTCTAGATGTTGCTGCGGAACCGTTTCGGTTTGTCGATCAGCTGAACGATCCCCGCGATCTCTATGTCTATTGCTTCTGCGAGATTCGCTAACGGTCATATGCGTGGGTGGGAGCGGCCACCCCATGGGTGAGCCTAATGCGCGTTGACCGCTGGTTGTGGTACGCAAGATTTTTTAAGACACGGAGTCTTGCGGCGAATGCTGTGCGCAGCGGGAGAGTGCGGGTTGATGGCGAACGGGCCAAGGCTGCACGTGAGGTATCTATTGGCAATGCATTGAGTATCCACCGTGGTGACTCGATTACTGACGTCTGTGTGTTGAAAATCCCTTCCCGACGTGGGCCAGCCACCGAGGCCATGAGCCTTTACGAAGAAACTACTGGGTCAATTAAGCGCCGGGAGCTGGCCGCAGGGCTCAGGCGCTCAGCATCGCGGTTTGAACCCCCTACCCAAGGCCGTCCCGACAAGCGAACTCGCCGCTTAGTGCGCCATCGTAGACGACGTGCGTAGGACGTAAATTTTTCGGTAGCTTTCCCGGCTGGCCTATCTCTACATTTTGGACTGCTTGAGAGTATTAATTTTTTATACAAGTTTTTTAGTTTGTTAACTTGGTTAACTCCGCATTGTATTTGCAGAAATCACAATTATAGTTTGCAGGTGGGATTTCATCGCTATTTAAGCATTTATAAATATCAGCTATTTTTTGCTCTACCCAATCGTCAGAGCCTTCATAAGCAATAAGTGTCGTGTCAAACTGGATGGTGTTTTCAAATTTAGGTAATCCAGCCTGACCGTTGCAGTACACAAAATAACCAGTATCCGAGACATTAAGCCCATTGTGTCTTAATAACCACTGATAGATCTCCATCTGTCTCTTATAGCCGGCGTGCCATGCCTGGTCTAGTTCAGTGATTCGATCCTTCTTCGCTGTCGCTTTGTAATCAACAACTGCGTATGTGTCATCCTCGTCAATCCATAGATCATCGATCGCGCCAAAAATAAGCAGATTAAATTCTTTATGTAAAAATTGAACACCTTTGAAATTATTACGCCATGTATCTAGTTCTACATGTGGAGCTGGTCGAAGTTTAAGATCATATTCTTTTTGAATTGAATGCCGCTGTCCATTTTTTCGGCAAGTATCAAATTCAGTTTTTAATAGAGTATCCACAGCGATATTTAGGTTGAATGGGTAGCCAGGTGGTCTATCCAGTCCCAATCGTCGGTCAATATAGAAACAACGCGGACACCGAACATAGAGATCAATACGACTTCGACTTAGTTTAAAAGGCGTATCAGATCCGGGTTGGTAGAGATTTCTTTTGCGTCGACCTTTATAGTATCGGGACATTTGAACTAGTCTTCTGGTTTAGAGAAACGGTTCAAGAATTAAGTAATTTAAAAATACTCTCTGTTTGGGCGCTAGTTCTTATTTGGGGGTAATTTCGTATTTTTCGGATAGTCATAATAAAGCAACCTTAAACTTGACTGTGAAAGCTCAGACCATTTTTGAGCTGCGGACTCAATAGCTACGATGCCCGTCGTAGGTAAGTTCTCTAGGCGTAGATCAGGTAATAGATGATTGGCAAGGTTAGTAAGTCCAGGGTTGTGCCCAACAATAAACAGGTCATAAATAGTATTTTCTTGATCTTCAATCAGTTTTAGAATATCGCTGTGAGATGCGAGATAAAGTCTACGGTCTGTTTTTATAATCTCGTGCGAAGAATTGAGGGCCTCCATGATTTTCTTTGTTGTGGTGATCGCTCGTATGGCAGTGCTAGACAAGAAAAGTGAAGGCTCTGTACCTCGAGAAAATAGCCGTGAACCCATTTCCGGCGCATCCCGTTCGCCGCGGGTGGATAGAGGACGATCATGATCTACTAGGCTACTATTGCCCCAACTAGACTTTGCATGACGAAGTAGAGCTAATCGTTTCATGCTATCTCTTGACGGTGGCAGAATCAATAAATCAGAGCAGTCCCGTTTCTAATCGTGCTGCTTCTGACATCATGGACTGGTTCCATGGTGGATCGAAGACGATCTCGACGTCTGCATTGCTGATCGTTGGAATAATTTCGATCTTGTCTTTAACATCCTGCATAAGGATGTCACCCATGCCGCAACCGGGAGCCGTTAAGGTCATTTCGATGTTCACAATGCGTTTATCCGTCTCGATAGGCCGGATCTCGCACTTGTAGATTAAGCCGAGATCGACGATGTTCACAGGTATCTCGGGGTCATAGCAGGTCTTGAGTTGCTCCCAGATCACAGCTTCAATTTCTGCCTCTGTTGCATTCGTCGGGACTTCCGGTGGAGTTAGTGGCTCTTTGCCAATGGCATCAGCATCCATACCTGCTATGCGAAAGAGATTACCCTCGATATAAACGGTGAAGCTTCCTCCAAGCGACTGAGTAATAAAACCAGCAGCGCCCGTTGGTAGAGTGACCTCATCCCCGGCAGGAATAATGACCGCATTGCAGTCTCTTGAGAACGTTACGGGTTCATTATGTGGGTAGTACACGGTTCACTCCGTTGAGATTTTATCCTCAGACCCGGCAATAGCACTTTTTAGTGCATGCCAAGCAAGGCTGGCACATTTGACCCGAGTAGGGTATTCGCGCACCCCTGATAGGACAGCCAGTTTGTCGAGATTCTCAAGATTTATGCTGGAACCGGTTATGTCGCTTGTCAACATCTCGTGAACTTGCTCAAAGAGTGACTCAACTTCATCGAGCGAACCACCCTTAGCCCTTTCTGTCATCAGAGAGGAAGAGGCAACTGAGATAGCGCAACCAGTCCCTTTGAAGCGAATATCTTGTACTTTTTTATCGATTATCTTCACGTACAGTGTCATTCGGTCTCCACAAAGCGGGTTCACGCCTTCCACGACCCGATTTGCGTCCTCAAGTTCACCAAAATTGCGTGGATGCCGATTGTGATCCAGAATCACCTCGCGATAGAGTTCCTGAAGGTCATTCATGCGAATAATTCCAAAGCTCGCTGCAATCCCAGTATGAGCCGGTCTACATCGTCGCGGTTGTTATAGAGCGCGAACGAGGCGCGACCTGTGGCAGCTACCTGGAAGTGCTCCATAACAGGCATGGCACAATGATGGCCAGTTCGTATCGCGACCCCTTCTCGATCGACAATCGTGCCGAGATCGTGGGCGTGAATATCACCGAGAGTAAATGACAGTACGCTAGCTTTGTCTTTAGCCGTACCGATGATACGAGCCCCTGGTAGTTTGATGAACTCGGTGGTTGCATAACTCAGGAGGTCGGATTCATGTTGGGCGAGCGCCTCGAAGTTGATATCAGATAAATAGTCGATCGCCGCACCTAGCCCCACGGCGCCAGAGATATTTGGGGTTCCTGCCTCAAACTTATATGGCAGTGTATTGTATAGCGTTTCCTTAAAGGACACGGTTAGAATCATCTCGCCCCCGCCCTGGTATGGTGGCATTGCATCCAGTAGCGAGCTTTTGCCATACAACACACCAATTCCAGTGGGCCCAAACATCTTGTGACCGGAAAACGCATAAAAATCACAGTCCAATGCTTGTACATCAATCCGAAAATGGGGTGTCGCTTGAGCGCCATCAATGATGATTAATGCATCGGCATCACGCGCTTTTGCGATGATCTGTTCGAGTGGATTAATCGTTCCAAGGGCATTTGATACGTGTCCAACAGCAACTATTTTCGTTCGATCCGACAGTAATTGGTCGTATTCATCTAGGTCCAGTTCGCCATCGGGCGTCATAGGCACGGCAAGCAGTTGTGCGCCTGTTTGCTCGCAAATCAGTTGCCAAGGCACGATGTTTGAGTGGTGTTCCATCCATGTAACTACGACTTCATCCGAATCAGTGAGGCGAGATTTCCCCAGACTTGCGGCGACAAGGTTGATAGACTCAGTCGTTCCACTTGTGAAAATAATTTCTTCACAGCTTCCTGCATTTATATAAGCACGTATTTTCTCCCGAGCGCCTTCGTAAGCTTCGGTGGATCTTTGACTCAGCTGATGTACTCCACGGTGGACGTTCGCATGATTAGTGCGCTCGTGAGTTACTACGGCATCAATGACGGCTTGTGGTCGCTGCGTTGACGCAGCGCTATCCAAGTAGACAAGTGGTTTTTCGTAGACATCTTGTTGAAGGGCCGGAAAGTCTTTCCGGAGTGCAAGAATGTCAGCATGGGCGTGCGACAGCGTGTTCTGAGATTCGAGCACGGAACTCACAGGAGCCCACCCCAATTCTCATAGTCTGGTAGTTGTCCAGCGACGCACGATGCCACACGCTCCCTGACCTCAGGAACCTCTATGCGCCTGAGTACATCGTTGGCAAAAGCGAATGTCAGAAGACCTTTTGCTGTGTCTTCATCAACGCCCCTGGATCTGATGTAAAAAAGCTGCTCAGCATCAAGTTCGCCTACAGTTGCTCCATGTGCGCACTTGACGTCATCCGTGTAGATCTCAAGCTCTGGCTTCGTATCAATCTCAGCGTGTTCTGATAACAGTAGATTGTCGCTTGATTGCTGTGCATCAGCACCGTGCGCGCCCCGGTGAACGATAACTTTGCCATTGAATACCCCTCGACCATGTTCCCCGATGATGCCCCGAAACGCTTCTCGGCTCGTTGTTTGGGGTGCCGTATGGTCAATTCGTGTGTGGTTATCCACGTGCTGTCCCTGTGTGGCAAGAAAAACGCCAAAGATCTCACAAGCCGCACCTGGTTCAGCCAGATTGACCTGAACATCGTTACGCACGAGTTTCCCTCCAAGATCTACGTAACCGAGTTTGAGTTTCGCATCTTGTGCGATTTTTGCATCGAGAAGTTCCGTATGAAATTGCTCGTTGCCATATTCTTGAAATCGGTAAATGGTTAGCTGTGATTCTCTGCTCTGTGTTATCTGTGTGACCAGATTCGTCCAGTTTGCTACTGAGTCTTCCCCGATAAAATGTTGCACGATTGTCAGTTTGCTGCCAGCACCGATGTCGATGAGAATTCTTGGCTGTGTCGCCTTATTAGTAGTTTGAGTGCTAATAAAAACAAGATGTAAAGGCTGTTCGACATTTGTATTTTCACTTAGTTTGATGAGTATTCCAGATGAGGCGAAAGCGGTGTTCAGCGCGGCTAAGGGGTGTCGCTGAAAAAGCTCCATGCTTTGAAGCTCACCAATTCGTTGCCATGTTTGCTTATGACCTAGAATTGTAAGGCCCTGAATATCGCTAAGAGTTTGTGCATTTGAGAGGGGCACTCCATCGACTAAAACCAAGCGTGCGGCATCAGCGTCTAGCAGAGACGTCTCGAGAAGTCGATTTGATTGTTTTATTTGGTCCGTTGTCAGCGATTTGGGTGTCGGGTCAAGTTTTGCTTTGACGATCGGTTTTAGGTCTGTGTATCGCCAGTTTTCGTGTTTTTTTGTGGGATAGCCCAGTTTGTTGAACGAAGCCATAGCCTCACTTCTTAAAGTGCGGGAAGGGTCAGATACTTCCAGTTGGTTTAGGCTGGCTTCAAATACGCTGTGTAGCGTCTCAGGAGTCATAGATTGGCTGCCTCTTCTCGCACCCAGTCATAACCTTGCTTGTCGAGTGTTCTAGCGAGCTCCCGGTCACCCGATTTAACGATGCGCCCTTCGGACAGAACATGGACGTGGTCGGGAACTACGAGTTCTAGAAGACGCTTATAGTGAGTAATTAGAATGATTGCTCGTTTGGAGTCTCGGAGGCTATTGATGCCTGAGGCAACGACTTTAAGTGCATCGATGTCCAGACCGGAATCTGTTTCGTCCAATACCGCAAGTCGTGGTTCTAACATCAACATTTGTAGAATTTCATTGCGCTTTTTTTCGCCCCCTGAGAAGCCTTCATTGACGCTTCTATTTAAAAAGTCCGATGACATCTGCATCAGCTCCATCTTGCCCTTAATGAGCTTAGTGAATTCAAATGCATCCACTTGAGGCTCATCATTAGCCGCACGTTGGGCGTTGAGGGCTGCTTTAAGTAGATAAGCGTTGTTGACCCCCGGAATCTCGACGGGGTACTGAAAGGCTAGGAACAGGCCCTCTCGGGCACGTTCTTCAGTTGATAGGCTAAGCAGGTCTTTACCGCAGAATTCAATCGTCCCGCCCGTAACTTCGTAGTTCTTACGGCCTGCTAGGATTTGCGCCAACGTACTTTTACCGGACCCGTTCGGTCCCATGATTGCGTGCACCTCGCCAGAGCTGACTTTCAGGTCCAATCCATTGAGAATGGCTCTGTCTTCAACTTGCGCGTGCAGGCCTTTGATTCGCAGCATGTTATCTTTCTTCATCGTTAACCGACCGCGCCTTCCAAGCTGACATTGAGCAAAGCTTGTGCCTCAACGGCAAATTCCATGGGTAATTTCTTAAATACTTCGCGACAAAATCCATTGACAATCATGTTGATGGCGTCTTCCTCCGTGAGTCCTCGTTGACGGCAATAAAAGAGCTGATCCTCACTAATTTTTGATGTAGTGGCTTCGTGCTCAACGCGGGCACTACGCTCGCGCACTTCCACATACGGGAAAGTGTGAGCGCCGCACTGATCACCAATCAATAACGAATCACATTGTGTGTAGTTTCTTGCGCCGCGAGCCGATGGCATAATGCGAACTAGTCCACGGTAGGAATTTTCAGCTTTTCCTGCTGAGATGCCCTTGGAAATAATGGTGCTACGGGTATTGGGCCCAATATGAATCATCTTTGTGCCGGTGTCCGCTTGTTGATAATTATTGGTGACAGCAACGGAATAGAATTCCCCAATGGAGTTTTCGCCCCGAAGGATGCAACTGGGGTATTTCCAAGTGATTGCTGAACCCGTTTCCACCTGAGTCCAGGAGATTTTTGAATTAGCGCCCCTACAGTCCCCGCGTTTTGTCACGAAATTGTAGATTCCACCAACGCCGTGCTCGTCTCCTGGGTACCAGTTTTGCACTGTGGAGTACTTGATTTCCGCATCTTCCAGAGCAACTAGTTCAACGACAGCAGCGTGGAGTTGGTTCTCATCACGCATTGGAGCCGTACAACCCTCCAAGTAGCTGACGTGGCTACCCTCATCCGCAATGATCAACGTACGCTCGAACTGCCCTGTATTCGCTGCATTGATGCGGAAGTAAGTCGACAGCTCCATGGGGCAGCGCACGCCCTTTGGGATGTACACAAACGAACCATCGCTGAAGACTGCCGAATTCAATGCGGCGAAGAAGTTATCGCGCTGTGGCACGACAGTCCCTAGATATTGTTTAACCAGTGCAGGGTGATTGCGCACAGCCTCAGAGAAGGAGCAGAAAATAACGCCGACATCAGCAAGCCTCTCCTTGAATGTTGTTGCCACGGAAACACTATCGAAGACAGCATCCACAGCTACGCCGGCAAGTTTTGCCCGTTCATGCAAGGGGATGCCGAGTTTTTCATAGGTCTCCAACAGTTTTGGATCCACCTCATCAAGGCTCTTAGGAGCATCGTCTTGGTTTTTTGGAGAGGCAAAATAGGAGATGGACTGGTAATCAATGGGGGTGTAATGGACATGGGACCACTCGGGTTCCGCCATCGTGAGCCAGTGCCGATAGGCTTTAAGTCGCCACTCGGTCAGAAATTCCGGCTCATCTTTCTTTTGAGAGATCAGGCGGACGATATCTTCATCCAGCCCCGGTGGTATCAAATCCTGTTCAATATCAGTAACGAAACCGTGCTGGTATTTTTTTTCTATCAGCTCAGACAGCTCTTTAGATTGAGTAGACATAATTTTTAATATAAAAGGTGTTTTATTGAAAGACTGAAGGAGGTATCAGCGCTTCTCGCAGGTTTGGTCGGGGTAGGGGTTGAGCGCGACGTTGGAGATCAGCCAGGCTGACTTCCATTAATGCCTGACGTATACCCGCATTAATCCGCTGCCACGCGCCACCTACTCGACAAACTGATTCGAAGTCGCAGAGTCCATGTCCGGAGCTACAGGTGGTTATAGCCACCGGACCCTCCAGGGCATCGATAATCTGTGCAGCGCTGATTTCGTCAGGGGGTCGGGCAAGGGCGTATCCACCTTGTGCGCCGCGTTCCGATACCACTAGGCCTGCTCGAACCAGTGCCTTGAGAAGCTTGCTCACGGTGGGCTGGGCTAAATGAGTGTCGATAGCGACCTGATGGGCACTGAAGAGCCTCCCATCGGAGGTGGAAATCTGAGCCAGAACCAGCGTAGCGTAGTCTGTGAGTTTGCTTATTCTAAGCATTAGGCCTCCATCCCCAGGTTAAAGAGGACTATTTTAGTACTAATTAAAGCGTAACTCAAACTCGAGGATAGGGTGCTGAATCTTGGCCACCGAAGAGGGGGACGCTACTAGTCAGCGGGCTCTAAGGATAGGAGAACCTAGGTGGCTCTTCTCTCGGCATTGATTCTGAGCGACGGTTGCGTCGTTCACTTGACATATTAACGTTGAGATCTGCGAATTCGGATTGAAAACGCGCAAGGTCTACCGCATCGACCCCAGGGGACTCAAGTGCCATGCGGATTTGGTTCAGCGCATCGGAGAAGCTGCCGATGCTGGCGTAGTAGTGAGACATGTAATGATGTGAATTACCGACGTCTCCTTCAGCATTAGCTGCGCGAGCAATCAGGCGAAACAGTCCTACAGTTGGTGATGATGTGTTATGCAGCAAATCCAGCAGAATTTCATGCGCTATCTCCGGGCGACCCGTGAGAATCAGGGCTTCTGCATAGCTGGTGGTAAGCGGTACGTTTCTAGGGGAAATCTCCATAGCATCCGCATAACGCTGAAGAGCAGCGGTTATTTGTCTGTTTTGCAGTAGGGACTCGGCCTCACCGATGCGAAACGCGACGATTCCGGGATAGGCGTCGATGAGATCACTGTAATGTCGTTGTGCATCATCATCCAAACCGGTCTTTGAGAGACTCAAAGCCAAACCATACAGATCACCGACATTATCGCTGCCGGCTTCCACACGGGTCTGAAAGATGTTGAGAGCTACATCATCTCGGGGTGCTCGTAACACCTCTAATCGAGCTCTAACAGCCTCGTAGCTGACACTGTTTTCAATATTCACCGCGGGGGGTAGCTGCCGGATACGTATTCGCGCATCGGCAATCCGCTCTGGGGATGTCGGGTGAGTTAACAGGAACGCTGGAGCGCTCCGGGAACCGAATCGTCTGGATAGCTTTTCAAAGAAAGTGGCCATGCTTGACGGGTCGAAACCAGCAGAGGACAGTGTTCCGATGCCGATTCGGTCGGCTTCGAGTTCGTTAGAACGTGTGAAATTTATTTGACGCTGCATGGTAGCTGCTTGGCCTGCAGCGAGAATTCCCGACATGGCATCATTACTTCTGGAATCTGATGCCATACTGAATAACACGGCCGCCATCATGGTTGCGATGGAAAGGATGCTGCTTCTCTGCCTGTCATAGAGCGAGCGTGCAATGTGGCGCTGGGTGACGTGAGCGACTTCATGTGCTAACACACCGGCTACCTCACTCTCGGTTTCGCTCGCCAAGATGAGCCCGGCGTTCACGCCGATGAAGCCTCCAGGGAGGGCAAAAGCGTTGATAGCATCATCATCTACCATGAAGAACTCGAAACTTTGAGTCCCGTCGTTGGCGTGGCCAGCTAGCTGAGCGCCTAGAGTTTGAATGTACTCAGTAACTTGCGGGTCCTCCATGATTGCCCCGGCATTTCTAAGTTGCGCAACCACTCTACGTCCAATCTGTGCTTCCTGGGCTTTATTCATGACAGTGTCGGCCGGGCTCCCGAAGTCAGGTAGATTAAAGTCGGGAGGAGTGGGAATTTGCGCCGCTGCGTTTGCGCAATGAATCAGGACTAAAAAAATCGCAATTCGTTGTCTCATAGTTTTGACATCAGACTAACAAAAGCGCGTTCCACGTTCCATTAACTATAGCTCCTTAACCGCATTAAGCACATCGTTTACATGCCCTTTGACCTTAACTTTTCGCCATTCCTTGCGGAGAACACCTTGCGCATCTATGAGAAAGGTACTGCGTTCGATGCCGATATATTTTTTTCCATACATGTTTTTTTCTTTGATCACGTCAAATAGTTTGCAGAGTTTTTCGTCTGGATCGGTGATTAGTTCAAAAGGGAAATTATATTTACTTTTAAATTTCTCGTGGGAATTCAGGTTATCACGAGAAATCCCAAAAATAGTGGCTTGCTGTTGCCTGAAACGCTGGTAGTTATCCCGGAAGTCTTCACCTTCCAGGGTACAGCCCGGAGTACTGTCTTTGGGATAGAAGTACAGCACGATTGGTCTTCCCAGTAGATTCTTGAATTCGATTTCCTTGCCACTGGTGGCTTCCGCATTAAACGACGGGATTTTTTTCCCCTCGCATATTATCGGCATTCACAAGTCTCCCTAAAGATTATGTATTTTTAACTGGTTCCATGATGGCATCCAGATTGAGTTGATCACAAAACTCCATGAACTCTTCCCGTAATACCGCTATATGGATCTCAGAGGGTATATTAATAAACATTTGTACGGAGAACATAGTTGTTCCTGTGTGCGCAGCGGGGTAACTTCGAGTTGTTACTTCTACGATTTCGACGCTGCGTCCTGCAAAAAATCCGGCTAAATTATGTACGATTCCAAGCTGGTCAAGGCAGACTACTTCGATTGCATACGGCAAAAGTTCTTTGCTGGGTTGCCTGGATTGAGTTCGTTTTAACTGAACAACCAGCCCTTTATCTCGGGCAAAGCGGGTAAGATCCTGCTCCATGCGGCTGACAGAGTGCCAATTTCCTGAAACTAGCAGCAGCATTGCAAATTCTTCGCCCAGGGCCGTCATCCGGCTATCTTTAATGCTGCCGCCACAGTCCAGTATGATCTGCGTGAGATCGTGTACGACCCCTGTACGATCACCGCCAATGGCAGAGATCACTATGAGCTGTTCCATGCAGCGCTTGTCCTGGCTAGGCTAGGCTAGGCTTGGCTTGGCGTTGGGTCAGTGTACCTTGATCAGGGAGTATGTAATACCAGACTAGTGAGACTTCAGCTCTTGCAGTTGCACCGCTGAGAGGGCATAAGTACCATCGCGCCTGTTGTTGTGTGGGGTATGTATGATGTTTTCCGGTAGCATCGTGGCACTGACGACACCGATGGATGTCCATGGTGAGATCGATGTGGCCCAGCTTGGACGGCTTGTTGAGTTTCACCTTGAAGCTGGTACTGAGGCGTTTGTTATTGCTGGTACGACGGGCGAGTCCGCCACTCTTAGCCGAGATGAACATGTACAACTGATAGAGAGTGTTTGCGAGCTGGTGGACGGGCAGGTTCCAGTCATTGCTGGAACCGGTTCCAACTCGACCGTTCAGACACTGGATCTTTCGCGAGCCGTAGACCGCCTTTCTGTGTCGGGGTTCCTTATCGTCACCCCGTACTACAACAAGCCGACTCAGGAGGGCATGTACCGACACTTTTCTGTTGTTGCTGATGCCGTTGAGCGGCCGGTTATTCTCTACAATGTGCCTGGTCGAACGGGAGTAGATCTGCATCCGGACACAGTGGAGCGGCTGGCGCCCCATGGCAATATCACGGCAATAAAGGAGGCTACGGGCGAATTGGATCGAG
The DNA here is from genome assembly GCA_002311835.1 of Proteobacteria bacterium UBA1148. Lineage (GTDB taxonomy): Bacteria > Pseudomonadota > Gammaproteobacteria > Steroidobacterales > Rariloculaceae > UBA6522. The sequence goes on along the minus strand of DBZY01000046.1, from coordinate 15,377 downwards.
TCGCTACTTTGCGTAAAGGTTGTGGCTCCGAGTTTTCGCTTCTTAGTGGCGATGACGCTACGGCCTGTAAATTCATGCTAGAGGGCGGTAACGGCGTCATTTCTGTAACAGCTAATGTTGCTCCCGCGAAAATGAGGGCACTTTGTGATTCGGCTTGTTCTGGTGAGCAGGTACAGGCAGAGCATATTGACGGTCAACTTAGCGCACTCCATCAAGCTCTTTTTACTGAAAGCAATCCCATCCCTGTAAAATGGGCCGTACAGCAGCTTGGCTTTGCTGGTGCTGGTATTCGATTACCGCTCACTGTGTTGTCCAAGGAACATCATAATACGGTCAGAGCAGCGATGGCTGCAGCTGGGGTAGAGATTGTTACTCAATAACAAGCGAATAATGAACCGTGGGCTTTCACTTGGCCTTGCCCTAATGTGCTGCCTTGCAGGGTGTTTTGAGAGTCCTGGGCTGATTTGTCAAGATTCGGAGCGCTACGCGAACAGTTCTGAGGTCGCGCCGATTCAAATTCCTAATGACCTAAACGCTCCGGACGAATCTGAGGCGTTGCGTATTCCTCGTGTGACGGGGCAGCCCCGCATATTGACCGAAGGGTCTTGTATGGAATCCCCACCGAACTTCTTTTTGGAAGGTTCGTCAGAGTAATTTCTAAGGGTTGAACACTCTTTTTTTTGTAAAGGAGATTGGGTCAACCTGGACAACTGCTCAGAAGTCTTTCCTTGGGCAATCTATTGTCGGTAAAGAGTTGATGTGATCTGGTGATTACGATCGAGTTCTAGGGTGACATTGGCTATTTTTGGTAGTAGCTCAATGTTCTCTCTAGTAAGGCGTTCGTAGTGTTGGAGGAACTCAGAGATCTGGGCTTCATTCATGATCCCTGGGCTCAATTTCTTGGCTACTCGAGCTAGTTTTGTCTCTTGCTCAAGTCGCCAACGGTATACCGCTTCAAAATCGGGAGCTTGAAGAAACACTAGATGATCGATTGACTGGAAAAGCGTTGAGTATTTTTCTCGGAGTTGGTCGTTAACGTAAGTCCGCCAAACTGCATCTGGATCTCTTGATGCTTCAAGGTTATTTACAGGTTGAGTAAGCTGTTCTGGTTCTTGAGGTTGGCTTCCAAGGCACCACCCCTCGAGGATTATGGCATCGATGGGACCTGTAATTTTAGGCCATTTGTGTGCAGGGGCTCGGTCATCTTCGGCTTTATCGAATCTGGGGAGTGCTAGTTCTTGCTTGGGTTCCAGTGCTTTGAGTTTAGTAAGGCAACGCATGCATGCTTCGAGATCGTGGGTGCCTGGTGCTCCCCGAGTACAAAGTAGTGGATGTACCTCTTTGCCCAGTTGGTTGCGTTCTGCCTGCGTAAGATAGAAGTCATCTAGGGATAGTGTGGCAACAACCCAGTTGTACTCGTTTTCCAGTGTTATACGAAGAAAATCAGCAAGCGTCGATTTTCCCGTACCTTGTGCGCCGCTAATACCGATGATTTCAGGATAAGGGTTTTTAACCTGTTGGATCCAATGGGAGAGGGGTAGGTAATGATCAGTAATAATTCTCCGGAACCCGGAGGGTAGCTGGTGTTTTTCTAGAAAAGAGTTGAGTTTTGACTCTATCAGACTATTCATTGTGCGCGATACTACCCCAGGCTTCGGTTACGCTGCGAGCAGGGTATCTTGATAGATACTCCTAAGTGACTGGATTGTCTGCTGCTTGTCGGGAGGGAAATCGTATAGAATCCTCATGCGACGTACTGCATTGGGGGGTATGGCTGTGCGGTTTCAACTTTGGGTCCGGATCTTTACGCTCATCACCGGTTTTGTTGCGGCTACGTTGGTTTGGGCACATCACTCCGTTGCGGGAGTATTTGATGCCGAACAAACATTTGAGATCACGGGTGTCATCATGGACGTGGAGTGGATTAATCCTCACGTGTATCTGTACCTCGATGTCGCGGATGGGTCTGGGAATATCACGCCCTGGCGGCTTGAGACTCTCCCTACCGCGTTTCTGCGTAAAGGTCAGATCACTAAAGCTATGTTGAGCGGGGATGGTGAGCCGGTCACGGTTACTGGGATCGCAGCCCATAAGGATCCAAACCTAGGCTGGGTTCACCGAATCACGTATTCGGACGGACACTATTACCAGTTGGGAACTGAAGCCCAGTCTCAGACAAGCACATTTCCTTCTCAATAAAGTGACTGCTCAATCATTGTTGGTCCCTGTGAGACAGGATTCCGCACGCTGCACTGGCCACTCTTTCCAGTTTTCGGGAATGCCTCTGATCCGAGGCTAAGGCATATATCCCTGTGAAGTGAGTGTGATTATTGGGATCGAGTGGCGGCTTCTTTCAATCAGGTGCAAGATGCGTCGAAAATAGACTGGATCGATGAATCCAGGGTTCCGTTGAACTCATCGTCGGACTGTTGTGATGATAGTCCCTCGGTCAGAGCCCTGGAAAAGCTAGCGGCCATGCCACTATTTTCTGTGAGTCTGCGATTGGCTTCCTCACGGGAATAGCCGCCTGATAGTGCGACGACCTTCAGCATGTTTGGATGATCTTGACATTCTCGATAGAAATTACTCTCTTCTGGCAGGGTCAGTTTGAACATAACCATTTCGGTGGTTCCGAGCATATCCAAGTTTGCCAGTAACTGTTCCTTCAGCAGTACCTCGGCTTCAGCTTTGTCCGGGGCATTGATATCGATCTCGGGTTCTATGATTGGGGTCAAGCCAGCGGCAATAATTTGTCTACCAATTTCAAATTGTTGTTCAACGATTTTGGCGACACCAATCGCATTAGCTAACTTGATCACGGATCGCATTTTGGTTCCGAATACCTCCTGGGCTTTTGCCTTTTCAAGTAACCCTGAGAGGTTTGGTATCGGTTTCATAACCTGTACACCGTCGACTTCATCTGCCAGGCCCTTGTCTACCTTTAAGAAGGGAGCGATATTTTTTTCTTCCCAGAGGTAATTTGCTGAGCTTTTTTCTCTTATGTTTCTATCTAGAGTATTTTCGAAAAGAATTGCACCAAGGATGCGAGTTCCGCTAAACACCGGACTCGTAATGATGCGCGTGCGCATTTCATGTACTACCTCGAACATTTCTTCATCGTTGCTATAGGCATCTTCCCCAATTCCGTATAGACGTAGTGCTTTTGGGGTACTGCCACCGCTTTGGTCAAGCGCTGCAATGAAGCCGTTTTCTGTAGAGACTTTATTTAGTTGGTTTTCATAGGTAGACATCAGGGTCCATCTGCTCCTTTCTTTTGCATAAGCTGAGCCCGTCGATCAGTACCCGCGACGAGATGAAAAGTATATCAGCCAAAGGGGATAGAATGGCGTACTCTCCGTTTAATCTTGATCAAAATGATCGCTCAGAGCTTCTGCTGATTCCTCTGAAAGCTCTGCGGGTAACGCTAGATTGAGAATGATGGCAATCAGTGCTGCGGGTAGCATGCCTGAGGTCAATAAGATGCGGGGCGTGTCAGGTAGGGAAGCTATTGTACTCGGCTCCAACTGCAGTCCGAGGCCTATTGATAGAGCAATAGCAAAAATCACCATGTTGCGGCGGTTCCAGTTCACGTCGCTTAGTATGGAGACACCAGCGGCAACGACCATGCCAAACATCACGATTACCCCACCACCCAAGACTTCGATCGGCATGGAGCCGATTAAGCCTCCAACTTTTGGAATTAGGCCACAAATGATCAAAAACAGAGCTCCAATCGTTACGACCTGACGACTCATGATACCGGTCATGGCAATAAGGCCTACGTTCTGGCTCAAAGAAGTATTGGACATGGCACCGAAAATCGCGGCAATAGTGGAGCCTAGGCCATCGGCGTAAGTTGCGCCTTGGATCTCTCTATCAGTTGCCTCACGACCGGCACCGCTTTTAGTTGTGGCCGACACATCACCTACTGTCTCGATTGCTGAAACGAAAGCCATAAGTGAGAAACCGATGATTGCGGCAGCTGAGAATTCGAACCCGTATTTGAAAGGTTGCGGTAGGGCAAATGCGGCCGCGTTATTCCAGGATGTGGCAATGGTACTTATCGGCAGTATGCCTACCAGTATCGTGTAGGCATAACCAGCGAGAATACCGATCAGCACCGCCGATACGCTAAGCATGCCGCGGCCAAAGAATTTGAGGCTGAGAGTTACGAAAATCACGAGTAGTGCAGTCGACCAGTTTAGGAGTGAACCGTATTCTGGCGTGCCCACGGTTTCAGGGCCACCTGCAGCGTATTGCACACCAACCCTGATTAGCGAGAGCCCAATCATCATGATGACTAGCCCAGTTACGAGCGGTGGTAGGGCAAAGCGTATCTTGCGAACAAATATGCCGAGGAAGATATGGAACAGCCCACCGATAAAAACACCAGTAAATATTGCGGCAAGGCCGTCAACCCCCTTTCCTGCTGCTAGCGGGATCATGATTGGGATAAAGGAAAAAGATGTGCCCTGCACGATAGGTAGGGCGGCTCCTATAGGGCCTAATGTAATTGTTTGCAGTAGGGTGGTGAGACCGGCAAACAACATCGCCATCTGAACCATGTACAGTAATTCCGGAAAGTCAGGTGAGTTTGATCCAAAACCGAAACCTGCTACACCGGCTACAATAATTGCGGGCGTTATATTCGAGACAAACATCGCCAGAACGTGCTGGATACCAAGTGGGATCGCTTTAGCAAGCGGCGGTGAATAATTTGGGTCGCGAAGCTGTTCTGGTGTCCCTATCGCTTTAGTAGCCATGTGTGGCGGCTCCTTACATCATTCCCCGAGGTCAACGATAGCGATTACTGGCCCTCCACCTTGTGGTCCTTGGTGCATGGCATCAACCGAAACAAATACTGCAGGGTCACCGAGTGCGGTAGCCGCAACTCCACCCACTGCTGCTTTAGCATGGCGATGATGATTTACATCCGAATCGTCAAGCATAATTTGTCGTCGCCCGCGTAGTCGACCGCTGCGATCTGCCTCGCATTTTATGAAACAGCTGATAACCCTACCATCGAGATCCTCGGCACGAGCCCGTTCGGGTAGGTCGAGCCCTGCGCTGCGGATCGCATCGTAAATTGCGTCGATATGTAGCGCGTCTTTCATGACGGCGTGGCCAATGCGATAGCGTCCACCGGCGCCGTTGAGGTTGCCCATTAGAATAATTTGTGCGGCATTTAGCTCCACACCCGAGGAGCAAGAAGCGACAGAGGAATACAGATCAAGGTTTTTACAAATGTCCTCAGCTTTTGCAGCGGTGACCTCACCAAGTGCGATGGCGATACCAAGTCCTGCGGTTCCATTTGAGACGCCCATCGAATCATGAACCTCGCAGGTAACATTTTGACCGCGGCTTTCAGCAGCGGCGATCGAATCAATAGTCAAGAGGGGGGTTTTTGTCTGCACATAATGCACATCTTCAGGGTTATCCACACCGGCATCTTTCATCGCTTCTCTGACACCCTCAGCAACCTTCTCAAGCATCGTAAGGCGACCAATATCTTCGGGAAGAATTTTGGGGGTCATAGCTACGCCAATTGAAAGGCGCGACTTATCCGTAGACCCGGTTTTTTTATTGCGAGCAAATACATTAGCGTGCGGCGTAATTACGCCATCGCAACCACCTGACCAGACCATTGGAATTTGTTTGATCTCATCTTCGCTGCGTACGCCGTGTTTTATAAGAACATCGCGAAAAGCTTGATCAGCAAGAATACGGGTAAAGTCATTGACTCCTCCGTTTCCCTCGGTTTTTCCAATAATTGCAACGATATCATCAGCTTCCATTTGTTTTGCATTGATTCTCTCTGAAAGCCCTGATGCATCATTTACAGTCTTGATTTCTACCTTAGCTACTTCGACGGCCACGTGCTGATCCTCCCACTTGCATTTAGGTTGTAGACTGAGCGTTTAATTATATCCATCACCAGCGTGCTTCAAACATTAATTAAAAATTTTGTTTTCACTAAAAAATTTAATGCGGCGTGACGACCAATACTTATACATACTGAGCGTACTGTCGGTTGTTCGGTGGGTTTGTGGACCATCGTGTATGCGTTTTACTGGGATGTGAGCCAGACCTTACTAACCTCGCCATATCGTTTGAGTCCATCGTTAAAACACTTAATGGGAGGTTCTACAAGGCCTGCACCGATCTGGCCAACTCCAGCTTGTTTGCCAGCGATTCCGGTATTTACGAAGGGTACTTGGCAGGTTCGGCATACTAGCGCTGCATCGATTCCCACTGGAGTTCCTCGAAAGTTAAGCGAAGGAAGTCTAAAGAGTGGGTGTTCACCAACTGTAATGTCATACATTGCTTGGGTGCTGGTAAGGGCAAGATCACTAGTACCGCCTACGAATTTGACGATCGCTGGCGCCGCAGCCATAGCAAAGCCACCGACTCCGACGGTTTCGGCAATAGTTGAATCACCGAGATCAGGGTTAGCATCTTCGGGTCCATACCCGGGGAACAATAGACCTTTCGGAACGGCACAAGGTCCAGTAAACCACTCATCTCCGGTTCCACTTAACCGGATTCCGAAGTCGGTACCGTTACGAGCCATGGCTACGACAATTGTAGAACCGGGGATATCCCGCGCTGAGTCGGCAGCCAGCTTGCCGGCTGGCATCATTAAATTAAGAAAGAAATGATCATTGCTTGTAATAAAGCTGAAGCAGGCAGCAAGATCCGATGACGGACGTTTCAATTGGATTAGATTTGATCCAATTGCCCGGATGAACAAAGAAGTACCAGCACGGTTGCGATTGTGACACTCATCACCCATTTGAAGCGCTTCACTTACTATCGGATACAGCTCGATTGGGTCACCAGCGTTGATCGTTTCATGCATGATTGGGGCAAGAACCTTCTCAATCCACTTTAGACGATCGATGACTTCCTTCGAGTAGGCACCGAAGCGGAGTACTTTGCCGAGGCCCTCATTAAGTGTGCAGTATGCTCTACGACCGGTGATGGAGTCCTCAATCACGAACATCGGCATTGAATGGCTTACGACGCCAGCCATTGGGCCTACAGCGCCGCGATGGTGGCATGGCTCAATTTTGAACTTACCATTCTCAAAGAGACGAATCGCCCCCTCGGGAGTTTCATCCGAATTCTCTAATAGCGCTGCGCCAATGAGCGCGCCACGCAGTGGTCCAGAAGTTCTCTCCCACTCGATCGGCGGCCCCGCATGGAGGAATGTCCCTTTCTCTAGATCTACCGCATTTGCTGCAGTATCAATACCGATAAGGTGTGGCCGAGCAGAGGTGAGGCAAGTCAGAGCTTTCTCATTTGCCTTCGTTACTGCATCACTTAGGGCGATTGACGAAAGGATTGGGGCTAAGGAAGGATCAGACGGTAAACGCCATTGAATGGTTGTTGGGATAGAAGACTGATTGATGAGTGCGTCATCAATTGGGCCGATGCCCGCCGTTACTATGCGTAGCTCACTAGAAACGAGGTTATTAGGCATGGGCATCCTCAAACTTTCCGTTATTTGCTAAAAGATCTAGCGCGATAGCCGAGGCGGCTTCGGCGTTTGATTCATAAACGTCACAGCCAAGAGCAGTGAGTGTTTGCCACTGCTGGTCAAGTCCTTGAGGGTCGCGGGAGGTACCTACGACCGAGGCGATGGCCCTGGCTTTCGGATGTGATCGTAAGAAACCATCCAAGGCATCCGCAATTTCACCGGCTGGGTCGGGGTTAGAACCAAATCCCAGGATAATATCGAAGAGTAATAGACGCGGCGCAGGTTTTAGCGTCAATTTCTCAATAATCCTGCGCCTCAGCGTTCCGTCAATCATGGGATGGGGCTTGCCCATAGTCATCCGATCATCTCCAAGATCAAGTATTACGTTATCTTTGCGATCTACGATGGCTTGGGGAGTTGGGATCTCAAAAGTGTCTATTCCAGCAACTGGCCCTGCGGTGTCAGTGATAATTTGACCCGCTTCGCTAGCAAGAGTGCCTCCGCTGAATAGACCAATCAGTTGCCCACCAGTGGCAGGCGCCCCGGACAGTTTTAAACGGGGTTTCCGGAACGGCAAGTTTTGGGTGGTAGCTATTTTTCTTGCCACTTTCGTCAGGTCAACGCCTGGGTCGCCTATAAGACCAATGGTGACAGGTGTTTCAAGCGACCTGATGATCTTATTGATGCGACGTGAGGTCTTTTTACCGGGAGGCTTGGATATGAGGGCGATGTGGGTCGTAGCCGTGTCATTGTCAAGCATGCGCAGAGCTTGAAGCGTAGATGAGCCTCCTATCTCGTCGCTCATATCGCGTCCCCCTACGCCAATGATGCTGCTGATGCCGATACCACTAGTGTCAAGCAGGCAGCTCAGGTGCTGAGCACCGGTTCCCGACGCGGCTATAATGCTGACCTGACCGGGGCTTAAGTCATTACAAAAACCTAACCCAATACCACCTAGTTGGGCAGTTCCACAGTCTGGGCCCATCACGAGCAGATCGTGAGAGGCGGCAAGTGCTTTGAGTTTTTGTTCCTCTTCGATTGATACGCCATCAGAAAAGATCATAACGTTTGCACCCTCACGTAGCGCGTCAGCTGCCTCGGGAGTAACGTGAGGGCCAGGAAGTGAGATGATCGCTAGATTGGCGTTTGCTGTACAAACTGCTTTGCCTAGGGAACGGTGGACTTGGGTACCATGAGGTTCCGAGCAGGAGGTAGATTGTGACTCCAGATTAGTGTCGAGTATCTGAATGGCACGGCTGATAATTTCCTGCGATTCTCCCTGAACAGCGATGATGAGGTCTGAGGTGGAGGTGTTGCCAGCTTCCTCAGATTTGAATCCAAGATCATCCAGGAGCCTGATATTGAGTTCTGTCGCCATGGCCACAAGGCATTCATCTATTCCATCGAGTTCTCGCAGTTGACTACTTGCTTGGAAGAGAATGACTGAGTCGTAGTACACGTCACGACGTAGTTCAAGGTGTTTAAGCATGAAAAGCTTCTTGTTTATGTTGTTTTGAGATAGCTCTCAGCGCGAGAGTGGCGCCTGTTGCGAGGAAATAGCCGGAGTTGTGTCCTACGGCGCAGAGTTTTGAGGTTGCCTCGCTGATATCACCGTCGTTTAGGGCGAAGTTAACGTAGCGTCGAAGACATTGTGGAGCATACCCATGAACCGCGCATGACATAAGTTCAACAGACAGAGATGTGGTTTTGGTGTGAGAATGACGGATGACTTTCCTCAGTACATCAACTATGCGGCAGCACTTTGTAGAAAGATCGCCAGAGGATTGTGATATAGCTGATAGTGTTGCTGCGGTACCGGAGATGACATCATCTCCTGAGGGTGTTGATCCGAACCCAAGACCTATAAGGCTATGAACGGCGTTTTCCAGGCGGGTAGACGGGTCGTCAAATAGCACTGCCTCAAAAGTGGCTACGGCATCATGTACCATCTGGGGTTCGTCCGGACGACCGACAGAATTGAGTTCGTGTGCCATTTTTCGGGCAGCAATTTTGGCCTGTTCGCATGTTATTTCCAGGCGGAGTTGATCGTCACGGTTAGCCGTGACGCGTGTAAAACCACTACGAGTAACTAACCGACCACACCCTATGGTGGCGCTCCGCGATTGAAGAGCGTCGTTAATAATGTGCGCAGATACAGTGATACCGATTGGTAGCTCAAGCCCACCAGGCGCTTCCAGCGCAAGCATTCGATACGAGCCTGCCACCGAGAAGTACCCATAGCGCCCGGTATGGCCACCAATCTGCTTTAGCGGGCGGAGGGGGCCGTCAACGATTGCTTGTAACCAGGAACTCGCCGTACAGGTGCCATCCAACATAGGCCAACTAGACATGTGACTAGAGTATTGCCTCCGAGTGGCGGGTTTATCCTGAAGTCCAGCGTTCATTAGCAGTTGAATCGCTGCTTTTAACTAGAAGCGGTATTTCTATGGTTATGAGTCCATTCACTCCGGGATGCACTCATAGGGGCTGATTTCTATGCTCGGTACCCACCTCCAGGCAGCATACTCAATTGCGGGTTCGGCGAGGTTCGGTGAATCAGTGACCGTGACTTCATAGTCAAGGCGAGTGCCATTTTCGCTGAGAGTAAATCGTTCTACTACTCGCACTTCTTCACTCATTGGCGTACCCGCATCATCAAGGTATGGATCGTCAATGTTTGCAGTTTCTACTACTAATGTCTCACCCTCCCAGCGACCTATAGCGTAACCGAGTGAACTGGAGGGAGAATTTTCCGGAATTTCTTCAGATACCATATCGATTAATCGAGTGGCTTCCCACATTTCTATCCTTAGACGAATCTGGTTTCCCTCATCAATAAATTCGATTGGATACGGACTATGCATAGCGTTCGGCATCCCTGGCGCTATGCAGCGAAGTGCCAGCATATCGGTAAATGGATCCCAGGCCGCTCTTGCAGCTTGAGCAGCGGGAGTGAATACAAACGGTTCTTCTACCCGGTGGAGTACTTCAAAACTCCAGACGTGGAAAATACTAGATCCTGAACTTGTGTCAGGTGATGTCACGCCCGCTCGTCCCTCTGTCCACCTCCATGGACGTGGGCGTTCTGTTGCTAGGTACTCCTCGCCATTTGGCATGAGAATGTTTGTGAGCAAAATCTCTCTGAGACCACGATTTGAAGGATGCCCTGCGACCCGGATTCGGTTGCCTACACTCATAGAATCTCGTGTTAGACCTCTTCTTGCCGTAGCGTTTGCAGAGTCTCCCTCAAGCTCCCACTCTTCTTCTTCACCGGCGTCGTTTTGAACCCGCATCTTGAGTCGAACATGCGGGTTTCTCCAGAGCATTTCCGATACCACTCCGTCTAGCTCTACAAAGCTACCCTGATCAAATGGGAATATCGAATGATGGGCAATAGATACATCTGTTGCAGCGATGATTAATCCAATAACAATAAAATTTAAGGGCTTCTTACGCATCTAATTCTTTTCCATCATCCGTAGACTGCTTAAGCTAGGCTTCATTGATTCTTCTGAATTCTCTCGTGAATCTCAGTTAATAGTTCCTGCGCTTCACTTATTTGAGCCGCGGTCATTTGTTGTTCCAATCTTAACCGTTCCTCTAACGCATCTTCATTACCAGACGATAAAGCAATACCCAACCACGCGTGAGCGTGCACATAATCTTGGGGAACGCCCTCGCCAATGTAATATGACACCCCAAGGTT
>DBZY01000046.1:461-4090 GCA_002311835.1 Proteobacteria bacterium UBA1148 | reverse complement strand
CCAAGGTTGTATTGAGCCTCAGCATTTCCTTGATCAGCTGCCAGGCGATACCACTTTGCCGCTTCAATATTGTCTTCAGGCACGCCTTGGCCCGTGTCGTGTATGACACCAAGGTTGAATTGAGCGGATGAGTTACCTCCTAATGCTAGGTTCCATATTTCTTCAAATGTAGCCTGTCCAACAGTTAGCGCAGGTGTTAGAGCAAAGCCTAAAAAAACAGAGCATCGTCCCAATTGGTTCAAGCTCGGGAATATTGGTCTTGTTTTCATCACTGACTTTAAAGGCTAGCTGTATATGGAAGGGGGTGACTATAGAGGCGTTCTCCAAAAGCGTCTAGAGAGGCTCTAAAATATCCTAATTTTCAATTAGTTAAAATATTTAGTGGCTTATTTTATTTAAACAAATCGACAGGAAAATAGGATTGCGGTCTCAGCCTATACGATGCATGAAGTAAGTGCCTCGGCCGAGGTAGAATCTCAATCAGTAGGCTTTCTAGGAGTTAGGCAATGCGAAATAGTTATCTACTGCCGCTGATTCTGTTGCTGACCGCATGCTCTGGTGAGCGTTCGGAGGAGCTTACGAACACCTCAACTGAGTTTTTTGACATCTTATTGTTGGGAGGGAGTATTTATTCAGGAGAGAACGTTAGCCCCGTCATTACTGATGTAGGCATCAGAGGGGATCGGATCTCCGCCATCGGCGATCTTAGTGCGAACGAGGCTGGTCTAATACTTGATGTGAGTGGTTTGGCAGTTGCTCCCGGTTTCATCGATATCCATACCCACGCAGTTCGTACCGGACTTGATGATGGGATTTTCCGTTGGCCTGATGCAGAGAATGTGATTCGGCAGGGTGTAACAACGGTGATAAGTGGCCCTGATGGAGACTCTCCGTTGCCGATCAGTAATACATTAGCAGCGATTGAAGCCAATCCCGTGGCAGTCAATTTTGGCACCTTTGTTGGGCATGGGTCGATACGCGCAAACGTTATGGGTGAGGATGATCGGCCTCCGTCTGAGGAAGAGTTGCAGCGAATGCGTGATGAGGTTGCGGAGGCGATGCAGCAGGGCGCATTCGGCTTATCATCAGGTTTGATTTATCCGCCAGGTCGGTTCGCATCAACCGAGGAAGTAATAGAGCTTGCGAAGATTGCCGCACAGTACAGAGGAATCTATATCAGCCATATGCGGCAGGAAGGGCTTGAGGTATTGGAAAGTGTTGCGGAAACAATTCGGATTGGGGAAGAGGGCGGACTACCGGCGCAGATAACGCACCATAAGATTGTCGGGGCTCCTATGTGGGGAAAGTCTTTAGAAACGTTGGCGATGGTTGATGCTGCCCGGGCACGGGGTATTGACGTCTCGATGGACCAATATCCCTATACCGCGTCGTCGAGCAGACTGACAATTCTTTTCCCCGGTTGGAGCTTGGATGGTGGCGGAGGTGCGTTACTCGGCCGGCTACGTGACGCAGGACTGAGGGAGCAGATCAAAGAAGAGATTGCCTACAACATTGAGGTGGATAGAGGAGGTAATGATCCGGCGAATGTTGTTCTTTCAGATTGCCAGCACGATAGTACGATTAATGGGCTTAACCTCTCGCAGATTCTAGATCAGCAGGGGCGCGACATATCAAATGAAAATGCTGCGGAACTTTTGATGGAATTGGTTGAAGGGAGTGATTGTAGAGCGATTTTTCATGCCATGAGTGAGGATGACGTCCGACGAATCATGCAGCATCCAGTTACCATGACCGCATCTGACGGTGGTATTGAGGCTCCAACAGAACGAATGCCTCATCCGAGATACTACGGTACATTTGCTCGCCTTATCGGCCATTACGTCAGAGAAGAGAATGTTTTACCGCTCCACACGGCGGTTCACAAAATGACGCGACTTCCAGCTGATCGCATGGGGCTTACCGACTATGGCCGGATCGAGGTTGATGCAATGGCTGATATTGCTGTGTTTGATCCAAGAACGGTAATCGACAAAGCAACATTTGAAAATCCGCACCAGTACGCAGAGGGCGTCCACCATGTCTTTGTTGCGGGCAGGGCGGTGCTTCTTAACGGTGAGATGACTGGTGCAAGGCCTGGACGTGTACTCAGATCTACTGAATACCGTCAGTAAAATTACGGTGTGTCTTTATTAGGGGAAAGTCATGAAGAGCTGTATTTTGAACCTAACAGGGGTGGTTGCTGCTATTGGGACTTTAAGCCTCCTGACCTCAGTAGATGGACTTGCTCAGGAGTCGGTAGTGATAGTGGATGTGTTTGTCCCACACGTTTCCACCGTTCCGGCTAATGCGGGAGATAAGGTTGGCATTTTCGTTCGAGAAAAGATCTCGAAGAGATTAAAAGAGAACACTGAGGGCAGTCGGTTGCCACCTGGTCGAGCCGTGTTGTTTGTGCATGGTTCACTAGCACCGTCCCTCCCCGTGTTTGACCTGCCATACCAAGATTACAGTTGGATGGTGGCATTTGCCGAGGGTGGGTTTGATGCGTTCGCCATGGATCACACTGGATTTGGCCGATCTCCACGGCCTGAGATGAATGATCCCTGTAATTTTGACGCGGAGGCCCAGTCCGTAGTGATACCTAATCCACTGGTGACTCATTGTGATCCAACGTATGGCTATACATTGACGAACAGCCAGTCTGACTGGGATGAGATCGATACCGTCGTCGATTACATCAGGGAGTTACGGGGCGTTGAACGCGTCAGCCTAGTGGGCTGGTCTCGGGGCGGACCCCGGACGGCGGGCTATGCCGCACGACATCCGGAAAAGGTAGACAAATTAGTTCTACTAGCGCCCGCTTATTCGGCGCTCGGCCCGTCGGCAGCGCCCAGAAATATTCCGCGAGATGGGTTCCCAATGACGCTAATAACACGTGAAATGTATATGCAAGAGCGATGGCACGGACGCGTCGCTTGCGATGGACAAATCGACCCGGATATTGAACCCATTGTTTGGCAGACTATTTTGGGCGTTGATCCACTTGGCTCGGTTTGGGGACCACCTGATGGTGTGCTTCGCGTTAGCACTGCGACCCAATGGGGCTGGAATAAAGAATACGCAGGGCGCGTGCAAGCGCCAACACTAATTTTTATGGGAGAACAGGATTTTCTGTTTGAGGCTGCAGAGCCTCTGTACTCAGACCTGACGGGCACCGCGAGCAAGGTGCTCATAACTATGGAATGTGCGACACATTACGCGTTTTGGGAGAGTCTCCATTACAAACTTATGCAGGGTGTGTCTATGGAGTGGTTGACCACGGGTAAGTACCAAGGTCAGACTGGTGGGGTCTATACAATCAGACAAGGGGTTCAGTGAGGCAGATGAACCTAAAGAAGCCTATTTCGTTCACAAGAAGGGAGTACGCCTTAGTGATGGCGCCCATTACGGGTCCGGGGGTAACGGCTTTATGCGCATGAACGTAGCCACATCGATTCATCGTGTCAGGCAGGCATTGGAAAGCCTTGTGACTGAGATGCGGACTGCTTAACTTATTTAAAAAAGCCGCTCTCTAATCTATTCTGCTGTTATCCATCTAAGTCAAATTATCCGCAGGAATATTTATGTCAAAACATAATGCACTACAAATGTTTGGTCGATCTGGAAATCCA
>DBZY01000046.1:0-142 GCA_002311835.1 Proteobacteria bacterium UBA1148 | reverse complement strand
GGGCGGGATTTCCGCCATTTTTGAGGCCCAGTTTCCTGGCATTGTCATCCAAGCCACGGGCCTGACATTAGGTACCCTGGCTTCACTATTGTTGCTTTATAAATTAGGCATCATTAAACCTACTGAAAATTTCAGACTTATG
>DBZY01000009.1 GCA_002311835.1 Proteobacteria bacterium UBA1148 | reverse complement strand
GCTCTGGGACCGGCTCTGCTGCTGCGGTGGTGTCACACAACCCACAAGCATGGCTGATATAAACAAAGCCAATAACTGGCATCGGGCACTCTTTAAGAACATGAGTCACCTCACTATTATCAGAGCAGGGTCCTATATTAACTTTAGTTCACCTGCTAGGACGGAAGTTCACTTTAAAATGTCTTCCGCCTCCAACTTCCAACATACTCCACTAACGTGTGGGTAACTTTAAGGGTTGACGCGGCTCTCTAGCTGGTCAAAGCTGGTAAGGGACGTGCCCAACCCATTGAAAGGACGACTATGAGAACAATACCACTGATCGCCGGCCTGCTTCTATCTGTTTTGCTAGCCCCCGCCCAAACACAAGAACTTACATCGGCTCCGGACGGAGTGGAGACCTACATCCAGTCTCCTGCAGACGGGACAGCAGTCTCTTCACCTGTCACCGTGCGATTCGGACTGAGGGGAATCGGGGTTGCCCCAGCCGGAGTACAACTTCCTAACACTGGGCACCACCACCTACTGATTGACGTCGGAGAAGCTGATATGCCTCCACTCAATCTACCACTACCTGCTACGAACCAGGTCGTGCACTTCGGACTAGGGCAGACGGAAACGGAACTAAACCTTGAACCCGGGCAACACACGTTGCAGCTCGTACTTGGGGATTATGTACACACCCCACACTCACCACCAGTGCTTTCGGAAATGATCACAATCACAGTTACTGAATAGCTCACTATGCTCTCAGGTCCGCAAACATAGTCGGAGCGGGAGTAGATTGTAGTTGAGTATTTCAATTACGCACCTCTTGATTGTGCCCCGAGACGTAAAAATAGAGCAGGTGTTTCGCCCGTGTACAATAGCGTCGCACTTTGAATCCGAAAAGAGCGCCTAAGCACATCCCAATAATCTAAAAATGCTATGAATATTCGTGACGGATTCGTCGATTCCGTGGGCAACACACCACTGATTAAGCTTCAGAAAGCATCTGAGCAGACAGGCTGTACAATTCTGGGAAAAGCCGAATTTCTGAATCCAGGAGGATCGGTCAAAGATAGAGCTGCGAAATATATGGTGCTGGACGCCGAGCAGCGTGGCACCCTGGAGCCGGGGGGATTAATTGTAGAAGGTACTGCCGGCAACACAGGTATCGGTCTAGCTCTAGTCGGGAACTCACGCGGATACCGAACTTTAATCCTGATGCCAGACTCACAGACTCAGGAGAAAAAAGACGCGCTGCGGCTTTGTGGTGCTGAGCTTCGAGAAGTTCCCGCCGTACCCTACCGTGATCCAAACAACTACGTACATGTTGCAGAACGTACAGCTGCCGAGCTTACGAAAACAGAATCACATGGGGTTCTCTACGCCAATCAGTGGGACAACACAGCAAACCGAGAGGGCCACTTTGCAAGTACGGGCCCTGAAATATGGGAGCAAACAGATGGAAAAGTCGATGCTTTCATCTGTGCTGTGGGAACTGGAGGAACACTGGCAGGCGTCAGCGAATATTTAAAAAAGCAGAATCCGAGCATTGTGACAGCCGTCGCTGACCCAATGGGCGCCGCAATATTCAGTTGGATAAAAACTGGTGAACTTTCATCACAGGGTAGCTCAATCACAGAAGGCATAGGTCAAGGAAGAGTCACGGGAAATCTTGAAGGCGCAAAAATCGATGATGCATTCTGTATCTCTGATGAAGAGATGTTACCAATCTGCTTTGATCTTCTGTTGGAAGAAGGGCTTTTGATAGGAGGTTCCAGCGGTATTAACGTTGCTGGCGCAATTCGTTTGGCAAATGAACTCGGGCCAGGAAAAACTATCGTGACCGTACTCTGTGATTCTGGGTCGCGGTATCAGTCGAAACTCTTCAACCCGGAATTCCTGGCCTCTAAGGGCTTACCGCTACCCCCCTGGCCATCGTTCCCACCATAAGAGCAGCGCTAAAAATACCAAGCAAACTGGACAAAAATCCCTGGCCCGGTAGAAAGTTGCGATCCAGGCACTCCTAGATCAATGCCTCCATACTCAGTACCAGACCTGCCAACCGGTATGTTGAGTGCACCCAAAAGTAGCATGCTCTCGTTTAGATCTGTTTGGGTCGTAATCTGTACGAGTGCACTGTCATCTTCGATATTTAAAAATAGATTCGGCGTGAGAAGGAACAAAGGCGTAATCTCAATCAGCGTGCTCAGCCCAATGTAGTGTCGCCCAAGATTAAAAATCTCACCCCGTGCAAGACGCTCCAATAAGTTCGGGTTCGAAGTAAGATCGATGGTGCTGTACCTATTCCCCCTTTGACCAAACCCATTGAAGTAATACTCAATAACCGCACTAATATTCTTTCCGATCCATGAAAATGAATGACTGAGACTAGTGACTGCCGATACGATGCTGCCCTCATTGCCCGTAAACGTCACCATAAGATCTCCCCGCCAGAGTGCGCCACCGATTCCGTAATTACCTCCAAGGCCTACGAGGTTTTCACCAAAATGGCGTGCTAGAACAAAATCGTATTCTCCAGCCCCGAGAAACCCATGATATTTTGCGGCGAAAGAGCTTTGATTAGTTTTTACATTTCTTGTTAGAGAATCCCGATGAAAAACAACCACAGCCTGGAGATCATCGCCACTATCACGCAGATACTGCCCATAGAGCATGTCATCACCTGACTTATACTCCTTATCTATAGCTGTCGGATCAAACGGATTAAAAATATCCATCACGTTATTGAAGACAAGCCCATTGCCCCACGTCACCGCCTGGCGGCCAAAACGCAGTACACCATTATCCCCTGTGTAACCTGCAGAAAATCTATCCAGCCTGCCTAGAGTCGCCTGTTTATCATCATCCGTGATGATTTTGGTAAGGTCGAATAAACGCTGATCATCACTCGGCAAACGAGGGAACAAAATCTGGAGTTCATCATCAAAATCGCGAGTAAGCTCAATGATGTCTCCATAAAATGCGCCGAACTGCGTATCCACTTGCAGATCCCATTTATTTACACCCAAATTAGCATTCAATCGCGCATCAAAGCCGAGATCTTCACCACTAGAACCTATACGGTTGCGAAAAAATCCGTCATCAGGAAACGTGGTGGAAGTCATGCGGTACTTCGTATGTCCGCTGATATCAAAGTTAGATGTCTGAGCCGTACACACTCCATAGCTCAAAACGGTTAGAACGTAGATTGAGCTCAAGCACCTCACGATGCGGTTACACCGCTTCCTGATCAATATCCTCGACGAGCTTTCCATCTAACATCCGAATGAGACGCCTGGCGTAACTCATCACCATTTGATCGTGGGTTGCTATAACAAACGTTGTACCACGATGCTGATTCAGCTCTACGAACAACTCCATAAGATGCCTAGCTGTGTTTGAGTCCAGATTCGCAGTGGGCTCATCGGCAAGCACAATAGCGGGATTCGACGCTATAGCACGCGCAACCGCAACGCGTTGTTGCTGACCGCCCGACATTTTTGCTGGTCTCCTATCCTCCAGCCCTTCAAGCCCGACTTCGCTGAGAATCTCTAAGGAGCGTTTTTTTCGATCGACAACGGATACTCCCTGGACTTGCATGACGAACTCAACATTCTCTCGGGCAGTGAGCACAGGAATAAGATTGTAGGCCTGAAAAACAAAACCGATCCGATGTAACCGCATACGCGCCAACGGAGCCTTAGACAAGTTATCGATTCTTTTACCGGCGATCCAAATCTCACCGCTGTCTGGCCGATCCAAACCACCCATCACATTTAACAGCGTTGTCTTGCCTCCACCAGATGGCGAACGTAAACAAACAAAACCACCTTCCTCCACTTCAATGCTTACGCCATTGAGGCCGATGACATCTTCATCGCCCTGCTTATAAATCTTGCGCACATCAATACAACGGACTGCATACATAGCTCAAACCTTTGTCATTGCATCCACTGGGTGATAGCGAGACGCTCGCATGGCTGGGAATAGACTCGCAAGAAAACC
This sequence comes from Proteobacteria bacterium UBA1148, assembly GCA_002311835.1. Classification (GTDB taxonomy): domain Bacteria; phylum Pseudomonadota; class Gammaproteobacteria; order Steroidobacterales; family Rariloculaceae; genus UBA6522. The sequence continues at coordinate 49,013 of DBZY01000009.1, read as the reverse complement.
GAGCACGAGAACAACTATGGTTGCCAGTACCACGTCGCTGGCTTGCAAAGAGGGAGTTAAAACACTACCAGCCCCCATCATTTCTAACCCCTCACTCACTGCCGAAAGATCGATTCCCTCCCTTAGTCGTTGAATGGTCACCCACGCAAAAACGTCGCCAATCAGTAGCCCCATACCGAGTAGCATCAATGACTCTGTAATGATCTGTCCCAAGATGACGCCGGGTTTCATACCGAGGGCCATCATCAATCCAATCTCTCGAACTCGCTCGAACACTGACATCATTAATGTATTGACAAGCCCAAAGGATAGCGCCAGAAAAATAACTACTATCCAGATCAAAACAAATCCGTCCATCATGCCGAGCATACTGCTGAGGTAACGATTCAACTCATACCAAGGTAAAACCTCTAATCGATTGCCCACAGCAGCATTAATTCGATGATACAGCGCCTCTGTATCGCGATAATCAGCCCCCAGCACAGCGATCTCTGAAACCTGACCACCTATACCTAACAATGTCTGCAATGTGCTACGCCCTACGAACGCATAAATTTCTTCGGTTGAAGCAACCTGAGCCTCATATACTCCGATGACCCTAAACCCCCTATCCACTATTTCATTACTTGGGTCCTGAGTCAGGACGACAACACGCTTACCAACTTCTGTCTCAAGACGCTCGGCCAACCGCCTACCGAGAATCAACCCAGTGTCTTCAGTACCTAACAGAAACCGGCCCTCAGTCATATCATCCGCGACGAATGAGACAGACACCTCAGCAACTGGATCGATACCGATAAGTGTGACGCCCCGGAAATTTCTCTCACTCATGACCACAGCTGGGACACGTACCCGACTGCTCCATGCGACTACATCTTCCTGCTCTAATACGGCAATGAGATTCTCGTTGGGACTCGGAAAAAGGTTATTGACCGTGGGGTCATCGCGAAAATTGGGATTGTGGATCTGAACATGGCCTGGCAGAGATCGAATGCTACCGACGAGCATGCCATCTACCATGCCGCGCATCATCGCGCTCATGAAGATCATAGCCCATACACCAACCACTACCGCCACCAGCATAATTGCAGTACGACGATAATTGCGCCACAGATTACGCCACGCGAGATTCAAAACAATTGAGGCCGTACCCATCAAGCCGCCCTCATTGCTTGTACTGGTTGCAAAAAGTGTACGCGGGCGGCTGGATACACCGCAGCTACGAGACTCGCAAGAAACACAATGCACGGTCCAACAAGGAGCGAGATTGAATTCAGATTAGGATAGATTCGATCCGGCAGATTGAACTGGGCAGCTAACTCTAACCCAGGATAAGTAAAACCGTTCACGGTAAACCAGTAGACTACGAGACCACCTAAGAATACCCCGAGACCCAATCCCAGCAAGCCAATCATTGCCGTCTCTAACATTATCAGCCAGCCCAAACGCCCCGACGTCAACCCTAGAGACATGGTGATACCAAACTCTCGGGTCCGCTCCAGTACGGACATCAGTTGCGTGTTCAGCACGCTGAATGCCACGAGAATAACCAGAACTCCGTACATGAACCATGCGCCCAAAAGGTCCGCCTGAATTGCCTGTCGAAGACCCGGTTGGAGATCATCCCAGTCATGCACAACCAAACCTTCCATGTCTGGTAACAGAGCTTGCACCTGCTGCTGAAGTGTGGACACAGAAAATAAGTTTTGTGCATTGATTACAACGGTATGGCCGGCGCCATCCATTACAAACGTATCCTGGAAAAACCCTAACGGTATCTCTGCAAACGAGCGGTCCAACTCCACCATTCCGCTCTCAAAAATACCTACGATACGCACTACCGTCGCAGCAAATGAACCGTCACGAGCACTACCTAATATGGTGAGTTCGTCCCCGAGCTGTACCCTCAGATTGCGTGCTAACACAGCACCAATCACGATCTCCGGAGCATTAATATCATCAAGGAAACGCCCCTCTTTAATCAGCCCCGGTAGCGTAGAGATACGAGGCTCAAACTCAGGCTCAACACCAATGATCTGAACTCCGTATGTCCGGTCCTCACTTGATGTCAGCGCGAAGGCTGCACCCCTTGCTGCAATAGTCTCTAAACTTAGTCTCTCACGTATATCAGCAGCTAAACCACGGACCGCGGGCACAGCCTGATGAATACGCTGATCGTCCTTATAACCCTCGTATTGAACCTGCAGATGCCCAGTTAAGGGTGCCAAGGTATTGTCGATCATCATCAAATATGTACCGAGCTGGACCGAGATTAGAAAAATCAGAAGAATATTCGAAAACACCAATGCACCAACCGTCAACCAAGTACGCCGGGGTTGACGCCAGATATTCCGCCATGCGAGACGAAACGTGATGCTCATTCTCTGGGGTTGCGAAGATTAGATAGTGTGAAAAGACCGTTACGTAACTCGACACCAAACTCCATTTCCTCAACGTAGATCTCGGTCCATTCATCTTCCATTTCCACCCTAGCCATCCGCTGTCGGGTTGCGACCGTGCGTCCGCCCCGCTCACCTATTTCAAGAGACTCCAATGACTTGATCAACACATCATCTTGATCGTAAAACAAATGCTCAAGCAGAATGTAATCGTCACGGATTCGCAAAACTTCTCGGCCCCAAACTACAGCGGCATCCTCGTTAGGGATCGACTCAATCGCATAAATTTCATGGCCGTCCTGCTGGTCAATCCCCACCAAAGTATGCTCATACTCATTGAGAATTTCATTCCCCTTGGTGATATCGTTGTTCGAGAAGTCAGAGCCCATCCAGCTCTGATTGAGCATGGAAGAAGGCATTTTAATAACTCGATTCACTCTTGGCGAAAAAATCCACATATTGTTGTCAATAGTCAGTGTGGCGTTATCAGCATCCCTAGGTGGCTCCGTCACTCGTACCAATGAGTCCTTATCCCCCCGAGTCCAACTTCGCATCGACATTGAGCGTTCCCAGTCCGGGCGGTGAATCGTCATGGTAAACACTCCGTGTGATGACGTGCCTCGCCATTGCTCAATAGTCAACCTAACAATCTCTCTCGCCCCTTCTTGCGTGAACCCATCCAACGGGATCAAAGCCAACCCTGTGATGACAAACACAGAATAGAGACTTTGCCATGGTCTTTTCACGGTAAGTTCTAAAATGCTACCCCGCCAGGCGGTATGCCCGGTAGCGAGAATGAGCACGCTGAAGAACAACACCAGACCAATAATCAGAATGGTCACCACCTTATTTCCTCTTCTTCGTAGTGTATCGTTCCAAGAAACGTCAGTGCGTCATTGACCAAATTACAAAGTTGATGCCCAAGCGGAACGCATCGGCCGCGGGTTTCAATGGCGAGTAGGCCTGATCGTACCAATCCCAAAAATTAGCCAAATCGTTGTTGTGGCCGGCAGCAATCGCAACCTCACCACCATCATTCAACATCCCATAGTAAGTAATATCACCTCCGGGTACATAGTGGGCCATGCCATTGAGGTCATTCAGATGAAAAAGGATCCGGAATAAGCGGTGATCTGGCTCTAACCGGATGAAGGGACGATCCGGGAAAGCTCGCCGCACCTGCGATCGCATGGTATCCAGCTGCCAAGGTCCATCGAAGTCATCCATCAGCACGAAGCCACCACGATTGATGAACTCTCTGAGATTCTCAACTTCCTTTTCCGTCAGATCCATCTCACCGGGCTCAGAAACATAAGCGAATGGGTAATCAAAAACCTCGTCGCTTCCAAGCTCAACGATCCGATAGGAAGGGACCTCAATATCGATCCGGGTGGACTGCAAAATAAATCCGTTGAAATTCTCATCTGAGGACGGGTAGTTATGAGACCAACCAAAGTGCCCAATGGCCCCGTTCGTCCCAAAGTGCCACCGGGCGACAATAACCTCTGTCGCAGGAGGATTATTCTGTTCAATCCGATAGCGCCTACCAAATTGGGCCTGAGCACTCGTAGTTACCAACAAGGTAATGAGCAACAACGCAACCATAATTGTTTTTAGGAGGGGCATGAAATCTTTTCTGGAAATGACACAATGCCATCGGAAGGATAACACGATGGTTGCGTGGACCCGATGATTACACTTCCGTCCAAAATAGTAGCAATTGCTGCCAAGTCATTAATTTGAAAGCAAGAAAAGTATAGTCATCGCATTCGAATCAATGGACAATTCAGTCATGGAAAGAACCCAAACCATTCACTACACCATTATGAAGTTCGATCTCGGCTGGCTATTGGTTGCTTCGACAGAACATGGAGTTTGCAATATTGCGCTGGGGGATAACCGAAAAATACTTCTTGAAACTCTCAAAAAGAGGTTTCCTACCGCTAGAATTAGCCAGGATGATGAAAGTCTTAGGGATTGGGCATCCGAAATCATCGCATTTGTTCGAAACCCGAAGGATGGATTTAATCTGCCTCTTGACGTACAAGGTACGCCATTCCAACAGCGCGTTTGGAAAGCATTGAGAGAGATTCCTCCAGGCAAAAAAACCACTTATCAGAAAATAGCTCAAGTAATTGGCAAGCCCCTTGCGCATCGAGCCGTCGCTAATGCGTGCGGCGCCAATCCATTGGCTCTGCTAATACCGTGCCACCGGGTCCTGCGTAAGGATGGACAATTAGGAGGTTACCGCTGGGGTACTGACCGTAAACGTCAGCTTCTCAGGTGGGAAGAGCCGGATCGTTGACGCAAGAGGACAAGTTCTAGCTGAACACCTTAGAGAATGCCTGTTCTAGATCACCGATAAGATCATCAGGATGCTCAATCCCGACTGAGAATCGAACCGTACTATTGCTGATACCCGCAAGAACAATTTCCTCAGCACTCAGATCCTGTGCAAAATAGAGTTTGGCAGGAGCCACTAGAGACTCCGTAGAACCAATACTGGCGGTCGTGGCAAACAACTCCAGTGCATCAATGAAGTGCCGCGTTTCCTGTTCATCTGCTTTGAGATCAAAACTTAAAACAGCGCCGCAACAGTCCATTTGATCAGTGGCCAGACTATGACCCGGATCGTCAGCAAGTCCCGGGTAGTAAACACGCTCGACCTTCGGGTGCGTATGTAGAAACTGCGCGATGGTAAGTGCTGTTTCTGAGTGACGCCGATACCGTAGATAATAGGTTTTCAACCCCCGCAGAATCAGATAGGCCGCACCCGGATCCAAGGTTGCACCCATATTGACTGCCCAGGGTTTTAGTTGCTTGATCTGCTTCTCGTCGGCAATAACCACCCCACCCATGACATCCCCGTGACCACTCGCATATTTAGTCAAACTGTGAAAGTAGAAATCAATTTTGAACTGCCCGTGGTTATGTAGACCACCAAACGTATTGTCCAAAACAGTTGTCACACTGTGTTTATGTGCCAAATCAACGATTGCACCGATATCCGGAACCTGCATCATGGGATTGGTTGGCGCTTCGAAGATAAGTAATTTAGTGTCATCCGCTGCAAAAACCTCTGCGATACCATCCAAATCATGGACGCTTAGCATGGAGAAGTTGATTCCAAACTTAGGAAGCCGCTCCCTGAGCATGACCCGGATCGGTCGGTAACACTCAACGAAAAAGACAACACGGTCACCTGCGCTAAGATTCGCCAACAACGAAAGCCAGGCGGCGGCCATTCCAGTAGACACGCATATCGCATCATCTCGCCCCTGCAACTCTGAGCTGAGAAGTTCTAATTGTCTCGTAGTCGGATTCGAGTCACGGCTGTAATCGAAACCCTCCCGACGGGACTGTGGCGTTGTCGCCGAATCAATGTCCGGGAAAGTGAATTTTACCGAACGATATACTGGGTCCACCAAAGGCTTATTACCCTTCGGCATCGTTACCTTAGGTTGATGCGTAACACGAGTTTCTTTCTTCATGCGTCGATGTCCTCGAGTACCTCGATGGTATCCCCAACACTCACAGTCCCCAGATGGCGGGGAATAAGATTCTGACCGAACATTACACCCTCTGGACCAGAACGAAACTCTTTAAGGCTCCTGATGGGCTCGCCATCAGGGTCTTTTGATCCCGTCTCGGGATCGATTGTAGTCACAATACAACGAGTACAGGACCACTCTACGTCAAATTCCACCTCTCCAACGCGGATCTGCCGCCAGCTATCTTCGGCAAAGGCGTCATCCGCATTCATCACCAAATTGGACCGAAATCGGCCCATCTGCAAAGGGTTCTCTAGTCGGTCATTAAGCGCAGCAAGCGACGCCTCAGAGGTAAGGAGTACTGGCGCTCCGTCAGCAAGACTTACCAAATCACCTGCCCTGCCACGACCAGCCTTAATCGGTCGCAAGTGCTGCTCATTCATCTGCATTAATTGACACGGCAGTCCTAACGCCTCAGTAAACCATTTATTACAACCTTTCCCTACCGCGGCAAGTTCAAGGCAATCATTCCAAATACGAACTGTCCGCTCAGGCCCGTTACCCAGGACATCGGGAAGCTCAAGCGTCTCCTGACCCTCGGTATCGATAGCCCAACCATTATTGATCTTCCGAACCAAAATCCGCGCCATCTTTGGATGCTCGCGCTGGGTAAGAAACCGGCCACGCCTATCCACTAACATGTAACGTCGGTCCCACAAAAAGCCTCGTGGTTCCAACCTGGCGCTCTCAACAGAAACTCCCGCACACGACTTAATCGGGTACAACATGATCTCTGTTATGCGCGGCATTGCGCGATGATCTCAAGCCGTGACGTGTTCTAACGCCTGATCAAGGTCCGCAATGAGGTCTTCCACATCCTCTAGCCCCACGGACAATCGAACCAGGCCGTCCGTAATCCCAACTCGCCTCCGTTCTTCCTCATCAACGTCCGCATGAGTCATGGTCGCTGGATGCGTAATTAGCGTCTCTACCGAACCCAAATTTTCCGCCAAAGTACAGAGCTGGACAGAATCCATTAAAAGCTTCCCACCATCAACGCCACCCTTCACCTCGAACCAGAGCATTCCACCAAATCCATCGGACTGTTTCTTCGCCAGTTCATGCTGCTCAAAAGACGGGAGGCCCGGATAAGCGACGGCAACAACCTTGGGATGATTTTCGAGAAACTCGGCTATTACCTGTGCATTCGCGGATTGGCGATCCATTCGAACTGACAGGGTTTTTACTCCTTGAAGCGTCAACCAAGCCACCCATGGGGACATGATGACTCCACTAGCATTCTGGATAAACCGGATGGACTCATCAAGCTCTTCACTTTTGGCGATAACTGCGCCACCTACGGTCGCGTTATGACCGTCAAAATACTTTGTCGTACTGTGGATGGCGATATCGGCACCAAGCTCCAAGGGACGTTGGTAATAGGGTGAGAGAAATGTGTTATCTACCGCATGGGGTATCCCACTAGCCTGTGCAATATCGGAAACAGCCTGGATATCTGTGAGCTTCAAAGTTGGGTTGGCAGGTGTTTCCGTCAGGATAAGCCGAGTGTTGTCCTGAACCGCGGCTTGTACCGCTTTTGGATCGGCTGAATTCGCAAATGTGAAGCTAACGCCAAAACGTTGGTACACCTTTGTACAGAGACGGTAGGTCCCACCATACGCTACGTCAGAAATGACAGCGTGATCACCAGCACTGAGGCAAGCTTGCAACACCGCTTGAATCGCGGCCATACCCGTCGAATAACACGTACAGTCGTGTCCGTTCTCAAGCAGAGCTAACTTTTCCTCAAGCGCCCGAACGGTTGGATTTGCGCTCCGCGAATAGGAATATCCCTTGGAAAGATACTTGTCCACCGATTCCTGAACGAAAGTTGTCGACTGATACACAGGTGTCAAAATTGAACCCGTCTCGGGGTCCGGCTTCACGCCCGCGTGAATTAATTCTGTTGTGAAGCCCATAGGTCCCACTCCTAACGTTTCAATTACGCAAAAAAAAACCCGCCAGCTTTCGCTAAACAGGTTTCTAAAGCCTCTTTAGCTGAATTTATTACACGCCCGCAAGCTGATTCAAATCGGCGTAGGAACAATGCTAAGTCAGCAGTCAGTTCGATGCAAGCAGTTAATTTTATTGTGACTCGGAAGCCCTAACTAACTCTGCCAAGTAAGGATCATATTCTATTGGATTTACCGAAAGGCACTCTGTGTACCCAGGAAAATATTTTCTCGGCTTATAACTGTGCATAAACGCCTCATCAAGAATCGCTTGCTCAGTCCTGTAGGCTCTAATCAACCCGATCGGCGCCTCAAGCAACACATCACAGGCATAAGGAAGGCTTCGTTCATCAGGGAATCTTTTTTGAATACTCTTAAAAGAGCTGTTGAAGCTCTGATTTTCACGGTGCTAACTATTTGCTAGCGAATGGATATGCTCTAGTCAGTTTGATGCAAGCAGTTAATTTATATCAATAAGGAGCCTCTTACCGACACTGTTTCTCGATCCAAGCAGCCTTATCCATCCAGCCTTTCTTGAGGTAATACTGTTTTGCGGTCTTGTTGAAACGAGTGGATCCCAGTAGCGAGTATCACCACACCACCGCCCAATATCGCAAGCACGCCAGGGCTTTCGGTTAACAATAGCCACGCCCAGATTGGAGAGAACACGGGTTCCACTAACAGTATCAATGAGGATTCCAGGGCAGGTATATGTCTCATACCTTCCGTAATCAACACGTAGGCCAATCCAATCTGGAATATCCCAAGATATATGACGATCAGCCAATTAATTGCTGATGAGTTCTGGACTGGAAAAGCAAAATAAACTGCCACTAAGCTTGCAACGAAACATCCCGTCACAACAGCTGCTTCCGGCTGTTCATTGTGTTCCCGGGAACGAACCGCTAACCAACGAAGACCAAGAACTGTCAGGGCCCAACTGAGCCCAGAACATGTAGCGAGTAAGTTGCCCAGTTCAGGGTCAGTCGCTGTCTCCAGCGGCTGATGAACCGAGCTAAAAATTAAACCAAGCCCCACAATAAGCGCCAACATGAACGCAACATCCTGTCGACGAACACGCTCACCCAGAAATAATGGGCTCAACAGAAGTATGTAGAAAGGTGCAGTATCCTGGAGAAATATTGCATTTGCCGCCGACGTAAGTTTGTTAGCCAGCGTGAAGAGGGTAAAAGTCGCTGCATAGGGAATGGCCACAATCAAAGAACGCCAAGACCAACCACGACGCGCCTTAGGTATCAGCACAAAAACGGCAACTCCAGCTACAAAACTGCGAAAACATGAAAGCTGCCAGCCAGTTAGTGTCGCGACTTTTATCGCTACACCACCAGTAGAAAAAAGCAGGGCGCCAATAATAAGATTCAGCCTGGCTTTAAACACAAAAAATTCCAGAAAAGACCTGGTTCTTTCTTAACACAACGCATCCCAGGCTCAAACTGAGGTATTGATACACCTGCCTATTCGCCCTTGTGTGAAGTATCAACTTATGGCAAGGACCCAATGAACTGGATAACCGCAACAGCAGCAGCATCCCAATTTTCTGTCCGAGTGTGCCCGGAGCGTTTCCGGGGAACCAAATCATGATCCCCGTCTGACAGCCACTTGAGTTGGATGCTCGAGGAGAGGTTGTAGCCTTTAACCTCTTCAACACCTCCCTGAGGATCTCTTGTCCCCTGACAGATCAGCGCGGGTTTTTTGAACTGTTCGAGATGGTCAGTCCGTAGCTTCTCGGGGCGCCCTCGCGGATGAAACGGGTAACCAAGGCACACCAAAGCGGTAACCTCCGCATCATCCGCAATCAAGCTCGCCACACGCCCCCCCATTGATTTGCCTCCTATGACCAATCGGTTAGCCTCACTGCCTAGTGCATCGATAGCATCAAGATAGGACCGCTGGAGCACAGGCATCTGGTCCGGGAAATACATCTTGCCCGTCAAGGCCCTCCGCTTCATGTATGGAAAATCGAACAACCCGAGACGCAATCCCCCGATCTCAACCCCCATCTCAAGCAGGCGTTCGGAAAACGCAGCAAAAAAATTTGAAGTTGTACTAGCCCCCGCTCCGTGGGTTAGGAGGAGTGTCCATCGCGCATTCACAGGCCCATTAAAGCTTAGAGAATCGTTCAAAACATGACTCCAAACCCGCATATAATCTCGGTTACTAGATTACAGATCTTGTCACTCATTGCTCTTATCGTGCAGCTTTGTTAGAAACCCAAGTATCTTAAAGACTGAGAATCTAAAGTGAACCTCAGAGTAATTAGTATTATCGCCATCATCGTCGGTGTGATTTTAGAAATTGTATTTGCTGGAGCACAAGTGGGAAACGGGATTGCCGCCATCGGCATTATTGTATTCGTCTACGACTTCTTTCGGAAACGCCAGGGTCCTAAATTTTAAGTTAGAATCTTGAAGATCTACTTTCGAATCTACAGAAACATCACAAGAACGCCGAACGGGATCAGCTCAGTCTCCGGTTAAAACCACGGAGAGCGTAAAAACGATCATGCAGGCAAAAAACCACCTTCTAGTGCCTGAAGATTGGTTATCTATCTTTGTGCTCAGCCTCACTCTAGCGGCCTGTGCACCAGAAACACCCCCTATTGAACCGCAGGCACCATCTGCGCAGTTGAGCGCACAAGCGCAGTACATAGGAGCCCAACAATGTGCTGCGTGCCATCTAATCGAGACGGAGCTGTGGGAGGGGTCTCACCACGATTTTGCGATGCAATCCGCAAACCCTAGTACCGTTCTCGGCGATTTCTCCGATACAAATTTCAGTTATAACGGGATTGTGAGTGAATTTTTTACCCGGGATAGTTCTTATTGGGTCCGAACGGATGGACCAAGCGGGGAACTAACAGAGTATGAGATCACCCACACTTTCGGAGTAGATCCGTTACAGCAGTATCTCACCCGTTTTTCCGACGGACGCTATCAAACATTGAGCATTGCATGGGATTCGCGCCCCTTAGAGCAGGGAGGTCAGCGCTGGTTCCAGCTTTACCCAGACGACGCCATTGATTACGCCGATCCACTTCATTGGACCGGCATCTATCAGAACTGGAATAGCGCCTGCGCTGAGTGCCACTCGACTAATTTACAAAAAAATTATTCTTTTGAGGAAAACCAATTCGATACAACCTTCTCCAGTATGGATGTGGATTGTGAAGCCTGCCACGGGGCTGGCTCACTCCACGCTCAGGCGCCGGACACTTTTCACTTAGTACTACCGTCAAATACGCAGGTCAGATGGTCATTCTCTGGACAATCCAATATCGCGCAGCGTACCCCGGCGTTAGAAGATCAACGTGAAATTGAAGTTTGCGCTCAGTGCCATTCGCGCCGCAGCCAGTTTACCGATGACCATCACCCAGGCGATCCGCTACTGGATGGGTTTAGCCCCTCGCTGCTCAATATCAACCTCTATCACTCGGATGGACAAATTCAGGACGAGGTCTATGTGTACGGGTCATTTATGCAAAGCAAGATGCACGCCGCTGGTGTGACCTGCAGCGACTGCCACAACCCGCATAGTACAGAGCTGCAGTTTCAAGGTGATCCTCTATGTGCTCAGTGCCACCTGGCAAGCGTTTATATTAGCCCATCACATCATCACCACACTCCAGAGAATCCGGGCTCAGCCTGTGTGGACTGTCACATGCCCACAGAAACCTACATGGTGGTGGATCCACGGCGAGATCACAGCTTTCGCGTACCTCGGCCAGACTTATCCGTAAAACTAGGCACACCAAATGCCTGTGATGACTGTCACAGCAACGAGAACCCACAATGGGCGGCAGGTATTGTTGAAGAGTGGTTTCCAGATGGTCGTTCCGGTACCCCTCATTACGGTGAAGCTATTCACGCGGGACGCCAGTGGACGTCCGACCGAGGGCCGCTCTTGTTGGCACTGATCAATGATTCCACGGCACCTACAATCGTTCGAGCGTCAGCCGTCCGCCTCCTGACTGCTCAGTTGGATGATGCCGCCCTAGACACTATTACGGTAGTCCTGGAAGGAAATGAGCCTCTCGTCCAATTGCCAGCACTAGATGCGCTGGCCAGCATGTCGATTGAAGCGCAAATCGATTTAGGGCAACGATTTCTTACTCATCCGCTGCGAGCGCTTCGTATCGCAGCCGCTAGGATGCTATTACCCGCTCGCCCCGAATTGAGCGAGAGAAGACGTAACGACCTGGATGCCGCATTGGCAGAGTACTGGGCAGCACAACAGTTCAACAGTGATCGAGCAGAGGGCTTATTCAACTCTAGCGTCATACTAGCTCAGCTCGGACGACTCATTGAAGCCGAAAATCTTCTGCAAACAGCAATCGATCGGCAATCTCATTTCGCAGCAGCCTATGTCAACCTAGCTGATATATATCGACAGACGGGACGGGAAATTGAAGCTGAAAATGTGTTGAGGTCTGCCATTATGAACAATTCACAAGATCCCGCCGGTTACTTCGCACTAGGCCTTTCTCTGGTGAGGTCACAACAACTGCCAGCCGCGTTAGAAGCGCTTGAAAAAGCTGCATCGCTGGCGCCCAATGACCCCTATTACCAATACGTCACGGGTGTTGCCCTTAACTCAATCGGTGAGCGGGAGTCCAGTCTGAGAAAACTTCACGAGACCCATAATCGATTTCCCGGCCACCGAGACACTATCTTTGCACTAGCGACCATCTATCGTGATGACGCAGAGTTCAATGAAGCCGAACGATTTACTAGAGCATTGCTGGCGCTCTCACCGAATGATGCGGCTGCTCTGGTACTGCTTGAGGAATTGGAATTGGAAGCGGCAACGGAACCCTAGACAAATACCTCATGAGCACTTCTATACGGATTGGCCACTGTGAATAGCATGCACTGATGCCAGTCATTAACTATTCACCAGACCTACTCCAACCGATACCCCGATCGGAGGGACGTTCTCGACTAGGCATCAGAGAGGCAATGCCTTTCTCGGGTGTCGATATCTGGAATGGCTACGAACTGTCCTGGTTGAATGAACAGGGCAAACCTGTAGCCGCTACCTGTGAATTCCGTTTTCCAGCAACCTCCCCCAATATCATCGAATCAAAGTCTTTAAAGCTTTACCTCAACTCCTTTAGTGAAACCCAACATAGCTCGGTGGAGACAATCCATTCAGTTCTTCACAATGATCTCAGCTACGCCAGTGGCGCAGACACTAACATCCAGATCAGCAGCGTTACCTCATCCAGGCCACTGATTCAAAGTGAACTACTAGGAAACTGTATCGACGATATTAGTCTGGAGATTTCTACCTATGATCTTGACCCATCACTGTTATCAGGCAGCACCGATACAAAGATCCATGTCATAGAAACGCTATATTCACACCTGCTCAAAACTAACTGCCCAGTGACCGGCCAACCTGATTGGGCCAGCCTTCTTGTTCGATATAAAGGAGCACAGATCGAACAAAAACAGCTACTAGCCTATCTTGTCTCGTATCGTAATCATGCTGAATACCATGAACAGTGTATCGAACGAATATTCATTGATATTCAAAACCACTGTCAGCCTGAGGCATTGACCGTTTACGCGTGCTACACGCGCCGTGGTGGTTTAGATATCAATCCATTTCGTAGTAACTTCGAAGAAGCTCCGGAAAATTTTCAGTCCTTACGCTAATAACTCTATTACTAGGTTATAAAAGAACCGTATAGCAAACCGCCGTGAGTATAGCGGCGCCGATCAAGTTTAGAATCAAGCCCTCACGCACCATCGCACGAATTGGGACATGTCCAGAACTAAAAATTACCGCATTCGGTCCCGTAGCAACAGGTAGCATAAAAGCACAACTTGCACTCATTGCTGCGGGAACCATTAGCAACCTTGGATCTAGATCAGCGCCGATCGCCGCCGCTGCAAGAATTGGCATGAGTAGCGCCGTTGTCGCCGTATTACTTGTGATTTCAGTAAGGAAGGTAACGCATAGGCAAATCACCAAAAGCAGTAACAGCGGGTGCAATCCACTCAAACCCGCAAGCTCCTCTCCGATAATCTGGCTGATGCCTGAACTAACAAAGGCACTCGCTATGCAAATACCCCCCGCGAAGAGAATCAGAATCCCCCAAGGAATTTTGACTGCTGTCTTCCAGTCCAACAGACGCCCACCATCACCACTGGGGATTAAGAACATGATCACGACTGCAAGCAACGCGACACTAGCATCGTTTGCCTGGGGTAAATCAAGCCAGACACTCCAACCGCCAAATGGATCCTTACGGGTCATCCAGGCGAAAGCTGTGAGTACGAATACCGCTAAAGTACGTTTCTCCTCAGACCGCCACGCTCCTACTTCGGGTACCTGAATTTTTTGGATACCGGTAAATCCACGCGTGATCCACAACCCAATGATCGGCACAAAAATAATCACGGCTGGAAGGCCCCAATGCATCCAATCAATAAAACTTAATTCAACACCGGTATTCTCTTGGTAAACCTGCATGAAAATCAGGTTGGGTGGTGTTCCTATTGGGGTCCCAATTCCCCCAACATTGCACGCGTAGGCAATTCCCAATAACAGTGCCACCTTCAAACGTTGTTCTGTGACATTTTCGAGGGTTGCAAGTGCGATAGGAAGCAGCATAAGACTGGTTGCAGTATTGGAAATCCACATGCTTAGCAAAGCTGCAGCAGCCATGAACCCGAATACCACCCCACGCCCATGTCCACCTCCATCTCCGCTCCCACCCCCAAAGAGATTCACCATGCCCAGAGCGAGGCGCCTATGGGCACCGCTTTTTTCCATTGCCATAGACAACATGAATCCACCCAGATAAAGCAAAATCAACGGACTTCCGTAAGCTTGGCCTACCTGGGCAGGTGTGAGTACGCCCACCAAAGGAAAAATAGCAAAAGGTAGCAGCGCGGTAACCGCCATCGGTAATGCTTCAGTAATCCACCAGACTGCACACAAAAGAGTTACGCCTGCTGTCCAACAGATTGCCCATGGTTGACCAGCGGCAGCTAAACCTAATCCGAGCGCTAGAGCAGCGCCAAGGCCTACCAATAAGCTATTGCGGTGCACAGATTCTTCTTAGTGGTTCAAAGTGCGGGTGGGTAGTGAGCTTACCCGGGGGATGGGTAGTGGGGCAATCACATCCCTATCTTTGGTCCGTATTAATTCTTTGATGGAGAACGAACGTTCGTATAATATTATTCAGAATGAGAAAAGGTGACGAAACACGATCTACCATTCTCCGACAGGCCATCTCTATGGCTAGCATTTTTGGTTTAGAAGGGCTCACCATAGGTCGCCTCGCAACCCAAACCGGTATGTCAAAGAGCGGGCTCTTCCGTCATTTCGGCTCCAAGGAAGCCCTACAGTTTGCAGTGCTTGAAATGACAACCGAAGACCTCACGAACAGCGTGGTTGAGCCTGCAATCGAAGAACTCACTGGTGAGAGACGCCTCCGCAAACTCTTTTCAAACTGGATGGAATGGATAGGAACCGATCAACGCCCGGGAGGATGCCCTTTGATGGGCGCATTCGTCGAATTAGACGATCAGCCGGGTGAACTGCGAAATTTCCTAGTTGAACAACAAATCGAGTGGCTCGACTGCATCAGACGAATGGCCCAAAAGACCGTATCCGAAGGCAACTTTCAGTCGAGTTTGGACACACGCCAATTTGCCTTCGAATTTCACAATATAGGTCTGGGTTTTAATTTTTCCTTACGACTACTGCACGACCCAAACGCTCTTGATCGCACCTATACCGTTTTTAATAACCTGATTAGGAAGGCAAGGTCCTAGTTTCTACAGTATCAACTCAAGGGCAAAAAATACGTCGTCCCAGATAAAGTAAAAACTGTAATTTAGTACCTGTAGTTGTCCGATTTATACGGCCCTTTAACAGAAATACCCAAATAATCCGCCTGACGCTGAGATAATTGCTCTAGATTGACCCCAAGCTTAGTTAAGTGTAGACGCGCAACCTTCTCATCCAACTCCTTAGGTAACGTATATATCCCCAACGGATAGTTCTCTGGATGTTTGAAAAGCTCAATCTGAGCTAGAGTCTGGTTTGTAAAGCTGTTAGACATTACAAAGCTAGGGTGTCCTGTAGCACAACCTAAATTCACCAAACGCCCCTCAGCCAACAGGATCACGCTATTACCACTTGGGAAGGTAATCTTGTGGACCTGGGGTTTAATTTCCTCCCACTCATGCTTACGGGTCTGATCTACCTGAATCTCGTTATCGAAGTGTCCAATGTTGCATACAATGGCATTATTCTTCATCTGGCTCATGTGACCCTCAGTCACCACATCCACGCACCCTGTGGCTGTCACAACTACGTCGGCGATTTTACACGCGTCCTCCATTGTCATGACCTCATAACCTTCCATCGCTGCCTGCAGGGCGCAGATAGGATCAATTTCCGTGACGATCACCCGAGCGGCTTGAGACTTGAGAGACTGACAACAGCCCTTACCCACATCACCATAGCCTGCCACAACAGCGATCTTGCCAGCGAGCATGACGTCGGTCGCTCGCATGAGCCCATCTACTAATGAGTGACGACATCCGTAAAGGTTGTCAAACTTGGACTTCGTTACGGAATCGTTGACGTTGATAGCTGGAAATAAAAGCTCACCACGCTCCAGCATCTGATAGAGCCGATGGGCCCCCGTCGTCGTTTCCTCTGTTACACCACAAATATCTTTAACGATACGATGAAATCGCTGTGAATCATTCCCAATGGACCTACGAATAGCAGCGAACAAAATGCGCTCTTCTTCGCTCTCAGGTGTCTTATCCAAGACGGACGGATCTTCCTCAGCTATATGCCCAAGATGAACAAATAGAGTCGCATCACCCCCATCGTCCAGAATAATATTTGGGCCAAAACCATCCCCCCAGTCAAAGATCCTATCGACATACTCCCAGTACTCTTCCAGTGTCTCACCTTTTACTGCAAATATCGGCGTACCATTAGCCGCAACCGCAGCTGCTGCATGGTCCTGAGTCGAAAAGATATTACAGGTCGCCCAACGAACCTGAGCACCAAGCTCCTCAAGAGTTTCTATGAGGACCGCTGTTTGAATCGTCATATGCAACGAACCTGTGATTCGAGCGCCCTTCAACGGTTTAGAATCCCCGTATTCTTTTCGTAAGGCGATCAACCCCGGCATTTCATGTTCTGCTAATGCAATCTCTCGTCGACCGAAATCAGCAAGCCCGATGTCCTTAACGACATAGTCCTTGTCAGCTAAATCAATGGCCGCCACTTGGTTACTCATGAGTCTTGTTTCCTAAAGGCACTTCCTTACCCCATTGCACTACCGAAACTATCCTTGAATCGCTTCTCAAAATCTTGCATTGAAAAGGAATGATTCTGCGTGCCGTAACATTCTATCTTAATGGCACCCATCAAGCTTGCGACACGACCAATGGTCAACCACTCCCATCCATGCATAAGACCGAAAAGCAACCCGGCGCGATACGCATCACCGCAACCGGTTGGATCATTCACGACATTAGGCTTTACGCTCGGTATATGGATGTCTTCATCCTTTGTGTAAATTGTTGACCCATCCACACCCCGTGTGACGATGAGCGCTCTTGTACGTTCTTTTACTGCATTGGCATCCCAACCAGTACGGTCCTTAAGCATCTCCCATTCATAATTGTTAACGGTAACCCAGCTAGCCTGATCAATGAACTGCCTCAGTTCATCGTTTCCAAACATCGGTAACCCCTGACCAGGATCAAATACAAATGGGATGCTCGCGGCCACAAACTGCGCCGCATGCTCCAACATCCCAGTACGACCGTCGGGTGAAACAATCCCAATCGTCACCCCCGTCGCATCTTCAACCTTATTGACATGAGAGTGGTCCATCGCACCCGGATGAAACAAAATTATCTGATTGTCATCGATATCAGTCGTGATATACGCCTGAGCAGTAAAGACATCGTCAAGCTCCCTGATGTGGTCCCGCCGAATGCCATGCTCGTCCAACCATACTTGATAGGGGGCGAAGTCCTGTCCCGCCGTTCCCATGGGTATAGGTTCACCACCCAAGAGTTTTAAGTTATATGCGATATTCAGCGCACAACCGCCAAATTCTCGTCGCAACTTAGGCACGAGAAAAGCGACACTTAAAATATGAATTTGATCAGGGAGAATATGATTCTTGAAAGAATCATCAAACGCCATGATGTTGTCATAGGCGATGGAGCCACATATCAACGCTGACATGGAAAAACCCTCAGGCCGGCGTATCGAGACTAAGCAGCAGCATTTACCTTAAGTGCCTCAGCTTTCTCGGTACTTTCCCAAATAAAATCGGGATCGTTACGACCAAAATGCCCGTAAGACGCAGTCTTCTGGTAGATCGGTCGCAACAAATCAAGCATGTTGAGAATCCCGTAAGGCCTCAAGTCGAAATGCTCCAACACAAGAGCCGTAATCCTTTCTTCAGGTACGTTATTTGTGCCGAAGGTCTGGACCGAAACCGACGTAGGTACGGCCACTCCTATGGCATAAGCCACCTGAATTTCACACCTATCTGCAAGCCCGGCTGCAACGACATTTTTAGCAACATAACGAGCTGCGTAGGCAGCGGACCGATCCACCTTTGATGGATCCTTGCCGGAAAAAGCACCGCCACCGTGCCGAGCCATACCCCCATAGGTATCAACAATAATTTTTCTTCCCGTTAGACCACAATCACCGACAGGTCCACCAATTACGAATCGCCCGGTAGGGTTGATGTGGTATTTGGTCTCAGCACTTAACCACTTCGCAGGCAGCACGGGCTTAATGATGGTTTCCATGACCCCTTCTTCCAAATCCGCCCGCGAAATATCTGGATCATGCTGTGTCGACAACACCACGGCATCAACTGCGGCTGGCTTGTCATCCTCATAGCGAAACGTTACCTGGCTTTTAGCATCCGGCCGTAACCACACCAATTCACCTGACTTGCGGATTTCTGCTTGACGCTGCACGAGTCTATGCGCATACATTATCGGCGCCGGCATCAGCACGTCCGTTTCATTACTCGCATAGCCGAACATAAGCCCTTGGTCACCAGCGCCCTGTTCCTCAGGAGCATTACGATTCACTCCCTGAGCAATATCGCTTGACTGCTCACCCAACTCATTGATAACCGTGCAGGTGTTGCCGTTAAAGCCAACATCGGGGTTGTCATAGCCGATGTCAGTTACTGTCTTGCGCACGATCCCTTCAACATCCACGTGAGTACTGGTTGTAATCTCACCTGCCACAATCACTAAACCAGTCTTAGTCAGCGTCTCGCAAGCTACTCGAGCACTTGTGTCATCCTTTATGGCTGCATCCAGAATCGCATCAGAGATCTGGTCGCACATTTTGTCGGGGTGCCCTTCGGATACTGATTCTGAAGTAAATAGATAACTATTAGCCATGCTGGCTCCTGAAACCTCTTATTGGACTGAAAACGGTGTTGCCGTGTGAACGAGCAGCTTGCCCAAATTATCAGGGTCACGCAACTGCACCTGACTTGTCGGACTTACTCCACTACCATACCGCCGCTGGGAGATATTATGGTCATAGAACACCACCAACTTATCATTCTGGGCTCCGGGCCCGCAGGATACACAGCAGCAGTATATGCCGCCCGCGCCGCCCTTGAGCCAGTTGTTATTACCGGCATTGAGGTAGGCGGCCAGATGACGACGACGACAGACGTTGACAACTGGCCTGGCGATAACGAGGGTGTCCAGGGGCCCGATCTCATGGAGCGCATGAGGCTTCACGCTGAAAGGTTTGGTGCTAGGCTGATTTATGATCACACCAACGCGGTGGAACTCAAAGATAGACCGTTCCACCTTGTCGGAGACATCGGTGAATACTCGTGTGATGCACTCATCGTAGCTACTGGAGCATCTGCCAAATACCTGGGGCTACCTTCTGAGACAGCTTATAAAGGTAAAGGCGTTTCCGCATGCGCTACTTGCGATGGGTTTTTCTTCAAGGATCAGCCGGTTGCTGTGATTGGCGGTGGCAATACCGCGGTTGAAGAGGCGCTCTATCTCTCAAATATTGCATCTGAAGTCAACGTTGTACATCGTCGGGATACATTCCGAGCAGAGAAAATTTTAAGTGCTCGTTTACTGGAAAAGACAGAAAACGGCAATGTCTCCGTGCACTGGCACCATGTACTTGACGAGGTCCTTGGCGATGATAACGGGGTAACTGGTGCGCGAATCCAACATACTCTGTCAAATTCAATGCAAGATATTCCTGTTCAGGGCATTTTTATAGCGATTGGACATACGCCTAACACAAGTATTTTTAAGGGACAGCTTGAGATGAAAGATGGCTATATCCTACTTAAACAAGATGAGACTGGAGTGGCTACGGCAACAAGCGTCAAAGGCGTATTCGCAGCGGGCGATGTTGCCGACCCTATCTACAGACAGGCTGTTACTTCGGCGGGATCTGGCTGCATGGCTGCTTTGGATGCTGAGAGGTTTCTAGCCGAGCAATAGCGGGGGTGACCGTCTTAAAGTAGTTCATCAATCGAGTTTTTTAGCTCTCTTCTCGGCTCAAAGTGCTGCCAATCAGACATAAGGTCCGATCGAGTGCGCCACGATTTTCTACAACCAATTCGCGCGCCGCGATGCCTGCCTTTTCCAGAAGAGCTGGCTGCTTAAGATAGCTAGCAACCACATCAACTAAAGTTCGTACGCCTTTCACTTGATGACCCACCCCTCTTTCCACTGCAACAGCGCTAATTTTCTCCATATGAAACATGTGCGGACCAAAAATAACGGGGACACCAACCGCGCATGCCTCCAAAATGTTGTGCCCACCGATCCGCACCAGACTCCCACCGACAAAAGCAATATCTGACGCAACATAAAATTTCTGAAGTTCTCCCATCGTATCGCCTATCAGTACCTCTACCTCGGGCTTCAAAGCACCATCTTGCTTGCTATAACAAGCCACATTAAAACCAAGCCTCTTAGATAGTCTGGCGACACCATTAAAACGCTCCGGATGCCTCGGTACAAGAACCAGTAGCATCTCCGGATGCTTTTGTCGTAGTCGATCGAAAGCAGTAAGAATGAGCCGCTCCTCACCGTTGTGCGTGCTCGCCGCAATTAGGACAAAACGACCACAACCCCAATCCTCACGAAGCCTTTTACCCTCTAGAACAAGAGATTCCGGAACCGGTACATCAAATTTTAGATTTCCCGTTACATGAATAAGATGCTTGGAAACCCCGAGAATCTCTAGCTGCTGAGCATCAACTTTCGTTTGCGCGCAGAGGAGATCCGCATTCGATAGCATGGCATGACTCGTTCTAGGTACTCTCCTGTACCCCTGCAGTGAAGTCTGTGACACCCGCACGTTAACCAATAGCAATGGGATATTGCGCCTTCGACATTCACCGAAAAGGTTAGGCCAAAACTCTGTTTCGGCAATCACTGCAAAGTCAGGATCCACTCTGTCCATGAATCTTCGAGTGGCTGTAGGTAGGTCGTAAGGCACATACGAATGGCTTACGCGGTCACCGAACAAATCTCGTACTTGCGCAGATCCTGTAGGCGTCGTCGTCGTAACAAGTATTCTGTGCTCCGGGTAGCGCTCAACCAGTGAATTTATAAGCTCCGACACCGCTCGAACCTCACCAACTGAAACCGCGTGGATCCACACTGTCTTTTTATCCCGTATAGACGCGACATATCCAAATCGCTCCAACCATCGATTCCAGTAAGCCGGATACCTTACTCCGCGCCAGAATAATGTGATCAGGGCATAGGACAGAAGAAAGTAAACAGCAACAGACCAAATAGAAAAGCAAGAAGGAGTCGAGCGACTTTTTATTGTCTGAAGTAAGGGGGTAAGCAGTTCATAATTTCTATCAGCAACCCCTTGGCTTTTCAGAATCACTTCTTTCGCGCGCCGGCCCATCTCCAACCGTTTCTGCCTATCCGTTACAAGCGTTCCGAGCGCCCCTCTTAATTCAGCTGCATCAGCTACTTCAATACCAGCATTAGCCTCAAGTAGATCACAGACAGTGTCCGCAAAACTAAAATTGTGGGGTCCGAACAGAACTGGAATGCCAAAAAACGCGGGTTCGATGAGATTGTGCCCACCTTTGTTGCTGCCTCTGTAAAACAGACTGCCGCCGACAAAAGCAATGTCAGCAATACCGTAAAATGCTCTTAACTCCCCAACCGTGTCGACGACTAAGACCTCGTTTCGACTCAGGGTCGACCCCTTGCCCGTATCCATCTCGGTCTTCCGAACTGAGCTCAATCCATTCTTGCCAAGAACGTTTTGAATACGTCCTACATCGGTCGGATAACGAGGCACAATAATCAACGATACATTACTACTCGCGGTCGCCAGCGACTTAAAACTCTCGATAAGCACCTCATTTTCATTACCATGGAGACTTCCACCGATGATAACGACATCATCTGCAGTGTAGCCAAAACGTTCTCGCAACCCCTGGGTAGTTTCATCTTGATCTGAGGTGTCCACCAAATCGTATTTCATATTTCCCGTGATCTTCACGCACTCGGACGAGACTCCAAGTTTTAAAAAACGAGACGCATGCTCTTCATTCTGCACAGCGATGATCTGTACGCGTCGTAATAGCATCGGAATAAGGCGGGTCTTAGCATGAAACTGGTATGACCTGTTGGATATCTTACCGTTAAGTACTGCAACCGGAATTTTCTTGGACTGAACTGCAAATAAAAAACTCGGCCAAAAATCAGATTCAACGATAATCACCAGCTGCGGGTCGAATCTACGCAAAAACCGATGTACAACAAAGCTAAGGTCCGCCGGAAAGAACAAAACCCTATGCTTGGAATAAACTTTTCTAGCAGTTTCAAAACCTGTCGACGAAAATGTTGTAATAACTAGAGGTGTTTCCGGAAAATCTACTTCTAGTCGCTGCACTAATGGCCGAAGTAGTGCAATCTCCCCCGCTGAAGAACCATGCAACCAGATAGATCCTGTTGCAGGGGGCGGCAGACCCACTCCGAGACGTTGTGGAATACTGCGCCAGTCCCCCCGTACGGTGATCCGATAGAGAAACCAAGGCAGCGTCAATAAAGCGACTACTATATAACCAAGATCGAGTAACAGACCCATCGCGAACCAGTACCACTTAATAGGGAACAGTTGAGTTTAAGTATCTTAAAGGTATTTCAGCCTAGACATAGAGCAAATCAATTTTTAAAATCCCGAGGTTGTAGTTAACAAAAGACTTATTAGCTAGAGTCCCCGTAGGCAGCATAAAGCACCAATCTCATAGAAGCGGAAACAGGCCATTACGTAAGAGCTATTCCAGTGCGGAAAGAGCTTCAAAACGAGCGCCCTCAAACTCATCACCGGGAACCCAAGTAGGCAGTTCGTCCGCATTGGCGATAATAAGCCCGGCCCAAAAACCAAAGCGGGCATCCTGCACCATGCCATTGAAATCCCAATCCTCAGAAAGCTCATCCGAGGGCTGATGGTAATTCTCCGTTGTGTACGTGTTGATCTGCTCCTTTCCCCATCCCGTTGAGCGCCCGATAAAATCAGTGCCTTCTTTAAGGTACAAAGCTGGCACACCAATACGGGCAAAACTGAACTGATCGGATCGGTAGTAATAGCCACGATCCGGAAACTGGTCGGGCTTGACAACACGGTCTTGGTACTCAGCTACAGTTTGCGCGACACCATCCAGGCTGGATTTACCCTGCCCGATGAAGGTGATGTCCTTTGTTGCACCCCAGATATTAGGGCTATCAAAATTTATAGCACCCGCGATCCTACCTGGGGGAACGGTTGGATTGGCAGAAAAATACTCTGAACCCAACAGACCCTGCTCTTCCGCACCAACGAAGGCAATCATGATGGAACGGCGAGGAGGCTGTGGGAGTGATGCAAAGGCATGTGCAATAGCGCTAACAACACCGACACCAGCCGCATTATCTCGCGCACCGTTAAAGATTCGATCTACGACCTTGGCATCGTCCGATATGCCCAAATGATCATGATGTGCAACATATACGACAACTTCCCTTGATAGTTGGGGGTCGCTTCCCTCTAAGATGCCAAGAACATTTCCGGAACGGATCCCTGATATCCGCGAATTTAAGTCGATGGACGTCGTTAAGCCAAGTGAGATCGGCTCAAAATCTCTGGATTTAGAAAATTCTATGAGTGCGTCTAGTACCAAACCTGTGCTCTCGACTAGTTTCCGTGCGGCAGATTCTGTCACCCATGCCTCCACCAGCAGACGAGGCTCGTCCCCCGCGGGCAACTGAAAATGTTCTCCTGTCCACGAGGTTTGGACAACTTGCCACGGATAGCCGGCGGAGGGCGTCGTATGGATAACAATCGCGCCGACAGCACCCTGCCGAGCCGCGCTTTCGTATTTATAACTCCAGCGCCCGTAGTAAAGACGTGACTCACCTGCAAAAAGATCAGTATCCCAGTCCGGATCATTGTTCAGCATGAGCAATACTTTCCCGCGTAGATCCACTCCTTTAAAATCGTCCCAACCGTACTCTGGCGCCTGAATCCCGTAACCAACGAAAACAACTTCCGCATTTGAAATTGATGCTATTTCGTCTT
This sequence comes from Proteobacteria bacterium UBA1148, assembly GCA_002311835.1. Classification (GTDB taxonomy): domain Bacteria; phylum Pseudomonadota; class Gammaproteobacteria; order Steroidobacterales; family Rariloculaceae; genus UBA6522. Next base: position 24,479 of record DBZY01000009.1, on the reverse strand, counting down.
GCAGACCACTGGTCAATATGAACTCTTCATTTTGCATTAACTCTAGGGAAGTTCCCCCATTATCAAATACCCACGCCTTAGGCTGAATCGTATTTATTCCTATTAAATCAAAATGTTGTATCCAATCCCCGCCGGGACTGGCTGGCATAAACCCTACTTCATCAAGAAGCGCAGAAAGGTATGCCTGCGTAAGAAAATCACCAGTAGCACCTGGTGAACGTCCTTCATAGCGATCCTGTGAGATTTCGATAATCGGGGCGCGAATTAATTCCGCAGTCAAGGTATCAGCCGCGGCTACATAAGCTGGTTCAGAAAATACTGAGGAGGCGCTCAACAATACCTCCTCAAAATTTGAGGAGGAACAACCTATCTGAATCAATATCAGGAACAAAAAAATAATGTTCCAATGAATGTTCTTCACAAATGTTCCTGAAATACAAAACGTGGTTAGAAGAGATGCATCGTAAGCCACTCTGCAACAAGCGCAGGCTTGGATTCATTCTCTATCTCAATTGTCACCTTAACCTTTACGAGGATCTGTCCTGAACGCTCCTTGGCTTCGATCAATTTGGCGGCTGTGCGAATCCGCCCATCAACTTTCACCGGAGCAGCAAAACGGACACGGTCGAATCCATAGTTGATCACCATTCGTACACCTTCAACTGATGGAACAAAGTTGTCGCAGAGGTGAACAATCATGGATAACGTCAGCATCCCGTGCACAATGGTACCGTTGAACGGGGAATCAGCAGCTCGTATAGGATCTACATGTATGAACTGATGATCTTCAGTTACGTCTGCGAACTGATTAATACGATCCTGATCTATTTGGAACCAATCAGATACCCCTAAATCCTGGCCAACTAGCTCAAATAATTCCCCCCGTGTCATAGTATCGGACATTCTAATCTCCGCCTGAATTTAACTAGTTGCTTTTATGCCAGCACCGTGGCGCAATGCTCCCATGACAACTCTCATCAAAAAGCTCATATGACCTATCCAAAAAATTTCACTCAATTGAGACAGGAGCATATCGGACCATCGAGCCATACGCGAGCCGCTGAATTCAATCCATGAGTTCTAATCCCCGTATCGGCTTCGTAAGCTTGGGCTGCCCAAAGGCGTTGGTTGACACCGAACGCATATTAAGCCAACTCCAAGCTGAAGGTTATTCGACTGCTTCGGATTACCAAGGCTCGGACCTAGTTGTAGTGAACACATGTGGATTTCTTGATTCCGCAAGAGAGGAGTCTTTGGAGGCGATTGGGGAAGCTCTGACAGAAAACGGCCAGGTAGTGGTAACAGGATGCCTGGGTACGGAGGCGGAACTGATCCGAGCTGCTCACCCAAATGTTCTGGCAATCACTGGCCCCCATCAATATGAAGCAGTTGTTTCAGCCATCCATGAAATACTCCCGCCACCCCATGACCCGTTTATGAATCTCATTCCTCCTCAGGGCATCAAACTCACTCCAAAACATTATGCGTATCTAAAAATCTCTGAGGGCTGTAACCACCAGTGTAGCTTCTGCATCATTCCCCAACTTAGGGGGAATCTTGTGAGCCGACTGGCGGGTGACGTACTAAGAGAAGCAGAAGAGCTTGTGAAATCAGGCGTCCAGGAGCTACTAATTATCTCTCAGGATACTAGTGCTTACGGCGTTGACGTTCACTACGCAAAATCTCAATGGAGGAATCGGACGATTACCACACGAATGACCGAACTTTGTACAGCCTTGGGAGAACTGGGCGTGTGGATTCGGCTCCATTATGTCTACCCTTATCCTCACGTTGACGAACTGCTCTCTTTGATGAAAGAACAAAAGCTGCTCCCCTACCTAGACGTACCATTTCAGCATGCTAGCGACCGACTACTGAGAGCAATGAAACGCCCAGCTGCTGAGGCTCGTACCTTAGAACGGATTCACGAATGGCGAAGACAGGTTCCTAATTTAACGATACGCTCCACCTTCATCGTAGGATTCCCAGGTGAGACAGAGAATGACTTTGAGTTTTTACTGAATTGGCTAAAAGAAGCGGAGCTCGACCGCGTTGGCTGTTTTCGTTATGAGGCTGTTGATGGTGCAGCGGCTAATCAACTAGAAAATGCTGTCCCTGAAGAACTGAAGGAAGAACGTTGGCACAGATTGATGGAGGTTCAACAGAAGATCAGCACAAAACGACTACAAGAAAAAATAGGCCAGGAAATACAGGTCATCATTGATGAAATCCGCGAGAACGAAGCTATCGGTCGCTCGGAGGGAGATGCACCTGAGATTGATGGCAAAGTTCTGCTCACTGGCAACGCATTTAACGTAGGTGATATCGTCCGTGCACGAGTCGAGAAAGCTGGACCCTATGATCTTTGGGCAACCTGCGCCCTATAATTCAACAATGAATGCATTTATCAGGCCTTTTACTGCGCTTCGCCCAAAGGCAGCGCACGCTGCTGACGTCGCGGCTCCACCATATGATGTGGTAAACACAGAAGAAGCACGTGGGTTAGTGGCCCACCGCCCCAACAGTTTTCTGCACATCTCTCGACCTGAAATTGCACTTCCTCCGGAAACAGATCCCTACTCTGACATCGTTCATGCACGGGCACGTGAAAATTTTGAACGATTGAAAGCCTCTGGCTTGATGGTCAGGGACGCGATGCCAGCTTACTACGTATACAAATTAAAAATGGCACAACACGAGCAAACCGGTATCGCTCTGACGGCTTCTATCGACGCATACAAAACTAATCGCGTTCGGAAGCATGAACTCTCTCATCCCACGAAAGAAGATGATCGCGTCCGTAATATGCAAAGCCTGAACGCCCAGACCGGACCGGTACTCAGCATCCACCAGGCAAACAAGTCATTAAAAGAATTACTAGAAGAAATCAAAACGGAAGCTGCATTATTTGAAGTCAAAGGCGAATACGACGTCGTGCATACGATCTGGCGCATTGAAGATATTAAAAAAATCTCAGCAATCTCTTTCACCTTCAATGCTATGCAAGCCATATATATCGCAGATGGCCACCATCGCTCAGCGGCGGCGGCCCGCGTTGCCGATATGCGACGTACACCGGAATCTTCTGGGCAAGAAAATTATAACTACTTCCTGACCGTTGTTTTCCCACATGATGAGGTGCAGATTTTTGACTACAACCGAGCAGTTAAAGACCTGAATGGCCTATCCGTACCAGAACTTCTGCAACGACTTGCCAAAGATTTTGATGTTAAAGCTAGCAACTCTCCAGTCAGACCAGAAGAACCAGCGGTGTTTGGGATGTTCGTTGACAATCAATGGTACCGACTTATGCTCCGTACCGAACTCGTTCCAAAAAATGATCTAGTCGCCCAACTTGACGTGAGCCTTCTGCAAGATTACATCCTTACAAAAATACTAGACGTAGGGGACCCACGGACTGATCCGCGGATCGATTTTATTGGAGGCGTTCGCGGTCTAAAAGAACTCGAGCAACTCGTCTGTAAGGGTGAACAAGCAATTGCCTTTTCCCTCTATCCCACCCGTATGGAGCAGCTGATGACAGTAGCTGATGCTGAAGAGCTCATGCCACCAAAATCTACATGGTTTGAACCAAAACTCGCGGACGGCTTACTAAGCCACATTCTGGACTAGACCACAGCCTCTGGCATTGGTGAGTTCACAAACTTGGCAAGTGCTTTGGCCGTATGAGATCCGCGTTTCCGACGCATAACGCGCTCGGGAGCGCCTTGAGCAACGATACGCCCACCAGCATCACCACCATCGGGGCCCATATCGACAATCCAGTCAGCCTCTGCTATCAGGTCAAGGTTATGCTCAATAACAACTACCGTATTACCCGCATCAACTAATCTGTGTAACACCTTAATTAGCTTTTCTATGTCGGCCATGTGTAACCCAATGGTAGGTTCATCTAACACGTAAAGCGTATGTCGCTGCAACAAGTTTAGCCGCTCGATACGAGGCCGAGCCTTAGCAAGCTCTGTAACCAATTTGATTCGCTGTGCCTCTCCCCCGGACAGAGTGGGGCTCCGTTGACCAAGTGTTAAATACCCAAGGCCCACGTCCTGGAGTAGTTGCATCATGTAGGCCAGCTTCGGATGAGCTTCAAAAAAATTAACAGCCTCATCAACACTCATTTCTAGAATCTGAGCAATATTTTTACCGCCATAATTAACCTCAAGCGTCTCACTATTAAACCGGCCCCCATTACATTGATCACAGCCAACTCGAACGTCTGGTAAGAAATTCATAGCAATTTTCTTCGATCCTTGACCTTCGCAGTTATCACAACGACCACCAGCCACATTGAATGAAAACCGTCCTGGTCCGTACCCTCTGAGACGAGCCTCTGGTGTCTTTGAAAACAACCTCCGGACTTCGTCCCAAACCCCTATATAGGTTGCGGGACACGAACGGGGAGTCTTGCCAATAGGCCTCTGATCCACTTCCAGAATCCGATCAATAACCTGCCAACCTTCCAAACGCTTGCACCCGAGAAGGTGTGTCTCATCTAGTTTTCTCGCCAACAGCAACCTGAGGTTCTCAAAAAGCACCTTCTGAATAAGCGTGCTCTTACCACTCCCACTCACGCCTGTAACACAGGTCAGCACCCCCAGTGGCAATTCCAGATCGATACCTCTTAGGTTATAGCGTTTTGCACCAATCACGCGCAGACGCTTGAGCTTATCGCCATGGATACGCCGCCGTTTTCCACGAACCGGGTGAACAAGTGGATTCTTCATCATCTGACCAGTAAGAGAGCAAGGAGAAGCCAAAATGTCGGACAATTTACCCGCTGCAACCACCTCTCCTCCCCGAACTCCCGCACCTGGTCCAAGGTCGATGATATGGTCTGCTCGACGTATCGTTTCCTCATCATGCTCCACGACAACCACAGTGTTCCCTTTCGCAGTGAGTTGTTCCATGGTATCTAGCAATAGGCCATTGTCACGAGGATGTAAGCCGATAGTCGGCTCATCGAGGATATAGCACACCCCGCGCAAATTTGAGCCCAATTGCGCCGCTAGACGGATACGCTGCGCTTCTCCTCCGCTTAACGTAGGTGCTGCACGGTCGAGAAACAGATATCCCAAACCAATATGCTCAAGAAACTTTAAACGACTTTTGAGTTCTTCTAATACGTCACGAGCTATTTGGCGCTCTCGCTCATCAAGCCTCATTCCCTTAAAACGCTTCAGTGCGTGTGTAACGGACAGAGCCGTATACTCTGCAACGTTACTTCCTTTGAAACTCACCGCAAGCGCCTCTGGTCGAAGCCGGCTACCCGCACATACGCGACAGACTTCTAAATCACCTTCCCATCCTTCTAACCAACGGAGCTCCTCGCCAGTCTGCTCATCGTCAAAACCCTCGACCTCAACCCCCATGCCGAAACAATGATTGCACCAGCCATACTTCGAGTTGTACGAAAAAAGACGTGGATCCAGAGATTGGAAACTACGATTACAGCTGGGGCAAGCGCGCTGGACGGAAAAAAGCTCCGCCTTTTTTCCCCGACTATCTAATGGAAGGACTTGAACCATGCCCGCGCCATGTTGAATACCTAGTTTCAAAAGACGCCCGAGCTCTTGCTCGTTTTCAGGCACAACACTGATCTCACCCACAGAAAGCTCTATATCATGTTCCTGGAAGCGATCGAGTTTCGGCCACGCGCTGGTAGAAAGAAACTCGCCGTCAACTCTAAAGGTCTCAAAACCTTTGCTATCGGCCCACTTAGCGAGCTCCGTATAATATCCTTTTCGACCAACTACCAATGGACTAAGAAAAATAACTTTTCTCCCTCGGTAACGTGATAACAACTGACTCAGTATCGCTTCAAAACTCTGAGCATTGATTGGAACTTTGCAATCTGGGCAAGACTGCACACCAAGTTTGACGAAGAGCAAACGGAGAAAATGATAAATCTCAGTCAATGTAGCAACAGTACTTTTGCGTCCACCGCGACTCACTCGTTGCCCAATGGCCACGGTAGGAGGAATCCCAAGTACCGCATCCACATCCGCGCGACTAGCGGGCTGCACGAACTGACGTGCATATGCGTTTAGAGACTCTAGATATCGACGTTGTCCCTCCGCAAAAAGAATATCAAATGCAACCGTACTCTTCCCACTACCGCTGACACCGGTAATAACAGTAAGCTGATCGCGAGGAATCGAAATATCAACGTTCTTCAGATTATTTTCCCGGGCATGCACGATTTTTATATCGCTGTAAGAGCGTTTTCTGACGGGTACGCATGCTTTCGACGGCGTACTAGTCAAAGCATCAGTTGATTTTCTCCATGCGGCAAGAGCACGCCCAGTATGGCTCTTAGGCATATCTGCCAAATCATCTGGTGAACCCGTTCCGACAATATATCCTCCTTCCACCCCCCCCTCAGGGCCGAGATCGATAACCCAATCGGAATAACTAATCACATCTAGGTTGTGCTCTATCACGACGACAGAATGACCTTGCTCAATGAGTTCGGAGATGGCCAGAAGAAGCTTCTCGACATCAGAAAAGTGTAGCCCCGTAGTCGGTTCATCAAATATGAACAGAGTCGGCTCCTTCGCACGCTTTCTAGCCTTTGCCAAATGTCCCGCTAGCTTGAGTCGTTGAGCCTCTCCACCAGAAAGCGTCGGCACGGGCTGTCCTAAGGTGAGGTAATCCAAACCAACGGCGTCCAAGGGTTGAAGCCCTCTAATCACGATAGAATCCTTGGCAAAGTAGTCGATGGCTTCCGCTACGGTCATTCCCAACACATCCGCAATAGATTTAGCGCCCCTTCTGTACAGCTTCACTTCAAGAATCTCCGGCCTGAAACGATCCCCTTTGCAATCTCCACAGCGAATATAGACATCACTTAAAAACTGCATCTCAATGTGCTCGAAACCTTTCCCAGAACACGTTGCACAACGCCCATTACCCGAATTGAAGCTAAATGTCCCGGCTGTATAACCACGCTGAAGAGCTATAGGCTCTTTTGCAAACAGTTTACGTACGCTATCTAGCACGCCCACAAAACTTGCTGGATTCGATCGTGTAGTACGACCTATCGGTGCCTGGTTCACAGAAACAATATTGTCAATGTGATCATCCCCTAGAATCTCAGCATGGTTACCGGGGATGTCTTTTGGAGTACCTTTAAGCTTAGCCAAAGCATTAAACAAAACCTCTTGAATAAGTGTGGATTTCCCAGAGCCGCTTACACCCGTAACACAAACCAATCGTTGCAATGGAATTCGAACATTAATGTTCTTTAGATTGTGTTGAGTTGCGCCCAGCACCTCTATCCAGTCACACCGCTCATCAACTTGTCTGGAAGAACGGCTAGTAACCATCTGCCGCTCATTACGTAAAAATTGCGCAGTTACCGAACGCTTATTTTTCAGCAACGCTTGCGGAGTTCCGTCAAACACTATCTCCCCACCTGCGACCCCAGGCCCAGGCCCAAGATCTAAAACCCGATCTGCAGACAACATAACCTGGGCATCATGTTCTACAACAATGAGGGTATTACCTACATCCCGTAGTCGGTGGAGCACCCTTATCACATGGGCCATATCTCTGGGGTGTAAGCCAATACTGGGCTCATCTAAAACAAAGAGCGCATTGACTAGAGAAGTACCAAGGGCGGTGGTTAAATTTATCCTCTGAACCTCGCCTCCAGAAAGAGTTCTCGATTGTCTATCTAACGTGAGGTAGCCAAGACCAACTTCACTCAAAAAGTTTAATCGGCTCCGGATTTCTTCCAAAAGAAGAGATGTGGCCTCATCTATCTCCTCGGAAAGGCGCAAATCATTAAAAAAAGTAAGAACATCGCTTATGGGAAGTAGCATGATGTCGTGAAAAGTAAACCCTGGCAACGTTGAAAATTTCATATCATCTAACTTCAAAACCGGATGTCTAAACCGATCAGCCACTGACGTTATCTTTTCGACATGTTTAAGAGCACCCAAACGCCATAACAGCGACTCTGCTTTCAAACGTGACCCCCTACACTCTGCACATAAATCGTAGGACCGATATTTTGAGAGAAGCACTCGGATGTGCATCCGGTAACTTTTTCTCTCAAGCCACGCAAAAAAACGGTCAAGTCCATACCAAACACCCTTCTGTCTTGCTCCCTCACCCCTCCAGATCCATTCGCGGTGATCGGCAGTTAGCTCATCCCATGGGACGTCCACGGGAATTCCTCTTGCCTGAGCAAGCTCAAGGAGTGTTTGCTGCCGCTTTAGATAACTTTTACTCTGCAACGGCTTTATAGCGCCTTCAGCCAAAGTCTTTCCTTCATCTGGGATTACGAGTCGATGATCAATACCCATAGTGCGCCCAAATCCTCGACACGACTGGCATGCGCCGAGTGCAGAGTTGAAGGAAAAACTGCTTGAGCTCGGCTGATCGTAGTAGATATCACAATCAGCGCAATGCAAGTGCGAAGAAAACCGAAAAATATGCTCGTCAGATTCTAGAGTGCGCACAGTCACGCGCCCTTTCCCATGCTCCAGAGCAGCCTCAAAGTCCTCAATTATCCGCGCGCGATTTGAGCTCTTAAATCGCAGACGATCCTGAATCATCTCAACGTACTGCGGCGACCTGGAATGGATCCGAGTGTAGCCCTGACCTGCCAGATATCCTTCTATCTCTTCTCCGGTGAAATTCTTAGGAATGTCTATGGTAAATGTGATTGCAATGCGGACGCCCTTCTCGGCATCATGAGAAAAATGCATCCTTAAATTTTGATAGATGTCATCGGGAGTATCCCGACGAACCTCAATACCACACTTTCTACAGTAGAGCATCGCAGCGCGTGCGAACAGAAGTTTCAGATGATCATTGATCTCCGTCATCGTACCGACAGTAGATCTCGAAGTTCTGACGGGATTGGTCTGATCAATAGCAATCGCCGGTGGAATGCCTTCAATGCTTTCCACTTTCGGCTTATCCATCCGATCTAGGAATTGCCGAGCATACGGGGAGAAAGTTTCAACGTAGCGACGCTGTCCCTCGGAATAGATTGTGTCAAAAGCTAAAGAAGACTTTCCAGAACCACTCACGCCAGTAATTACAATGAGCTCATTGAGGGGTAAGTCTATATTCAGGCTCTTAAGATTATTCTGGCAAGCCCCGCGAATGCGGATATAGTCTTTTGTCATCACTAGATCTTATACGTACTGAGATTTGAACTGATCGCTCAATCCTTGATGGTGATACTTTTCTCGCTGAGGAATTGACTAGTGATATCTTCGTAGGCGTCGATACGACGATCCCGAAAAAATGGCCAGTTCAGACGAAACTCTAAAAGCTCGTCCATGTTCAATTCAACGATGAAAACTTCTTCCTCGGCAACAGAAGCTCGGCCTAGCACACAACCATCCGGTGCAGAAACGAAGGTCTGCCCCCAAAACTCAATACCAGTCGCCTTATCAGGATGCTTTTCGAACCCCACACGATTTACGGCAACCACAAAACAGCCGTTAGTTATTCCATGTGCTCTTTGCACGAGCTCCCACGCTTCATGCTGTCGAGCTCCGAGGACCTCTTTCTCTTCTGGATGCCAACCAATGGCTGTTGGAAAAATTAAAATCTGAGCGCCGTTTAGCGCGGTCAGTCGTGCCGCTTCAGGATACCACTGATCCCAACACACCATGACGCCGCATTCACCAACATCTGTGCTAAATGATTTAAACCCCAGATCTCCAGGAGTGAAGTAGAATTTCTCGAAGTACCCTGACTCATCAGGAATATGCATTTTCCTATACTTGCCGAGGTACCCATTCTTTCTGTCAATGACAACGGCGGTATTGTAGTAGGTACCTGGCTTTTGGTACTCGAAAATACTTGTGACCAGAGTCACCTTTCGCTCCAATGCTAACGCCTCTAGTGCTTGCGTGGTTGGACCGGGAATAGGTTCGGCTAATGAAAAATTTTTGAAATCCTTTGTCTGACAAAAATACTGCCAAGAAAAAAGTTCCGGCAAACAAACAAGCTGAGCCCCTTTCTCAGCGGCATCGGATATGAATCCCAAAGCACGGGCTAGGTTCACCGTTGGGTCTGTAACCATACCCATCTGCACAATACCAACCGTAAGGCGATCCAGTGGTAGAACAGCAGTCATAAATCTAGATTCCGGACGAGTGTTCCTGTATTGCAGTAGGTACTTTGCTGCAGGCACTCCATGTACTGGCCAAGAATCCCCATACCAACGTTAGGGCGGACGGTACCAGCCTCAATCTTTGCTCGGACAAGCTCACTCATGCGCCGGTGAAGATCTTTTGGGAGGTACTGGACCTGTGACAGCATTTCTTGCACGGTGGTTCCTGGAATAATCTTATCGATCCAGAAATGATCTTTTTTTTCCTGGGCTGCATAGATATGAACCTCAGAAACCTTACCAAAAAGGTTATGGGCACCACCCATGGTGTCCTCGTAAGCCCCCATAAGGAAAAACCCTATAAATGTGGAAGCTCCTGGCTCAAGGGGGTGTATTGGAAGAAAAGATTTATTCGGACACGAAGATACATAGCGATTAATCCTCCCGTCTGAGTCGCATGTGAGATCCACCAGAATCCCACGGCGCGAAGGGCGCTCATTCAACCTATCGATCGGCATCGCTGGGAAGGGCTGTCCGATAGCCCAGTGATCTAACATCGACTGAAATACGGAAAAATCACACAACAACTGGTCTGTAAGTAGATTCTCAAGCTTCTGAAGTTCTGGTGGCTGTGGATGCAAAGATGCGTCTTGGAGCTTGACTAGCAATGACTGGCAAATACTCCAGAAAGCTTGATCCGCCATCGCACGCTCCTCCAATGACAAATGGCCTTGAGTGAATAGGGTATGCGTCTCATCATGTTTTTCTCTTGCCTCATGAAATATTTCAAGAACCTCATCTACATTTTGTCGTTCTGTACTTTGCATGACGAGTTGAAAAAGTTTCCGCACGGCTTCATGCGCATCATTCGGCAACGCCATCTCATGGCTTAATTCGTCTTGTCCACGCCGCCCGAGGATAGGTGAAATCAAGACGGAATGATGCGCAGTAACGGCGCGACCGCTCTCAGTGATCAGAATGGGAGTTCGAACATTATGTACATCGCAAACTTCTTTGATCGTCATGACAATCGCGTTTGCATATTCTTGCATACTGTAATCTAAGCCAGCCTTGGTACCGGCCATATCTTCGCCATAATTTACGCCCAGCCCACCTCCGACATCGAGATATCTAAGCCCAACACCCTTTTTAATGAGTGAGACATATACTTGCGTCACCTCGCGAATGGCTTGTTTCAAGGTGTGGATATCTGGTATTTGGCTACCCAAATGGCAATGTAAAAGATGTAAACGGTCAAGAAATCCACTTATCTCCAGTTCCTTCACTAGATTAAGCAGTTCTGACGCTGATAAACCAAACTTGGATGCCGGTCCAGTACAGTCCTCCCAGCGACTCGATACCTGGGTAGTTAAACGGACGCGAGCACCAAGCACGGGGAGAAACCCTTCCTCCCATGCAAGAGACTTCAGATCAGCAAATTCTTTCTGTTTCTCCACCACGGGAATCACGTTCATTCCCAGCCGTTGGGCGGCAATCATTAAGCTAATAGTGGTGTGATCTTTGACCCCATTACAGATTAACAACATCTGATCATCTTGCAGATAAGGTAGTGCAGCAATGAGTTCAGCCTTTGACCCGCACTCTAATCCCATCCCGTATTTCTGACCCGAACTCAAAACCTCTTCGACAACCCCATGAAGTTGATTAACTTTTATTGGATACACTCCTTGATACGGGCTTTCATAGCCTGTCTCCTCTATCGCTGTTTCGAAAGCCTGGTTCAGGCGGTCAATCTGGGCACGGATTATGTCCTGGAACCGGATCAATAAAGGAAACTCAATACCGCGTCTCCGCGCTTCCTCTACAACCGCTACTATGTCAATAGAACTGGATGACCCCCCCCCAGTTCGCATGGCAACGTGTCCTTTAGAGTTGATGAAGAAATAGGGATCCCCCCAACGCGAAACTTGATAGAGTTCTTCTGATTGAGAGACCGACCACTCGGATCTCTGAGCTAGCGTTTCTAGAACCTGAACCACTTTACTGCTCCATTACAAACCCAAATATTAAAGGCGCCACAATCGTTGCATCCGATTCGATGATAAACTTTGGCGTATCCACAGACAGCTTGCCCCAGGTGATCTTCTCGTTGGGCACAGCCCCTGAATAAGACCCATAACTAGTCGTTGAATCACTGATTTGGCAAAAATATCCCCATTTACGAACATTATCTCTATGCAGATCTTTCTCCAGCATAGGAACAACACATATCGGAAAGTCTCCTGCTATACCCCCCCCGATCTGAAAAAACCCGACAGAGTTGTTTGCACTGACCGTCTCATACCAATCTGTCAACAACATCATGTATTCAATACCGGATCGCACAGTTCCCACGTTCTTGATATTCTCGTTCATGCAATGGGCGGCATACAGGTTTCCGAGAGTAGAGTCCTCCCAACCAGGAACGAATAACGGCAAATCTTGATCGCTTGCCGCAACTAACCAACTATCGACTGGATCTATCTGGTATGCGCTCTCAAATCTCCCATCACGTAGCGCCTGGTAGAGATATTCATGTGGAAATCGTCGCTCGCCAACTCGATCTGCCTCAGCCCACTCCTTGAGAAGGATAGATCCAACCCTCTGCAGAGCCTCTTCTTCTGGGATACAGGTATCCGTAACGCGGTTAAGCCTCTGTTCTAACAGCACCGACTCCTGCTCCGGACTCAGATTCCGGTAATCAGGAACATGAACATAGTGATCATGTGCAATTAAGTTGAACAGATCCTCCTCAAGATTGGCCCCCGTGCAGCAAATAGCATGAAGCTTTCCTCGACGAATCATTTCCGCTAGAGAAATACCTAGCTCAGCTGTACTCATTGCGCCAGCAAGTGTTACCAACATAGAACCACCGTCACTCAAAAATAACGCGTAGCTTTTCGCTGCACTCAGGAGTGTGGCACTATTGAAGTGCCGATAATGGCGTTTGATGAAATCACTGATAGCCCCCATCTGTCTTTTCCTTATGCTGGGCGCATGGAGTTTATTCGATGAAAGGTACTTGCTGCGTCAGGCAGTGTACAGCTCCCAAACCCATCAGTATTGGTCGACAGTTGATCGAAACAATTTTGCGGCCAACAAAACAGTCTCTGAGAATTTCTCGAGCATGGTCATCTTGGTCACAACCAAAAACCGGTAGTAAGACAACATCGTTGGCCACATAAAAATTGGTATAGCTAGCCGGTAAATGTCGCCCCTGATAGAGAGGTACTTTCGGCATAGGGAGACTCAAAATTTCTAAAGCCCTCCCATCAAGCAACCGTGTGTCGTTGAGCTGTTCACGATTCTTACGTAAAGGAAGATAATTGGGATTATCCCTATCGCTTTCAATTACTGTCACTACGCGATCCACCGCCACGAATCGCGCAAGCTGATCGATATGCCCGTCGGTATCGTCGCCTTCAATTCCACGGCCAAGCCAAATGATCTGTTTCACGCCAAAAGCGTTTTTTAGTCGGATCTCGATCTCTATGCGATCCATCCAAGGGTTACGATTACGATTCAACAAGCACTGCTCTGTCGTTAATAAAGCTCCGACCCCGTTGACATCTACGGAACCCCCCTCCAGAACCATCCCAGGTGAAAATAGAGGAATTGATAGGGCGTTCGCCATGGATCTCGAGATCACACGGTCTAAATGGTAAGGAGGATATTTCTTACCCCAGGCGTTGTACTCAAAGTCCAATGCCATCAAGGGCGAATCTTTCCCATCTCCAGTTAGGAAGATTGCGCCATGATCGCGACACCAGGCATCGTTTGTAGGAAATTGATGGAAAATGATCGCCCTCGACTCTACTCGACCACAGAGTAACCCGGCAACGTGGCGTTCGTGAGACTCATTGAGAACATTTATTCGAATTCTTTCGCTTTCCGACAAAGCCTCTACGGTGGATACCATAACTGATTCCACAGCAGGAAGTGCGCCTGACCAAGTGTCTCTGCTGTGAGGCCACGAAAGCCAGGTTGCCGAATGTTCTTCCCATTCAGCAGGCATACGGTAACCTCGGTTTGCTGGCCAGATGTTGTAGTCGACTTCCAATCGATAAACTCCCATAAGAATATTGAGATCATAGCCTCTACAAAGCTATGGGCAGGAGCGTAATCTAAAGGCAGCACCATGCTGAACGGGGTATCATCCGGCCATGAAGCCATACTACATATTGTTACTCTCCATATTCAGCGCCACCGCAGCGTTGGCGCAGGCGCCCACCGAGGGGACGCTTCTAGTGGCAACTCCAGAAATGCGCGATCCTCGTTTCTCAGAGACTGTAATACTTCTGTTGCGCTATGAATCCGATAGTGTTTTTGGCGTGGCGATCAACCGCCCGACCTGGGTGGAGCCCTCGACCGCTTTCCCCAATATGGAGTTCCTGCAGCGCTATCGTGGCAACCTTTACTTTGGCGGACCTATGGATCGATCTAATGTCCTAGTACTAATAAGAGATCCTGAGAACCAAGTGCTCGACACTAAGCCTATTTTCCATGACATCTATCTCAGTACCGACCCAGAATTGCTCCGTGACATTATTGGGACCGAGAGTACTGATCAGAACTTACGGCTCTACGCCGGACATGCGAGCTGGGATGCGGGACAACTCGACAGAGAAATCGCTGCAGGACACTGGCGGGTAATCCCAGCACATGCTGATTTAGTGTTTGCACAAGACCCACTTAAAGTCTGGCAACAAGTGTTAGCTCTAGGATCCGAGATTAGCGTTAAATTGTCGTTCAGGGAACCTACTATCGCAGCGACCATACCTTAGATACATCACGGCCCTACACTTCTAACTACGATAACTGGATCACCATACGCAAGATTTGTCTCAGTTAATGTATATAGCTGATCCCTAGAAGTTAAGATGCCGTACGCTTATTACACGAATCTAAAGTCCAAGGACAAAGCAATCTATCGTAGCAGTGACAAAATAGAGACAATTGAACTTCCAGATGCGTCGAGTTTCTACCCACTTATTCAGCAGCTCGAAACTACTCTGGCAACCGAAAGCCAGAAAGAAACTGAGCGTATCTTAAAAAACCTGGCAAACGGCATCCTCAGCAACTTAGAACTAGAGCCAGTGACAATCAAATTACTTACCGCAAGACCGAGTCATGACTGGGGGGAACTACATGGGCTTTATGAGCCTAGTGAAGGAAAACAACGTGCGAAAATTACTGTCTGGATGCGAACTGCGCATCACAAACGGGTTGTGGCTTTCAGAACTTTTCTAAGAACGCTACTGCATGAAATCTGTCATCATCTAGATTATAAATTTTTAGATCTGGAAGACTCATTTCACACTGAGGGGTTCTTCAAACGAGAATCTAGCCTATTCAAACAATTGGTATCAGAAAAACCCAAGTAGGGCTCTCCTTAGATCAGAAAGTATAATTTTCTGCAATCAGAGATTCTCCATTTATGCATATCATCATTCTTATAGTGGGCATGCTCGCCTTAATTGTTGGCCCTAACCTATGGGTCAAAGCAGTAATTGCGCGACACAGTCGCCCTGCGAATCGCTATTCTCAGAGTGGTGGTAGGTTTGCACGGCAACTATTGGATCATCTTGAACTAAAACATGTGATAACTGAGATCACGGATACAGGTGATCACTATGACCCTCTGGCAAAAGCAGTCCGCTTGTCGGAGGCAAATTTTAACGGGCACTCCCTAACAGCAATCACCATCGCTACACACGAGGTCGGTCATGCAATACAGGATGCGAGAGGCTTCAAGCCATTAAAGTGGAGAACGCGGCTAGTAAAATGGGTTGGACCAGTAGAAAAAATTGGTGCTGGGCTACTCATGGTCGCCCCATTTACAGTCGCCCTCACACGAACACCAATCATTGGGCTAATTACTCTAATTGGCGGATTCCTAACGTTAGGATCTGGTGCCGCAGTTCATTTTCTAACACTACCAACGGAGTTTGATGCAAGCTTCGGTCGCGCATTGCCCTTGCTTTCTTCAAAAAGATTACTTCATCCAGGCGATGAATCTGGCGCGCGAAAATTACTCACAGCAGCAGCTTTAACTTACGTCTCTGCGTCACTATCGAGTTTACTGAATATTGCTCGCTGGTGGGCAATCCTTAGACGATGACAAATTATTTAGCGCTCTAAACCCTCGCAGATTCTGTGAAGGCGGTTAATTTGCTATGGTGTTAAAGGTCTTTACAATGCTGTGGTTTCGGAAGAGTCTGGCCACAACCGATTAATACGTAAAAGCCATTCGGCAAAATCTTATACGCAGATCCGACGCAACTGATGACACTACAACACGAGCAAGAATTAAAAATATCGGATACCGGCGGGACCAGAGTTAGGCCCTCGCGTACTTTATATGCACCGCTTATTCTCCCCGGTGTAATCGCGTGCTTTATCCTTTCCGGGTTTGCCGCTCTTTTGTATCAGACCGTATGGCTAAGACAATTCTCTCTGATATTCGGTACAAGTGAACTTGCGGTTGCAACAGTACTAGCAGCCTATATGGGTGGACTGGCACTTGGCGCAACCGTTGCCGGACGGTATGTAGGTCGAATTAAGCGACCAATTCTAGTTTACGGCCTCCTAGAAGCGGGTATTGCTCTATCAGCACTGGCTGTACCACTACTACTAATGGTGGCTAGAGCACTTTACACAGCTGCCCTTGGCGACCAACCAACTCCTCCAGATGCGGCAGCGATCGGCCAACCAATATTCTATCTACTAGTGGCGTTTGTGGTGCTGGCAATACCCACAGGCCTCATGGGAGCCACCTTGCCCTTGTTGACCCGGTATGCGGTACGCACCAACCAAGAAGTGGGCCCGAGGGTAGCACTTTTGTACGCGACTAATACTACCGGCGCTGTCCTCGGAACTATTGTTGCAGCATTTATGCTTTTACCAATTCTGGGACTGAATGGAACTGTTTGGGTTGGCGTTACGGTCAACGGACTCGTATTTCTCATCTCAGCTATGTTAGCTAAATACACACCCAGCATAGGTAGCGACAGAAAAGAAACTACTACTCATAGCAGTTTTTTCAAAACCTGTGTGTGGGCGCCTCTTACAATTCGCTCCATCCGCCGGGAGTGGCCCCAGGCTGTACTCGATTCTCAGCGCAACTGGATCTTGCCTCTCATGCTGATCTCTGGGGCCACTTCTTTCATTTACGAGGTACTTTGGACGCGGATGCTCACTCATGTAATGGGTGGAAGCATATATGCGTTTGCCACGATGCTGGCCGCTTTCTTAAGTGGCATCGCACTTGGAGGTGGTATCGCCGGCAAAATCGCAGAGAATCGAGAGCGCACCAGAATCACATTCGTCGTCGTTCAAATTATGATCGCAGCTCTTTCTATGTGTGTTTACACCTGGATGGTTCCCTTAACCCCAGAAGCATTGACGACTTATCACCTGGCCATTTACGCGGCCACAGTTATGCTACCAGCCACAATTTTCATTGGAGCTACCCTGCCGCTCGCGGTCCGGATACTAGCTAGAAACCAAGCAGAAGCAACAACAAGCACGGCGCAAATCTATTCATGGAATACAGTGGGCGCGATTGTTGGAGCTATTCTGGCTGGCTTCTACTTGATTCCCCAACTCGGTTTTGAGGGAACAATTAAATTCGCGATTTCTATCAATCTGGCACTGGCGCTTTTCGCTGCAGTAATTATTGCAAGGCCCAAACTAGTCTATGTCGGTGCTACTGCCATTGGATTGATTGCAGTGATCTTGGCCTATAACCCTTCTCGGCCTCAGGCAGTCGTGTCAAGCACTGGATTTAGACTGAACTACCAACCGACTGATCCAAGAGAAATCTACTATGGTGTTGGGGTCTCATCTACAGTAATGCTGATAGCAGATGGCGGTCACTATTACATCCGAACGAATGGTTTGCCCGAAGCCTCCATCCTCGCAAAAGGTGGGCCGCCCGTCCAAGATCCAGAAAAGTGGTTGACGGCACTGGCCGTCACCGCGCGACCGAATACTGAGGACATGCTAGTTATTGGATTCGGGGGCGGTGTCGCACTAGAAGGCGTGCCTCCATCAGTTGATCGCATTGATGTTATTGAACTCGAACCAGAAGTTATTTCTGCAAACCGTCAACTACGCGGTTCACGAAATATAGATCCGCTTGAGGATGCTCGGTTTAAGATAATCATTAATGATGCTCGTAATTCACTTCGACTAACTAACAAAAAATACGATGCTATTATCTCGCAACCATCTCACCCGTGGACAGCTGGCGCATCCCATCTGTTCACTCGTGAGTTTATAGCAGATGCGAAGAGTCATCTAAACGATGAAGGAATTTTTGTTCAGTGGATAAATTCAGAGTTTGTCGAAGAACAATTATTACGAAGTTTAGCCGCAACATTGATAGCTGAATTTCCTAACGTCAGACTGTATCACCCGTCAGCACAAGTTCTGATGTTCCTAGCATCAGAAGCCCCTCTCGATATCGAAACCCAGCTCGCTAGAACTGGACAACCATTTATCTCCGACATCATGCACTACAGCCGGCTTGGAATGAACGGTATCGAAGACTTATTTGTCGCACTGGCCATGGACGAGTCAGGCGTCGAGTCTTTCGCAAGCCGTTCTCCCCTAAGCACTGATAACAACAACCTAATGGCAATTAACAGTCGCAGCCGCGCGGATGGGCTGATGCTTCCTGAACTAATGCAACTCCTCGAACCTTACGACCCTCTGTTAGAACCAGATAGTTGGGTTCACACACAGTTCGGAAATATGATTGATTACGGCTATATGACCCGAAGAATCATGCAGTTAAATCAACAGACACGGGCTACAAATATTGCTGAGGCTATCGCAAACGAATCCAAACAGCTTGAAATCTACGGCTTGCTCTATTCAGCTAATGGACAACAGGACCTCGCCCGGGAAGTATTACGCAGAGCGGTGTTAACTGACCCTGGAAACATGCAAGCAAGCTATCAATTGGTTAAAAGCCAACTGTTGGCTATAAGCCGCGGTGAGGCGTCCGAAAATATCCAGACGATCGCTGACAGAATGATAGGTCCTGTCAGGGCAGTACTGGAAGGTTGGGACTATAGCGCTACCGGCGACTGGGCATCACTTGAACGAATCGATACAAGACTTGGACAGAGCAAGACGACAGATGCCTGGTATCCAGAAACAGTTAGACTACGGGCTGAGTGGCGGACAAAAGTACGAGCAGAATTCATAGAACAGTATGCGTTCGATGCGATACGATTAATTGAGAGAGCTCTCCCTCTGGCGCCTGATCGAAATTTTCATGCACTAAGAATTTTAAGCGCGCTTGCGCTTGGAGATGGTGATCGGGTGTTAGAATCTTCTCGGCACATTAGCATGTCCATCCGCAGTGATCTTGCCACTGCAGATGTTGAAGGTTACACGGTTTCAATTCAAGAATTAGCTCGGATGAGGCAAAATCTGACGGTCATTGCCAGTCACCTGCGAGGCGATCTTGATATTCAAGATTCAGAACGGATCAGATCCGTCCTGGACGATATAAATAAACTCATAGAGAACATAGATGGATACCCCATTTCACCAACCGACTAAGCTAAAACGGCTGATCGTTGTTCTAGCGATATTGACTCTCCCTGAACTGCTCGTTGGACAAATTGAGGGCAACCGCGATACGAATGCCCCTTCTAATGTCGAGTCCTTTATCCAGAACCTTTTGAGTGCCGAACGCGTCGCAGAACTCAAGCCCGATGATGTCGTGGCGGCGCTAATGATAGCCGAGAATGCAGTGGTCGCCGATCTTGGTTCTGGTCCTGGAGTTTTCACCATTCCTCTTGCCAGACAGGTAAGCCGAGGCATAGTGTACGCCGTCGACATTGAACCTCGGCAGCTAGATGCACTACGTAACAGGCTTGCTGATGCACAACTCAATAACATAGTGCCCGTATTGGCGTCCTATTCCACACCCCATTTGCCACCCTCCCATTTGGACCTGGTTCTCGTCGTGGATACATATCATCACCTTGGGAACCGAGTGGATTACTTTCGGCAACTTCGTGCAATGCTGCGAGCTGGCGGAAGACTTGCAATTCTAGAATACAAATCAGGAGAACTTCCCATTGGACCACTTGCAGAACGAAAACTACCTGAGGGACGTCGCGCAGAAGAACTTCAGGAGGCCGGTTACAGCATGCTAAGAAGCTTTGACATGCATGAGTATCATGACTTCGAAGTCTGGGTACCAAGCACGAGGTTCTAACAACTAATGCCTGAAATGAGCGCCTCAACTCATACGTTCCTAGAGCCTGCGCTCGGGACGCTGGTATCCATTCAGTCCTACGTACCTGATAACGCAATGAGCGCTGGCATGTTAGGAACGGAGCGCACAGGCCATGGGATACGTCTACGTGAAGATGGGCTCATCGTTACGATTGGATATGTGGTCACTGAGGCGGAGGAAATCTGGATCACATCTCATGATAGACGAGCGGTTCCAGGGTTTGTTGTAGGTAGTGATTTCGAGAGTGGCCTCGCTTTAATAAAGACCACCATACCGCTCCCGGGACCAATAATGGAGATTGGAGATCCGAGCATACTCGGCGTAGGCGACACAGCGTGCATCGCTGGAAGTAGGGAAGCTAACCCACAAGCCGTTGAAGTACATGTCGTCGCTAAACAGGAATTTGCGGGACGTTGGGAATACGTCCTGGACAAAGCTATCTTCACGGCTCCGCCCTACGAAAGCTGGTCAGGAGCGGCTCTTCTAGACCAGGAAGGCCGGTTGTGTGGCGTAGGCTCGCTAGTCATCCAAGGTTTTGAAGTCAATGAAACACGGCGCACCACCAATATGTTCGTCCCCATTGACCTCCTACCTCCCATCATCGACGAAATCTGTGAGTACGGTCGGCGGTCAACACCACCTCGCCCCTGGCTTGGTCTGTTGGTGGATGATGAAGACGATGGGCTCATAGTGGTTGGCGTCTACCGCAATTGCCCCGCAGACAAGGCGGGATTGCGGCCGGGTGATGTGATAATAAGGGTTGGCGACCAGCCCGTTCACAGTTTAGCCAATATGTTTAAAACGGTATGGAGCCTTGGCGCTGCTGGAATAAATGTACCTCTACTCGTCCTGAGAAGTTCTCAACTTCAAGAAGTGGTTATTAAGTCAACCGATCGCAGTGAGTTTCTTAGAAAGGGGACCCTACAGTAAGTTCTGCGATGTCAAAGCTCTGGCTCTATTCCGTCTGGCAACGGCACTCTGAAAACATTTATAGTTAGCGAGACAAATGAGTAATAACCTAAGATCCCAACCAAATCGATAACTGCTGCTTCACCCAGTGTAGCAATCGTCCGAGAATAGAGTTCATCGTCCACACTACGTTGCTCGAGAAGCGTACGGGAAAATTCGTACACAATTGTCTGATCAGACTCCTCTAGGGAAGGAACTCCACCAACCCGAATCGTCTCCACAACTTTAGGAGAAATACCCGCTGCCAGTGCGATCTGCTTATGGGAATACCATTCGAACTCCGAACCCCAAAAACGCGCCACAACCAAAATCGCAAGCTCTGAAAGCACGGATGGTAGACATGTATTGTACCGAGCGTACTCCCCAAAACGTTGAGCACGATCAGCAAGTTCTGGGCGCCAGAGCCAAACGCCTAAGGGACCGACCACTTCTCCCCTCGGGCCAGCGGTAATGGCGTCGTAGACCTGCCTCTGAGCACTATCGAGTTGTCCCTCCAGCGGTGGGTCAATTCGAGGCTTATTGCGTTCGTTCATATTAATTTTACATCCACAAGGGACCCGCCGATCCCTAGGAACAGGCTCCTAGCGCCAAAAATCTGTTCAAAGGGCCACGTGAGACCGTGGCTCCCAAATCCCGGTTTTCCCTACCTACTCAGGCTCTGGTAGAGCAATCGATTGTAGGTCTCTGGATTCATGAAACCGCCGCCATATTGCTCATCAAACTCGGCTGTCGGCCGGGCTGCTACAACCTCATCCTCCGACAAACCTCTATCGATAAGGTTTTGGACGCTCTCCCGGGTTGCTCGGATCACCTGAAGCCAATCGCGCAAATCATCTGGAGTGGCCATGGGACCGTGACCTGGAATGATCTGAGAATTTGCGTTAGACATGGCAAGCACCCGGTAACCAGCTGCGATAATCCCGTTGATATCGCCATTGCTATACACATCGATGAATGGATAGAACCCGTTAAAGAAAGTATCGCCCATATGAAAAATATCAGCGTTCTCAAAATGGAGAATTGCATCACCATCCGTATGCGCAGGTGCTACATGAAAGGCCCGGATAGTATCGCCGTTCCAATGAAATGAAATCTCATCATTGAAAGTAACGATAGGCAATGCTGCCGTAGGTGATGGTGGATATGTCTGATTAAAAATTTCCCTGAACTGCTCTTCGGTCATGCGAACGCGGGTATTGTCGTGAGCGACGATGATAGCTCCTGCATTACCGAACGCCTCATTCCCGCCCGTATGATCACCGTGCCAGTGAGTATTTAGCAAAAATTCAACATCATCGTCGGTCACATCGCCTATTGCTGCCATGATTTTATCGCTGAGTGGCGCAAACTGATCATCGATCAGAAAAGTACCGTCCTCACCGACAGACAAGCCCATATTCCCCCCAGCCCCAAACATCACGTAGATGCCGTCCGCAAGTTCGGTGGTTGTAATCTGAACCGCAGAAAAATCTTGCGCCCAACTTAGCGGCGCCACAACGGCTGCCAGGAATGTTATAGATAAGCGTCTCATAGGTGTCTGCTCCCTTCTTGGTGGACTAGTAGACAGTGCGTACTGGTGAGTGTACCGCACAAATGGAGATCCGTCGCCGATGGATGGATGGATATCTCAAAAACCTTCTTTAAAACCGGGAAATTAAAATAAGACAACTGGTCAGACCATACCGACTCAGTTTTTAGCTTGAGCCCAAGCTTAAAAACATGAAGCGCAGCGGAAGGCATATAGTACAGGACAAATAGATCGCCTGAATATCCTCTACATATGGCGACTAAGAAACCGCTCCTCTATTCCCTGAAACTCACTTGAATGCCTCGTCAATAATGAAGAGATCCGTCAATAGCGCCCGGAGGTGAATTGATGCATTGACGTTATCAATCAACAAGGAACTAACGTCCGGCTTAGCCATTACTAATTTTATCAAAGCCAATGCTTTTTGCGCGTCATCATCTACGGTCTCAAAAAAAACTTTTGAAGGGCCAAATTCAGCTTCTTGCTTTTCAGCAGCTGACATAATTTCGGCACCTAACCCGTCCAGCGCAGTTGCCATTTTTTGAAGAAACTCCCTTAGCTCAAAACCTGCACCAGAGCCGCCCGCATCCCTGTCCGTTTCGCGCCCCTGTGCTGCATAAGCCAACATAAATTCGTAGCCAGATTCAATAGTGTCGATCCGTTCACTCAAGCTCAACTCATATCCTCCTAGTAAAATAAAATAAATTGGGTGCCCAGCCTAGGATGCCTAGTCGGTATCAACTCGCCACTGGCTCGGGTCGTGGTGTTTTTCATATTCTGCTCGAGTAATCCACCCGAAAATCATGGACCGAGTGAAATGAAGTTTTTCCGGTCGTAGTGCAAAGTAAACGTGCGCCATCAACATGGTAATTAGCAACAATGCCCCAAAATCATGGAGCACATAGATAATGCCCCACGTTCCCTCCTGCAGCCAATAGGGGTCGCGCTCCCACCACGGAGTATCAATTTTCACAAGCATCAAGCAACCCGTGATGATCGTTATACCTACCACTAGCGTGAAGAGATAATGGATCAGCTTTTGAGCCAAGGAATACTTTCCTGCGGCCATGGGTGGCGCTTCAGAGAACCTTAAATTCCAGCGAGCTAGATCAATCCCACTCTTCAGATCCTCGAAACTAACCCACATCGAATATATATCCTGCCAAAACGATGCCCGCACGGTATGAA
Source organism: Proteobacteria bacterium UBA1148 (assembly GCA_002311835.1). Lineage (GTDB taxonomy): Bacteria > Pseudomonadota > Gammaproteobacteria > Steroidobacterales > Rariloculaceae > UBA6522. The sequence goes on along the minus strand of DBZY01000009.1, from coordinate 434 downwards.
AGGCTATGAGCAGAGTAAGCACTATCCCCGAGATCCAATGAATACTGACCCAGGCAAACTCCCAACCCATGATCGGAAAAAATGCTGTACCAAGTAGAATCAGGACACTAGCAGCCGTGCCCCAATGAAATAATCGGTCAGTAAGAGTGTGGCGAATTAGTTTTTGATATACGCGCGAATCTGGGCCAGAGAATTCCTCAACACTCATCATCTACTTCATCTTTGGGTGCAAATAACCAACGGTAGATCATGTGACAAATAATAAATGCTGCGCCTGCACCAAAAAAAACGGGTAAAAGATCCCAAGACATGCCCTGGAGTATCTCCTGACCCCAGACATTCCGGCTAATTCGAAACAATTCCATTGGCTCGAATACCGGTCGTCAAACAATCAACAGCTAGAACTCCGCATCATGAATCTCGAATAGCACGCT
>DBZY01000013.1:63498-63909 GCA_002311835.1 Proteobacteria bacterium UBA1148 | reverse complement strand
GATGCTGGGCAGACGAGGGCAGTCAAGAACACCGGGTCGAGCATCATCGAGTTCATTGAGTTCGAACTCAAATAGACACTGTGTTGCAGCCTTTTTGTACCTTTTCGCTAAGCGTGGGCTCGTCTGAATGTAGTAGGTTATCTTGAGCGTGGCTCACACTTCAGGAGGGGGTTAGGTAATGGCTTCAAGACCCCCGTTGGTCCAATGCGGGATGCTGTTGATCGCGAGCCTTCCGGCAGCACTATGCGGTGCGCAGGAAGTTGAAGATAGTCAGACGTACATTCTGGCCACGGGGCGGCGACTTCCCTATCTGTACGCGATCTCGCTTGCTGACGCAGTCGAACCAGCGAACAATAACACGGCGAACGCGATCGTTAGCCGCAGCAAAGTGGCGCTGGAGCGATTGGACCG
>DBZY01000013.1:61053-63401 GCA_002311835.1 Proteobacteria bacterium UBA1148 | reverse complement strand
GTAAGTGAGGATGGCGGCACGGTCTATGTGGTGAATCACCACGGCAGTATCGACAACGCAGAGTTCACACAACACGGCGGCCGCGGTCAGATCGCGGTACTCGATGTGGATGCCGTTCTCGACCCACGGAACGACAAAACCCACAATGCGCTTCAAGGGCACCTGGACTCCGGTGGATTCGGAGCGATCGGGATGGCGCTCCTTCCGGACATGCTCGTCATTGCAAATGCCGAGAACAATTTGACGGAGGACGGCGGGAATCGCATCACTTTCGTAGATCGTCGGACTGGTAGCCTGCGTGGAACTGTGGAGTTGGCACTGGGCTCTCCGGGATTCGACTGCGACTACCCAGTGCCCTATGTTTCGCCTTATGGGCCACCCCGGAATCTGGCCATACTCGCCCCGGATCCCGGCTGGGGGTGTTTCCCTGACCCGAACGGATTGGCTCTGGGCCGTGCCAGTAACGGAAACGCGTATGTGTTTAGCGCGAATGGTGGCACGAACGATGTGTCGGTGATCGATCTCGCCCGCGCATTGGAAGGGGATCGTTTCGTGGAGATTGGGCGTATTCCGACCCAGTTCGCCCCATGGGGCATGGCGGCCACCCCGGACGGGCGCCACATCATCGTGGCCGGCGGGCGAAGCCAGAAGGACAACTCGGTGGGCAACATGATCTCCATCATTGATGTCGACCGGGCTGCGGCCGGTGCCGGTAACGCCGAAGTCGCTCGCATCCTGGTGGGCACGGAGGACCCCGAGGAGCCGACACTTCCTATGATACCGTCCGTTACTCCGAACGGCGAGGAGGTGATTATCCCAAACCTGTTTGCTAACAACGTGTCCATCGTGAACCTCGAGCTGGCGCTTGCCGGTGATCCCGATGCAGAAGTTGCGCGCATACCGCTCGTTCGGGCGGATGGACGGCCCGCGCGCCCGAGGGGCTCGGCGGTCACGTCCGATGGCAGGTACGCAGTGATTAGCGGAGGGCCAGGTATGCAACCGTTCTCGCAGGAGATCGGTCACGTGTACGTGATCGATCTTGGGTCGCGCGGCGTAGTTGGAACGGTGACCGGCGTGGGAAACGATCCATATGGCCTAGCGACTGTGAGTAGGTAGGCACGCGTCGACCTTCTCGTTAGCTGCCGATTTGCGACGTGGCCTCGTAGGGAACGAAGTGAGTTCCTGAGGCTAACGGCGGGCGATATCTACTGGCTTGCACATCGAGCTTCAACCGTTCGCTTGTGACATTACTCTCACAACACAAGTCCGGTCGCATCACGAGACGCTAGTGTGCGGTCGATATAGATTGACCGCTGGATGCAGCGGAGAAAGTACGTAAAGAGGTCTGTTTTATCTATTGGTACAAACATCGAGGGGTATGCTCCCCTCTGAGCGAGGTATGCTTCCCTCTGGTGTAAGCAGGAGAATCCGTGGTTCACCCTCATTGTTGATAAAGGAGAGTGACTGCTGAAAGAGACCCGGTGGAGGTGAGCTCGCGGGTGCTGTTGCTTTAAGGAAGTAGAGGCGTTTATCGTAAAGATATAAACCCGCGTAGCTGTTGGATTGGTCAGGGTTAGTAACGACCAGTTGACGGCCCTCTACCTGGTTGATGTGATGCCAGGCGTCATAAAGAACCTCGCTGCTTTGCTGGCGGAGCTTCGCAGCCTCGCGTGTCATCGATCCCCTCATATCGTATAACCACAAGCGTTCTACAGGAGCATCATCGGTTTGGTCAGTTGGTTTCTGGTATTCATCGCTGAGATAGTAATTATCGGTAAAGTCGATCACGGTAAGAGAGTAAAGGCTTTGGCCCTCTTCGGTGAAGTAGACGCGTGCGGGATATGTGCCACCGTACTCGGCGTCGTAGTCGAATTCTCGTATCTCGGGCTCGCCTATAAAATTGATGCTAAAGAAATACTCTTGATCAGCGTACACGCTCCAACCCTGCGCAAAGCTGGTTCCCAACGCAGACGAGAGAAACGCGAACAAACAAAATCTGAGAACGCGCATAAATGTTCCTCCGACAGGTTTACGAGAGCAATAACGATCCATAGTATTACCTAGTCATACTCTTGCTCCACTCCACCTTCGAGGGTTAGAAATCCGATTAGGCAGCTTGGAGTGCCAGCTCTGAGAGGGTGGCATCGTACTGATATGTTATCACCTACTTGGACGCTTTCTTGGCTCCAACCAAGCCTCGTAAGTGAATTAATGCCTCCGCCTTCCAATGCCCACACTGTAGCTGTTCCATCAAGGTTTGCGACTTCAAGGTAGATCCAGGTGTGGGGGTTGATCCAGTGAGCTTCCGTTACCGTGCCCTCGATAGTTGTGTAAGTTACTAGATCGTA
>DBZY01000013.1:6663-60913 GCA_002311835.1 Proteobacteria bacterium UBA1148 | reverse complement strand
TCTAGAATGTGTTATAGCTAATTTAACGCGCTGAGGGTAGTGCGGCGACCAGTTCTTCCATACGATGTCTCATAGGCTCATCCGGAAGTCGTCCCATGCCGCCAGCCAGGTTATCGATAACGTTTGCAGGCTTGCTGGTTGCAGGCGTGACTACAGTGACCGCAGGGTGCGCGATTACATATTTGATGAAGAATTGAGCCCACGTGGTGGCATCGAATTCTTGCGCCCATTCAGGCACTTGGCGGCCAGCTACGCGGCTCCATAGCCTTGTTCGCCCGAATGGTTGGTAGATAATGACAGCAATACCTTGATCTTGTGCTAGCGGCAAAATTGTTTCTGCAGCTGCCGTATTATCCACTGCATAATCAATGCCAATGAAATCTAAAGTTTCATCACGCATAGCTTGTATGAGCTCATCATGGCGATCGGGTGTGTCGTAGGTGATACCGATATATCGAACGCGCCCTTCTTCTTTTAACTCTTGGATCATCGGTAGTTGTGTTTTTATATCCCCTAGATTGTGGATTTGCATGAGATCAATCGGGGATTTTCCGATGCGATCAAAGGAGTCTTGGATCTGCTGTCTGGTGACATCTGGATAAGATGGTCCCCATTCTGGTTTTGCTGAGTTAACCTTCGTGGACCAGAAAAGCTGTGCCTCGACTCCGAGTTCCTGGGCCAGACGCCCCGCGATCACCTCGGAGGCCCCGTAGGCCGCCGCCGTATCGAACACCGTGCCGCCATTGTCGAGCAAGGTCGTCAAAACCGCTCGCAGGGGGCTCAAGTTACCGCTCTGGGCGAGGCTACCAAAGGTGGCGGCACCTCCGAGTCCAATGACGGGCAAATCTTCCCCGGAGGACGGGATTTTTCGCGTTATTAGCGGCGCACTCACTTGCCCGAGCAACCTTTGCACAGGGAGAGATATGGCTGCTCCGGCAGTGGCAGCATACTTAAAACAGTCACGACGTGTGAGCATGATTGAATAAACCATTTGACCTGATGGCGCGAGCTTACCAGAAGGATAACCGCGGAATAATATGTGCGTAACTGGATTGTCGGATCAATGAGTATATGAAGTATCAGTTTTACCGGTCTGGAGTTCCAATCCCCTTGTCGCAACCCTAGAATCAATATTCCATAAGACTGATTGGAGTCCTTAAACGTTATGAACAGACTTATCATTGCAGTTGTAGCACTTATTGGTGCTATGTTTTCTCAACTGAGTAGTTCACAACAGATCACTGAGCCTGAGATGACCTTCCATACATGGGACGGAATTTCCGCTCAAAATGCGGAAGATGGTCGTGTTGTTCGCCGGGTTGCTGCGGCAACTATTAGATCTATCAGGGTTGAATGGCCCGCGGGTACCTCGACAATCGCCCACAACCATGCCAACGAATTAATTGTAATGCTGCTAGAGGGAAGATTAAGAGCATTCAGTGGGGATCGTGAGTTTCTCCTTGAGCCCGGAGATATGGTTGTTGTTCCAGCCTATGTTGAGCATCGCTATGAGGCTTTGGAAGACTCGGTAACGGTTGAGGCTGTTGGTCCTGGTTAGCTTGAGCGCATCGCCGACGTATCTGTAATTAGCAGACGGTAGATTTGAGTCAAAGTAATGATTCGTTCCAACACAGCGCTGCCACGCATCAGCCATAAAGGATTGTTTGTGTGACTAGTAGTCCTAGAACAGGTGGCCAGATCCTAGTGGATCAGTTGCTCGCACAAGGCGTGCAGCATATTTTTGGTGTGCCTGGTGAGAGTTATCTTGCTCTGCTGGATGCGTTACATGATCATCAGGATAAGCTCCATTTCTTTGCATGCCGCCAAGAAGGAGGAGCAGCAATCATGGCTGAGGCGGATGGCAAACTCACCCATCGGCCCGGTATTTGCATGGTCACGCGGGGACCTGGAGCAACCAACGCCAGTCTGGGGGTCCATATTGCACACCAGGACTCAACTCCTCTGATTTTGTTCGTAGGCCAAGTAAGCAGGGCGATGATGGAGCGCGAGGCTTTTCAAGAGATCGATTTTCGGCGGATGTACGGTCCATTATCCAAGTGGGTTGCACAGATTGATGAAGCGGCGCGAATTCCAGAGATGGTTTCCCGAGCTTTCTGTGTTGCTACAGCCGGGCGTCCAGGACCAGTTGTGCTAGCGCTTCCCGAAGATATGTTATTTGAGACTGCAAGTGTTGAGGATGTTCAGTCCTATCGCACGGCACGAGCTTGCCCCAGTGCTGACGCTATGGAAACACTACGGTCCATGATGAGTGAGGCTAAACGGCCTTTACTTATTTTAGGAGGTGGCGGTTGGGATACAACTACCGTCAACAACGTACAATCATTCGCTGAACGATTCGGACTTCCAGTGGTTACTTCTTTTCGTCGTCAGGACTATTTTGATAATGCTCACCCACTGTTTTCAGGTTATCTCGGGTTGGGGATAGACCAAAAACTTGCAGACCGAGTCCAAGATGCAGACCTTCTTCTCGTTTTAGGTGCCCGGTTGGGTGAAGTATCAACAAGTGGGTATTCTCTGTTAAATATTCCGAACCCTAATCAAAAGCTGATCCATGTACATGCTGATCCGGAGGAACTTGGACGTGTATATCAGGCTCAACTCCCGATAAATGCGGATCCAAGCGCTATGGCTGCAGTCTTGGAACAGGTACCAACTCTAGACGCTAGTCGTTGGTCCAAGTGGGTACAGTCTGCTAATGATGATTTTCGGGCCCATAACCTCCCAACCGTGATTCCGGGGGACCTCCAGATGGGCGAGGTCATGGCATATCTGTGTGAGACCCTGCCGCAGGATGCGATTCTTACCAATGGAGCGGGGAACTATACGGTCTGGGTTCATCGTTTTTATCGGTATCGACAGTTTGGAACACAACTCGCGCCGACCGCAGGCTCAATGGGATACGGCGTGCCTGCTGCAATTGCCGCAAAGCTGCGGTACCCAGAACGGGAGGTTGTCGCTTTTGCGGGTGATGGATGTTTCCTGATGAATGGCCAGGAATTCGCGACCGCGGTTCAGTATGGTGCGAACATAGTGTGTTTGGTTGTTAATAATCAAATGCTTGGTACGATTCGAATGCACCAGGAACGTCACTTTCCCGGCCGAGTCAGTGGTACAGAATTGGTGAATCCAGACTTTGAAGCCTATGCGCGTGCGTTCGGAGGGTACGGCGAGGTTGTAGAGAGAACCGATGAATTTCCCGCAGCGTTTGATCGGGCGCGTTCGAGCGGCAAGCCTGCGATACTTGAGTTGCGCATTGATCCAGAAGCACTCACGCCCGGGCAGTCTCTCAGTGAGATTCGCAAGTCGTCGCCTGTGCAAAGTTAACTCGCAAGCAACGAGACGTCTTATTAAAGAGGTAATGAAGGTGAATAAGAGCTATATCGATGGGGCTTGGGTGGAAGGAAGCAGTGCTGTTGCGGACCTCAATCCGTCGGACACAAGTGACTGTATCGGAGATTTTGCATCATCTAACAAAGCTCAAACGAATGATGCAATTAATGCGGCTCAAAAAATATCGGGATCGTGGAGAGAGAGTGGAATTCATCAGAGAGCTGAGATGCTCGATCGGATTGGTAGTGAGATTCTTTCTCGCAAGGAGGAGCTTGGCACGCTTTTATCTCGCGAGGAAGGAAAGGTGCTTGCGGAAGGTATCGGAGAAGTTGAACGGGCAGGGCATATCTTTAAGTTTTTTGCGGGTGAGGCAGTGCGTATTGCTGGGGTGAGCATGGACTCTGTGCGTCCGGGTGTTGACGTGGAGGTCGTGCGTGAACCTATTGGTGTTGTTGGTATCATCACGCCTTGGAATTTTCCTATTGCGATTCCTGCTTGGAAAATTGCGCCCGCGCTAGCTTTTGGCAATACAGTGGTTTTCAAGCCAGCCACACTGGTTCCGGCGAGCGCGCAGTCCCTCACTCAGATTATTGCGGAGTCGGGTTTGCCAGCTGGAGTGTTTAATCTCGTTATGGGTTCTGGGCAAGAGGTGGGAGAAACCATTGTTAATTCTCCATTAGTCAATGCGATTTCATTTACCGGGTCGGTTGCTACGGGACGTGAGATTCTTGTTAAGACCGCTGAGCGACAGGCGCGAGTGCAATTAGAGATGGGGGGCAAAAATCCTTTGATCGTATTGGATGATGCTGATCTTGAGACAGCCGTGGAATGTGCTATCAACGGGGCTTTCTATTCAACGGGACAACGTTGTACAGCTTCCTCGCGACTAATTGTTGGTGCTGATATTCACGACCGCTTTGTAGAGCGTTTGATCGAAAGAATGGAAAGTCTGATCGTTGATCATGCGCTTAAGCCTGGTACACAAATGGGACCTGTCGTGGATGACAGACAATTTGAAGAGGATCTAAACTATATTGAGGTGGGATGTTCGGAGGGTGCCGAAATGGCCACCGGAGGTGCTCGACTTGAGCGTGATACTGATGGCTACTATCTAGCGCCAACTCTTTTTATTGAGACAAATAATGCGATGCGCATTAATCAGGAGGAGATGTTTGGCCCAATTGCTTCCGTGATACGGGCGCATGATTACGAAGAAGCCTTGACTGTTGCAAACGATACAGATTTTGGGCTCTCAGCTGGAATCTGTACAACTTCGCTAAAACACGCTAGTCATTTTAAGCGCAACTCGTCGGCAGGTATGGTGATGGTTAATCTGCCGACTGCAGGTGTCGACTACCACGTACCATTCGGTGGACGTCGCAACTCAAGCTTCGGACCACGCGAGCAAGGACAGGCGGCTGAGCAGTTCTACACTGCTACTAAGACCACTTATGTGAATCCATAAAAAACATTAGCTAACTAATAGTTTTGTTAAGTTTTGAAACGGGTCAGCCCATCAATTCGTTTAAATTATTTTGAATATTCGAGGCGAAATAAGTATTTATTATTTTTGCGCAGAAATTCTATGAGTTCTCATAATTTTTTACGATATACGCTTGCGAAGATTGAAAACCTTCATCCGCTGATAGATTGTCAAGGTATGTATACAAGTCAGTCATTTTACATAGATATTTGCTTTTATATGTTCCCATATACCTCCAGAAGTTAATAGATTTTGTTGGACTATATTGGGGCGCAGACCTTAAGAAAAAGCCGCAGTTAGAGGGCTCTGGGACGTCTTTGGCTCCATTGCAGCGTCGATTCTAGCGATGTCAAACACTATAATATGGATATTCTTTTCTACATCAGAGACATGATATGTTCGAATTATTAAAACGGCTTGGAGTAATTGCGGTTGTCTTATTTGCACTCGTCGTGCCTTATGTCTCTGCCCAACAAGAGGATGTCTTTGTGAGTCTGTGGGAACTTTGGGTTGAGTCGGGTTATGAATACAGACCGGCTTACGGCACGTTGGCGATCGAGAGTGGTGCGGGAGGTTTGGAAATCTATATTGATGGAGGCCCCGTAAACTTGATAGAACTCGATGGTAATCGGATTAGTTTCGATATGGATTGGGTTGATTTACCAGATCAGCCGCACCTCAGTGTTCTGGAAGGCGTTCTAGAGAATGGCAGTATCCACGGAACGGTTACAGAGGATGGAGAAGATAGAGGTGCTTGGCGCGCCACCCGACTGGTGAGGCCCGGCTCTCCTCCGCCTCCCAATCCAGTTGATCTTACAGGGATCTGGGGAGAGCCCGATTACATTGGTAAGGGTGTATTTGATTTGACTGAGGCCGGGCGTACAGCTGATGCCGTGTACGATGAGACCATGGACGACCCAATTTTGCGTTGCGTATCAGATGGGATGATCCGTATGTCGCATGGTCCATTCGATATTGAGGTATTGGATGTTAACAATCGCATCATCATTTTGTATGAGGATATGCACGAAATACGCCGGGTTTACCTAGATCGAGGTTTTCCCGATGATATAGAAAATATGAACCTGTCGATGGGATATTCTATCGGGCATTGGGAAGGTTCCACTTTTGTAATTGAAACCCGAGGCCTCAAGAGAGGAGTATGGGATGCTCCAGGTATGCCCATTTCATCAAACGCAGTTTTTACGGAACGCTGGTATCTCGATGATGATGGTCGACTTCATATTGAGTTCAGCATGGATGACCCGGTGAACTACCATCGCCCTGGGTTGATGCATCAAGTGCGAATAAAACAGTCCGAAGATACAGAAATTCCCGCATATTCCTGTGACCCGTATCCTTTTTACCGTGGCTTATATTTGGAGGGTCGGCTCGAAGAACATTGGGGGCGCTCCAGTAATCGTCTCTAAGAGACCGTTAATTCATCGCGTTTGGGAGGGTTAAAGATGAAGATGCTATTTTGGTTGTTAGCGTTCTCGTGCTTCTCCGCTTTGGGGGGTTCGCTGGCAAGAGGGCATCATGCGTATGCAGCCAACTACGTCGATGAGCTTGGCACAATCGAAGGTGTGGTGGTGGAGGTGTTTTGGGGGAATCCACATGTCCACTATTATCTAGAAGTTGCAAGAGGCGATGGGGTTATGGAGATATGGGATGTGGAGTCTGCGAATCTGGGGGTTATGGCGAGGTCTGGCTGGACCATTGAAACGATTGAAGTCGGGGATCGCATCCAAGTATCTGGCGATCTTGGTCGAGAAGGTAGACGGAAATTATCGCTAGATAGAGATTCCCTCGAGATCCTCTAGCGAACGGCCACGCTCAAATTATTGTGTGACGACAAAGAGATGCGCCATACTGATAGATAAAGCTGCGCTATTTTGCCCAATAAATCAGCCTAAATTCGGATGAGCCATGCCTACTGCCACTAGTAGCCAGCCGCTTTTTTCCTGATCCATAGGTGATAATGAACTCCCTCTCAGCGCCTTAGAATCTACTCAGTCCACGAGTGTTGTTTTCAGACACTAGAATCAAATAGTGGTCCCATCGACAAGTATTTCTATTGAGGGTGGATAAACTACGAGGGATGCTCTAGATACACATAAATAAGCTTTGTATCAGTTTAGGATTATTTAATAAGGTAATGTTTTTAAAGTATAAAGCAATCGTTGATGAACCATGTTGATTGTCTTATGAAGAAGGTACCTCAGATCTCTGTTAAAGAGGCAGCACTGAAAATTAAGTCCGGTGATGTTGTCGTTGTGGGCGGTTTTGGTATGACTGGGACACCGATACATTTATTGGATGCTATCGCCGAGACGGATGTAAAGAATCTGACAATGATCAGCAACAATGTTGGTGAGCCTGGTATGGGTGGAGGCCGGATGTTGCGTAACGGGCAATTGAAAAAAGCGATTGGGTCTTTCTTTACGACCAACCCGGAGGTCGTCGAGGCGTTCCAGTCAGGTGATCTGGAGGTAGAGTTGTTACCTCAGGGTAATCTCGCAGAAGCGATTCGTGCAGGTGGTGCGGGTCTTGGAGGATTTTTGACCCCCACTGGAGCAGGGACCCAGTTCTCAGAGGGTTGTGATAACTATGTAAGTGACGGTAAGGAATATATTGTTCAGCCTGCGTTGACGGCAGATGTTGCATTAGTCCGCGCCTGGCAGGCGGATTTAGCGGGAAATCTCGTGTATAGAATGACGGAAAATAATTTCAATCAGGCAGCGGCCACTGCAGGTAAGATTGTTATCGCTGAGGTGGAACATATCGTACCGATCGGAGAACTTGATCCCAATCACATTCATACACCCGGTTGTTTCGTAGACTATTTGGTTCAGGCTCATACAACTCTTGAAGAGCTAGGTTCATCCGCTTCGGTGGCTAGCAGTTTGAAAAAGGTTGATGAGTCTCGGATGAGAATGGCCAAATCGGCACTAGAAGAACTTAGACCTGGAGATGTCGTGAATCTGGGGATTGGGATTCCCACCCTGGTTGCGGATCTCATTACGCCGGAGTTGGACATTACGGTGCATAGTGAGAATGGCATGTTAGGAGTTGGTCCCGAGCCGGAGTCCGGTGGTGCAATGGATTATCCAGTCAATGCAGGCAAGATTCCTGTAACCGCATTACCCGGAAGTAGCTACTTTGACAGCGCTAGTTCTTTCGCGATGATTAGAGGTGGGCATCTGGATGTGGCGATACTGGGTGGGTTGCAGGTCGATGAGCAAGGGAATTTGTCTAACTGGGCGGTGCCTGGTAAGCCACTTCTGGGTCTGGGTGGAGCTATGGATCTAGCTTCTGGGGCAAAGAGATTGATCGTTACTATGACGCACACGAGCCGAGACGGCTCATCCAAAGTCGTCAAGGAGTGCACATTGCCTCTGACCGCGGTTAACGCCGTAACAGTGCTGGTTACCGAGTTAGCAAAGTTTCAGTTTATTGATGGTCAACTAACTTTAGTGGAGGTTATGCCTGGAGTGACGCTCAAGGAAGTCGAGGAGAAGACCGAAGCAAATTTTGTTGTTCAACTGTGATCAGTATTGGATATAGCAACACGTTAGGCGTAGTAGAGTAACCCACAGCCCGTTGCCCAGGCAGTGATAGGTTCATAAAAAATTGCCTTCGCTTGCTTGTTTCCAGCGATTCCAGCAGCGGTTATCCAGGAGCGGATTTCATGTGTCCCGAGACCAGTCCGCTCTATCTCCTGATCTGTATAAGATGTGAAAGCGTTCACCTCGTTCGCGACGAGACGACGTATAAATTCTTGGTCGAATTCAGTATCAATCTCTCCATGCATGCGCTCGCCCGGTGCGTGACTCAGGCCTCCCGCTGCGATGACGGCAACACGACGAGATTCCATTTTTAGAGCCCGGGCTAATGCCTGGCCTAGTTCATAGCAACGTGTCAGCTTTGGCATCGGGTGTGTCATTGCATTAATAATGAGCGGAATTATAGGTAGTCCGCGAGCTGGATCAAGAAAGCTTAAGGGGATCATGACACCATGATCGAGCTTCATTTCGTGTGCATAGTTGAGCTCCACGCCGTCTGAGTAACAGGCGCTTAGAAGTCGCTCAGAAAGCTCAGGATCTCCAGTCGTCAGTCCCTGGTCAATTTTGACCCAGGGCTCTATGGGGCCGAAATACGTTTCGGCCTGCCCCATAGTGAATGCTGGCATACAGTCTAGGAAGAAGTTTGCAAAATGTTCGCTACTAATGATCAGTATGGTGTCGGGGTTTGCCGCCTCCATACGCTTGTGTAGTTCGCCGAAACCAGAATAGAGACGTTCTTTCTGATCGGAATCCGCTGCCTCAGCCCATGCACGAATGCCAGGCGTATGACTCACTGAGCAAGTGAATACTACGGGCACGAATCAATCCCCTCACGGATAGCTTTTAGATAATCGGGTTCTGAAACACCGTGGATAATAGTGAAAGGTCTGAGCAGTAGTGGATGTACTCCCATTTCGTAGAGGGTGTTGATGTCAAGTTCTACAATGGCCTGATATTCCGTATTCGTTAGCACAAACTTATCAGCCAGAGATTCTCGAGATTCTAAAAATTCTTCGCGTGATTTTTGTTCTCGATTCACGGTTTGGATAAGTTTCTGAACCTGATAGATGCTCATAGCCTTTTCTTAAGTGGTTTCTGGCATCGGTACATTCAGCGTTTTTGCTGAAGCGGAGAGTTGGTTCCAAATTCTAGTAGGTATGGGGATGCCAACGCGGCGTCGTTCTTCGAGCTTCCGAATCTCTATCTCACCGGGCAAAAAGATCTCGCCACCGGACTTCATGGGGGGGAGTTCTTTGAGAGCTTGAGCAAGGGCAGTCATACATTTTTTGTAATCATCAATGTCCGTAAAGGTTGAAATATTAACGGCAATAGCCAGACCGTTCTGGCTATGATCTTGTTCCCTCCCAGCTAGCGCAGGTTCTAGTAGTGGGTTTCCGATCAGAAGGCTGACAAGGGTCTCGAACATGAGAGAGAGGCCGGACCCCTTAGCTCCGCCCAGCGGCATGGGGATGGCTGCTTCAGCCGGATCCGTGGTCGGGCGACCTTCTTTCGTTAACGCCCCACCTTCTGGCAGTACTGCTTCACGGGCTAGAGCATCTTTTATTTTACCAATAGCTAGTTCACTGCTAGCCATATCGAGCATGACGGAACCGTCAGGTCCACCTGGCACAGCGATTGCAATTGGATTGGTGGCTACCCCTGCTGCTTTTGAGCCAAAGTAAGCCATGTTAGGCCGGCTAGTCACGATCACAATTCCAACCATTTCCTCTCGCACTGCTAGTTGGGCGTAGTACCCCACTGGTCCAGAATGAGTAGTGTGCTTAACGAACGCCCAGCCAATACCTGCTTTCTGTGCTTTCTCGATAGACTGCTCCATAGCAAAACTCATTGATAGTGCGCCCGGAGCTTTATCTGCATCAATGAGCACAGAGGAGGGGGTTTGCTTAGTAATACTAATATTTGGCACTGAGTTCATTATTCCTTTTTGTAACCAGCCGAGATAGCGTGGGATGCGGAGCACGCCGTGAGAGTCAATGCCGCGCAAATTAGCCCACACAAGAATATTAGCTTGAGTTTGAGCGTGTTCTTCGGATAAGCCCGCGCGCTTGAAGATCTCTCGACTGAATATCTCAAGATCGTTTGCACAGACATTCACGAGTGATGTCGTCAGGGCGATATCCCACGGGAGTCTTGCGTGAACAAGGGCATGTTCAATCGGTTAGGAAGTGATACATCCCTAGCACGTTCTCATGAAGCCAGTTGTAGCCAGTCCAGTGTTCGTACTCGGGAATACGAATATTTTCTCGCATTTCTGCCAGAGATCGACCTTCGGTGATTCCAGTCGCGACCACTTCATGTAATTTCTCGAAATACACTCGCCATTCGGTCACGTTTTCCCAGTTGCCTAGTGGTCCATGTCCTGTCGTAACGTACTCGTAATTCTTTGACGTCTCTTCTGCTTCTCGGATCGCTGCCATCCATTCTTGGAACATGCCGAGTTCATAGTCCAGTTCTCTGTAAGGTAGGCGGCCGAATGTGATGTAGTCTACTACCATCATCACGCTTTCCTCTGGGAAGATGATTCGGCTCATATCAAGGGAGTGATTCATCTCTCCAACCCACTCTAGTATTGCTCGCTTACCGCCGAGTGTGATTTCGAGTTTGTTCTGGTACGTAATAGTTGGTGGGCGTACTTGGCTTAACGGTCCTCTTAAGACTTCCGCGCCGCTTAACAGACCGTCACCGTTAGCATCGAAAGCGGAGAATGGGGCGTCGGTATCATTACCGGCGGCTTCGCTAGGTTCGATCTGTCCATTGGCGTTGGTGTCCAGTGCGGCTACGGGTGCGTATTGACCGATGACATCGGATAGTGTCGTAGAATCTGGTGGCATTGCCAGGTGGGTTAGCATGTTGGCATGCCCCACGAATTGAGCGGTATCTTCAAATACAGCTCCTCCCGAAGCATGGTCCCAATGATGATGGCTGTAGAGAACGTATCTGACCGGAACGCCAAATCTCTCATCTAGTTCTTGTTTGAGCCACTCAGCGAAATCTTCATTGAGAGGGTCCACGACGATAATGCCTTCGGGGGTAACCAGGAATGCAGAGTTATGATTGTTATTCTGGGCTCGATAAAAGTCACCCGTTACGTGCGTGATAACACGCTGCGGTACTTCTTGACCGGAGCTTGAGGAGAAAAATCCAACCAATAAAACACTTAGTGTAAGAGCGAGACTCAAAGTATTTTTAATCATATTTTCTCCCTATTGCCCCTCCGCATATTATACGCGGGTACTTTGTATGACTGCATCCGGGTATAAAAATTATCTGCCATAGAATGCGTGATGATGTTTAACAACTATTACTGTTTTATTGTAACCGTCAGGAGCAGTTTTTTGTTGTGATATCCTGATACAAGTGTAGTGTTCTACGCGTCAGTTTTCGATACGCGATCCTACTGTCTAATGAATTTGGAGCATCATGATTTTAATCAAACGGCCTATTTTAGTTGCCATCCCTGTGATGTTTTTGGTGGCGAATCTAGTTTTTGCTCAGGATCGTCTGCCACCAATCCCGTCGGAGAGCCTTACTGCTGAACAGGCCGCTGCGGTTGCGGAACTGGTGGAGATGCGTGGCTATGGCCCACGAGGGCCATGGGTGCCATTGCTACGGAGCCCGGAGGTCCTGACTCGCGCGCGAGCCATGGGGGACTATCTGCGCTTCAATAGTAGCTTACCGCCTCGACTCAGCGAATTCGTTATTCTTATGACAGCCCGGGAGTGGACACAGCCATACGAGTGGTATGCGCACCATCAAATCGCTCTTGATGTCGGGGTTAGCTTGGAGATCGTGAGTGCTTTGGCCGAAGGTCGCCCTTTAGAAGGTTTAGCTGAAGATGAGGCGGTTTTGTACGCATTTTTTACGGAGCTGAATCGAGATAAGGCTGTCAGCGATGCAACTTATGCTCAGGCGCTTGAGATGTTCGGTGAGAAAGGGGTTATAGATACAGTGGGGATCATCGGTTATTACACTATGCTTGCAATGACTATGAACACGGCCCGAACGCCAGCTCCGGGAAGCGCTGAACCTCCGCTACAACAACTCGATTAGCGACTCAATAGTGCTGGGATACCGTTTGTTGTTCTGTGGTGATGGTGGCAGGAGGAGAGTGCCCACGATCCATCCTTTTAGAGAGTTTCTTGACGGCTCGACTGCCTGTGTTCGTAAAAAGACACGGTACGAAGGCATGCACAATGCAACAAATAGCTGCCCGCATCATTGTGGCAGCGAATCCCAGTGCAGCAACGAGATGTTCGGTGTACGTCTCTCCAACAGATTCTGGATGCTCTTTGAACGCTCGTACCAGATTCAACGACGTCTCCTAGTGTGCGGCACGAGTTGTATATTACCAAAAATAATATACATATATCAAAATAACCATAAGTGACTCAATCCACAGGAGATATTCATTATTTGTTGTAAAACTTGCGGATTGACTACGTCTAGCAGGACGAAGATACCATTGATATTATGCCGCCTGGGCCCTAGCTGACTCAGATCCCAGCTACCAATTTCAGGAGATAAGGCGTGAGAATTTTATGCATTATGGCATTAGCGATGGTAATTCTGGGAGGAAATCACGCTAAGAGTCACCACAGTGATGCGGTCTACGATTACGAAGACCATCGTAGCGTTCGACGCCGAGGTCGCACGCTATATTTTTCGTAACCCCCACGTGACGATCTTCGTCGAAACAGAAGACGAAACCGGTGAGAAGGGTCGAGTGGGAGATCGAGAGCGGCTCGACGCCGATCATGATTCGAAGTGGCTGGTCGCAAGACCTATTGGATCCCGGTCAAACAGTGACGATTCGTGCACACCCCCATGCGGTCGGGTCAGCGCACGGGCCATTTTAAATACCTTAGAGACAACTGACGGCAGACTCTGGTCGCAAGTCGAGGGGAAGGCTGAGGTAACAGTTGCCGCCTCGAGCCTAGAAGGCGTCTGGAGGGGGGTCCGCAGCACCGGTTTGGGGGGGCAGACCAGATCGATTAGTCTTAACGCCCGCCGGAGAGACCGCCGTCGCCTCATACGATAGAGTTACGGACAGTCCCAACGTGCAATGCGTCCCGATACCGCCGCCATTTCTGAACTCCAGTACTAACTACTTAAGCGGTATTGAGTTGCGCGAGGATCGCGTGATCCTGAGGAACGAGTTCTTCGACATGTCACGCACGGTATACATGGATGGTCGCAGATCACCCGGAGAACGGGGAACGAACAAATCAAGGCCACTCCGTCGGTTGGTGGGAGGGCGATACGCTAGTAGTAGACACAACGCTTCTGTCCTCTCACCGTGCGGGGAACAGTTCAGGCGGCGTGCCCTCAGGGGCACAAAAGCATGTGGTCGAACGCTTCTCGTTGAGCGATGACGGTACACGGGCGATCGTAGATGTGTTCGTGGAAGATCCCGAGTTTTTAGCGGAACCCTTCGAGGGACGAACTGAGATGGTGTATTCGCCACATCTGCAACTCTACGCTTACGATTGCCAGCCTTGAGCTTTACCAGTACAACTGTATCCCCGAGAGTAGCGGACTCAACTAGTCTGGTTAATATATAGGCCTTCGTTAGCGGATAGCTTCGAGGGCAGCTTGAAGTATTGGGATAGAGGGTTGTTAAGCGCTACGGTAGAGCTTGGTCATCACGAATTCTTTGTGACCCAGAGCTTCTGCTGCAGTGAATCGTCCATTAGCTGTTTGGATGATTGCATCTATAAGGGCATCACCAGCTTGTGGAATAGTCATTTCTCGGCGTACTACGCCGGAAACATCTACATCAATATGCTCGCCCATGGTTCGTACGGTGCGGGGATTACCAGTAATTTTGATCACGGGCATGATGGGGTTGCCGATGATATTACCTTGGCCTGTTGGAAAACAGTGCACCACGTAGCCTGCTGCAGCTTGTATTGTGTTGCACTCTGCTGCTGCAGAGGAGGTGTCCATAAAATATAGTCCAGGTCCACTCAAGGGAGCTTCGGCTGGTTCTAGCACATCTATGTAACTGATTTCTTTTCCTATTTTCTCCAGGTTCCCCAAAGCTTTTTCTTCGATAGTAGTCAGGCCGCCCAGTATGTTGCCCTTAGTTGGCTGGCTATCTGACAAATCCGATGTTTTATAGGGCTCAACTACCTCGTCCTGATAGGCTTGCCATGTTTTCATAAATTTTTCGCCAATTTCTGGCGTTGCTGCCCGTGCCGCACAAATGTGTTCTGCGCCAGTAATTTCGGTCGTTTCTCCAAAGCAACCGTAAATGCCCTTCGGGATCCATTTGTCATACATATTTCCAACAGCTGGGCATGATGCTAGGCCAGTAGTCGTATCAGACTCGCCGCACTTGGCTGCGACCCATAATTCCGAGATATCGCATTCTTCGCGTTGGAGACCGGAGGTCATGTGTACAAATTCCTTGGCTTTGCGCGATGCTGTAGCAATAGTTTCAATATCCCCGTGTTGTTCTATAGAAAAACCTACTACTGGCTTTCCTGTGTCAGCTATGCCATCCACAATTTGTTGAGTCCAACCGGGTTCGATACCGATTACGATGCAGGCAGCAACATTTGGATTGGCCCCTGTGCCGATCATGGTTCGGAAATGAAGTTCAAGGTCCTCGCCGAACTGAAGTCTCCCGTAAGAGTGGGGTAGGGCAATAGTACCTTGAATATTATTAGCTACCGCTTCGCAGGCAGCGTTGGAGATATCATCGACAGGGAGTATCGCCACGTAGTTACGCACACCGACACGGCTATTTCCCCGTCGATACCCAAAAAATGTTTCGTTAGTTGCCATGTTTGCCTACCATCGTTTAGTTTTTAGATTGTGTGTGTGGATATGTTCGCCTTTATTCGTATTTTGGACGATACGGCCAATGTCTACACCGTACTTAATTACCGTATCACCCTCAGTGAAATCTGAAAGAGCAATCTTATGTCCGATAGGAATGTCATGTTGGGTGGTAATTGTGAAGTCGCTGTTGTCTTCGGTGACTACGGCAAGCAAGTCTGTCCCTGCTTCTACGCCTTCAACGACCACGACGCCAACATTGTCAAGTTTGTTATGAACTAGTAAATGCGGAATGCTCATGGGCTTTCCTCTCCTTTCATCATCTTAATATTCTCGCTCATTTTGCTGGCTCGAAGGCAAGCAGTCGCATGACCTCTCGTCCTGCCTGGTTGTCTTCTTCGCGCGTTAGGCGTTCGGCCACGTCGGCGTTTCTTTGTTTTACCGCATCGACAATAGCTTTCAGGTTATTCATGCTTTCCCGGGAGCGTTTATCCGATCGTTTTGGATGGCCAAGACCTAATGCCCTCCAACGGGCGATCCGTGCATGGAGTGTTTCGAGCATCTCACTGAGAGACTCGCTCTGTGTTCCTTCATAGAGCACGTCATAGAAGGACGTCTTGGCATCAAGAACCTGTTCAGCGTCTCCACTTTCATATGCATTGATCACTATTTTGAGGGCCTCTTCAAGTCGACGTACGCTTGCTTCATCGGCGTTTTCTACGCAGATTCGAGCAGCGAGCCCATGTAATACGGCTCGTATCCGATAGAGATCCTTCGCCTCCTCGGCGCTAAGTGCCCGTACGACTGGCCCTTTATTGGGGATAACTTCTACGAGGTGTTCGGTTTCAAGTTGACGAAGCGCTTCTCGCAACACTGTCCGGGAGACGCCCATCTGTTCTGTCAGCGTACGTTCTGTCAGTCGTTCTCCGGGCGCCAGATGCCCGGAAATAATAGCTTCACGCAAGCGCCCTAACACCAATTGTCGTAGGGATGCAGGGACTTTTTCGATTTTTAGCAATGGAGCTTGGCTCATGCGACCATATTGTAATACCATAATACTGTTGTCTGAAAGCCTTATATTTCAAAGGGAAATGCGAGGATGAAATCGGAATCGGTCAAAGTCGGCATCATAGGGCTTGGTCGTTGGGCCAAAGTGCTTACACGGGCGGCTCAGAAATCCACAAAATTCAGCATCGTAGCTGGCTACAGTCGCTCTGAGGAAAAGCGCCAGAGCTACCAGGAGGAGTTTGGCATTACGGCCGCTCCGAACATGGAGACATTACTCAAAAATCCTGAAATTAAGGGCGTGATTCTCACTGTTCCTAACGAGCAACATCTTCCGGTCGCGGAGCTCGCCGCTAAGGCTGGTAAGCAGGTGTACACGGAAAAGCCGATCGCAAATACCCTAGAGTCTGGTCTCGCCATTGAAGCACTTCAAGAGCGGTATGGTGTGCAAGTAATGGTGGGACACAGTGCGCGATTGCTTAAGGGCGTGCGTTTGATGCGTGAGGCGATGGACAGTGATGAACTTGGTCGAGTGGTCTTTATGGAAGCAAATTTCTCGAATGAGCGGGCGTTAGAGATTACGCCTGATACCTGGCGCTGGTACCGTGACAAAGCGCCAGGGGGGCCACTATCGCAGTTGGCCATACACCAGTTTGATACGCTGCACTTCCTCGGTGGAGAAATTGAATCGGTGGCATCAATTGCGTCGAAACTCTCTCCAGTGGGCGCGGAGGTAGATGACCAGACCATGACCACATTGAAATTCGCGGATGGCAAACTCGGGTACGTAGGATCGAGTTGGACATCGCCCGGCATTTTTTGTGTCCGTGTGTTCGGCCAAAAAGGCTTGATGCACTACGAGCTAGATTTCAGTACCTGGGATACGCCTGATCGGCTGCATGAGACTTCACTGCTCTACATTCAACGAGGTAAAGATGGTTATAGCAAGCGCGAGGTACTAGAGCTACCAGCAGGGGATATGTTTTTGGATGAACTTGAGATGTTTGCTGAGGTATGCATCACGGGTCAACCCTCTGAACTAAATGCCAGTAGCGGTAATATCGCACTTGCTGTGGTGAATGCTGCCCTGCGGTCAGTAGACCAAAACGGTCAACTTGTTTCACTAGAAAGTGTGCTTGAAGAATCTCGTGCTCGGCTGGCAGCGGCTTAAAAGTTTACAGATAAAGGAAAGGCTATGAGCAAGCTCCCCACCCGATACTTCATTGATTTAACTCAGCCGGAGATTGCTGCTCAGCTTAAGAAGAATCCGTTGGTGATTTTCCCAGCTGGCAGTGTTGAACAACACGGGCCGCACTTGCCGACGGGCACTGACATCTTTGCCTCTAACATCATTGGTCATGCGGTTGCCGAACGTCTGGATGGATTAGTTTTACCCGGCGGCCCTCTTGGTGTTACACCCATGCATATGCCGTTCGAAGGGACCATTACCCTGACACCGGAAACTTATATGAATGTGGTAAAGGAGACATGTATATCTACGGCGAAGCATGGCGCTCGGCGTTGCCTAATACTCAACTGGCATGAAGGCAACATTCCTTCATTATCTATAGCAGCTGATGCACTTCATCGGGATCATGGGATTTCGGTAGTAACCGTGCAGGCGTGTTATATCGCTGCAGACCTCTACGGTCACGAGTGCGGGGGGCTTACCCACGGTGGTGAAATTGAAGTGCTGGCAATCCTTGCGCACCGACCAGAACTCGTCCACCTTGATCGTATTGATTACTCTTCGGACGCAGAGCATGGTCGTAAGATGGATAAGTTACGTCGCACACGTGCTTTCCAACCAGTCTTGACCGATATTCGTTCTATTGCAGCAACGGGTTGGTACGGGAGTCCAGAGCATGCAACTGTAGATAAAGCTCAGCGCATGTTGACCGACATTGCGGATGCAATTGCAGATGAAGCCGCGGAAATTTTTCAACAACTCGATGGAGTGCAAGGCGGTGTGGCCGAAGTCAGGCATCTCCAGGAAGTAAGCTGAGAGGGGCGCTGCCTAGTGGCGCGTATCATCAAGTCTGGCGAAGCTAAGGATCTCGGGCTGCGGGGGAGGGTATCTAAGGAGATCGTTTCCGGTAGCTCTGGGTCAGATGCCGTTACGCTAAGACTTGTTGAGATCCCTGTTGAGACAGTCAATGCTCCAGCACGTGTACCCCATTTTCATCCGGATTGTGAAGAATGCATTTATGTGATTTCCGGGCAAGGTGTATTTTGTACAGCCGATGGCGAGCATCCATTAGAAGCGGGGGACGCAATTCTGGTCCCTTCTAAAGAGTCTCACTACACTCGTAATACCGGTGATATAGCACTAATGCTGTTATGTTTTTTCCCTGTTGCTGATCTTGAGAGTCACGGTTAATGTTGGTGAAAACCTACAGTGTGGTCTGTCTACGGCCAGAAGCTGACTTTCTGAAAGTTGGTGTCACGCCTCCGGGGCAGTTATCCATTACCTATATCTCGCCCGATGATAGGAATATGCCTGTGCTGGTGAAACAGGCGCATGCCCTTGTTATACCTGCAGTTGGACCGAAGCTTAAGGGTGCACTATTTCAGGATAGCGCGGTACGGCTGGTGCAGGTGACAGGCGCAGGTGTTGATCGCCTTGACGAGGCGGCCATGAAAAAGTTGGGAATTGTTGTTGCAAATGTTGCCGGTGGTTCGAACAGTGCGCTTGCAGAGTATGTAGTGGCTTGCGCGTTGGTACTTCATCGACGCATCGCGTGGGCCGACCGGGAAATTCGTGAGGGAAATTACCAATCTGTCCGGACTCGGATGATCGCTGATAGCCTACAGGGCATTGCGGGTCTCACCGTAGGTATCGTGGGTCTTGGTAACATAGGGCTAGCAGTCACCGAAGCGTTTAAGCGCATGGGGTGTTCTACTATTTATTTTGATCCAGCGGTTTCGGAGAAACTCGGCGCACGTTCTAGCTCGTTATCAGAGCTTTTAGATGTTGCAGATATTGTGACCTTGCACGTCCCCTTGCTCCCCGAGACTCAAGGGTTAATCGGTGCTAAGGAGCTTATGAGGATGAAGCCAGATGCTGTTTTGATCAATGCTGCGCGGGGTGGTGTCGTTGATGAGGCAGCTTTAGCCGCGAGTCTAGCTCAGGGTGAGATTGGTGGCGCCGCTGTAGATGTGTACTCTGAGGAGCCGCCGTCAGATTCAAATCCTCTACTATCTTTGAGGGGTGAAGGAGCGCAGCGCATCTTATTTACTCCTCACGTTGCTGGTGTGACCCGACAATCCTGGGCATACCTATTCAATACAGCGTGGGAGAATGTGGTGCGAGTGTTAGAGCGAGGCGAGCTAGCTGCAAACCGGGTATATTAAGGTGCGTCTATAAGGAATGATGGATGGTACTGGGACAAATAAGAATCGAGAGCAAATTGCCATTTTTTCTGCCTGTTCCCGCGATTGCGATTATCACAGTAATCGCAATTGTAGGCGTGGTAACCCCCTCCTATGCCCAGGACCAACCTTACTACCAGGGTAAGACGCTCACGCTCTATGTCGGTCGAACACCGGGTAGCGGAGCTGATCTTGCAGCGCGTGTGTTCTCTCAGTTCTGGTCGCGCTACATTCCAGGTGAGCCAACCATTATTGTTCGTAACCTGCCTGGTGGGGGGGGTACGCGGGTGTGGAACTACGGTGCAGAAGTTGCGGCAAATGACGGTCTGCATGTGTTTTTTTCTCCGACTAACGGGGCGGCGGCTATTCTCAAGGAACCTGGGCTTCGTGCTAATTTTTCTACGATGCCCTTCGTGGGGGGGTTGCTGAGTCCAAATATGGCCTATGTTCGCACCGAGAAGGTAGCGAGCCCCGAGGAGCTTCTGAGTGCCGAGGGGCTACGATTCGGTGGGCAGAATCCTGTGGTTCGTTTTGATCTTCTTGGTCGACTTGCATTGGATGCACTTGGTGTTGAGTATCAGTATGTCACGGGGTTCTCGGGTGGAGCCGATGTTTTTAATGCGGTGCGTCGTGGTGAGGTGGATATTCAAGTAGCCTCTTTGGGGTTGTATCGCTTTTCCATCGAACCCACGTTAGTGAACGAAGGGCTCGCGATACCTCTTTGGCATAATCCTTCTGCGGATACTGCCGGTAATGTAGAGCCACTAGAAGTCGTATCTGATATTCCGAGTTACATGGAGTTCTACGAGAAAGTGCACGGTTCTCCGCCTTCAGGTCGGATATACGAGATGTATAAGTGGATACTGCCTCGGGTAAATAATATCGTGTATGCGGCGCTGTTGCCGCCTGAGACTCCAGAGGAGAGGGTGAGTATTCTCCGCGAAAGCTTTGTGAAAGTAACTGAAGATCCAGAATATAAGGCGGAAGAGCAGACAATGTACGGATTTAGTTTGCCCTTGGTTGGAGCTGAGGAGGGGACAGAAATCCTCCGAAGCTTGTATGACGTGCCCGAGGACGTTACAGCTTTTCTGGAAGCCTATATCGATGAAGTGCGGTAACCTGTTCGTTGGTGCAAGCGCTCATAAATTAACCACACTAATATCACAATTCGCTTTTTTCCCTGTAACCAGAGTACGAGTTAAGAGCGCAAACCTTGCCGGCATGAAAGGACGGCGTGGTTAGGAAACAGAATCAGCATGCTTGAAGGAATGCTGAGTGGACTTGAGTTAGCCCTAAGCTGGCCTACACCCGGTTATCTAATGCTTGGCGTGTTTCTTGGGATATGGATCGGGGCGGTACCAGGACTCGGTGGCGCAGTTGGGCTGGCTTTGATGTTACCGTTCACATTCGGCATGGACCCGGTGCCGGCTTTTGCACTGCTTCTCGGTATGTATGCAGTGACCTCCACAAGCGACAGCATTGCGTCGATTATGCTAGGGATTCCGGGTACCGTTGCCTCGCAAGCTACTATTCTGGACGGTTATCCTTTAGCAAAAAAGGGACAGGCTGCGCGCGCGTTTGGTGCAACGTACACGGTCTCAGCTTTCGGTGGAGTGCTGGGCGCAGTTCTGTTAGCGGTTTCTTTGCCTATTATCTTGCCGGTCATCTTTGCTTTTGGTGTGCCCGAGTTTTTTATGCTTGCCGTGCTTGGCCTCACCATGGTTGGCGTGCTTTCCGGGCGTTCGCTTTTGAAGGGCCTCACAGTGGCTCTTTTAGGTTTGTTGTTGACTACTGTGGGTTACGCTGATGCTACTGGGGTACCCAGGTTCTATTTTGGAGTGAACTACCTTTTAGATGGTGTGCCGATTATTCCTATCGTGCTTGGGCTATTTGGTATTCCAGAGCTCATGGAACTGGCTGTTCAAAATACCTCAATCTCACGTGTGGCTCGCAGTGAGGACCCAACCACTGGTTTACTTCAGGGCGTAAAGGATGCGTTTCATCATCGTTGGTTAGTTCTGCGATGTGCATTTCTTGGTACGTACATTGGTATGTTGCCGGGGTTAGGTGCGGCAATAGTGGACTGGATTGCATATGGTCACGCCGTACAGAGTTCCAAGGACAAAACACAGTTCGGTCAGGGCGATATTCGAGGTGTCATCGCTCCTGAAACTGCGAACAATGCCCACAAGGCGGGGGCATTAATTCCTACGGTAGCGTTTGGAATTCCTGGCAGTATTGGCACGGCAATACTTTTGAGTGCGTTGGTGCTCAAAGGTTTACGGCCGGGGCCAGATATGTTGACAGTTAATCTCCCTCTTACCTTTAGCATGGTTTGGGCGATAGTCATTGCAAATCTAGTCGCCGCAGGCCTTCTGATGCTTCTTAGTAGACACATCCACAAAATCGCGTTTTTGCCAGGTCACCTCATCGTACCGGGCGTTATGGTGGTATTACTGATGGGCACCTGGGTAGCAACAAACTCCATGGGTGATTGGTGGACTTGCCTAGTATTCGGTGTGCTTGGTTATTGGATGAAGCAGGGCGGTTGGGCGCGACCACCCCTGATATTGGCTTTAGTGCTTGGGGGATTGATGGAAAATAATTTTCAACTCACTACGCAAATCTATGGGAATTACGCTTGGCTCTACAACCGACCAGTGGTGGTTTTGATTGAGATTCTAATCATTATTACTTTTGTATTTGCCATAAAAAGCGCCCTAAAACCACAAGGGGATCAATCATCCGAGGCTGGTGAGGGCGCAACCCGTAATGCCCTAATTTCCACGCCGTTGGCTGTTGGTCTTTTTGTAATGTTTTCTATTGGATATTTTGTCACGCTTGGCTTCCAAGGGGCAGCAACTGCTCAGTTTCCACACATTATTCTCTTGACTGCACTGCCGCTGTCATTTTGGATTCTTGTAAAAGATGGTCGAGCAGCCTGGGCATCTATCACCTCGGGTGGGGGCATGCGCCGTGCCTGGAATGTTGCAGCGGATAAGGCGAATCTAAAACCCAGTCTGGTATTCATCGGGTTTATTCTTGCCACGATTGGAATAGCTTATTTGGCTGGGCAACTTGTGGCATTACCGCTTTTCGTGGCCGGGTATTTGGTAATCTGGGGTAACTATAAGTGGACGACGGTGGCAATCTACTCCAGTGCTGCATTGTTAATTGTTTGGGGTTTTTATGGGCAACTGATGCGGTTGCTCTTCCATCCTTCCATATTGTTTGGTTGAGTAAAATATTTTGCTCTAGGATGTCAGTAACGATTAACCTTTTACGTCCATTCTAATACTGCTTTTTGGAAGCTGGGGCGCTTCCATATAGCCTCTTTCCAACGAATAATATTTGGGTAATTTTCGAATGGGAACTTGGCACTATGCAAAGTAACGTACAGCGGTATCCAAGTGATGTCTGATAGAGAGAAGGCATCGCCAGCAGTCCATTCTTGTTCTTCCAGCTTACGCTCTATTCTCGAAAAGCAGTTATTTAGTTTTTTTATCGCTTTGGCTATGCGCTTTTTGGATAAGCCCTCTGGCAATGAGTTTTCTATATGAAATTCAAGTAGCTCTTCGTTTTTTTGTAGTTGGCGATAAAAGTTCAGTTCGGATTCGTTTTTGGCCATACTTTTCCCGATCTGGTTTGCAAACATGTACGTTTTTACATGGATGTGATGGTCTGCTGCTAGACGCATCCAGCCGAGCATTTTTTTCTGATCAAGCTTATTTTTTGGTCGAAGCGGTGGGTTAGTGTACGCGTCATCAAGGTAATAGATGATGTCGGTAGACTCGATAATGACGACACCATCATGCACCAGGGTTGGTACTAATCCTTTAGGGTGAATATCAAAATACTCGGGGGTAATGTTCTCGGCTTTGTGCAAGTCCAGATGGTGACTGACCCAAGGCACGCATTTTTCTTCCAGTGTTATGCGTACGCGCATAGAACAGTTAGATTTGCTGAAGTGATAAAGATGTAGTCCTGTGAGCGTTGTAGCTGTCTTATTGGTTGGCGTAATGATTCCCACGTGGGTTCCTATGAGTCAAAAAGATGAATGAATTATATTTGAAGTTTTGAGTTCGGACGAATGGCCAATCAACCATCAGCGATTTGCAAGATATGTTTTGTAAGCTGGTGACTGCAAAATTTTCAATTCCCCATCAGCTCTCAGAATCAGTAGGGCTGCAATATTTTCACGGGTCGCAAGCTGTAGGCCCAGTTCAGGGCCTAGCACCATGAGTGTTGTTGCAAGGGCATCGGCGTTCATTGCCGACCGTTCAATGACGCTGACTGATGTGAGTCCATGGGAAACTGGCCAGCCAGTCCGAGGGTCAAGTGTGTGGGAGTAGTGGTTACCTTCGTATTCAAAGTAATTCCGATAATCGCCCGACGTGGCAATGGCAGCATCCCGCAGATAGACGACATCCTGGATGCTGTCTGTTAGTCCATTTATTGAGATAGGATTTTCAATACCGATCAGCCAATTACTGCCATCGGCCCGCATGCCCCGGGCACGCACTTCTCCACCTATCTCAACCATATAAGAGGTCAGGCCAGAACTATCCAACAGTGTAGAGATCTCGTCTACAGCGAATCCTTTTGCAATGGAGGATAGATCAAGCTTGACGCCAGACTGGGTTCTGCGTATGGCTGGCGGTGATGATTGGACTTCAACGTAATTAAATCCAGTTACCTTTAGCATGGAATCGATCTCCGCTTGTGTCGGAACCATATTGATCGAGTTACTTGCCCCGAAACCCCACAACTCTACCAATGGGCCAACCGTTATATCGAATGCTCCATCAGAAAATTCACTGATATCTATTCCCCTCGTTAGCACTGTTAGAAAGGCTGGATGGATCTCGAACCACTCATTGCCGGCATGGGCGTTAAATTGACTGATTTCAGATGTCTCGCGATAGGTAGAGAACAGATTCTCCAGTTCCTCCAAGCGGACACTGATGCGGTTACTCAGTGGTTCGAGTGAAATTGATGCGTCTGAACGCACGGCTTTAACCGAATAGCTGGTTCCCATGGTGTACCCACTGAGCTCGAGCATCCCAAGGTTACCGCTGCACCCAGCTACTATGGCAACAGTTAATGTTGCAGCTAACCGGATGTTAATCGATGGGTTCATGGTTCTTCAAAATTCTTGATTTTGAGACTTAATAATACCTGACTGGTGCATCTAAACCGACTTAAGTATTTTCAGAGATGAGCCACTGAGTTCCATTTTAGTGGTTTCGAGGGTATGGTCTGTATCAATGATCTCTAGAATAGCGATGAGTGGTTTGTTTGCGGGTCTTGGCTGGTTGTTCGTCGCGTCCATTGGTTACACTCACCATAACTTTAACGCCTATTTCGATGTTCGGGCGCGAGTAACCGTTGAGGGTGTGATTACCGAAGTAAGAATAGCTAACCCGCATTCAAGAATTACTTTGGAGATTGAAGACGAGCAGGGCGACGCTGTGGCTTGGGCGATAGAAACAGGTGCAGCGCGAAGTATGACGGAACGGGGCTGGAACAGGGATACCCTGCCCGTGGGTTCTAGAGTGACGGTTTTGGGCTTCCCTGCTTTTTCCGGCAGGCCAGTGATGGCTCTGATTCAGTTTACGTTTGAGGATGGCAGGGAGGTTCGGGGTAACTTGGACCGGTACCTACGAGCTTCGGAAGCGGATTAGAAAACTGAGCCCACCATGATTTTCAAGCGATTCGTGATTCTCCTGTTGACGTTCCTCCTGGGTACAGTGGGTAGCGCATTCGCTCAGGAATTTCATCAATTGCAAGCGGTTTTGGAGGGTCTTTGGGAGCAGCCAAGAAACGGCAGTGCCTCAAGCGAGAACATGCTCGATATGGCAGCAGAGGCACTATTGACGGCAGAGGCTGAGGATTTTCGACGGCGATGGGCTATCGAGGAAAATGATAATACTGCGACATGTCAGCGGAGGTCGGCGGCGGCGCATGGCGGGTTTGGCTATACCCTGGAGTTCCTCGACACGCAAGAAGTACTCTACTTAGTTGGATTTGAACAGGTGCGGCGTGTCTATATGGATGGGCGTGACCCGCCGAACGACTTCTGGCCGAACAAGTTGGGTTGGTCCGAGGGGCACTGGGACGGAGATACCTTAGTGGTGAGAACAAATGACTTTACACAAGGCACGATCGATACGGGTAATCGACCACTTCCATTCGGTGGTCCCGACGCCGAAATGATTGAACGCTATACCTTGAGCGATGATCTTAATACGTTGTCTCTACATGTAACGCGTATCGATGCAAAGTACTATATTGCACCTATTGAAATGCGTCACACCTTCGTTCGGTCGAATAGGACTATCTTCGCCATTGACTGCGTGCCGAGTATTTATTGAATTGGTTGGTTAGTGCGATCGACCAAGAAGCTTCAAGGAGAACAAGGAGAATGATCTCGAAGTGGTCACTACTCAGCTCATTAGTGTTTCTAGTGAACTGGGAGAGTTCTTCGGTTTTTGCTCAGGAGCCTCACCCCTTACAGTCGACATTGCAGGGGTTGTGGGTTGAAGATAATGCAAGTCGTACAGAGACACTTGAACAACGACGGTTCATCTCAGTGGCAGAGAGTAATTTACGTGACCCGGGTGAGGCCTTCCGGGCGTCATACCAAGCTAACGCAGACGCTGGTTCATGTCTAATGGCAGGAGCTTTGGCGGGCGAGGCGGCGGACTTTGAGATTGTTGACCGGGGCGAGACGATCGACCTGTCCGCATTCGGTAGAACGCGCCGTGTTCACATGGATTTCTGGCTTGAGCCACCGGTGACCTTCATGCCGGGCAGACTGGGTTGGTCAACGGCGCGTTGGGCTGGAGATATGCTCGTGATACGAACTACGCATTTCTCTGAAGGTGTATTCAAATCAGGTGAGCGGCCGTTGCCGTTCGGTGGCTCGATAGCCCAGATGGTTGAGCGTTACAGGTTGAGTGAGGACCACAACCACCTTACCGTGGATATCAACCTCATTGATCCTAAGTACTATACATTCTCGCTGAACGTCCAACACAGTTACGTGCGTGCGGACGATATCGATCGCGACGCAGCGTGTGTGCTGAGTTAAACGTTCCATGAAGAGCACGATCGCGTTACTCGCCACAGTATGGCTTGTTACTTCCACTACTGGTGTTGCTCAGGAATGGGCATATCAGGTTGTCGAAACGATTCCTCCAAACGAGATCGATATAAACGCCCCGAGAATGGTGCCCGGCAGCTCCCGAAGCTACAGTCAAGCGGAGATCGACGATGACTGGAATCCGCCGGACTGGTTTCCCAACGATCATTCGCCGTTACCGGCAGTTGTCGCTCGAGGCCCCGGGAACGTTCGAGCGTGCGCGTCCTGCCACTTAACATCAGGTATGGGGCATCCTGAATCGTCGCAACTAGCCGGTCTCCCAGTCGAATACTTTATGCGCCAGATGGAAGACTTTAGGAGCGGCGCCAGGAAGGACCGGTATTGGATGAATGACTTCGCGCGAGAGCTTTCGGTCGAAGCTACGCGTGAAGCCGCTGAGTATTACACTGCAATCGAGCCCATCGATTGGGTTGAGGTGGTCGAGGCTGACTCAGTACCGAGGAGTTACGTGGGGGACGGCCGCATGCGCTTTCGCGACTCTAGCGGTGGCACCGAACTACTCGGTAACCGTATTGTTGAACTTCCTCAAAACCGCGAGCTCGTCACTGCAAAGCATCCTTACGCGGGTTTTATCGCCTATGTGCCGGTGGGTAGTCTGGCGAGAGGCGAGGAGTTGATTACAACGGGCGGGGATGGCCGGACCATTGCCTGCACTATTTGCCATGGCGCCGAGTTACGAGGTATTGGCGAAATTCCATCCATCCGCGGAATCTCGCCACTCTATGCCGTACGGCAACTCAACGACATTCAGACTGGCGATCGTGCGGGTGTTCAGACTGCTCTCATGCAGGCGACCGTAGCAAGCCTTACCGAAGACGATATGATTGCAATCGCAGCATATCTGGCTTCGTTAGATCCGTAACGCGTCGGTCCGCCAAAGCTCGCTATCGCTAGCTAATATCGGTGATCATGTGCGCTTCATTAGTTGTTTGCGACGTGGTTTGCAAACCCCTCGATAAATACACGTAGCTCTTCTTCCACCTGTGTATTTACTAGGTTACCGGATGTATCAAATACGGTATGTGCCTCGCTTACGAGCAGTCGCCCACCAGTCCATACTTGAGCTCCGAGCGCTTTTAATACAGGTAACCAAGCACGTTGTGCTTGAATGGTACCGAAATTACTCATCGCTGCACCCATGATCGCGATTGGTCGGGCACCAAAAATACGAGGGATATCTGACAAGGGTCGTGAAAGCCAGTCAATAGCATTTTTTGCCACACCGGGTATTGAGTGGTTGTACTCCGGTGTTGAGATCAATAATCCATCGGCGTCAGAGATCTGACGTTTTAAAACTGTGACCGACTTGGGCTCGCCTTCCATACTTTCTACATCCTCGTTATAGAGAGGAATTCCCTGAATGGTTGTTATTTCTAATTGGATTTCTGCTGGCATCATTTCGGCGGCTGCAGTCAGCAACGCAGTGTTGAATGATCTTGACCGCAAGCTTCCTGAGAGTCCCAATATAGTCGTCATGTAAGTTATCCATGAGCGAAGAGCGGATTGAAAGTATACTCGTTCAGGTGAGTAAGCTCTCTAGCATGCGACCCAACTGTGATGTTGGCCTTATTGGCCTAGCAGTAATGGGTCAGAATTTGGTCCTAAATATGGTGGATCACGGTTTTAGGGTGGCTGTCTTCAATCGCACGTATGCACGAACCAAATCCTTCATGGAGCGGTGTGCAGTCGAACCTTGTGGTAGCAACGTGAGTGCTTTTGAGACGCTTGATAGTTTCATTGAAAGCCTCAAACGCCCTCGTAAAGTGGTGATGTTAGTGCAGGCCGGTGCCGCTACCGAGGCGATTATCCAGGCTGTCTTGCCTTTGCTAGATGAGGGGGACGTACTCATCGACGGTGGCAATGCACTTTGGAGCGATACTGTTTGCCGTGAGAAGGAGCTTGCCGGGAAAGGCATCCATTTTATTGGGTCTGGAGTTTCGGGAGGTGAATTGGGCGCCCGCTTCGGGCCAAGTCTAATGCCCGGTGGTAGTAAGGAAGCTTGGGCATTGCTCGAACCGATTTGGGTAGCTATCGCTGCAAAGGTTGACAGTGACACCGGTCAGCCTATTGAGGGAGCTCAACCCGGTGAACCAGTTACAGATGGAGAAGCTTGTACGACCTATGTTGGTGCGGACGGCGCGGGTCATTACGTGAAGATGGTTCATAACGGTATTGAGTACGTTGACATGCAACTCATATGTGAAGCATTTCAACTTATGAAAGAGTTGCTCCAAATGAGTCCAGATGAGATGAGCGTGACCTTTAGAGGGTGGAACGAAGGTGAACTTAATTCTTTTCTTATAGAGATCACTGCTGACATTCTTCAGCAGCGAGATTATGGAGACGAGGATCATTTCTTGGTTGATAGAATACTTGATGCAGCTGGTCAGAAGGGTACTGGGAAATGGAGTAGTCAGTCTGCGTTAGATCTGGGTAGTCCCGCCAGCGCCATGGCAGAGGCCGTATTTGCCCGCTGTCTATCGGCACAAAAAGATGAACGCGTTACCGCGAGCAAATTGTTCGATAATCCAAAATTGCCTCCGGTTACCGGCGAGCAGAAGGAGCTTCTGATTGCTGCTGTTCGCGATGCACTTTATTGTTCAAAGATTTGTGCATATGCACAGGGCTTTGCTCTGATGGGGGAAGCAGCAAAGGAGTATGGTTGGAATCTCAATTTTGCTAATTTGGCTAAAATATTTCGTGGCGGTTGCATCATTCGGGCCAGATTCTTGCAAAAGATCACTGAGGCTTATCAGAAGCAAGACGATCTAAGTAATCTGATATTAGATCCTTATTTCACAGGGCAATTGAAGGAGAGACAAAGTGGTTGGCGTAAAGTTGTGAGTCTAGCCGCCGAGGCGGGAGTGTCTTGCCCGGCTTTCATGGCTGCTTTGGCCTACTTCGATGGCTATCGTAGTGCTACCTTACCCGCGAATTTGCTGCAGGCTCAACGCGACTACTTTGGTGCTCATACATATGAGCGCACAGACGCTCCGCGGGGGCAGTCATTCCACACAGACTGGCCGAATCCTATGAGGCCACAACAAAAAATTTAGGGTGTAAAGAATTCCTAGCCGTCGGGCGCAGCCGCTTGATCTAAGAGCCAAGTGCATCGACCTTGCGGTTTTAGACGCGTTGCGGGAAAAACATCGCCACGAAAAATAGATCTTAGAATGGTTCTTTTAGCTGATCCTGTAACGAGAAATAAACAATCATGGCAAGACTCTAGGGCGGGGTAGGTTAGAGTGATTCGTGGTACGGCCTGATCCAGATTCGCGCACGTCGCCCAGCGCGAACGTTCTTTCAGGGCAGGCGAACCAGGGAACAGAGATGCCGTGTGGCCGTCTTCCCCCAGCCCGAGGATAACTACACCGAATAATGGGTTTTTAGCTGAGAGCACCTTTTCCCCATGAAACCGTTGTAACTCTTGAGCATAAACATCGGCTGCTATTTCTGGTGTGAGCCCAATGGTTGGGATAGGGTGAATATTGGTTGCTGGAACGGGTGCGCGGGATAGCACAGTGGTCTTGAACATGGAGAAGTTGCTTTGTGGGTCGTCTGGCGGAACGAATCGTTCATCGCCCCAAAACCAGTGGACGCGTTTCCAGGGTATCTGTTCAAGATAAGTTGGACTCGCAAGAAGTTCGTAGAGCCGCTTTGGGGTTGAGCCGCCCGCAAGTGATACCGCTATATCACCTTTTGTAGAAGATAGGCGATTGCACAGCAGGGTTGCAGCTGCATGTGCCAGGAGATCCACGTCAGAATAGATTTTCACTTCAGTATTTTTTAGGTTGAGTTGTGGGGTATTAGTCATCACTCATCACATTCGATGTCATAGTTACACTTGATTCTTCTCGGCCTCGTTGTTGGGCTACGGCAAGCACCTTCTGAGCGAGTTTCTCACGATCTTTTATAGTGATCATTAATGTCTCGGTAACGACTTTTTCGACGCCCGTAGGTACGCGCGCGTCTGCATCCGATTCATCAACGATCCAGGTGTCAATCACGTCGGTATAACGTTGTGCGACCGCTGAAGCGCTCGGTTCAAACCCGAGTTCTTCCATCAGCTTAGCTGCTGGCCCTCGGACGGCTTGACCATTAATGATGGGAGAGATGCCAATTACGGGTGCAGTGCAGGAACGTAACGCTCTGCGCATGCCGGGCACAGCTAAGATGGGCTCAACGCTGATGAGCGGGTTCGATGGACAAATAACAACGGCACGAAGGTGTGGGTCACTTAAAGCGGGTAGGATAGCTGGGGCTATACGCGCCGTTTCTACGTTATCGAATGCTATTTCCCTTACCGACGGCTTACAGTTTTGGCGTACGAAGTAATCCTGAAAATCAATCCAGCCCATTGTAGTGCGTAGCCGTGTCCGGACAGGATCATCACTCATGGGCACAATACGTGTGGCGATTCCAAGTTGTTGCCGAAAATAATCGGTGACAGCTGACAAAGTTTCGCCTTCTGTGAGTCGTTTTGTACGCTCAATGTGAGTAGCTAAATCCTGATCACCAAGCTGAAACCAGGTATGACCACCAATTTCTTCGAGAGCTGCCATGAAATTCCATGTCTCGTCACGGCGTCCCCAGCCTCGGGACGGATCTGCTAATCCTGAGAGTGTGTAAAGGACTGTGTCTATATCTGGGGATATCTCGAGACCTAGATGATAAAAGTCATCACCTGTGTTGCAAATTATCATGAAATCCCCAGGAGCAAGAATACGATGAAGGCCTAATGCAAGTTTTGCACCGCCGACTCCACCTGTGAGAGCGATTACCGAAGTTGGACGCGTCTCAGAGGATGATTTGAGCTTTGGGTCGGAATCAAGCAAAGGAATGATCCTTAATTGAATGCGTCTCGAAGCTTAGGGAGCACGGTTTCGGCATAGAGGCGGATAAAACGCTCCTGATCCGGTCCTGGTGCGTGGAATATGAGATGGCGAAACCCGAGATCTATGTAGGGGCGAATTTTCTCAATATGCTCATCGGGATCTGTAGAAACAATCCACCGTGATGCCGCACGTTCTAGAGGTAAGCTGTCGGCAAGGCGTTCCATCTCCAAAGGATCCTTAACCGACATTTTTTCTTCTGGCGATAAAGCAAGTACCGCCCAATGGCGCGTATCTTCGAGTGCTTTTTTTCCATCGGTATCGAACGAGACTTTGAGCTCAATTGTGAGTTCGACATCTTCGGGTCTCCGGCCCGCTGCTTCAAGGCCTGCTGATACATTAGGTAGGAGTTTTTCGCTATAAAGCTCTGTTGGCTTACCACTGGTACAAATGAAACCATCGGCCGTCCGACCAGCGAACTTTGCGATCATAGGACCGGCACCCGCAATATAGATTGGTGGTGCTTGGTCGGGTCGATCATAGATAGTGGCATTCTCTGTGGTATAAAACTCGCCGTCGAAACTAACTCGTTCCTCTGACCAGAGCGTATGTATCAATCTGACTGCTTCACGTAATCGTGCAAAGCGCTCCTTAATTGCCGGCCACTCGACTCCGCAAGCTGGCACCTCATTCAATGACTCCCCCGTACCAATGCCTAGAATGATACGGCCGGGGAACATCGATCCCAACGTCCCAAAGCACTGAGCAATGATGGAGGGGTGATATCTAAAGGTTGGTGTAAGAACGCTGGTTCCGAGCACGATGCGTGAGGTTTTAGCACCGGCCGCACCTAGCCAAGCGAGGGCAAATGGGGCATGTCCGCCATTGTGACGCCATGGTTGAAAGTGATCGCTCACAAAGGCCGAGTCGAAACCCTGTTCCTCTGCTAAAAGTGTATAGGATAGTAGTTCACTGGGTCCGAATTGTTCGGCGGAGGCTTTGTATCCAAGTTTGAGCATATAAAGTTTACCTTTATGAGTCTCGGGTTTCTTCGATATATGAGATAACGTTTAAACTAGAGTTCACTAAATGTCTTCCCATCTCTGCGTGCGCGCGTTTGGCATCTGCTGCTAGAACTGCATTTACAACATTGTCATGTTCATCCCATGAGTCTTTGAGACGTTTTGTCCCGCGAAAAAATGTAGGTCTGCGAAATGGTGCAAGCCGCCGCCGCAACTCTCCAGAGATGCTGTGCAAACTCTTATTATGGGATCCTTGATGGAGCATGTCGTGAAATTGATCGTTTAGATCTGCGTAGGTTTTTTTGCTTTTTTTCCTGACTGCTATCGCCGATCTTTGATGTAGCTCTTCGAGTTGTTTGCGCTCAACAGTCGTCATTCTTTGGGCGCAGAATTTTGCACAAAGTGCTTCTAATTCGCCAAGCGCTTCGTACATATCGTGCAACTGATCCACTTTGAGGTCGACGACAGTAACACTATGATTCGGCTTGATATCGACTAGGCCTGTTCCGCTAAGTTGCCGCAGTGCATCGCGAATTGGTGAGCGCGAAACGCTAAACTTTTCGGCTAGATTTTGCTCTTCTAATTTTTGGCCCGGTGAGATGACCCCAGATATGATTTCTTCTGCCAGTTGACGAGAAACCTTGTCCGCTATGGTTGTCACGGCATTATCTACAGTCACTCACGGAGGTGTGGTAGCACCTGTGTTCCCAGCAGTTCTATGGACTCAAACCAGCGGTCAAAACGAAGGCGCAAATCGAAAACTAGGTGTTCGACCCCAACTTTTTCAAATTTTTTCGTTTGTTCAACAACTTCGGAAGGCGAGCCTGCGATGAGTGAGCCCTCAATATCTTCAGCCGTTTCGAAACGCCCTGAAGGTGGTTTTACCCACCACTTTCCTCGGTCATTCGCCCACTTGAGCAAACCGTCTACGTTGAGTCCATCAAATGCTTCTTCACGTGATTTTGCTATAGATGTTGGTGGGATAACACCAACGGTTGGAAGTGATCGTCCCGCTTCTGATGAGAGTTTGGTCATTACCTCAACACGCTTTTCGATTGTTGCGAGTGTGATACGGCCGGGCATCCAACCATCTGCATATTTTACCGCTAAACGGGCAGATCTTGGAGTGCCACCACAATACCAAAACGGCACTGGTCCAAGTGGTTTTGGTTCGATGGAAATATTTTCAAACTGGTAGTAATCATCTTTGTACGAAACATTATTTTCATTAAAGATACGCTTAAAAATATTGGCGTTTGATTCCACTAGTTCTGGACGAGGAATTCCTGCCATACCAATAGCTTCGAACTCATGATCGAATGTGCCGGCACCAAAACCTATAATGAGGCGTGGTCCCACAATATTGCTGATTGTTGCGAGAGCTAAAGCAGTGTTCAGAGGGTGGCGAAACGGAATGAGCGATCCTGTACCTAGCGTAATATGGTTGGTAACCGCGCCCACGGCTGTTAATGTGGCGAGTGCTTCATAAAATACTGGTACAGCTTTCTCCATTTCTGAGTGAGGCTTAAATACCAGGTGATCCCTAACCCATATGGAATCAAAGCCAAGATCTTCTGCTAGCTGAGCACCTCTAATGAGGCGTGTGCTTGATGCATACTCCCCAAAGTGAGGGAGAAGCAGTCCAAATTTCATTTTTGTTGCCACAATTTTTTTTCCTAATCTGGAGTAGCGTGTTTTCCATGCCCAGGGGTACCTACGATTTTTCCGTCGAGATAGACGTCAGTGCCTCGTACCAGCGTACGCAGTACCTGCCCACGACACTTTCGTCCGTTATAAGGGGTCCAACCGATCTTCGATAACACAATGTCATCTGTGATAGTCCATTCTTTATTTGGGTCTACCAATACGATATCGGCATCGAGGCCAGCCGATATTGAGCCTTTCTTTGAGTCGAGTTTAAAAACTCGTGCAGGTGCTTCACAGCAAAGGTCAATAGTTCGTTCCATGGTGAATTCACCCCGATGTACGGCATCAATCATCAATGGATATTGGAATTGAATTCCTGGTGTGCCTGTATGACATGCCCACATGTCGGTCCACCCAATCTCCTTTTCTTCACGGGTATGTGGGGCATGATCAGAATTCACCATATCAATGATGCCATCCTGTAAACCTTTGACGATAGCTTCCCGGTGGTGATCTGGCACCCAGTAAGACAGAGCATAAGGACCGAGCTTCGTAACGATGTCCCAGCTACCTAGGAATAATGCCCAGTGATTTACCTCACCTGTGACATCAATACCCCGTTCTTTCGCCTGTCGAATCATTTCCACGC
Organism: Proteobacteria bacterium UBA1148; assembly: GCA_002311835.1. Classification (GTDB taxonomy): domain Bacteria; phylum Pseudomonadota; class Gammaproteobacteria; order Steroidobacterales; family Rariloculaceae; genus UBA6522. Next base: position 26,017 of record DBZY01000013.1, on the reverse strand, counting down.
CGCGAGAGGTTTGTACATGGACAAGATGTAACGGACAGTTGGTTGCTTCGGACATTCGGATGAGCTCTGCTGTCGCAAGATCCCAAATGAGCCCATCGTGTGTCGCCAGCGTCTTAGCATAGGCTTCGACGCTGCGGTCTCCACGTTTGTGGAAGCTTTGTTCGACCCGATCACATACTCCCTGATTGTGAGGATGAACCATAAATCGTTTGCCAGTTGTCGAAACAGCTTCAAACATCTGTAATAGATGGCCAGAGTCAGTGATACCTGTACCAGAGGGGTGAGGATAGTCGCGTCCGGTATCGATGACTTGGTATACCTTATATGCTGCGATACCGGTCTCCGCCATTGCATCAACCTCACCTAATGTCGGCACGGGGTTATGGTTGTAGTCAACCAAGCACTTCTCAGCATAAAGTCCTAGGACATCTACAAGGTCTTTGTGCGTTAGCGTAGCCGGCTTTAGGTTAGGCATTCCAAAAATAGTCGTAACACCCCCAGCGGCTGAAGCCTGGCTACACGTCAAGATGTCTTCCTTGTGAGTGTGTCCGGGCTCGCGAGTATGAACATGTGGGTCCACCATGCCAGGGAGCACCCAGAGGTCAGTAGCATCGATGGTTTTCGTTGCCTCTATTCCTTCGGAATTTGGTTCTACGACAGCGGTAATTTTTTCACCGTTGATTAGGACATCGAGATCTTTACCGCCATTGGCAGAGAAAACCCGCCCACCTGTTATTGCAACATCAACTTTCATTTTTTTTCTCCTCCTGGCGGATATCCAAGTTACCGCGGGTCATGTGTTTGCGGAACCAATCAACAATTTCAGGTGTGACTGTGTCACCGTATTTTTCATAGGCTGCGTAGTGCGTCGTGTGCCTTTGTAAGATCAGCTTTTTTGGCTGACCCGCTGCCTCATAGAGAGCGATCGCATGATCGGTTGGTGTGGTGGCATCATTTTCTACACCAATGATCATTACTGCGCGCGGAGCGATTTTTTTAACCAACTCTATTGGTTTGTAATCTAGTATATATTCAGCGCTACGCAGGAGGATCTCTTCTTGGATCTTTGAGTCAACGTCCTTTTTAATGTTCGTTTTTTTTCGTTCTGGTGTTGGCACCATAATTTCTTGGCGTGGGTGGACTAACTCACCTTTTCCTGTGAGTACGCGACGTGCCCTATCTGCCTCGATGCGTTCAAGAAACTCCAGCCACTCATATTCTCGTCGCATTCGATGTAGCCAGTCTCTTCCATCGGCCACTGGAACCTGTGATACAGCACAACAGACGCGAGGGTCCTGCGCTGCCAACACTAGCGCATTACCGCCACCAGTTCCGCCCGAGCCAAAGGCGCCAATGTTGTCAGCATCAACATCGTCACGCGTGATGAGATACGACACGGCGTTGATCAGATCTTCAAGTTGATCTTGTGGTCGCAAAAGATCTGTTCGCCCCTCAGACTCACCAAAGCCTCGGTAGTCGAAAATCAGAACAGCAAAGCCTGCCTCAGTAAGAGCCGCGTGATATCTGAGGTACAGTTTGGCGTCCTTTAGACCCAACCATCCGGGACCCTGGACAATGGCCGGCCATGGTGGGGCCGCCCCACTGTTTGGTAGACGGAGGATTCCCGCGATTCGGTCACCCTCACTAAAGAACGAAACGCGCTCTTCTTTGATAGTCTTCTTCCTTAATTTTCTGGGTTGTCAGGATTGTATACAAAACTCTTATATAGGATACAATCCTTGGTGCGATAAGGAAACATGTAGGGTTGGTCCGTACACGTGGAATTGAGTTCGGTGTGTACCACCGATCAATCAGAGAGGTAAGAGGTCTTGTCTAGGATCTGTATTGATGTCGGCGGGACTTTTACTGACTGCCTAGTTTTGGATTCCGACGGGAATCTCCATCAGTTTAAGGCACCTACAACATATCCTGATCCTTCGGTGGGTTTCATGAATGCGGTTGAGAAAGCCGCGACAGCCTATCAACAGTCTTTGGAAGAGTTTTTGGGAGATGTTGAGCTGTTAATACACGGGACAACTCTCGCTACAAATACGCTTATTAACCAGAATGGCGCTAAGACTGGGATGATTACAACCAAAGGTTTTCGCGATATCCTGGAGATACGTCGTGGCTACAAGAATGTGCGTGAGTCCATGTATAACGTTTTCGTGCCTCCTTATGACCCACTCATTCCGCGTTTTCTGCGCACAGAGGTTGAAGAACGCGTGCTTTTCAACGGAGAAGTGCATACCGAACTCAATGAGGGAGATGTCAAGGCAGCAGCTCTACGTTTAAAGGACGAAGGAGTGGAATCATTAGTAGTGTGCTTCCTTCATTCATATGCGAATTCTGATCACGAGAAGCGGGCTGCCGAGATTGCGCAAGAAATACTTGACGATGTTTACGTCGCCACTTCGCATGAGATTCTGCCGGTCTGGAGAGAGTGGGAGAGATTCTCAACGGCCGCAGTCTCAGCTTACATCGGTCCTGCAGTGAAGCGATATTTAAGAGCCTTGGAGACTCGGATCAACGAGGCTGGTTTCAAAGGTAAGTTACTGCTCATGCTTTCGGACGGGCTCGTAGAAACCATCGACTACTGTATCCCGCGTGTGGTGTATCTCATCAATTCGGGTCCAGCTGCTGCACCCACAGGTGCAAGAAGCCTGGGGCAGGAAGCCGGGTTTGATAATTTAATTTCTTTCGATATGGGCGGAACCTCTATTGATATTGGGCATATTCAGAAGGGGGAGGTTCCGACGACAAGCGATGCTTGGGTGCAGGATGAGCGAGTTGCTATCAAAATGGTTGACGTGCACACCGCAGGTGCTGGCGGTGGATCTATTGCGTGGATTGATTCGCTGGGGCTGCTTCGTGTTGGTCCTCAGTCGGCAGGTAGTGAACCTGGTCCAGCCTGTTACGACAAAGGCGGGGTAGAACCAACGGTGACTGACGCCGATTTAGTTCTGGGTTACGTGCCCGCAGATTTTTTCTTAGGAGGTGAGATTCCACTTAATGCAGAGCGTGCCGAGGAAGCGGTGGCGACACGGATCGCAGAACCACTCGGTATGTCGACTCCTGAGGCAGCACAGGCGATTTTGACAACGGTGGCGGCCTTTATGGCCGATCAAATTACGGAGGTCTCGACTCGGAGAGGTTATGACCTGCGCGACATGGCAATCGTGGCGGGCGGCGGTGCCGGTCCGGTGCACGTTCCCTTCATTGCTGAGCAGCTTGCTATTCCTAATGTTGTAATCCCCTCAGTTGCAGCGACTTACTCAGCTTTTGGTATGTTCGCTATGGATATCGGACGCAACTACGCCCGTTCTCACATCATGCGGGCCGAAAATATTGATTTAGATATCGTTCGCCGGTTGTATAAAGAGATGGAGAGCGAGGCGAGTGGGGGCTTTGCAGAGCTGCAGGTTGCGGCCAAGGATGGTGTCTATTCACGCACGGCAGAGCTTCGCTATATTGGGCAATTTCATGAGGTCGAAGTTGATGTTCCTAGTGGGTCTCTTACAACCAAGAATTTAGAGGAGGTGGTAGAGAATTTCCACCAACGTCATGAGGCTCTCTATACCTTTAATATGCGATGGAGAGGTGTCGAATTTCTAAACTTTCGAGTCCGCGCAACAATGCCTAAAGCTCCCTTCAATTTGAGTAGTGTTGCAGAAGGTGGTCCGGATGCATCGGCGGCTTTGAAGCGTCAGCGCCAGTGCTGGTTTGGCGGTAAACAGGTGGATACGCCAATTTATGACGGCCAAAAATTATTATCGGGCAACCAGATTGTCGGTCCAGCGATTATTGAGGAGACTACGACGACAGTAGTCATTCCACCCAGGTTCTCTTGTACTGTTGATCATCGACGAAATTATCTGCTGACCCAAAAATTGCCAAACTCGAAGACTTAGAAAAGGACGTAAAGGTGAGCGCTCGAAATATTGATCCGATCACGTTATCTACCACTTGGCATGCTTTTCAGAGTATCGCCAAGGAGATGAGGCATGTGATCGACAGAACCGCTCAGAGTTACTTGATTGCACAGTTACACGATATGGCTGCGGGGATTTGGGATGCTCGTGCGCGGACGGTCGCAGTGCCGGAAGGGCCAACTTCGATGTTCTTGTCACAACATTTTTCAGTGGAGTACATCCTCGACAAGTTTGGTGATGATCTTCACCCCGGTGATGTCATCGTCACTAATGACCCCTATCACGGACAGTGTAATCACCTTCCTGACTGGGGATTTTTCCGCCCGATTTTTTATAAGGGGGAACTTATCTTCGTCGCCTTGACTCGCGGACACCAGATGGATACTGGAGGTTCTTTTCCCGGGGGGTACTTTCCCAACGGATATGATATCCATGCCGAAGGCCTGATTATCCCGCCGATTAAGTGCTTCGATAGGGGCAAGGAACGAGCAGATATATTTGAACTCCTTTGGGGTAATGTGCGTTGGCCCGAAGGGGTGAGGATCGATAACTATGCTCTCATGGCCGCGTTGCAGGTCTGTGAGAACCGGATACTTGCAATGTTAGAGAAGTACGGCCGCGACGTTATTTTGGATTGCGTCGATGAGATGCAGGACCGAATGGAGCGAAGTGTTAGGGATGGAATTTCAAAGATGCCTGACGGCACCTATTATGGTGAATCGGCCACCGACGACGATGGAACAACATTAGATGAGCAGGTGTGGGTGCGGTGTGAGGCGACAATTAAGGGCGATGAACTGATTCTAGATTTTTCAAAGTCTGACAAGCAGCGTAAGGGCTTTGTCAATTGCGTCTATGCATCGACTTACAGCAGAGCTGTTGCGGGAAGTTTTCTATTTTTTGATCCTGCATTAGCCCCGTTCCATAACGCGGGGAGCATGCGCCCGATCACCCTCATCGCCCCTGAAGGCAGTGTATGTAACGCGCAGTACCCTGCAACGGTTGGAGGATCTCCTGTGAATGTGGGGACACAAGTGCTCGAGGCTACGGTGTCAGCCCTGTCGAAAGCTATGCCTGAGAAAGCCATTGCTTCTTGGGGTCGGCGTCGAGGCCATTATTTAGCAGGAACAGACCCGCGTACTGGAGAAGGGTATGTACAGACGACCACTGATGCTGATGGAGGATCAGGGGCTGTGTGGGGGTTTGATGGTGCAGAAGGAGCTATGGGTATGTCAGGTCTGGGCTCGATTCAGCGAGGTAGCGTCGAAGAAGTTGAGACTCGGTACCCGTGGCGCACGGTTCGCTACCATTTCGTACCAGATTTGTCTGGGGCTGGCCGATGGCGTGGTGGGTCAGGAATGCTCTGGGAGGTAGAAAATCGTGGTAGTGATGTGAGTGTTGCTACTGGTAGTTCGGATGGTGATCTGACCCAACCTCCGGGCGCCGCTGGCGGGGAGCCAGGCCCGCTCTGTAAGATGTATGTGAGACATGGTGAGGAAGTCACTCCGGCTCGTACCCACCGGATGGTTGAAGTAAAGACCGACGAGATCCTGGGTAAGCTGAGCGGCGGAGGGGGTGGAGTCGGTGATCCTGCAGAAAGAGATCCCGAAAAGGTGTTGACCGATGTGGTTAATGAGTACATCACCGTAGAGATGGCTCGTGAAACGTATCGCGTCGTCATAGATTTGGAGACGAGGTCCATCGATTGGGAGCAGACACAAGCGCTGCGCCAATAATTTTCTGCACTAATGAATCTGCGGTAGAGGGCCCATCAAATTGCTACCGACTCTGTCGACTAAAGTACTGCTAGGGTTGCTGGAAAAAGCACTGGCTATCCGGCGCTTTGAAGAAATGCTCGTGAAGTTGGCGGGTAAAATCGACGTTGGGCATTTTCATGTGTACGTCGGTCAGGAAATCACTGGTGTGGCGGCCCTTGATCTGCTTGAAACAGGCGATTTGTGTTTTACCACTCATCGCAATCACGGCCATTTGCTTGCTCGTGGCGCCGATCCAGCGCTCATGCTGGCAGAAATTCTCGGCAAGTCCACTGGTTACTGTGGTGGGCGAGGCGGAACACTGCATTTGGCGTCAGCACAACTGGGGTTTCCGGCAACGTCAGCGGCTGTTGGTGGCTGCACTCCTCTAGCCACGGGGGCAGCATTCGGAATGGACCGCCTCGGTTCGGATCGCGTCAGTGTGTGTCTTTTTGGTGACGGTGCATTAGAGGAGGGCTCGTATCACGAGTCGATTAATATCGCTGCACTAGAAAAATTACCACTAATATTTTTATGTGAAAACAATAGTTTAGAGGCATTAGGCCAGAAAGCAGGTGAATACCCTTCTTCTACATTAGCCGTCGTGCGTCTCACGGATCTGGTGGCCCCATTCGGGGTTCCGGCTATTACAATCGACGGATGCGATGGAAAGGCAGTTCGTGATGGAATGACCGAGGCTATCGATAGAGCCCGCTCCGGGGAGGGGCCGACGTTCATCGAAGCACGCACGGTTCGTTGGCCGGGGAATCGGCCTTTGTGGCCCGCACTAGTAACAGGGGAAACAAACCTTAGCATGGCTTGGGATGAGACAGTGATTCCTGAAGAATTTCGAGAATGGCATACTACACAGGATGGTGTCTTACGCTTCGTACGGGAGATGATTGACGAAGGTCATGCGACCCCGGAAACGGTGATTGCGCTTGACGAATTAGTCCAAGATCAAATGCGTACTGCAGAGAATTTTGCGCTTGAAAGCCCCTATCCTGAACCCGAAACAGCGCTAGATCTGGTGTTTGCTAAAAGCGGGTCAGTACCATGAGAGAAATCCTTTACGCAGAGGCTCTTGTAGAGGGATTGAGAGAACTTCTTGAGGCGGACGAGCGTGTTCATCTTATGGGCCAGTACTTTTTGGGATTAACCTCACATCGAGAACTCATGGCGGACGTGCGAGATTCGTTTCCGGGGAGAGTCTATTATCCACCTATTGCAGAACTTGGCTACGTGGGTGCAGCGATTGGTGCAGCGATTGCGGGTTTACGCCCAATCGTCGACATAGCGACGGCTAGTTTCATCTTTCAGGCGTTTCCTCAAATCGTTAATGAGGCGGCCAACATTCACTATATGACTGGCGGGCAGACCAAGGTGCCGATGATTTTTCATTTTAATCATGGGATTCGCGGTGGTGGAGCAGCTCAACATTCACACAGCCCACAAGCGATGTTGTGGAATACGCCGGGACTGGAAATTATGGCTCCATCATCTCCGTACGATGTAAAGGGGCTATTGAAGACTGCCGCGGAGTCCGATAACCCTACTGCTTTCGTCGACCATACAAGACTTTTTGATGTGATTGGGCCAGTTCCGGAGGACGATTATATGATTCCTTTCGGCCAGGCAGATATCAAACGGGGCGGTAAAGATATCACTTTGCTTGCTTCGTCTTTTATGGTGCAGCTGGCCCTTTCTGCAGCAGAGACGCTAGCTGAGCAAGGTATAGATGCAGAGGTAGTTGATCCCCGAACTCTTGTTCCTCTCGATGAGGATACGATTCTGGAGTCTGTCGCAAAGACCCATTATTTGGTGATCGTTGATGAGTGTCATCGTCGCTGTGGCGTGGGCGCAGAGTTTGCTGCATTAGTTGTCGAAAAAGCCTTTTCTGATCTGCGAGCTCCCATCGTGCGCGTATCAACAGAGGATGTTCCCGTTCCTTTTAGCCAGACGCTAGAGCGTTACATTGAACCAACGGAAGATAAAGTCGTCCAGGCAGTGCTGAGGGTTCTTTCCTGATGTCCACCGAGGAGGTAACGATTGCTCTCGACGGGGTTGGCAAGACTTTTGGGGGAGAGGAGGGCGTTAGGGCTTTGCAGAACATCAGCTGCCAGATTTTTGATCGTGAGTTTGTCGCTGTGCTTGGCCCTAGTGGCTGTGGCAAGAGCACAATGCTGAGAATTATCGGTGGGCTCATACCGCATGAGGAAGGGACTGCAACCGTTTTGGGCAAGCCTGTCCGGGGCCCTAGTGATGACATCGGCATTGTTTTTCAGCGCGCGAATTTGCTGCCGTGGCGAACCGTTGAGGGAAATCTCCGGCTCGGTGTTGAGGAGAGCAACATTCCAACGGAGGAACTTCGCGAGCAAGTTCAGACTATGGTTGAAATGCTTGGTCTCACGGGCTTTGAGAAAAGTCATCCACACGAATTATCAGGAGGTATGCGACGTAGGGTCGCCATTGGACAGGCACTCATGCGTAATCCGCGTGTGATGCTTATGGACGAGCCTTTTGGTGCTCTAGACGCTCTGACCCGAGATCGACTAAACGTAGAGTTACTGAGAATCTGGCAGGCTGAACGGAAAACGGTTGTCCTCGTTACTCACAGTATCTCAGAAGCTGTATTTCTTTCGGATCGTGTATTGGTGATGTCTGAACGGCCGGGGCGCATAATTGAAGAGGTTCGAATTGACTTGCCGCGACCACGGGATCCCAAGACATTGCCGGAAGTTCCTGAGTTTGGGCAGTATAGGGTTCAACTCGGCGAATTGATGGGTGTAGTGTAATAACAGGTGAGTTGAATGAGTGAGCTGATTAAATCTTACTTAATCCCCAGCCGATCCAAAGTATTAGAGCTTACCGAAAGCATGCCGCTTTCGGATCTGATTGCCTCTGCAGGTGTGCTCCGAGATCATGCTAAGGGTGATGTAGTGAGCTACTCGCGTAAGGCATTCATTCCCCTCACTATGCTGTGTCGCGATGTTTGTCACTATTGCACCTATGCGAAGACTCCCCGGCACGTCACGAATATCTATCTCTCACCAGAACAAGTCCTCGAGATAGCGCGTGCGGCGCAGGCGGAGGGCTGTCAGGAAGCGCTATTTACTTTGGGTGATAAACCCGAACTCCGTTACAAAGCTGCGCGCGAAGCCCTGAGCGATCTGGGTTGTAAGTCGACGTTGGAGTATGTCGAGAAAATGGCCAAGCTGGTGCTACGTGAAACTGATTTGCTACCACATCTGAATCCGGGTGTGCTGGGGCTGGAGGACTATAGGCGGCTGCGCGCTGTCTCCCCATCAATGGGACTGATGCTCGAGTCTTCCTCGGTGCGACTGTGTCAGCCGGGTGGGCCTCACTACGGTTCGCCAGATAAGAATCCAGAGATCCGGCTTGCTTCTATCGAGAATGCCGGCAAAGCAAAAGTTCCGTTCACCTCGGGCATTTTAATCGGCATCGGAGAAACTCGAGTAGAGCGGCTCGATAGCTTGTTAGCACTCAGGGAATTGCATGAGCGCTACGGGCATTTGCAAGAGATTATCATCCAAAACTTCGTGCCGAAGCCGGGTACTATTATGGCAAATGTTCAGCCGCCAGATAGTGATGAGCTTCTATGGACGGTGGCAATTTCCCGACACTTGTTCGGCCCCGAGATGAATATTCAGGTGCCACCAAATCTAAATCCATCGATCTTGTCGGAATTGATCAAGGCTGGAATCAACGATTGGGGTGGCGTATCTCCCGTAACACCGGACCACGTCAACCCAGAATCCCCCTGGCCACAGATATCTGTGCTCCGAAAAAGAACTGCTGCTGCTGGTAAAACTTTGGTTCAACGCCTCACCATCTACCCTGAATATGTGCGTCGTAGCAAAGACTGGGTTGATCCTGCACTTTCCACCCCGGTAATGAGGAGTTCTGATAGCGAAGGGTTCGCGCGTTGTGAAGATTGGTCCCCCGGCGCAATAGGGCCTACGCCCTTTTCGTTACAGAAACGTTCGCAGAATCAAATACCTCGCGGCAGGGTCGCTGGGTTATTGCGTAGAACGAGGGGTGGAGAATCTCTGGCTGAGAGTGATATCGAAGCTTTGTTTGCTGCTCGTGGCGAGCACTTTGATCTTGTGTGCCAGAGTGCTGACGACCTCCGTCGTGAAACCTGTGGCGATGCCGTTACCTTCGTGGTCAATAGAAACATCAATTACACGAATGTTTGTCAGTATAAGTGCCATTTTTGTGCATTCTCCAAAGGTAAAAGCACAGATGATTTGCGAGGTGAACCCTATGTATTGGAGCTTGATGAGGTCTGCCGACGTACTGAAGAAGCATGGAGCCGGGGTGCTACGGAAGTTTGCCTGCAAGGCGGCATTCATCCAGCATTTACTGGTGATACCTACCTGACGATCTGCCGGGCTGTAAAAGAAGCAGTGCCCGAGATGCACGTGCACGCGTTTTCTCCGCTGGAGATTACGCACGGGGCTAAAACACTCAGTTTGAGTATTGAGACTTTTCTGAAGCAATTACGTGAGGCTGGGCTTGGTAGTCTGCCTGGCACTGCCGCTGAGATCTTAGATGATGATGTGCGTCGGGTTATCTGTCCCGATAAGCTATCAACGGCTGAGTGGGTTAACGTGATACGTATCGCTCATGGGCTCGGTATACCAACGACCTCGACCATTATGTTTGGGCATATGGAGACGCCTCGCGCATGGGCAAGACACCTTTTACGTATACGCGATCTACAGCAGAGTACGGGAGGACTAACGGAATTTGTACCTCTTCCGTTTGTACATATGGAGGCGCCTATGTATCTAAGAGGAATGGCGCGGAAAGGGCCCACTTATCGGGAAACACTGCTTATGCACGCGGTTGCGCGCTTGGCACTTCATCCACTGGTAAGGAATATTCAAACATCATGGGTGAAGTTGGGAGCAACTGGAGCCGCCGACTGCCTAAAGGCGGGTGCAAATGATCTTGGTGGCACACTGATGAATGAATCTATTTCTCGTGCCGCAGGTGCTAGTCACGGTCAGGAGTTGACGCCCGACAAGGTGAATGCTTTGGTTGAAAATCTCGGGCGTTTCGCCCAGCAACGAACAACTCTGTACAAGGAACCAGTTAAGAGCAGAAAATCAATGGCGGTTAACGTAGAACCTCTGATGCCTGTTCGCAATCGTCATGCGAAGGAATATTGCCCAGTTAGCGGTGAGCAACACTCACTGTGAGCGATGCTCGGTCTATGCCAGAATAGGGCTGGAAGATTCGAGAAATGTGTCAGCAGGAATGACCTGAGTAAAATTATACAGTGAAATATATACGTTCTTTGAGAGATTGAACCGGAGGTGTAAAGGTGCAACTTGCTAATAAAATAAGCCCATTACGCACGTGTGGATTTGTTGGAGCTGTTGTCGGGTGCTTATTGATTGCCGCGTGCTCCGAGCCCCCCAGTGAGCGAATCACTTTCAACATGTCGTGGCTCCCACAAGGGAGTATGAGTGGGGTAATTGTCGCCATAGATCAGGGGTTTTATGAAGAGCTAGGGCTCGATGTTGAGGCTGTACGTGGTTTTGGAGGTATCCGAACAGCAAACGAGATTGATCAGCGAATGTTTGACTTCGGCTATGTTGATGCGCTTGCGGTAATTCTTAACCGCAACAATGGTGGTAGCACCCGTTTGATTGGTGGGATTAACGAACGTTGGCCGGCTGGGCTGTGCTACGTTACGGAACGTCACCAGTTGGATGAGCCAGGGGATCTTGTAGGTCTGACAGTAGGCGGTGGGCAAAATTCGCCCATCCAGGTCATTGTCCCACTGTGGTTGGAGCGTAATGACATTGAAGCTGACTCTGTTGAGTTGCTGCAATTAGCACCTTCGATTATTGCAGGTTCTCTGGTTGAGGGGACGATTGATGCAGGTGAGTGTTGGCTTGGAAATAGTGTTGCTGTTTTCCAGAGACGGGCAGTAGAGGCGGGTCTCACGATTGATTTGTTGGAATACGGAGATTTTAATTTCGATGTTTATGGTAACGGAATTATAACCTCCGAGCAGCTTCTTGAAGAAAAACCGGATGTGGCGCGGCAATTCCTTGAGGCGACCTATAGAGGTTATGACTGGGTTCGAGAGAACCCGGAGGAGGCGACCAAAATCGTCACACAGCACTATCCAGTGCTGGATTTTGATATCACCTTACAGCAAGTTCACGAAATCATAGATTTAATGACTGGCCCGGCCGGACTTGGTTGGCTAGACGATGAGAAAGTAGCCCGAACTATGAATTTTCTCATGGCGGCCTATGACGTTGAAGACACGATGACTGTAGATGAAATCTATACGACGGAATTTTTGCCGAGCTCATCTGCGCCGTCGGAAGACTGACTGAGGATGAAAATCAACAGAAACATCATCGACCCGTTTGTGTTTTTTCTGGTGTTGGGTCTTCTTTGGGAGTTTTCAGTTGAGCTCTTTGATGTTCGCGCGTATTTACTACCTTCGCTGACGGATATTTTTCGTGAAACTTGGGAGTTTCGTGAGCTGCTCTTAGAGCAGGCTATGGTTACGCTTGAAGAGGTGTTGTTTGGGTTTATTTTTGCGGCAGTGTTTGGAGTGGTGATTTCTGCTGCAATTTTCTTTGTTCCAATCGCTAGGCGTACGATCTACCCGTTGATCATTGGACTGCAAAGCATCCCCAAGGTTGCGTTAGCACCCATTATCGTCGTCTGGTTTGGTTATGGCCTGCCATCTAAAGTTGTAATGGCCTTCTTGTTTGCCTTCTTCCCAATTGTTATCTCAACTCTTGGGGGGCTTAGTGCAACACCCGACCGTTTAGTGGAGCACTTTCAAGCGTTGAAAACTTCCGGATGGAATACGTTTTGGAAGTTGCGCGCACCAAGCGCACTCCCAAACTTTGTTGATGGGTGTAAGGTGGCTATGCCTCTGGCCGTGATTGGTGCAGTGGTTGGTGAGTTTGTTGGTTCGAACGACGGATTGGGCAATCTCATCCAGACGGCCACCGGTTCAGCTCAAACCGCGCTGATGTTTTCGGCGTTATTAGTAGTGACAGGACTTTCCTTGATCCTATTTTTCATGATTGAGCTGTTAGGAAGGCTCGTCTGGTGGCGGGCTATGTAATGGTTATTCGATCTATTATAGAAAAGGTCCAATGAGTAAGCAGTAAGTGCCGGCGACGATTATCATGATGATTTCTGCCACAATGCCAACCCTAATCAGGTCCTTAAGCTCGATATTACTAATCCCAAATGCTGTACCCACAGTAGGTCCAGCCCACGGAAAAACTATTCCCATCGCAGTTGCTGGGACCATGATTGTAATGGCGACAGTACTGAAATTTACCGTCTCCGCAACAGGCACCATCACGGCCGTTATCAGGGCTGCGGCAGCTACGCCGGACATGAAATTCGTTGAAATGGAAGTGGCGAGACCTGTTACGTAAGGCAAGCCATAGGCAGGCACACTCGCGTCCCTAATATACTGTGCGAGGACTTCAGTAAAACCGAAGCTCGATAGCGCCTGCACCACGGCTATCGCACTGGTTACCATAAGCAGGACTCCCCAGGAAATATGTTCGTTGGCCTCTTTCCAGTCCAGTACGAATTCGTGCTTCTGAAGGTTGCTTGGGGCTATGAAGAGCAACAGCATGACAAAAGGCGGTACCATCCAAATAGATATCGCGTTATCTACCCAAATCGAGAAGGCGTTCTCTTCGCCAAGGATGCCTGGCAGGAGTGAGGGAATCACGAAGAGCGCAGCCATCGTCAGAAAAATGGAGAGAACGCTCTTCTCGCCTAATGACATTCGCCCAAGTTTTCTCCTTTCCTCAAACAAAAAATCTCGGCCTCCAGGAATTGATTCCACCTCGGGTTTAAAAAAGAATCGAAGTAGAAAGTAGTTGCATACGAGTAACGTAGCAAAGATGGGTACGCCAAGGCTCATCCAGGTGAACCAGCCAATTTCTCTGCCCGTCAACGTTTCTAATTGATCCATAGCTACCGCGCTATGTGGCATCCCAACTAGAGTGGCAATACCTCCCGAGACTGCAGCGTATAACGTACCTAACGCAAAGAATGTTCGGAGTCGAGGACCGTTGTTCTCAGAAATATCCTGGCCGCTTAGAGTCATGATATAGGCGTGAATAGATAGCCCGATAGGTAGCATTATTGCGACAGCAGATCCGTCTGAAACAAACATGGAAACGCAGGCGGTAGCAAGCATAAAGAAGAAGAGTAATCGGCTTGTGCTGTCTCCGATGCCCGGGATAGTTAAGAACGCAAGCGCAAATCGTTTTGCAATGCCATGCTTAATAAGAGCGAACGCGAGTAGAGAGAGGCCCATCAACCAGAAGAAAACTCTTTGTCCGTAGAGAGCAGCAGTATCTACAATGCCAAGTGTTCCGCTCAACGGAAACACGATGAGAGGAAGCAAAGCCGTAATTCCCCAAGGTGCTGGGCGCAGAATCCACCACGTTACCATCCATGCCAGAGTCCCGAACGCAATCTTGGATCCGTGCACCATGCCTTCCATTTCGATGGAATATATTATTAGTAAAAACAGGGGCCCAGATAATAGTTTGAGCAACTGACTAACGAGGAAGGGGGGTCTATTCTTTTGCAACTTGGCTAGTACTTTCACCCATTGCTCCTTAGCCTTGAGTTAAGTGTGATGTAAATGCACATGGTAATTGTATTATGGGGGTTCTCTCGCAGCGGTAATAGTTAATCTATGTTTGCTCGTTGGTAATGACCGGTACTTGATAGAGCGTCTCACCGACAACTTTGCGCAAGAATGCGTAGGTATGGCCTTGCGGCTTCTTTTCTAATAGGCGCGCGATATCATCTGGAATATCAATATCTAGAGCAAGGCCAGGCAGCTTGAGTACGGTTGCAACGGTCCCCACGTTTCGTGCAGCTTCCTGGTGACGAACCAAACTGCGTTGACCAAAACAGGGCGCGATCACCGTGGGCGGCGAACAGGCGAGAGCGTTTGTACCAGTGCCTCTATGATCGGTAGCTATGCTGATCGTAGCACCAGGTTTTTGCATCTCAAGCAGCGCAGAGAATTCTTCAGGCGTAGCCAAGGGAACGTCTCCTGGCACTACCAACATTGTGGTACAGGATTCTAGGCTCAGGATTTTAGCGGCTTCTGTTACTGCAGCATTAACACCCGTCTTGGATTCCTTTAGTACACGCGTGTTCCATGAGTGCGCCAAATCTAAGACTAAGGGGTCATGAGTGATCACAGCAGTAGAAGCTAGGTGACTTATCTGTTTTAACGTTGTGAGCACGTCGGAGAGCATTGCGAGAGATAGGTCGCGACGTTCACTTAAGCTAAACATACCAGACAGCCTATGTTTTGCCTCGGTTAGTGATTTCATGGGTACTAGGGCCCATGTCTCTATATGCTCAGTTTTTTTTGTCACCGGAAGAGGTCATCCTCTTTTGCCCGCTGCAGTGATTTTGCGTTTAAATCCGGTTCGTCCCATTTAAGTCCACGAACGAGCACGGCTGGTATACCTTCATTGGCCTGACCCATCAAAAGGGATGTTGCAGAGGCTAACTCGTCTGCAAACCCTGTTTGGGTCACTTCCAGAGATCTGCCAGATAAATCAGTTTGACCGATAAAATCACGAAGCGCGGGTATACCAGATGTACCTAAGGCAATGCCAACGGTTCCATTGCGCCAGGGACGCCCCACACTGTCGCTAATCACTACCCCAACCTCGGTTTCGTAGTGCTCGTCTAGACGAGCTTTTATGCAATGTGCTGAGTGATCGGGAGCTACTGGAAGCAACAAAGCATGTTCTCCATCAAACTCTGGGTCTAGATTTGAACGGTCAACACCAGCATTTGCCAATATGAGGCCTAATCGATGCGCGACTACTAAGACCCCCGGCTTGTGTCCGACTACTTCTTCTGACTCGGAGAGGATGACCTCCACGAGACGGGGATCTTTTTCTACCGCTTTTGCCAGGTTTAACGCGCGTTCAGAAGGTATGACATCTTCCAGGTTGACGTATCGACCCTCTGCCTTCGATACGATTTTCTGTGCAAGGACCAAGATATCCTGCGCTTGGGGTTTAAGGTCAGCCTTATCCAGCGCGGCAATCAGAATTTCGGGGAGATCGTCGCCTGGCCTGATCATAGGCATCTGTGGAATTGCCAATAAGTTAAGTATTTGGTCTGCCATGTGATCTAGCGCTTAAGCGAACTCTTCAGTGTCGAGTTCCTGCTGAACATTGGGGCCATAGCGCGGGCCAGATACGGTGTTTTGGTTGATGAGCGCATTGAGTCGGTCCAAGGTAGTATTTGATAACTCTATCTTCATGGCGCCAACGTTTTCTTCCAGATGTTGAAGAGTCGTCGCTCCTGGAATAGGAATAATGTGGTCACTCTGGGCCAATAACCATGCCAGACTTAGTTGTGCCATCGAACAGTTATTTTCTCGCGCAATATTGGTGTAGCCATCCAGCAAACGCAGATTAGCGGTGAGGTTCTTGCCTTGGAAACGAGGCATGGTGAGACGCAGGTCATTAGCCACTAGTTTTGAGGAGTCGCGCACACTACCGGTTAAGAAACCACGACCTAAAGGGCTGAAGGCAACGAATGCCGAACCAATGGATTTACATGTATCAAGAACCTTAATCTCCGCATTTCTGGTCCAAAGTGAATATTCCGATTGTAGTGCGCTAATGGAGTGTTTTCGATGAGCTTCACGTAGGAGTTTAGCGGAAACTTCAGATACGCCGATTTCCTTAATTTTGCCCGCCTCAACAAGCTCCTTTAATGCGCCAATACTTTCATCGATTGGAACTCGCCGATCCCACCTATGCAGATAGTAAAGGTCAATTACATCGGTTTTGAGACGACGTAGACTTTCATTACATGTCTTAATCAGTGTCTCAGGTCGGCCGTCTAATTCTCGTTGGCCTTTAGAATTTTTGAAAATACCGCATTTACTTGCCAATACACATTCGTGACGACGATTTTTCAAGATCCGCCCTAAAAGTTTTTCGTTGTCTCCGAATCCATATAGAGCTGCGGTATCGAATAGGTTATAGCCCAAATCCAAAGCCTGGTTCAGAAGTTTGGTCGTTTCCATTTCGGATGGCGGTGACCCGTAGGGACCTGAGAGCCCCCGGCAGCCTACCCCTATGGCAAAAACTTCCAGGGATCCAATTTTTCGTGTTTTAATTGTCATCGTTATGTCTTACTGGCTGTTCTGCACTGTTTTCGAGCTCGGCTGATGGAGGAACCATGGCTTTCTTGGATGCTGTTGGTTGCTCGAGCGTGTTTGGCCTCGGTTTATTTTGTAAGTGCGGTACAAAAAACGCTTTATTTCCCAATTTCTGTTAAAGCTTTCCGAGCGGTGGGAGTACCGTTTGCACACACTTCTGTTGTTTTGACGATTATTCTCCACTTTGTGGGGTCGATTGGAATGTTCTCGGGCACTTATGTGGAGGAGTGTGCAATAGCACTAGCATTATTCACAGTGGTAGCCACTCTGATAGTGCATGATTTTTGGAATTTGGAAGGTCAGGAGAGAAGGGCTGATCAAAGAATTTTTCTGGCACACTTTGGTGTTATTGGAGGGCTCTTGATGGTGGTCGCGGTTGGCCCCGGAGCGATTGTTTTTTAGAACATAGCGCATGATGTAGTTTTAGGCGTAGGCAGACGGGTTAGGGTAAGGCGAATACGATCAGTTTTTGGGCTGCGTCAGGTTTCGGATCATTTAATGCTGAGGCTGCTGCTGCCACTATGGCCACATACTGCTTGCCATCACGTCCTTGATATGTGATCGGTACTGCGAAGGCGCTCATATCAAGACGAGTGGCCCAGAGTTCCTCCCCGGTCTTGGAGTCAAATGCCCGGAAGCGTTGGTCATTAGTCGCGCCAATAAATACTAACCCCCCGGCTGTGGCGATAGGTCCTCCCATGCCTAAACGTCCAGTGTTCTGCCGATCGGCGGGAAGCTCTTCCGTAATACCCAGAGGCACCTGCCATGCGATGTCCCCCGTTGCTGCATTTACTGCTATCAGGTTGGCCCAGGGAGGTTTCGTGCAGGGCCATGCGGCTTCCCCTCCACTGAGCGCACTACCTCCAGAGTTGGCTGAGGTCTCGTTCCACCAGAATCGAGATAACGGGCCGTGCACGCTGTTGCGTACATAAGACCCTGGGGAGCCAGTTTGTTCTTCAATCCAGCCAAAACTGCCCTCGTTCATAGTGTTCACAAAGATATAGCCTAGTGTGGGGTCGGCCGCCGTGCCACCCCAGTTTGCCCCGCCGATCGAGCCAGGAAAAATAATTGTCGAAGGTGCCAGGCTGCCTGACTCTCTATACATATAGGGAGTAAAAGGTCCATCGTTGAAGAAGCCACCGCTTTCTTCGTAAATTCTTTGGCAGAACTGAGCGTGTGCTTCCGTAGTATCTGTGGCAGTTACGATGTCCTCAGGGGTGAAAGTGATTTTTGCGATCGGTGGGGGCTTGATGGGTATGGGTTGCGTGGGTGAACTTTGTTCACCCGGGACATTACTTTGAGGAACCGGTTTTTCTTCAATCCCGAATACAGGCTCTCCTGTTTCGCGATTTAGGATATACATGTAGCCAGTTTTTCCGGCTAGAGCGAGTATCGGAACGTTTTCACCATCAATCTCGACATCAAGCAATCCTGGTGCCGCTGGCAGGTCAAAGTCCCAGATATCGTGGTGGATCGTTTGATAGTGCCAGAGTCGCTCGCCAGTACGCACATTCAAAGCTACGATAGAGTCGCTGAAGAGATTATTTCCGGGGCGTTCGCCACCGTAATAGTCCGATGGACCAGCGCTCTCAAAGGCGGCATAGACAATCTCGCGCTCCTCATCGACCGTAAGAGAGAATGCCCAGTGGAAAAGATTGGGTTGATTTTGCCAGGCGTCGTTTTCCCATGTCTCGTGACCGAGTTCGCCCGGACCGGGAGTGGAATTAAAGACCCAAGCTTCCGAGCCATCTCTAAGGTCGAAAGCTCTGACGCTCCCGGGTGGTGTGTTGGAGCCAATGAGAAGTAGATTCTCGTAGATCACGGGGGCACCGAGGTAGAATACCGGCATAATACGTGTTGTGGACGTCTGTTCCTCCGGCAGAAGAGCAACTAATAGTTGACCTATCGTGATCAGAACCATGGGCGAATGCTCGCCTTCACCTGGCCAATAAGCTAAGCCTCGCCTTGAGGGGGCTCCTTGGTTTAAGGCGAACCGCCACTGCTCTGCGCCCGTCGTAGCGTCCAGCGCTACTACGTGGTCGGCTCCTGCTAGATACATTACCCCATGAATTACTAGAGGCGTGAATTGAGACCCACCGCCGAGGTCACCCGTTGTGGTGTTGCGTCCTAGTTCATAAGACCACGCTTCTCGTAAGTTACTGACGTTTGTGGTGTTGATCTGCGTCAGCGGGGAGAAACGTGTTCCAGCGAGGTCTCTGTTATAGGTTGGCCAGTCTGAATCATTAGGACTATTCTGGGCAAGGAGGGATATGGGCCCGAACAGTATCGCTAAGAGTCCGATAGCGGGGAGTTTCACGGCGCGGTTTTCTCCACAAAAAACTGTCGTCATGCTACCTGATCGCTTAGTTCTGAGCACTCTCTGGAGGGGAGGTTTCGCAAATTAGGGTTGGTAGTGC
>DBZY01000013.1:5321-6613 GCA_002311835.1 Proteobacteria bacterium UBA1148 | reverse complement strand
AGTGGGCAGCTTTTTGTCCATACTGATCTGCTAGTCTCGTAATAAGATTGAAAAGGGTTTAGGAGAGCACGATGACCCAACGAGTATATTTTTTGGTATCGATATTGGTTGCGGCTATTGGTTTTGCAGCAAGCACGTTAGCTATTGCCCAGGGTCTAGATGGGACGCTGATTGTTTCCAATAGGGCTGGTGGGAGCATTTCATTTATTGACCTGACTACCGGTGTTGAAGTCGCGCGAGTACCTGTTGGTCCCATCATTCCCCACGAGGTGGATGTATCTCCTGATGGACGATTGGCTCTAGCGGGTGAGTATGGACCCAATAGCGAACCCGGTCGTCACATTATCGTAATGGATGTGGCAAATGCCACTGTTTTGGGCCGCATCGATCTAGGCCCAAATTCTCGACCTCATACGGTGCTTTTTCTGCCAGACGGGCGACGGGCGGTAGCTACCATGCAAGATTCTGATCAGTTGGCCCTAGTAGATCTGGAAACTATGACGGTGGTCCGTACCTATCAGACAGGTGGACGCGAGGGGCACATGGTACGGTTAAGCCCAGACGGGTCCCGTGCCTACGTAACTAGCCGGGGCGCTGAGGGTACGTTGTCGGTAATTTTCCTCGTTGATGACAGTGACCCAGTAGTTATCGAAACTGGACCCGGTGCGGAAGGTCTAGATGTATCAGCAGATGGGAGAGAGGTTTGGGTCGCAAATCGGCAGGGGGAGTCAATCACTGTTATTGATACAGAGTCACTTGAGGTCGTCGCCACACTAGATTCACGACCCTATGCTGGGCGAGTTGAAATGGGTCCTAACGGGTACGCAGTTGTACCTAATGGCGGTGGGGGTGGTGAGCCTGTTCCGCAGTATCTTCGGTTTTTTGATGTGGAGTCACGAGAAATGATTACCGAAGTCCCGCTTCGTGATGGTCAGCCCCAAGAAGGTAATTTCGGGGTTCTTATTCAGGGTGGCATGGTATTCGCTAGTGATCCAGGTGAGGGTACTATTCAGGTCTTTGATCTGCATGAACCGGGCAACGGACGGGTATTACTATCCAATCACGATGCACCGGATGGTATGGCTTGGAGTCAAATTCGTCTGAATGCGATGATGGGAGATTAATTCATGATAATTGAGATAGTCGCGCCCGGGCGCTTGGGAATTTCCGTGGTCCAATCAATCGCGATTTTCGCCTGTTTTTTTGGGTTGTTTAGCTTAACGGCGTCGGGTGCCGATCTTTCCCAGCCAAAGTATGGGATGATTTTTGAGCATGATGTGCCCATCCCGGTG
>DBZY01000013.1:1647-5314 GCA_002311835.1 Proteobacteria bacterium UBA1148 | reverse complement strand
GGGATGGAACAGTTTTGCGGGCGGACGTCTATCGTCCTGACGCCGAGGGAGAACAGTTTCCTGTGCTCATGAGCCTGAGCGCCTACCAGAAGGCGCTTGACCGGATACTGCCACACGAAGCGCCCTTCACCCATGTCGAGCGGCCTGAACCCGAGTGGTGGACGGCGCGTGGGTACATTCTCGTGTTCGTGGATACCCGAGGCACTGGAACGTCACCGGGACAATCGGACCTTTGGTCCATGCAGGAAGCAACGGATTACTACGATGCTATTGAGTGGAGTGCCGAGCAGGCATGGAGCAATGGTAAGACAGGACTTGTTGGCGTTTCCTACTACGCTATTACTCAGTGGAACGTTGCAAGTCTGCAGCCTCCTTCGCTGACAACAATTTTACCTTGGGAAGGCTGGGCCGATACCTATCGCGACTCCGTTTTTCACGGAGGTGTTTTTAACCAGGGCTTTTATGGGCGTTGGTGGTTAGATGTACGCGGCAAACAACTTCTTGAAAATACGCGTGCTCACAATTCAGCAGCACTTTCTGAAGATTTAATATATAACTATTTGGCGCACCATTTGGATAGTGGCTGGTGGGATACGGTGAAGGCACGTGCCCAGTTTGACACAATTACCGTACCCCTTTATAGCTCCGGTAATTGGGGTGGCTGGAACCATCACTTGCGCGGCAATATTGACGGTTTTGTCCGTTCAGCCTCTGCCAACAAGAAACTGCAGTTGCATATCGGCGGTCATACGGATGCATTCTATTCGGATGAAGGAAAGACTGAGCTTTTGCGCTGGTATGACTACTGGTTGAAGGATATTGATACGGGCATTATGGATGAACCACCTATCAATCTATGCGTTCGGAGTAGTGTTACCGAATGCGAGTGGCGCTTTGAGAATGAATGGCCTCTGGCTCGTACTGAGTATGTGCAGTACTACCTGACGAATCAGGATGCCAGTGCAGTCGATAATGCCATCTACGACAAGAGTCTTAGCCGGACGCGACCGCAGCGAGACGGTGAGTTGTCTTACGCATCCGGACCCGAGGCCTATCGGCGTGCTAACGCAGGGTTGCCCACGGTAACTTTCGTTACTGAGCCGTTGACCGAAGCTGTAGAGATCACGGGCCACATTAATTTGGTCATGTGGGTTTCTTCTGAGACTGATGACATGGATGTATTTGCCTATTTGAGGAAGATGGGGCCAGATGGCAGTGTGGAAACCGCTACCCGCGGCATCCTGCAAGCTTCCCATAGGAAACTTGACCCTGAACTCTCAACACCGTATCGGCCTTACCATACTCATGACGAGGTACAAAAGCTTACGCCGGGGGAAGTTGTGCCCATTGAGGTGGAGATCTGGGCAACTAGTATGGTATTTCAGGCAGGGGATCGTATTCGGCTTGATGTGAACGCTCACGATGGCGGGCATTACTTTGCTGCTTACAATCTGGAGAATAATAGTATCTACACGGGCGGTGACCGCGCCTCCTATGTAGTTTTTCCCATCGTCCCTGCGAAGTAGTTTTTTTGTCTTAGCTTATAGTGATAGGCAGTCATTGAGTTTGTTCAAGCTGCAAGATGGAACTTAGGAAGAAATTCTTTATTGGTGTAGCGTTAATCGGAATTGCTACAGTTGTTGCTGTCGGAGTCCAACGGCAGAGCAAACTATTGCGGGGAGAGGAGTTAGCTGGACTCTATTGTTCGACATGTCACTTGGAGCCCGCTCCTGAGACTCTTTCCAAGCGTAGCTGGGCAGCTGCCCTTGGCTACATGGGGTATTTTTTAGGGATTGAGAATACCCAGTACTTAGACGATGAGCCGGCGTTCGTGCAGGAGAATGTCAGAAGTCGGCAAGAGTTTCTACAAAATGAGAATTCATTTCCGACCACACCTGTTTTAGATGACGGTGATTGGGAAGCGTTGCGTCATTACTACATAGAAAACTCCCCTGAAAACGCTTTACCACAATTCAATAAACCTTCCCTGCAATGGGAACTTTCGCGATTTCGTAGTCTTGGGTCTAGTTACCGACCTCCACTGCCGGTTACGACGATGGTCCATATCAGAGAAGACACGAATGAGATTTATATTGGTGATAGCGAGCAGAATGCTCTAACTGTCCTTGACCAAGATGGGCGGATAAGAGTGCTTCTAAGACGATTCCGGTCAGAGATCACGCCTGTTGACATTGAATTTGTCAATGGCACTGCGTATGTAGCCTCCATTGGCGATCTTCTGGCAGAAGAACCGTCCGATGAGCGGCCGGGGAGTGTAAGCACTATCAAACTTGTTGATCAAAGTATTGCTGATGCGACTGCGACGATGATGTTGGATAACCTTTACCGTGTAGCAGATGTGGAGATTGCAGACCTGAACGGGGATGGACTGACTGATTTTGTCGTAGCCGGATTCGGAGCGATAGATGGCCGTGTATCTTGGTTTGAATCTCAGGGAGATGGTAGTTATGAAGAACACGTTCTGCTGGGTCTTCCGGGTGCTGTCAAGATTGAAACACATGATTTCAATAACGATGATCGGTTGGATATCATGGTATTAGTATCAGATGCAAGAGAAGGACTTCATCTGTTTATCAATCAGGGTAACAACCAATTTGCCGCTCAACAGATTTTTGAGACAGGTCCGGGCTATGGGCATAGTTTTTTTGAATTACAGGATTTTGATGGAGATGGGGCGATGGATGTTTTAGTTGTTAATGGCGATAACGTTGATTCGGATCCCTATAACACACTTAAGAACTACCACGGTTTGCGGATCTATCTAAATCGAGGGGATGCTAGGTTCGAGGAGGCTTATTTTTATCCTTTATATGGTGCTTTTATTGCTAAATCAGCGGATTTTGATAACGATGGTGATCTGGATATAGCAGCTATCTCTTTCTACCCAGACTTTTCATCAGATCAGCGTGAGGCATTTACTTATTTAGAAAATCAGGGCGGGCTCGAGTTTGCTGCATACACCAATGAGGATGTGATGCGGGGTCGTTGGATGACCATGGATGTTGGTGATATTGACAGTGATAATGATGTGGACGTAGTTCTTGGGGGGTCTTATTTGCGTGTGGGTATGCTCGCCTATCCAGAGATCTATGATGAATTGTCTCAAAGGGGTCCGGCTGTGTTGATATTAAAGAACACTCTTAATTAGGTTTTTTCGATAGCCAGAGTGTATTTTAAATTCCGGAAAATAAGCACATTATTGAGAGAAATTGCACGCGAGAAGACTAAACATATAACCTGCTATCCTGCGGGCTATAATTTTTCATCACGGCTACTTTCTTGCAAGGAGAGAAATGATGCAGGTTAGGTTGATGATCATGGGGATCTTTGCCTCAGTGGTCTGGGCGTTGCCAGCTTGGGCGCATCATTCTCATAGCAACTACGCGACGACGGAGTACACACACCTGGAAGGTACTGTCGTGGAATTTCACTGGCTAAATCCGCATACGTGGATTTTTCTTGAAGTTGTCAATACTAATGGAAGGACCACTGTGTGGGCTATGGAAGGCGCTAGCCCAACGTCGCTTATTAGAGACGGTTGGAGTCGTGATAGTGTTGGTGTTGGCGATACAATTACCGTTAGATGTCACCAGCTTAAGGATCGGTCGAGCGGTTGTCTCTTAGGGTTTTTAACGCCTGAGGGTGG
>DBZY01000013.1:0-1600 GCA_002311835.1 Proteobacteria bacterium UBA1148 | reverse complement strand
AGGGTGGTGTTGAGAAAGAGTGGGACTGATAAGAAGTCGAAAGGGGAGGTAATAATGCGGCTCCATGCGTTTATGTCGGTGATAATCGTATTGTTTTCGGGGGGTTCCTTCGCACAAGGTTGGTTGGAATATATTGATCAGTCGAGTTTTTTTAGTGTTAATTTTCCCGCAGAACCCGTGGTGCGAGAGATTAGTCACGAGTCTACGCAAGGACTCATCTTCCCAGCACAGGTTTACAGGTCGGAGGGTATCCGGGGAGATTCGTACTTGGTTACTGTTGTTGACTACACTGATGCTGAAGCAGCGCACCGTGAACGTCTCGATAGTACAGAAGCCCCCGACAGCCCCATGAGTTGGCTTTGGGATGTGCGTTCCTCGGTCGCGCAAGCCGCATGGAATTTACGTAAGCGAGGTGGTGAAGTGACCTATGACGCGTGGTCGGATATCGAGCGGGTCGAAGGGCACCAACTTCAGATTACCAACCTTGACGGGTCGAGGATGTTTGCTGGGATCTATTTGCATGAACTCCGTCTCTACATTCTGGAGGCGACTGTGCCTATGGGCTTGCCACCACCGGGATTGTTTCAGCAGTCATTGCGGTTCCTCGATGAGGGGGGCAAGCGCGTTCGTTACAATCTGACCTCCAACGGAAACATTACCCGTATCCCGGGTTCATACGAGTACGTTGGCGGTGACGCGGAGATTGTGGAACGGTCCACGGAGTAATTTTGCACGAAGGCAAGGGCATCTATACCTCGTTAGCACTCTCTTATAAATTATTGATGATCCTAAAACGCTGTACGCGGCGTCCTGTACCGGATTCTGCCACGTAGAGATTGCCGCGGGAGTCAGCCGCAATCCCGTGCGCAACTGTGAAGTTGCCAATCTGGTGTCCGGGGCGACCGAAGGACGAAAGAATTTCACCACTGGTATGATCAAGAATGTGCACTTGTTCATGGCGGCCATCAAGGACGTAGAGGTATTGCTGTTCTTCATCGGGGGAGAAGGTAATTCCCCAGACTGTGCCGCGGGAATCAGGTAGCACAGCATTGCCGGTTTTCACCCAGATATTGCGCACGAAATTTCCAACTTTATCGAATACCTGTATGCGGAGCCCTTCTCGGTCGCAGACATAAACCAGCCCTTCTTTGCTGATCACGACGCAGTGCAGTGCGTAGGTGAATGCGCCGCCGGTACCGGCACGGGTTTCTTCAAGAGTGGCCTGCCGTCCCCACTGGCGTAGAAATTTTCCCGTTCTATCGAATACGGCGATACGCTTATTTCCATAGCCGTCTGCCACGTAGAGATCCCCATTTTCCGGGTCAACTGCGACGCCGGCTGGAAAGAAAAACCGTTCGTGACTCGCATTTAAAGGTTCCCGGTTAATAGAATTATCCGGAGCCCTTATAGCTGTGCCATCATGGGTATCAAGAAGGCCGCGTGTGCCAATTTGTACAAGAAGTTCACCAGAATGGCTGTACTTCTGAGCAATCCCGTCACCATTGCCCACGACCCAGAGTTCGTTATCAGGACCGAAGCCACACCCGTGGATATTGCTAGGCACCTGATCCATTTCTCCCCAGGAAGCGATGAGATTGCC
>DBZY01000033.1:36592-55377 GCA_002311835.1 Proteobacteria bacterium UBA1148 | reverse complement strand
TAACCAACTGAGCTACAGGCCCACAAGATGATTTCATTATAAAACAGGTACTTAAATACTTACTCCAAATAGGAAAACTTCGAAACTTGTTTCCCTTTATGCCCGCTGTTGTATTTTGGGTCTTTAGAGGCTTTTTAGTGCACGCAAATACCACTAAACCTTTCCTCAAAAAACTTATCACTGTTCGATTGATTTAAGCCAAATTAGGGGGCAGTTCTATAAATGTATCTGCGGTTACTTATGGGCTCTTGTTGAACCGGTTCAGCAATGCCTCTGATTCGTCAATGTGCCGCTTGATCATCTTTCGCACGGCTTCGATAATGCCTCATGTCGGATAGAAACAGAATCTTCATCGTAGTCGGCGCGCTTATCCTTTTTCTGGCAACGGTCCTGGGTGCGTACGGAACCCACGGGATTCAAGGCATAGTAAGCGCTCAACGTTGGAACGCCTATCAGGTCGCCGTGGACTATCAGTTCTACCATGGCCTAGGGGTGATCACAGCAGCCATATTGTCAGACCGCTTTCCCCAGTCTCAATGGATCAGGGTCTCCGGATGGCTCTTGTTGGCTGGGGTAATTATGTTCGCTGGAAGCATCTATGCGACGACTTTTGGGGCTCCTGATGGAATCGGCGCGCTCGCTCCCCTCGGCGGGCTCAGCATGATGGCGGGTTGGCTGAGTTTGGCCTTGGGAGCCCTCCGGGCGAAGTAAGGAGTAGGCTCATTTCGCGAAATATGCGGTTACGCTATTTCAATAGTTGTAAATATTACTAACAAATATTCCCGATAGCTGCATACTCCCTAGATAGTAAGTCTCGGACTCCCCTTAAAATGGAAAGCCGAGAGATTATCCAACAAGAGGAGCACGGTCATGTCACTACACATTGGCGATGAAACACCGAATTTTACGGCGGAAACCACTGAAGGAACTATCGACTTTCACGACTGGATTGGAGATGGGTGGGCCATTCTTTTCTCACACCCAAAAGATTTCACGCCTGTTTGCACGACCGAACTCGGCTACATGGCTGGATTAAAACCGGAATTTGAGAAACGCAACACCAAGGTCATCGGATTAAGCGTTGACACCGTTGAGAACCACGTGGCCTGGTCCAAAGATATCGAGGACGTCCACGGGCATCCTGTTAATTATCCCATCATCGATGGAAGTAGCCTGGAGGTAGCCAAGGCTTATGACATGCTCCATCCGAATGCCAGTGGTGAAGCAAAAGACCGCACCGCGGTGGATAATTCCACAGTGCGCTCAGTTTTTATTATCGGACCGGATAAGAAGATCAAAGCGATGCTCACTTATCCTATGAGCACCGGACGCAATTTTGATGAAGTATTACGATTGCTGGATTCAATACGCCTCACCGCAGCTCACAAGGTAGCAACACCCGTCAACTGGAAAGATGGCGAAAACGTTATTATTTTACCTGCGGTAACAAATGAGGAAGCCGAAGAAAAGTTCCCGGATGGGTGGGACTCACCCAAACCCTACATTCGGATCGTTCCGCAGCCTAAGTAGACGAACTGCTCCAATCTACCGGCCTACGCATCGGCAAGTGCGCCGCGACAAATACGTTCGCAAAGTTCAGTGAAGTCGATCCCTACCGCCGCGGCAGATTTCGGAAGAAGACTGCCGGCGCTCAGCCCCGGCAGAGTGTTGACTTCAAGGACCCACAATCCGCCCTGAGGATCCATGCGAAAATCCACTCGGCTGTAGGTGCCTAACTTCAGTGCTCCATGAACTAGCAGTGCGAGTTCCTGCAAGTGCTGCGCTATTTCCGGTCTGATGTCCGCTGGGAAAATCTCCTCCGCGGCACCTGTTTGATATTTAGCCGCGTAGTCAAAAATGTCGCCTTCGGCAGGGATGATTTCACCGACTGCAAGCGCATCACCTTCCAGGACTCCAACCGTGAGTTCGCGACCTGGTATGTAGCGCTCCAACATCACCCTAGTATCAAACCCCCTGGATGTGGTGATCGCAGCTTCTAGTCCACTGGACTCCGTAACAAGGCTAAGCCCCACCGTCGAGCCTTGCCCGTTGGGCTTTACGATCAAAGGGAATCCTAGCTGATCCTGTGCCTCTTCAAGTGAGACTGGTGCCATGAGCCACTGTGGCGTAGGCGCTCCCACGGCAAGAAACAAGCGTTTCGAAACGTCCTTATCCATAGCAAGTGCGCTGCCCAGTGCCCCGCTACCCGTGTATCTGAGTCCAGCTTGGTCGAGCAACCCTTGTACGGTGCCATCCTCTCCCGAACCACCGTGAAGCGCTAGAAACACTAGATCCACGTCAATTGCATTCGACGCTGTAACTACCTGAGGAAACCCCTCATCCGCCTCGCCAAGCTTATCGGGGGGTACCTTATTAATGTCTGTGGCCAGGAGTTCACGTTCCTCAGTGGGCGAAAGCACCCCACGCGTTGATTCTACGGCAACCACCTCATGCCCAGCTTGGCGTAGCGCATGTATGACCTGGGAGCCGCTGGCGACAGAGACGTCCCGCTCCATACTGGTGCCGCCTAACAACACGGCTATCTTCACTAATGGCTCCCAGTCTCCGATGGCCCAGAATTGTACTTCAATGCGTTGAGTTCCTTGCGAAGCGAGGTTTGTCGAGGCGACAACCATCGATATCGTTCCCGAGACCGTTTAATCCCTGACAACCTAGGCTTAGCTGGATCCGAACCCGGTCAACGAGTATAGTCCCGGCCTCTTTGTTCACGGTCTTAAAGGATCCTGCTCCATGTCTAGAGTCTGCCAAGTGACAGGGAAGAGGCCTATGTCGGGGAATAATGTATCCCATGCGCATAACAAGACCCGTCGGCGTTTCTTACCCAACCTTCATACTCAGAAATTCTGGCTGGAGGGGGAGCGACGTTTTGTCAAACTCAAGGTCTCTCACCAGGGCTTACGTATTATCAACAAGCTTGGCATTGAGAAGGTAGTTAAAAACCTTCGTGAGCAGGGCCAAAAAGTTTAGGGGATAATCGATGAGAGAGAAAATTCGGCTCAGGTCCTCTGCAGGAACCGGGCACTATTATACCACCACCAAAAACAAGCACCTCCATCCGGAAAAGATGGAAGTTAAAAAGTACGACCCCAGGGTACGTAAGCACGTCACGTACAAAGAAACCAAAATTAAGTAACGCTCGCCTTGTAAAGGGCGTAGTTAAAATAGCTTAACTACGTCCATAGCGCATATTGCCACTGTTAGAGGCCGGAAAACGGAACAAAAGACTTATAGGATTCTGTCGCACTAAGGATTGGAGCTGCGTAAGCTCCTCTCATGCCCGAACTGCCAGAAGTAGAAACTATACGCCTGGGATTAGCACCTCTCATCATTGGGAAAACGATCAGAGAGGTTTCGATTCGTGAGCGACGACTTCGATGGCCCGTTCAACTCTCAATCTCTGATCAGCTTCAGAACCAATCAATTACAGATCTTTCAAGGCGCGGAAAGTATCTTTTGATATCGACAGCAGGAGGTACACTGCTCCTGCATTTAGGCATGTCTGGCAACCTCCGTTATCTTGCCGTCCCAACTCCCCCCTCCAAGCACGATCATATTGACTTTGAGTTCTCTTCAGGTGAGTTGCTTCGATTCAACGATCCACGACGCTTTGGCAGTCTTCATTTCTCGACCAAGCCTAACGAACACTGGTTGTTGAAAAATATGGGGCCCGAGCCTCTCGGACCTGACTTCACAGGCGATTATCTTTGGAAAATCTCCAGGCGGCGCCGCGTCGGAGTGAAATCGTTTTTAATGAATGGCCGAATTGTCGCTGGTCTTGGCAATATTTATGCAAATGAGTCGTTGTTTAGGGCAGGTATACACCCTACGCGCCCGGCTGGGCGAATATCGCGAGAACGTATGAATAGGCTCGTACGTGAGGTACAAGCAGTTTTGAAGGATGCGATCCGGGCCGGTGGCACAACCCTTCAAGATTTTGTTGGTGGAGATGGGCGACCAGGTTACTTTCAGCTTTCACTGAATGTTTATGACAGGGCGGGAAATCCCTGTGTGCGTTGTACTAACCCGATCAGGGTCCGGACCATCGGGCAAAGGGCAACCTACTATTGTCCAAAGTGCCAGCGTTAACACGGCACGGTACTATTGAAAGCGTGGCGTTAAGGTTCAAAAAAACGTGGCTCACCGATACCGCGAGGGTCCGATGCAGCCTCCACGCTCCCAGTCCTACGATCCCAAGTCACAATCTGCAGATTTCCGTTGCCCCCGGTTCGGCGATTCGGCGTAAGAGTGTGCCCCATTGATTCCAAGTGGACCTGCTCGTCAGTTGATAAGGAGGCTGTTTCGAAAAGTATTCGATCCGGAAAGTATTGATGATGGAAGCGGGGTCTTGAAGCCATCTCCATCGCATCCGCACCTTCGATCCAAGCTACTCCCGCCAGAAATACCATTGTAATGATCTGACTACCCCCAGGGCTTCCCAGTATTGCAACACCATCGTCTGTTTTTAAAATCGTGGGTGTCATGCTCGACAACATCCGCTTACCAGGCTGAATACTATTGGCTGCAGAACTTAATAATTGATAACCATTCGAAACCCCAGGCTTCTTTGAAAAATCATCCATTTCATTATTCAACAACACGCCCGTCCCGGGGGCCATGTAACCACTACCGTAAGAAAAGTTAATCGATTGTGTTGCGGCAACGATATTTCCGTCCATATCGAGCACAGAAAAGTGGCTAGTTTGGTTGCCGTTAGCTGTATTCGCTGGTTGTATTCCCTGTAGACTGGTGCTCGGCGTCGCCTGATCGATACGTAAATTTGCGCGTTGCCCCGCCGCATAGAACGGATGCAGTAACATAGCCAATGGAATATCAATGAAGTCCGGATCCCCCAGATACTGGGTTCGATCTCGAAAAGCTCGCCGCATAATTTCTACCAGCAGATGAGTACGAGTAACGCGATCTGCACCGGGGAGGTCAAATCCGGTCAGCATGTTAAACATATTGATTAAGCCCACACCGCCCGCCGAAGGCGGCGGCGCGGATACAATCGTGACCTCCTTGTAAGTCCCCACTAGTGGCTCGCGTTCGATAATTCTGTAGTCGGCCAAATCCTTTGCACTCCAAACCCCACCATCACTTTGGGCTCCATCAAGGAGTTTCTGAGCCACGACGCCACGATAGAACCCGTCCCGTCCTTCACTAGCCAGGGCTCGCAACGTCTCACCAAGGTCAGGCTGTCTGATTAAACTGCCCTCACTCGGTAGATTTCCGGTAGGCAGAAAAACCTCCAAGGCCGTATCGTTCATGATGTGGGCGCGTTGCTCCACCCGGCTGAGGTGCCATTGATAAGCAGGAAATCCTTCCTCAGCGTAGCGAATAGCCGGTTGCAGTGACTCGCTAAGAGGAAGTCGGCCGTAATTTTCTGCAAGATGTACCAGCGCGGCAGGCAAGCCAGGTATCCCCGCAGCTAGTGGTCCGTTGAGCGAAGCACCTGGAACCGGATTACCGTCCCCGTCTAGATACATTTCCTCATGTGCCGCGCCTGGAGCAACCTCGCGACCATCGATCATGATGTCATGCTCGTCGGAGGCTCGATGCAGGAGAAAGAAGACGCCTCCGCCTAATCCCGAGCCGTAGGGTTCTACAACACCAAGCGCAGCACTCACGGCCACAGCCGCATCGAATGCGTTTCCGCCATGTTCGAGAATCTCGACACCCGCCTCGCTCGCAAGTGGATGGGCGCTAGCAATAGCCCCACGATTTGGGAGAACGTTCGCGCGTGCCGCGACAGCTAAACACAGCGCAACAGACGTGATTGCAACACGCCATGCAAAGACCCGGAAAGTAGGTCGCAAAGAAAGCGTCCTCACCCCCTTAGTTTCCGAACTTAGTCTTAAGTGCTACAGCAACGTGTGGGCGCACGAAAGAAGAAATGTCCCCTCCAAACTGGGCAACCTCTCGTACGAGACTCGAGGAAACAAACGTAAAATTCTCTGTAGGTGTCAGAAATACGGTTTCGATCTGCTCCGTCAGGTGACGGTTCATGGTTGCAAGCTGGAACTCATACTCGAAATCCGAAACAGCTCTAAGCCCACGTATGATTGCCTGCAGATCATTGTTACGCGCAAAATCTACCGTGAGCCCTTCGTAACCCGTAACAATGACGCCTTCCACACTTTGTAGCACTTTTGTAGCTAACCCCACCCGCTCTTCCAACGAGAATAGGGGTGTCTTCCCCGGACTCGTTGCAATCGCTACCACCACCTTGTCAAATATT
The DNA here is from genome assembly GCA_002311835.1 of Proteobacteria bacterium UBA1148. GTDB lineage: Bacteria > Pseudomonadota > Gammaproteobacteria > Steroidobacterales > Rariloculaceae > UBA6522. The sequence continues at coordinate 49,118 of DBZY01000033.1, read as the reverse complement.
ACGGCAGCTCGACGAACGAGGTCCTCATGACCGCGAGTAAATGGATCAAACGTCCCCGGATAAACAGCTCCTACAGTCATCGTAAATACAAACCCTAACTGAAAACTGAGCGCATTCTACGCCCGAGGGCTGTCACCGTCATTTCTCTAGTCTCAAAAGACCGTAGGTCACACGGGCAGCACGGCCCTGCTTGATGACTTTAGCGCCTGGGACAAGGGCCACCACATCCGCTAAAGGATTCCCGCTCCGTTGCGTTGGTCTTTCCACATAGATGAGATTTTCGTGCGTCACCCAGGCTAGCAGTTTACGGAGTACCTCCGCCAGATCCATCACATAGGGCGGATCTACGAACACAACATCAAATGGTTTCGATGGGGGATTCCCAAGTACTTCCAATGCATTTCCCTGTACAACCCAGGCATCCGCTGCCAGGCTCGTAACTTGCTCTTCGAGAACCCTCACAAGCACTGGGTCATGCTCGACAAACCAGGCTTTTTCGGCTCCTCGCGAAAGTGCTTCAAGCCCAAGTACTCCGGTACCCGCGAATAGGTCTAAGCAGCGCAGTCCAGGGAGGATACCAGCCAACCAGTTAAACAAAGTCTCCCGTACACGATCGGGCGTCGGGCGCACTGAACTATGCTCGGAAATATGGATTCGTCGACCACGCCATTCCCCACCAATGATACGAACACCATCGGAACCACGTGCACGGCGCCTCGCCATAGATGCCTCCGTTGCTTTAGCGTTGAGGAAGAATCAAGGCCCAGTATAATCCTGCGACGTCACGGTGCCCTGAAAACTAGGCAGGAGTGTAAGCCGGCCCCTGACGCACTAGACGAACGGACCTGGTTATAACAAAGCTGGACGGCATAGCAAAAGGAGGCATACTGCTAGCCTTTGCACGAGAACTGGGGCCATCTGCTCGATTCCTATCCATGGGTAAAAACGTTACTAACCTGTACCCTTTCGAAGCTCAAGCGTTTGCTGAGACCTTATTCACGGAATCTGCCTCATGATACGTTTCGAGAATGTTCGAAAACGCTACCCAGCTGGAAAAGAGGCTCTCTCTGGCGTCAGCTTTAGTTTGGAAAAAGGAGAAATGGCTTTTCTTACCGGTCCTTCTGGAGCCGGTAAGAGCACTTTGCTGAAATTGGTGGCTCTGATAGAACGACCAACACGGGGAACAGTGCTGGTCGGCAATCAGAACACTTCCCGCATTCCCCGCAGACGCATTCCGCATTTTCGCCGACGAATCGGCATTGTCTTTCAAGACCACAAACTGCTGGATGACAGAACAGTTTTCGATAATGTCGCACTGCCATTGTTAATCGCTTCCCTGAGACATCGCGAGCTGGAACGCCGGGTGCGCGCCGCTTTAGACCAAGTGGGACTTTTGGAATACGAGAAAAGCTCACCGTTATCATTATCCATTGGAGAGCAGCAACGTGTTGGAATTGCCAGAGCCGTAGCCAGTAGACCCGAATTGGTTATTGCTGATGAACCGACCGGGAATCTCGATCCAGAACTGTCTCTCAATATTATGCAGCTGTTCGAACGCTTTAACAAAGTTGGCGTAACGTTACTTATCGCAACACACGATCTCGAACTTATAGACAAGCTCGATCACCGTCGGTTGTGCCTCGACCAAGGAAAGGTCGTGAATAAACCTCAGCTAAATACTGATTGTTAGCCCTCCGTATGAATTTGATCACTCGCTACTTGTCACTACATGTCCAAGAGTTCGCGGGTGCCTTCGGTAGAGCGTTGCACCAACCGTTCGGTAGTCTTATGACCATTTCGGTTATTGCAATTGCCTTGGCGTTACCCTCAGGTTTGAAGGTTATGGTCAACAACGCGCGTGTCTTGAGTGGATCCTGGGAGACAGCCGTAGATTTCACGGTCTATCTTGAAATGAGCGTGGATGATGAAAGCGCACGCACGCTAGCGCGTAACATCGAGGCACGGGACGATGTAAGTCGAGTGGCGCTGGTCAACCGCACCGATGCGCTGGCAGATTTTCGAGCTTACTCCGGATTTGGAGAGGCTCTAGATGTCCTTGAAGAAAACCCTCTGCCACATGCACTGGTGGTTCGGCCGAATGGAGGGGCCCAAGGGAACGTTGCGGCACTGGCAAGAGAACTTGATGCAATGGATGAAACTGCTCTAGTGCAGTTAGACACCGAATGGGTAGAGCGTCTCCGCTCGATTCTGGAGCTTGCTCGCCGATTCGTTGATATTGCCACCGTGCTGCTTAGTCTGGCCGTTGTTGTCGTCATTGGAAATACCATTCGGTTGGAAATCAATAATCGACGAAATGAAATTGAAGTTATCAAGCTGGTTGGAGGCAGTAATGGATACGTCCGGCGACCCTTCTTATACCTGGGGTTCTGCTATGGGCTCGCCGGCGGGATAGTTGCAGCCGTTACTATTGGGGTCGGACTCAGTCTCATCAGTTATCCCGCTCGGTCGCTGGCTCAGCTCTATGACTCAGGTTACAGACTAGTGGGGCTCAGCGTCGAACAGACGGCACTACTGCTTGGATCAGGCGCAGTTCTGGGTTGGGCTGGTGCCGTGATCGCCACGGCACGCCATCTCCACAGAATTGAAACTACTTAAGTGATTGTTTTTTAAATAAATTTATGGCAGTGCTTCCGGAACCAACAGTCTTTTTAGCACTCTAAGAACTAGAGTGCTAATATTCGTCGCCCCAAGGAGGCTGACTATTGTGACCGCTGCCATTGCTCTTAGAGATAGCAAACTTGTACTCGGCGGACCGATCGGAAGTCTGGATCACTACATTCAGGCTATGCGTGCGGTCTCCGTCCTGACTAAAGAGGAAGAGTTCGAACTTGCCACTCGGCTGCACGAGAAAGATGATCTCGAGGCGGCCCAGCAGTTGATCCTCTCGCATCTACGATTCGTCGTGCATATTGCGCGTGGCTACTCTGGATACGGACTCCCATTGGGTGACTTAATTCAGGAAGGCAATATCGGCTTAATGAAAGCCGTAAAGCGGTTTGATCCGAAAGTTGGAGTCAGGCTAGTGTCTTTCGCCGTTCATTGGATCCGCGCCGAGATTCACGAGTACGTCTTAAAAAACTGGCGGCTTGTGAAAGTTGCAACGACTAAAGCGCAGCGTAAGCTATTCTTCAACCTCAGAAAGGCAAAGAAAAACTTGGGCTGGTTGTCAAAAACCGAAACCGAAATCGTTGCAAAAGATCTCGGGGTCAGTATCGCCGAGGTCACGCGGATGGAACAGCGGCTCTCAGGGTATGATGTTTCTTACGATGCAAACCCAACCGACGATGAGGACTATGCTCCCGTCGCTTATCTACCTAGTCCCAATAGTGACCCTGCGGAAACAGTAGAAAAAGCAAACTGGCGGTCCGACACACATAATCGGCTAGATCATGCTTTGACTGAGTTAGACACACGAAGCAGGGATATCGTAGCGCGCCGATGGCTGGGGGAGAAAAAGGCAACTCTCCACGAATTAGCTGATGAGTATGACATCTCGGCAGAACGTATCCGGCAAATCGAAGCCAACGCGATAAGTAAGCTAAAGAAATTTATGGTGCTCTAACGCGTATCGTCCAGCCCCCTCCCCGTAGAGATGGTCCACTTATTGGGAGGGTAAAACCACATCTGTTTTTTCCGCTACCTCCTTAGCAAATAAGTGAACTGGCCCCTCCTTCGCATGTCTAACTCAGTCAAAGCATGATCTGCCCGATTACAGGCGACGTTTCGACTTGGTATATTCAGACTTGGACAGAACGGTAACGTACACAATGTGTGGTCGCGGGTTAGAAGACTGTAATTGAACCGATGAATTCCGGAAAACTTGTAGCCGTAGTTGAAGATGAAGTTGCTATTCGTGACAACTATCTGGCGGCACTAAAAAGGCAAGGTTACCGGGTGGCCGGTTATTCAACCCGTAAAGACGCTCTATCAGCCTTTGAAGATCATCTCCCGGACCTTGTGATCATTGACATCAACTTGAAAGATGAAGTCGAGGGCGGTTTCGAGTTGTGTCGTGAACTGAGAGCACAAGCCCCCCAATTACCTATCATTTTCCTCACCGCACGGGAGAGCGAGCTAGATGAAGTATCTGGGCTGAGATTGGGTGCCGATGATTATCTCAGTAAACGCATCAGTCTCGAGCATCTCTTGGCCCGTGTAACCGCGCTACTGAGACGGGTGGATGCTCTCACATCCACAGAGAAAGAACCTCGACTCTTAAACAGAGGATTGCTGGAGCTAGATCTTGACCGCATCACAGCCTCCTGGAAGGGCTCCCCAATACCACTCACACTGACCGAGTTCTGGGTAGTACACGCCTTGGCTAAGCATCCGGGTCATGTACGAACCCGAGAACAGCTAATGGCAGCTGCCAATGTTGTCTTAGATGACGGAAGTGTAACGTCACAGATAAAACGGATCCGAGCTAAATTTTCCGCGGTTGATAAGCAATTTTCCGCGGTTGATACTGCTTATGGTATGGGCTACCGCTGGGTCATCGAACAAGACCCCCTGCTGGGCTGAACATGTCTTTGCGTACTCAATTGCTGGGGCTAGGATTGCTCACCCTAGCTCTACCGTGGGCGGGCTATCGCTATGTACAAGAGCTTGAGGGAGCTTTGCGATCAGGACTAGAGCAGTCCCTTCTTGCGAGTGCAGGCACCATAGCTGCGGCGCTGGGCGATCAGGAATTGGGCACATCCACCACTAACTCGTCTTCTGGTACGGGGCAAATAATTTATGCTCATCCTCTGAACCGGCAGCCGCTTTTGGACGGTTATCGAGACGACTGGGACACGCCGGATGCAGCGAGTGTACCGATTGGAACCGGAGGACGATTCTGGCTCGCGCTATACGATCGCACCATATATTTTTTTCTAAGTTTTACTGATCGAACTCTCATCTACCAGAATGCCCCCGGAGAGACCCCCTACGGGGACAGGATAGTTTTGCTAACAGAAGACGAAGAACCCCATTGGCTTTTGTTCCATACTACAGCGCCTGGCAGACTCGTGGCCCAACGGACCGACCCCCCTCTCTTCACACCATCGGGTGAATATGAGTCGCGCGTCTCCGGATACTGGCGGGAAACCCAGAATGGTTTTACCGTAGAAGCACGGTTACCACTTGACCTCGCGGGAGAACGACTTGGTCTGACCGTGGTGAATGTCAATCCAGGCGCAGGTGACAACTATCAAGTTCTTGACGAGAATTTGTGGAGAGATGACGAGCTAGGGTTTTTACGTTACCGCCCAACAGAACTCAGTACTCTTGCCAGTCGATTTGAACAGCCAGGAAGAAGGTTGAGGGTTATCGATACTGACGGCTGGGTTTTGTTCGATGGCGGAGCTGTAGATCCCCTAGCGGTAACATTTGATGACACCTCACTTAGCTTCACTGAGCGGTTTTATCGTCTCATCCTCCGTCGAAACGATCCTCCATATGAAACTGTTGAACAATCGCCGGGGCAAGTGACCAATGCGGCTCTACAAACTGCTCTCGCTGGAGATGCTGTAACAACTTGGTACGCACGTGCGCCAGAGGCAAGCGCTATTGTTGCAGCGTCGGTTCCCATCTCCCAAGGCGCAACGCGGATTGGAGCGTTAACCCTAGAACAGAGTAGCGACTCCATTCTCACCTTAACGAATGAAGCGCTACTCAGGCTGATAAGCGTGACTCTCTTAGCAACCTTGCTGGTCGTAGTAGGGCTCATAGGTTACGCGACGCTTTTGTCGTTCAGAATCCGACGACTAGCTCAGGCGGCTGATAGTGCTCTTGATCCCAAGGGGAAAATTCACCCTTCCCTACCGGGCAGGAGAGCAAAGGACGAAATCGGTGATCTCGCCCGCAGTTTCACTCGTCTTCTCGGTCGGCTTAGCGAATACACCGAATACTTAAGCACACTAAAGGGCAAGCTTGCTCATGAGTTGAGAACTCCGCTTGCGGTCGTTACAACCTCATTGGACAACTTAGAACGTGAACCACACGGGTCCCACTTATCCCCGTATCTAGCGAGATTACGAGAGGGGTCAGGGCGCTTGGATACCATCCTAAATGCTATGAGCGAAGCGACTGTTATAGAGCAAGCGATTTCAAATACTGAGCTTGAAGTTTTCGATCTTCACAGGGTGCTCGAAAGCTGTACAGAAGCTTATCGAGATGTCTATAAGACTCGTACCTTCAGCTATGAGAATTGCGCACCACAGACACACATTTTGGGTTCCGCAGAACTCATCGCCCAGATGGTAGATAAACTCATCGACAATGCTGTCAGCTTCAGTCCAAGGGATAGTAAGATCGAGGTTCGTCTCAGCGGGACCCAGCAGGAACTTTCCATTGCCGTCGTAAATCGTGGCCCCGGACTTCCAAAAGCTATGCGTGCTCAGCTCTTTGATTCACTGGTTTCCGTGCGAGACAAACGAGATGATCATCACCACCTGGGTCTAGGTCTTTACATCGTTTCACTGATCACTAATTTCCATGCTGGAAAAGCTCGATGCAGTAATCTCGTCGACGGAACCGGCGTTATATTTGAAATTGCTATCCCGACCGCAGAAATTAATTAGGAGAAATGGCCCCAGAACTGCAAGTAACACCGGTACTACCAAGACCACAATAACCGTTAGGATTCTTGGCAAGGTATTGCTGATGATAGCCCTCCGCATAATAAAACCCTGTGGCAAGAACGATCTCGGTCGTGATATCACCGCATCTAGCTTCGTTTAGTAATGTTTGATAGACGCCACGGCTATTGAGCGCCATCTCGAGAATTATTTCGTCGAACGCGTAGATCGCAGACCGATATTGCGTCCCGACATCCGCACCCTGGCGCATCCCTTGAGTTGGATCGTGAGATTCCCAAAAGCGTTTTAACAAGTGGTCGTATGTAATCTGTTCGGGATCGAATACCACGAGTACCACTTCCGCATGCCCGGTCAATCCGCTACACACCTCCTCGTAGGTTGGATTAGCCGAAACACCACCAGAGTACCCGACTGCCGTGGAGAAAACGCCGTCCAACTCCCAGAACAAACGCTCTGCACCCCAAAAACAACCCATGGCAAATAGTATTCTCTCAGCATTCTCTGGGAATGGCGTCTTGATTCGCCGACCAGTTACGAAATGGTAGTCTGGTGTATCGAGCGGCCGCGTACGCCCGGACAAAAATTTATCCGTGGCGTTGTTAGCCAATTGCGGTATCCATTGTTACCCCTGGAGCAGTTAAACGGCTAGTTTCCACAAGATACTGATCTATCACCCTCGCCGCACCCCGCCCCTCATTGATGGCCCAGACCACCAGGGACTGCCCTCGCCGACAATCGCCGGCTGCAAACACGCCCGATACGCTAGTCTGAAAGTTACCGTATACCGCCTGATAATTTGACCGTGGATCCAACGCTACTCCAAGAGCTTCGGCTAAGTAGTCTTCTGGACCCAGGAAGCCCATTGCCAGAAAAACCAAATCAGCCTTCCAAATCTGCTCCGTGCCCTCGATTTCAACCATCTCCTGAACACCAGAATTGCCCTTCCACTCGATACCAACTGTATGCAAAGCAGCGATACGGCCGTCGTTATCGGCAGAAAGGGCCTTAGACAGAATGCTGTAGCTCCTGGGATCGTTTCCAAACCGGGTAATCGCCTCTTCGTGCGCATATTCTGTTCGAAAAATCATCGGCCAGTCAGGCCAAGGATTATCCGTTGCCCGCTCGGTAGGAGGCTGATCCAATAGCTCTAAATTGACCAGACTTTTACACCCATGCCGCAACGCAGTACCGATACAGTCTGCTCCTGTGTCGCCGCCACCAATCACTATCACATCCCGGTCCTTAGCATTGATGAAGGAATCGTCCTGCAGGTTGCTTTCTAACAGACTCCTCGTGTTCTCAGTCAAAAAGTCCATCGCAAAGTGAACTCCCGGAAGATCTCTACCCGGAACTTGTAGATCTCGTGGGTTTGTAGCTCCTGTCGCCAACAGAAGCGCGTCGCACCCATTCCTGAGTTCGTCAGGATCGAAGTTTTTCCCTACATCTATGTTGGTATGGAAGTTGATCCCAGCTTCTCGCATCAAATCTACACGTCTATCGACAACTGCTTTATCAAGCTTCATATTCGGGATCCCATACATTAGTAATCCGCCGATACGGTCCTCCCGTTCATAGATAGTGACTTCATGTCCTGCCTTGTTGAGTTGATCAGCTGCGGCAAGGCCCGTGGGCCCAGAACCAACAATCGCAACCTTTTTGCCCGACTTTTGTTGTAATCGTTCGTGTCGCACCCAGCCCTCAGCAAACCCACGGTCTATGATCGCATTCTCGATATTCTTTATAGTTACTGCTGGATCGGTGATGCCCAGCACACAAGCCCCTTCGCACGGGGCGGGGCAAGTGCGCCCAGTGAACTCTGGAAAGTTATTGGTCTTGTGAAGACTATCTAACGCCTCTCGCCAGTAGCCCCGATAAACGAGGTCGTTCCACTCGGGAATTAAGTTATCTATAGGACAGCCGGTATCAGACTGGCAAAAAGGAACGCCGCAATCCATGCAGCGAGCCCCCTGGCGCTTCAGCTTCTTCTCGACCGGTGCGGTGAATATCTCGTTGAAGTCGCCTAGGCGCTCAGCCGGATCCCTATAAGGCACAGCCTTTCTAGGGTACTCCATGAAACCCGTATGCTTACCCATCCCGTCTACCCTTCGACCGCTACGGATTCCGCAGTTTCATCTTCATGGATTACCGACTCCATTTCCTCGTCATGCTTTTTCCTATCCCCGAGGACGCGTTTGTAATCGGTCGGCATAACTTTTATGAATTCCTCTAACACATCTGGCCAACTCCCGAGCATCCGCTGCGCAACAGTCGAGTCGGTATATTGTTTGTGAAGCTCTATTAGTTCTCTCAGCTCGACAATATCCTCATCGTCTTCGACGTGCTCAAGATCAACCGTCCCTTTATTGCATCGCGGTTCAAAATTCTTCTCAGGATCCCATACATATGCAACTCCACCTGACATCCCTGCAGCAAAGTTCAAGCCCGTTGGTCCCAAAATTACTGCTCGGCCACCGGTCATATACTCACAGGCATGATCTCCCACACCTTCTATAACAGCTCTTGCGCCGCTGTTGCGAACGCAAAATCGCTCAGCCGCCCGGCCCCTAAAGAATGCTCGGCCACCGGTAGCTCCATAGAGCGCCACGTTGCCAATGATTACATTCTCCTCCGGGACAAAAGTGCTTGTGCGTGGTGGGTAGATAATCAGCCGCCCCCCAGAAAGACCCTTCCCCACATAATCATTACTGTCCCCTTCAAGCTCTAGTGTGATGCCCTTTGCTAAAAAAGCGCCAAAGCTTTGCCCAGCCGAACCCTCAAATTTGATATGTATAGTATCGATCGGTAGAGCACGCTCGCCCCACACTTTAACGACTTCGTTACTCAGCATTGCGCCAACGGTACGATTAGTGTTCAGAATGGGAAGCTCTATAGTGAGCTTTTTACCGTGATGGATTGCATCGCGAGAAAGTTCTATCAGCTTTTTATCGAGCGCCTTCTCGAGACCGTGGTCTTGAGCCATCGTGCAGCGAGTCTCTACATCCGGATGAAGTTTTACTGCTGGAGTAAGAACAGAAGTTAGGTCTAATCCGTCAGCTTTCCAATGATTAATAGCGTCCCGCGTCTCCAAAACATCTACGCAACCGATCATATCTTCCATGCGACGAAATCCGAGTTTTGCCATTAATTGACGCGCTTCCTCTGCCACCATGAATAAATAGTTAACGACATGTTCCGGAGTACCTGAAAATTTCTTTCGTAGCACTGGATCCTGAGTCGCAATACCTACCGGACAGGTATTCAAATGACACTTGCGCATCATGATGCATCCCATGGCAATTAAAGGCCCAGTGGAGAATCCCATCTCCTCAGCACCAAGCAGTGCCGCAATTACGACATCACGCCCCGTCTGCAATCCGCCATCTGTCTGCAAGACGACCCGGCTTCTCAGATCGTTTAAAACTAAGGTCTGATGCGTTTCAGCGATCCCAAGCTCCCAGGGTAAGCCCGCATGCTTGATACTGGTCAACGGTGACGCACCAGTACCACCGGAATCTCCGGAAATTAAAATATGGTCTGCATGAGCTTTTACGACGCCCGCTGCAACTGTCCCTACCCCGACTTCTGACACTAGCTTCACACTTATCCGCGCTGCGGGGTTTGCGTTCTTCAAATCGTAAATAAGCTGCGCGAGGTCTTCAATCGAATAGATATCATGATGGGGTGGAGGGCTAATCAAGCCTACTCCGGGTGTTGAGTATCGAATACGCGCGATGATTTCGTCGACTTTGCGACCCGGTAACTCACCACCTTCCCCTGGCTTAGCGCCCTGAGCCATTTTTATCTGCAATTCGTCGGCGTTTGCAAGATACCAAATCGTTACACCAAAACGGCCAGAAGCGACCTGTTTGATTGATGAACGTCTGGAATCTCCAGAAGGTAGCAGCTTAAATCGTTCGGGATCCTCGCCTCCTTCGCCAGAGTTGCTTCTACCTCCTATTCGATTAAGGGCAACGGCGAGCGACTCATGCGCTTCGGCAGATATAGAACCAAAGCTCATTGCACCCGTACAGAAACGTTTGACAATCTCACTGGCTGGCTCAACCTCCTCAAGAGCTACAGCATCTCCACTTCCTGTCCTGAAGCGCAAGAGCCCCCGGAGCGTGCAGTTTGAGCGAGCTACACCATTAGCCTGCTCCGCAAATCGTTCATAAGCGGTTTCATCATCATTACGAGCTGCTGTTTGTAATGAAGAAATAGCGATCGGATCCCACGCGTGGCGCTCGCCCGTACTTCGCCAGTGAAATTCACCGGGATTTGGCAAAGCATCCAGTCGACTCTGCTCTACCTCAGGATATCCCAGCGCATGCCTCCTGAGTGCCTCTTGTTCAAGCACCTCAAGTCGCACGCCTTGTAACCTGCTCGCAGTCCCTACGAAACACCGGTCGATTACTTCGTCAGCAAGACCCACAGCCTCGAATATTTGCGCACCTTTATAGGACTGCAACGTAGAGATCCCCATCTTAGCCATGACCTTCAGCATGCCCTTCGCAACACCCTTCCGATAAGCTGACACAACTGACCGCTCATCAGCATGCACTGTTTCATCCAAGAACCCGTCCAACCTAGCCTTCCAGAGAGCTTCGAAGGCTAAATAAGGATTTATGGCATCGGCACCGTATCCGATCAAAAGGCAGTGGTGGTGGACCTCGCGTGCCTCACCGCTCTCTACCACGAGTCCGATTCGGGTGCGTTTTGCTCGTTTCACCAGATGGTGGTGAACAGCTCCACATGCAGCCAAGGCACTTATAGGCACACGATTTTCATCAATCTCACGATCCGACAGAACAACGATGTTGTAACCTTGATCAATGGCTTCTTCCACCTCATGACAGATCCTATCCAGAGCCTGAGTCATCCCACCTGGAATGGACCCACGGTCAAATGTGATATCAATCGTCTTTGACCGCCAACCACGATGATCCATGTGTTTGATCGCTGCCAGCTCTTCATTGGTAAGGATGGGATGGCGCATCCGAAGCCTATGGGCATGCTTTCTATTTGTCTCCAGAAGATTAGGTTCTGGCCCGATATAACACTCCAAAGACATGATGATTTCTTCGCGAATCGAATCAATTGGGGGGTTGGTAACTTGTGCAAAAAGTTGCTTGAAATAGTCATACAACATTCGCGGCTTATCACTGAGACATGCAAGAGCTGAATCATTTCCCATGGAGCCGACAGGATCGCGAAGCTGATCTATGAGAGGTTGCAGCATAAACTGCATCGTTTCGACCGTATAACCAAACGCCTGCATCCGCGATAACAAGCTCTTCTGGTCAAGTCCCAGCGCCCTTGGTTCTGGAAGCAGTTCCTTAAGAGTAAGTCTCTCTGATTTCAGCCAGTCCCCGTATGGCTCTCGCCCAGCAAACTCCTGTTTCAGTTCTTCATCCGGAACTAACCTTCCCGCAACAAAGTCTATTAGGAACATGCGTCCAGGTTCCAAGCGCCCCTTAAATTTCACCATTTCTGGATCTAGCGGTAGGACGCCAACCTCGCTGGCCATGATGACTCGATCGTCGTGGGTAAGGTAGTAACGACTTGGTCGTAAACCGTTCCGGTCCAACACTGCACCAATATAGTGTCCATCCGTAAACGCAATCGAAGCCGGGCCGTCCCAAGGTTCCATGACACACGAATGGAATTCATAGAAGGCTCGTTTATCATTCGACATCAACTCGTTTTTCTGCCACGCCTCCGGAATCATCATCATCACTGACTCTTGGAGAGTACGCCCCGTCATAAGAAGGAACTCAAGCGCGTTGTCGAATACACCAGAATCAGAACAATCGGGTTCGAGCACTGGGAAAAGCCCCTGTATTGAGTCACCGAATAAATCACTTTGAACGACGCCTTGACGTGCTGTCATCCAATTGATGTTCCCGCGTAGCGTGTTGATCTCACCG
>DBZY01000033.1:25646-36516 GCA_002311835.1 Proteobacteria bacterium UBA1148 | reverse complement strand
CAGCTCGGAAAAGTATTGGTTGAAAACCGCGAATGAACCATCGCTAGATGAGTCACATAGTCTTTCTGCCGGAGATCCGGGAAAAACGTCATCAGCTGAGCGGGCGTTAGCATGCCCTTATAGATAAGTACTTTTGTCGACAGACTGCATACATAGAAGGCTTTCGCCTGTTCCATCTCGGGATCAGAGCGCAATAAATGGCTGGTGCGCTTGCGGATCAGGTAGAGTTTTCGTTCAAATGCATCCCCCGCAAGACCATCCTCTGCAGCAATAAAGACTTGTTCAATTTGCGGTGCCGACGCTTTTGCCGTCGATCCTAAGTCAGCCTCATCTGGCCGAGTAGGAACAATTCGCCAACCGACCAATGATTGCCCTTCTTCAGCGCAAATTCTGGCCATAGTCTGCTTGCATTTGTCTTTCTCAGACTCATCGGTGGGCAAAAACACTACCCCTGCGGCAAATTCGCCAGGGTTCGGAAGTTCCGTGCCCAGATCGTCCTGGGCCACCCGAGCTAGGAAAGCGTGAGGAAGCGCCGTGAGAATACCGGCACCGTCCCCGGAATTCGCGTCGGATCCACGAGCCCCACGATGGTCCATGCGGCACAGTAGGTGCTCTGCATCAAGAATAATTTGGTGGCTGGCTAGCCCCTTTATGTGAGCAATGAATCCAACGCCACAGCTATCCCGCTCCTGGTCAGGAGAGTACAAGCCGTGTGCCGGCGGAAAGCCGCCCCCTGGCGCTATGTTTTGACTCAGAGTCATACCACCCCTTGACGAAGTCGGCGCTCCGCTTAATTGCAGGGCTTCTAGGCGGCTCAGCGCCAATGAATACGGACGACCGCGGAGTTCTTCAGGCAGCCTTGCATTGGAGGCGTACGCCGCTATTCGGGTCTCGGTGGCCAGTACAGATTTATTATAGCATTGCTGGACACTGTACTATGGCGCCGACGCAGCAGGACATGCCTTCATCCATATTATTTTATATATTTATTAATAAGTTACATAAAACCCCCTGTCAGTTAGAAACACTCGGCTCCAAAACTCGACTAGCATCGGAACCGGAGGCTCATCCATAAGGCGAGCTCCTTCGAACTGGTATTGATCTCGCTCTGTGATTTCCTTGAAGATGTGGGCCCTACGACAGAATTTGGCCACGGCTTTAATGTGGTCGATCTGTGAGGTGCCAATTTTCAAGGAGAAAGTGTATGACTCAGTCTATTAGCAAGGTGACGGGCCATGCGTAATCAGCTATCTCGGCCCATTGCTATCATCGGGAGCTTGCGAATTCCCTTCGCTCGTTCTCACACAGCCTACCGCAATTGTTCAAATCAACAGATGATGAGTAAAGTACTTGCCTCACTGGTTGAAAAATTTGCACTCACTGGTGAGCGACTGGGCGACGTTTCTCTTGGGGCGGTTATTAAACATTCTAGGGACTGGAATCTTGCCCGCGAATCTACGCTCTCCTCGGGACTAGCGCCTGAAACACCTGCTTTTGATATTCAACGTGCCTGTGGGACAAGCCTATCTGCCGCGGTCCTCATCGGAACTAAGATTTGCACGGGATTGATTGAAGCAGGTATTGCAGGAGGAACGGATAGCATCAGCGACGTCCCTATAGTATACCCTGAGGCCTATCGCGCAATCCTCATGGAAAGCGCGCGTGGGCGCAGTCTAGGGCAGAAGATAAAACCCTGGTTGGCGTTGCGTCCACGTCACTTCAAGCCCGAATTTCCTGGCGTCATTGAACCACGCACAAAGCTCTCAATGGGAGAAAGCATGGAACTCACAGCCAGAGAGTGGCAGCTCAGCAGAACGGATCAGGATGCTTTCGCGCTAGAAAGCCATCGGCGAGCAACGCAAGCTCAGGAAGAAGGCTTTTATGACGATCTCCTGGTCGAATACCAGGGACTTCGGAAAGATAACAACGTCAGACCGGATTCTAGTATGGAGCAACTTGCAAAGTTGAGACCGCTGTTTGATCGCAGTGAGCACGGTACTATGACCGCTGGAAACAGCACCCCCTTAACTGATGGCGCCTCAGCCGTGCTTCTAGCCTCAGAAGAGTGGGCCCGTGAGCGAGGACTGCCTATACTCGCATATCTGACACACTCCCGAGTCACAGCGGTGGACTTCGTAAACCAGGAGGGGCTTCTAATGGCTCCTGCGTATGCGGTCTCAGAAATGTTGAATGACGCATCACTCTCACTGGCGGACTTTGATTTCTACGAGATTCATGAGGCTTTTGCGGCTCAAACGCTAGCAACCTTAAAGGCATGGGAATCTGAATCTTTTTGTTCAACCCGGCTAGGAAGAAACACACCACTGGGGGAGATTGATCGACGAAAACTAAACTCGAAAGGCGGGAGTGTTGCAATCGGACATCCGTTTGCTGCGACGGGTACGCGCATTCTTGGCTCGTTAGCAACACTATTGCACCAGAAAGGTTCAGGCCGGGGCCTAGTATCAGTTTGTACTGCGGGTGGCATGGGCGTCACTGCCATCCTTGAGGCTAGCTGATCTTATCTTAAGGGGTGATGATGGAAGATTTTACGACGCTCCTGATAACGCTAAACAGTATTATCTGGCATGACAGCGTACTAATAATACTGCTTGGTACGGGAATAGTATTCACAATCTGGAGCGGCTTCAGCCAGTACCGATCCCTTACTCACGGTGTTCAAGTACTACGAGGAAGTTACGACGACCCCAAAGCTCCAGGAGCGATCAACCATTTTCAAGCATTGTCTGCCGCACTTTCGGCTACGGTTGGTCTAGGTAACATCGGGGGTGTGGCACTTGCCATTGCGCTAGGCGGTCCGGGCGCGATTTTCTGGATGTGGGTAGTCGGTATTTTCGGGATGGCTATCAAGTTAACGGAAGTCAGCCTTTCCATGCTCTACCGAAACACGGATGATCCCGACAATCCGCATGGGGGTCCTATGTGGGTCGTTAGCAAAGGACTCGCCCGGATGAATCCCAGGCTTGCTCCACTCGGAAAATTCATCGGCGGACTGTTCTGCATTACCCTACTAGTCTCTACCGTGACCGGTGGCAACATGTTTCAGGCCTGGAACGTCGGCGAAATTACGGAAGAATATTTCGACGTTCCCAGCCCCATCGCTGGTATCGTGCTTGCGATACTGGTCGGGATGGTCATCATTGGTGGTATCAAACGTATTGGTGCCGTCGCGGGACGACTCGTTCCAATCATGGTGACTCTCTACCTTCTTGCTGGCACATACGTTTTAGTCATAAATGCAAGCGATATCCCAGCTATGTTTGCATTGATAATACAGTCAGCGTTTCTTCCACAGGAAATGGCCGGTGCGTTCATCGGTGGTACAGCAGGTTACGCCTTTTTGTTTGGGATGAAACGGGCGCTATTTTCAAATGAAGCAGGACAGGGTTCTTCACCGATTGCTCACTCTGCTGCAAAAACTGATGAACCAGTGCGTGAAGCTTTGGTAGCTGGCCTGGAACCGTTCATCGATACAATAATCGTCTGTACGTTTACGGCCCTTGTTATTCTCTCGACAGGGATATGGAACCGAGCACCGGAAGCCCATTTCAGTGTTGCGCCCAATGTGGTTCCTTTAGGCGCTGCTCTTTGGAGCTTGGAAACTCTTCCCGCACCGGAGCGCATTAACGATGAGTGGGGTGAGGGCGACGTTGTTTTTATGATTGTTAATGCCGACCCTAACCCTCAATCAGCTAACAACTCTCATCGTCTGGAGGGTCATGTCGTTACTCAGAACAGTTCGTTGGTAATTGAGTGGGACACTTTGGCTAGCAACTCCCATCCCAGAGTCGAAAACACAGGAGTGTATGCAACCTACGTGGGCGCAACGCTGACAGCGAAGGCCTTCGACTCAGTCACTCCTGGCCTTGGAAAGTGGCTCGTGACCCTAGCAGTGTGGTTGTTTGCTCTCTCTACCATGATCTCCTGGAGTTACTACGGTGAACAAGGAGTAGTGTTCTTGTTTGGGGAACGGATGGTTATAACGTACAAAGTTATCTACTGCTTGCTAATTGTCGTTGCGACCCTAGGTTTCATCGAGTCCGATGCCGATCTGGACAATCTCACAGGTGTTGGCACCGGAGTGATGTTATGGGCAAATGCGCCCATCATATGGATATTTGGAAGACAGGCGATGAGCGCCTATCACGACTACATAAATCGAATGAAGAAAGGAGAAATGGAACCAAGCATCCGGCAACACCGCTAGAAGATCTCGACCTCGGCGTTCGCTAATCATAGTTTTCCCTAGATAAGCGGAAGAGTAATAATTATTTTTAGCAAGTCATGTCAAAAACAATGAGGATTAAACTTAAAAAATATTACAAATATAATTTATGATGGCAATAAATTAAATTTAATAGATTTATATTGGGATGATGAAATGGGTGTTGCTTTTGATCCGGTTGTGCATTCGCAAGCAAGTTTTGCAGCTATGGGATAGTGTGTAATAAGTGCAGACTGTGGTAATGGTGGTTATTATTCAGGAGATTTTGCATTAGGTGAAAGTGGACTTTATGGAAGTTTTACATATTATGAATCAGAGGATTAGGTGCCGCTAACTTCTCATCTCAACTCCCGACTAACAATCTGCGAGACAATCTACTCAATTTCATTTCTCTAAGTGGTGTTGAACCGCTCGTGCACACTCCCAACTTGAAAGGCGGGTCCTTACGAGATAGGAAAAGACATATAGGAAACTTTCCGCACTGACTTAGCGGGCAGAGTTCCATAGACGAGAAAGGGTATCCGAAGTCTGGTCAAGGTAACTTGCGCCGAATAAGTTGAAGTGGTTCAACAGATGATAGAGATTGTAGAGGTCAACGCGCGCTTCCCATCCATCTGTTAACGGCCATTCGTTCTGGTAGGCCGAATAAAAAGCGTCTCCGAAACCACCGAAAAGGCGGGTCATAGCCAGATCCACCTCTCTGTCACCATAATAGACGGCTGGATCATATATAAAAGGTTCCCCAGAGGCATCACATCCCCAGTTGCCAGACCACAAATCTCCATGAAGCAATGATGCAACGGGTTCCCGGCCTACAAAAAACCATTCAAGTCGCTCCATCACATAATAAGCTTGATCTAGCTGCTGTTGTGGAAGGCCCCGCTCGACCGCCAGCTCGAGTTGGACCCCGAGCCGCTCAAGCCGGAAGAAATCGGACCAGTTACACATAAGAGTGTTCCGTTGCGGCGTGGCTCCGATAGTGTTCTCACGGTGCCAACCAAACTGTTCAGCTATGTCACGATGTTGCTGAGCCAGCGCCACCCCTAATAGATGTTCCGCAGACTTTATTTTGCTTGAGAATTCAACCCAACGTAGCGCCAGATAGGAAGTTTCACCAACACATCCAACGTCGACTGTCTCCGGCACGGAAACGCCCTCCGCCGATCGAAGGGCTTCCAGCCCTTCCACTTCTGCCTCAAAAACCGGAAGTGTATGTGCTGCGTTAATTTTGACGAACAACGGTTCTGGATCGGCTAACAAGCAAAACGCTTTATTGATACTGCCACCAACGACGGATCTCACACGGTTTATATCGACGCGGATTCCAGAACGACGCTTTAGCTCACCAATGACCTGTTCAAGATCCAAGGCAGACTAAACAATTGATTTTTGATTATTAAGATGGATCCTTAGACGCTCGTGCAGAGGGGATGTTCGGGGGAAATGCGTGAGAAGGTATTCCATTTGATCAGCAAGCACACGACGACCTTTTAAGTAAATATACTCAGCGTAGGTCGGCGTAAAAGGGATAGCTACGAGTTGCACCCCAGCTTGCTCCGGATTGCGTCCACCTTTGTGGTTATTACAACGACGACAAGCAGTAACCACGTTCGTCCACACATCACATCCTCCTTGACTGATCGGTGTGATGTGATCACGGGTTAAGTCGGACGTCCGAAACTGCTGAGCGCAGTATAGGCATAAGTTTACATCTCGCTTAAACAGAGTTCGGTTATTGAGAGGCGGGGTATATCGGTTGCGATTCCGCTCTACCGCGATGGTATCGCCATGAGTAGCAATGATAGAGCTGACTTCGATGACGCTACGTAGACCTGTTCTAGCGTTGTCCCCTCCGCGTATCCGATAGATAGGTGATCCACAAACGTACGCAACTTGCTCGGTATGATACAACCTCACAGCATCACGGTAATCGATCCATTCCAAGGGCATTCCTGCGACATCGGTTCGCAACACCTCTTGGGTTATGGCGCATTGCTCCATTTCGCTCGCTGGATTTATCCTGTACACCACAAGTTTTACCGACACCGAACCAATATTCAATAGTTAATGCAGCATAACACCAGCCGCTGCGCGCTTTGGCGGGGATCAGCCCTGGAGGGCAGACACTTTCCTGTACCAGCGTCTGATAGCGTAACGTAAGGCCTAGTATTAGTTAGAAAACTCCCGAATGATGCGGCTAATGGTCTCTTTACCATCTCCAAATATCATGCGGGTGTTCTCACGGAAAAACAGCGGATTGTCAATGCCAGCGAACCCGGACGCCATCGAACGTTTCAGTACAAAGACTGTCCTGGCAAAGTCGACGTTTATAATGGGCATACCATAAATCGGACTGTCTTTAACCTCACGTGCGGCGGGGTTCACCACATCGTTAGCGCCAAGCACAATTGCCACATCAAAGGTTTCCATGCGCGGATTGACTGTATCCATCTCCAGCAACAGATCGTAGGGAACATCAGCTTCCGCCAATAGAACGTTCATATGCCCGGGCATGCGACCGGCAACCGGGTGGACCGCATAGACAACTTCCGCCCCATTCCCCTCCAGTAGTTCTTGCAGCTCTTTGACCACGTGCTGTGCTTGGGCAACCGCCATCCCATATCCGGGCACTATTACTACGTTAGATGCTGCCTCGAGAACGTAATAAGCGTCCTCAGGTGTCATCGGTTTCACCTCACCCTCAAATGTTGTGGCACTGGTCGTGGCAGCACCAAAACCGCTGAAAAGCACATTGACCAAAGACCTATTCATTGCCTTGCACATGATCTTAGTGAGAATGATGCCGCTCGCCCCCACCAGAGAACCGGCGACGATCAGAATAATATTATTGATGGCGAAACCCGCAGCACATGCTGCTAAACCAGAGTAGCTGTTAAGTAATGAGATAACTACCGGCATGTCAGCGCCACCGATTGGTATCACCACCATGACTCCGAGCAAAAATGAAAGACCTATAACAACGTAGAGATAGGTTGTGTTGCTCGGATCCAGACAGAACATTACTGTGGCCGCACCAATGACTAAGAATAACAGCGCATTGACAGCCCGCTGACCGCTAAACAGAATTGGTCGACCAGTTATGATCTCATTAAGCTTACCCCAAGCAACAATACTTCCGGTAAACGTTAGACCACCAATCAGGATAGCAAGGGCAATGGTAACAATCGTGAAAGTCTCGCCCCCTGAACTAAAGAGTGCGGCGCAACCTACGAGCAGACTGGCCAATCCACCAAAACCATTGAACAATGCCACCAGCTCTGGCATCGCGGTCATCGCTACCAGACGTGCCGCCAGCACGCCGATGCCCCCGCCGGTAACAAGACCGACCACTACCCACTGGTATTCGACAATTCCCTCACCGAGTAACGTAACCACGACCGCGACCAGCATGCCTAGGGACGACAGTATATTGCCGCGACGGGCAGTCGCTGGCGAACTCAACATCTTCAAGCCAACAATGAATAGAACCGCAGCGGCAATGTAACCGAGATTAATTAACACCAGAGTATTCATCACTTACCCGCACTCTCTTTTTTCTTAAACATCCCGAGCATACGGTTGGTAACTAGGTAACCGCCTATAACGTTGATAGTGGCGAAGACAACCGCAAAAGTCCCCAACAAAGTTGCCATTTCCGCACCACCGGAACCCGCCGACGTCACCGCACCCACTAAGGTAATACCTGAAATCGCATTAGATCCCGACATCAGTGGCGTATGCAGGGTAGCTGGTACCTTACTGATCAATTCGAAGCCCAATAAGACGGCTAGCATTAAGATGAAGGTTAGAAAAACAGCGTCCATGGCCGCCCCCTTACTTGTTCAAGTTCTTAATAGTTTCATTAACGATCTCACCCTGGTGGGTGATTACACAGCCCTGCAAGATCTCATCCTCAAAATCGAGCACCATATTCTTCAGATCTGCGTTCCAGAACTCTTCAATAAAATTGGATAGATTGGATGAATACATGCGGCTTGAGTCATGAGCCAGAAGATTAGGCCAATTGCCATCACCAATAATCTTGACACCATTAACCTCAACCGTTTCCCCGGGTACCGAGCCTTCTACGTTCCCACCGGATTCTGCAGCCATGTCTACAATCACGCTGCCCGGCTCCATTTGATCAATCATGTCCCCAGTGACCAGCACAGGGGGCTTGCGCCCGAAAACTTGGGCGGTTGTGATTACCACATCGGACCCCGCGATCTGCTTCTTTTGCCCTTCCTTCTGCTTTTTGAGTTGCTCTGAGGTCAATTGAACCGCGTATCCCTGCTTCGTCTCTCCTGTCTCACCGAGATCAATATCCAAAAACTTGGCGCCAAGTGACTGAACCTGCTCAGCTACCACTGCACGCGTGTCGAACGCGGTTACTCTCGCGCCGAGGCGCTTCGCCGTCGCGATTGCCTGCAGACCGGCAACCCCGACGCCAATTACAAACACATTGGCAGGCTTCAGTGTTCCTGCCGGAGTCATCATCATTGGGAAAATGCGTGGTAATTTGGCTGCGGCTAACAAAACCATGGCATACCCCGCTAAATTAGCCTGAGAGCTTAGAGCATCCATCTTCTGTGAACGCGTAGTCCTCGGAATCATTTCCATGCTGATTGCACTGACCTCTCGCCTACTGAATGCTTCTATCAGCCCTGATTCATTAAAGGGATCGAGATAGCTGATATGTATGCAGCCCTTCTTTAGAGTCTCGATCTCTCCGAGATCTGGTTTTCGCACCCGCAGAATTAGGTCAGACTGCGCTAGCAGCTCTTTACGGTCGTTGATAATTTTCGCGCCAGCCTCACCGTAATCATCACTACCGAACCCAGAACCAACGCCTACATCGGCTTCGACCACGACCTCGGCGCCTGCTTTCACAAGTTTCTTTGCGTCGGCGGGAATTATGGCAACACGATGTTCGTCGGGATGCAGTTCCCTAGGGACGCCAATCTGCATGTTCACTTCCTTTTTTCACTAGTCGGGTTAGCGCTCAGTTTGATCTCCGATCGCAAGACACCACCGAGCCACAATGCTGCAACTGTTTATAATGTTGCTCAATGTAGTCGAAGTCTGCCGATTTGGCGGGCGCAAGTATACCTGAACAGTTGGGGCTTGCGTGGTCGTATTTTCTCAGCACCCCGGTGAATTTAGGCACGGATTGCAACCAAATTGGCGTAACGCCCGGTGGGGAATTTCATCGTATCTTGGACTATGTCCAGTGCTTCGTCGGCGTAATCCGGTATGCCCGCGTTTGCACATCGCGGAGGAAAGCGTCCATTTCAATCTCCGAACCCAGCTTTCCTTCCTCACTTAGTAGACATAGCGGCTGCTTTAATACTGCTAGTGCCATCAGGTACGCTCCCGGCAGCAGTTCAGACAAATTCTATGATAAATCTTCATTCCCTATCGACGCGCCCTACCCTCATCGCACAAGATAACGCCCAACGGGGCTCTTTGTTGACACTATTCGTCTTATTAACTCCCTGACTAGCAAAAAAATTGCTCACACAATGCCTACGAAACGGAGATCTTTAACCTTAAATAATCCTAACATGTTGATTAAAAATAATTTATATACATTTCCTGCCCCCCGAACCGTCGCACTGGGGGTCGAGATGCTGTGCCCGCAATGACGGAAATGCCCGGATTACTCCGAGTCGCACTCCCTGTGCCCCTTGCTGGTGCCTTTGACTATCGCTGGCCGGGGCCTGGCCCCCTGCCTGCCCGAGGCTGCCGTGTGCGCGTTTCACTGGGCGCCAGAACGCGGATCGGCATCGTAGTTGACCACCCTACCAAGACGGACATTGGCTCGAGCAAAATAAAAAACGTTGTCGATGTTCTAGATGAAGCTCCCGTCCTTGACAATGAGCTTCTAGGGTTGCTCCAGTGGTGTGCGGACTACTATCACCATCCTATTGGGGAGGTTTTGAATCAGGCGTTACCAGTACTCCTCCGCCGAGGGAAAAGTCCTCTAGAGCAACAAGAGCAGATGTGGGAACTGACGGAGACGGGTCAAGTTCAGAATGTCGAGGCCCTGCGGCGGCGCGGTAAGCGGCAAGCCGAGGTCCTTGAACTACTCCAGCGCACTGGTTCTGCGAGCACTCGAGAACTTCGCGATGCAGATCTTAAACGTGAAGTCCTGAAACGTTTAGCAGCAAAAGGATGGATCCAATCGAGGCGGCCGGTTTTTACGCCACCGCTCGCCACGGAACCCGCGCACCCGATGCCCGAACTGACCAGGGAACAGCAACAGTGTCTAACCATTATTGCCAGCGCGAGCGCGGGTTACCAAGCATTTTTGCTCCAAGGTGTGACAGGTAGCGGCAAAACAGAGGTGTACATGCGGCTGATCTCAAAGCAACTCGAAGTCGGCTGCCAGAGCTTGTTGCTGGTACCTGAAATCGGTCTGACCCCTCAGCTCGTAAATAGGTTGGAAAATCGCTTTGGTCTCGGCCTTGCCGTAATGCATTCTGGTCTCCCAGCAGGCGAAAGGCTAAGAGCGTGGCAAAATGCGCGAACAGGTGTTGCTAAAGTCATCGTCGGCACACGCTCCGCCATATTCGCCCCGTTGGTCGATGCTGGGTTGATTATTGTTGATGAAGAACACGACGT
>DBZY01000033.1:13006-25518 GCA_002311835.1 Proteobacteria bacterium UBA1148 | reverse complement strand
GATCCTGAAATTCGAATAATCGATATGAATCACCATGCAAGTCACCATGATCTTTCTACACCTCTGATATCAGCCATCGAACGACACCTGTCAGAGGATTGCCAGGTTATATTGTTTCTCAACCGTCGTGGTTTTGCGCCAGTTCTATTATGCACAAAATGCGGGGTTGTCGAGGAATGCGATCGCTGTGATGCGCGGCTAACTTTGCACCCCTCCATCGGACACCTTCGATGTCATCATTGCGGTCGAACACGTCCGCTCAGCTGGGCGTGCGGAATCTGCGGATCTGAACGAATAGCCGTTGGCGCTGGTACCCAAAGAGTCACCGATGAGCTTCGTGTATTATTTCCGAAGGCTCGCATCGCGCGATTAGACCGAGATATAGCCTCTCGTAAGGGAAGTATTGAAGCTGTACTTGCGGAAGTCGAGCACGGCGATACACAAATTTTAGTAGGTACCCAGATGCTCGTAAAAGGCCACGATTTTCCGCGCGTGACGCTCGTTGGTGTTCTCAGCGCAGATCAAGGCCTTTTCGGAACCAACTTTCGCAGCAGTGAACGATTAGCTCAGATCCTACTACAAGTTGCTGGAAGAGCGGGCAGGCGGGATCGGCCAGGAGAAGTCTTGATTCAGAGTTACTATCCGGAACATCCGCTACTTGCCCGTTTAGCGGCACAAGACTACGACGCGTTCGGCAAACTTGCTCTGGAAGAACGAAAAGTCGCGGCCTGGCCCCCCTTCTCCCACCTGATTGTCTGGCGAGCCGAGGCTGGGCGGCGAGAGCCGGCATACAATCTTCTGGAACGCATCGCTACCGCGGCTCGACGCATTGCCTCGAACATCACAATCCTCGGCCCCGCATCACCTAGTATGGAGAAGCGTGGCGGTCGATATCGAGCTCAATTGCTCTTTCAGAGTGCCCACAGATCGCCGCTTCATGATCTGATTCGCGAGTTATTGCCACTGGTCCGAGTCTGGCCTGAAGCCAGGCGTGTACGATGGTCCATTGATGTGGACCCGAGCGAGTTATAGTTTCAAGTAGAATCTCAGCATCGCAACATTTGACTCACTCCTTTGCGCGCTCAAATCGATAATCTACTTAAAGAGGCTCTAGCACACTTTGCTGCTGAACGTGGGTTCACGGACGCTTATGATTTAGACCCACGGTTGGAGCGTACACGCGATCCTAAACACGGAGACTTTACGAGCAATATTGCACTTAGGCTCTCCAAGGACCTAGGGAACCCGCCTCGAGAGATCGCCACCACACTCTTAGCGTTTATCCCCAAGTCTGCTCTGATCGCCAACGTGCAGATTGCAGGGCCCGGTTTCATTAATTTAACGCTAACGTCGAAAGCCTATCAACGAGAACTCACCAAAATTCTCGAGGCGGGTTCAATGTACGGTTGCTCAAACATTGGCAAGGGCCAGCGCGTTTTGTTGGAGTACGTATCAGCCAACCCAACTGGACCGCTCCACGTTGGTCACGGGCGTCATGCGGCCTATGGAGCATCCCTAGCCAACTTACTGCGGGCAACAGGCCACGATGTTCATGAAGAGTACTATGTCAACGATGCAGGGAGGCAAATGGATATCCTTACGGTCAGCGTATGGCTAAGGTATCTCCAATTGCTCGGCTTAGACCTTCGCTTCCCAGCAAATGCTTATCAGGGTGACTATGTCAGGGAAATTGCACAAAAAGTACAGACCACTCTAGGAGAGAAGTTTGTAATTACCGACCATACTGGTCTATCTAAACTACTCCACGCTGACTCAGCTGATAGCGAAAAACTTCTTGACCTGCTCATAGCAAAAGCAAAAGAAATGCTGGGACAAGAAAAATTTTCTGCTCTTCTTAAGGAAGCTCTAAGCAGCGTGCTTACTGACATCAAAGACGACCTGGCCGAATTCGGTGTTCACCCCCAGCGATGGTATTCCGAGCACAGTCTCACTGAAGGTGGTGCAATCGATCGAGCTTTAAAACGCCTAGAAGAGCAGAAAATGCTTGATGTTCGCGATGGCGCTACTTGGTTCAAAGCAACGGAGTACGGTGATGAAAAAGACCGAGTAGTTGTTCGAGCGAACGGGGCAAAAACTTATTTTGCTTCTGATATCGCGTATCACTTTGAGAAGCGGGAACGTGGGTTTGACCTTCTTCTAGACGTGCTCGGCGCTGATCACCACGGCTACGTCGCAAGAGTGCGCGCTGGGCTTGAAGCAATGAGTGAACCAGGTGATTCTCTCGAAGTCAGGCTAGTCCAGTTCGTGACTTTGTATCGCGGACGCGAGAAAGTTCAGATGTCAACCCGGTCCGGAGAGTATGTGACGCTACGTCAACTTCGTACCGAAGTTGGAAATGACGCCGCACGATTCTTCTACGTATCACGTTCCAATGACCAGCATTTAGATTTTGATCTCGATCTTGCGAAAGCACGATCTAACGATAATCCCGTTTACTATGTGCAATACGCACACGCACGGGTGGCTAGCCTATTGAGGAAAATGGAAGAAGAAGGATTTAGGGTAGAACATAGTGATATGCCGGAGTTGACGTGCCTCACGGAGGAGGCGGAGCACACTTTACTAGTATCCTTGAGTCGATATCCTGAAGTACTTCAGCTTGCCGCCGTGAACCGTGCACCACAACACCTCCTACAGTATTTGCGCGGTCTATCAGCAAATTTCCACTCGTATTACAACGCGCATAGAGTGCTTGTCGAGGACGCAAAACTTCGTAATGCGCGGATCACCCTAGCTCTCGGAACGCGCCAGGTTCTGCATAATGGGCTAACACTGCTTGGAGTCACTACCCCCGACAATATGTAAGAGTGTTCCATGAATGTACTAAAGAAAATAGCTACCAAGGCCATTCCGTCGGATACGGCTAGGTGGGTATGGATGTTGTGTGGCTTCAGTCTTGGCTTGATCGTATCTACAATAATTTATATGGGTGATAGAGGAGAGCTCAATTTGCCTACCACACCTACGTCGGCGATCCCCACACCATCCCAAAGTCGAATAGAACCCGCCCCTGAAATCGTGACGGCGACGCATCCCGCGACACGTTTTGATTTCTACGAAATTTTGCCAAAGTTTGAAGTTGTAATTCCTGAAGTAGAATCTGAGGCGAGAATTGACCGCGCAACGCGTGCTGTGGAAGAACCAGGTAGGTACGTTTTACAGGCTGGTTCCTTCAGAGAGTCTACAGATGCTGAGCAAATGAAGGAGACTCTGGAAGTTCTCGGTATACAGTCCAGTATTCAGAAAGTCACCATCGATGCAGATAACTTTCATCGCGTACGCATTGGCCCCACCAGCGACCTGGATGAACTAAACGAAGTGAGAAGGCAGCTTTGGAACGCCCAAATAGAATCTCTCCTTATAAAGGTACCTAATTAGGCATCAAAATGGGGCGCCTACTAATATTTGTTCTATCACTAGTCCTCCCAACGGGTGGAACTCTTTCTCAGACCCTAACTATTACGGGTGTCGGTGATATCATGCTTGGTACCGACTATCCGGATGACCGACTGCCGGTTAACGATGGAGCTCATTTCCTAGAGCTTGTAAATCCAATTCTCAGGGCGGCCGACATTACGTTTGGCAATCTAGAAGGCGTCATCATGGCTGGGGGGATCCCTCAAAAAACCTGTTCAACTCCGGATGTCTGCTTTCTGTTCCGCTCACCCCCCCGTTACACCGCCTATCTTAGGGATGCAGGTTTCGACGTTCTCAGCCTAGCCAATAACCATACGCGGGACTTCGGCGAAGAAGGCCGGACAGCCTCAATGGCAGTTCTTGATCAATATAACCTCAGACATTCTGGTAGACGCGGCGATATCGCAATGTGGAAACAAAATGATCTCACCATCGCGTTCATCGCCTTCTCCCCTACGCGGAAGTCCTATCTCTTAAATGACATTCCGACTGCCGAACAAGAAATCCTGCGATTGTCATCAACCCATGACATTGTTGTCGTCTCTTTTCATGGTGGTGCGGAAGGTCCCACCGCTACAAACCTCCCTTTTGAGGAGGAGTTCTACTTTGGAGAAACTCGAGGAGAGGTTGTGCGATTCTCACACGCTGCCGTCGATGCGGGTGCTGACTTGATACTGGGACATGGTCCTCACGTACCAAGAGCATTAGAGCTGTACAACGGACGGCTGATTGCTTACAGCCTTGGGAACTTCATAACGCATGTCGGTGTGAGCATTAGTGGCATTACTGGCTGGGCACCAATCTTAACGGTGAGGATTGATCAGGAAGGGGCCTTCCTCAGCGGACGAATCGACTCTGCACTGCAGAGCCGCGTCGACGGCCTCGTCTGGGACCCTGATCGACAGGCTTACAAGCTCATCAGAGATCTGACGGAAAAAACTTTTGGGACTACTATGCTGCGCTTCGAAGCCAATGGCACATTCATAGCCGGAGAAATAGACCACCTCACGGCCGACGATTAATGCCTGTTACTCGTCAGCTGATACCTGGCGGAAATCGACTCCCAGAGCATTAAGTTTTCGGTAAAGATGGGTTCTCTCCATTCCGATCCGTTCGGCCAGTCGGCCCACTTTACCATCGCACAGGATCAGCTGCTGGCGAAGATACGCCCGCTCAAAATGCTCTCTCGCTTCTCGCAAAGGCATTGAAAGTAGATCCTGTTTCACAAGAGGCTCGTCTATTGAAGCTCCTGGGGTAAGCTGTCCCTCAACCTCTTCTAGCGTAATTTCTTCTTCCGCGCCAATAATCAAAAGCCGACTCGCCATGTTCTTCAGCTCAAGGATGTTACCGGGCCAGGGGTAATTACGGAGCCTGTTCTGTGCCGCGACACTAAATCTCCTAAATGGTAGATTCTCTGAATCAACCAGCAAGTCAACGTAGTAGCGCAATAACTCTGGTATATCCTCCAAATACTCACGCAACGGCGGCACACGAATCACAACGATACTGAGACGGGACAACAGCTCTCTCCGGAAATCGTTCATATCTTGCTCGAACCCCGGTGGGGCACTCGATAGAAACCGCACGTTAAGATCACGGTCCGTACTGCTACCGATCGGTCGGTACCGTTCTTTCTCTAGCACCTCCAGCAACATTTGCTCAGTACCCGCAGACACGCTGCATATTTCATCAATAAAAAGAATTCCTCCGCTTGCTCGTTCTAAAGCTCCCGGCTCTTGACCGTCGCCGAGGAATGCAGTCGTTCCGTTATCGCCGCTTGCAACGACAAAGGGCCCTGCAGAACGGCTGCTGAGACTTGCCAGGTGCCTCGCATGCGCCTCTCTCCCACTCCCGGGTTCGCCAGCCAATAGTGTGTGAGCGTCGTATCGGGCAATTCTGGTAACTTGGTCCCGCAAGGATCGTATAGTGTCACTCTTCCCAACTGGGGCTGGCATTGGCGTTACTAGGCTGCGCCGTGGTTCAGCAGCCCGCCTCTGCTCCAACGCTTTTTCGACGGTGCGCAACAATTTCGCTAAGGAGACCGGCTTTTCGATGAAATCAAGCGCACCAAGTCGGGTAGCTTCAACAGCAGCATCCACCGTTCCATGTCCAGACATCATAACGACTGGTTCGAGCTCCCCCTGTTCGGACCACTCCTTTAATAGGGAGATCCCATCCGTATCGGGCATCCAAATATCCAACAGAATTAGGTCGAAGTCCTGATTTTTTTTAGCGGTTCTTGCAACAGCAGCATCCTCTGCCGTCGTTACCTCATACCCCTCTTCGCTGAGGATCTCTTCAAGGAGCAAACGAATGTTGGATTCGTCATCGACGACCAGAACTCGCGCATTACTCATGCGCGTTCTCTCCTTTCATCACGACGGTGTTCGCTAAACAACAATTTGTCTTCCGCCTTTCTTGTTGTGGGCAGCAGTATGCTAATCACGGCTCCCCCTTGTTTCCGGTTTCGCACCGTAATCTGCCCATCGTGTTCTTCCACCAGCTTCTTTACGATGGCTAAACCGAGGCCAGTGCCCTTTAGCTTACTAGTAACGTAGGGATCAAAGGCCTCTTCAACAATTTCTTCTAAAAATCCAGGGCCATTATCTTCCACCCTTATTGCGATGAACCCCATACCATCATCATGTGTGTGACGAGTTGATATTTTCAGTTGTTGGTCATCACTATGACCCATCGCCTCAAGAGCATTTCGGATTAGGTTGTGGAAAACTTGCCGCATGCGCCCAGCGTCTGCTTTGACTGGTGGAAGGGTTTCTAGACTCAATTCTAGAGCTAGGGGTAATTCGTGGTGGTAGAGCTCCGCAACTTCAGAAATTACGTCGTTGAGATTGAATTCAGTTAACTCCATATCGGGAGTCCGAGCATATTCACTGAAAGCATTCACCATTTCCTTCATTGCCTCGACTTGCTGGATAATGGTGTGGGTCGCCTTATCAAGAAACTCTGAGTCCGTTGTGGGGGAGGATAGATAACGACGACGCAGACGTTCTGCTGATAGCTGGATAGGCGTCAATGGGTTTTTGATCTCGTGTGCCAAACGCCTTGCAACCTCACCCCAAGCCGCATCGCGCTGCGCCTGTAGGAGCGCTGTAATGTCGTCAAACACAACAACATAACCCCCCGGCTCATCATGCTCTCCGGGCAATGCTACACAAGCGCACATTAGAACACGTCGACCAACTTCACTGTGCAATACAATTTGTTCTCGCCAGTCGCTTTCACCACGTTCTAGATGAGACTGCGATACAGAAACAAACTGAGACAACAGAGGCTGATTCTCCGCAAGATTAACCAAAGACTCACCCAAATGAATCTCAAGATCTGAGCCGAGAATAGCGCTCGCCGCTTGATTGGCGGTACGTATTCGCATGTCAGTTTCCAGTGAAATCACTCCCGTCGAGAGCCTTGCCAAAATTGTTTCGAGCTTTCCACGTTCGCTTTCCACTTGCTGCTGACTGTCGCGAGCTTCTTCGTGAGCTGTGGCTAGTCGCTTGGTCATATCATTGAAGGAGTTAATCAAGAACCCAATTTCATCACGAGCTGGTATGGGTACACGCGTGTCGAAATCCCCGCGTGCCACTGCCTGCGTACCGGCCATAAGTTGTTGGATGGGAAGCACAAACCGACGGGCCGAGAAAAAGGCTCCGTAGACTGCTGCTAGTAGTCCGGTCAACAACACAATGCTCAGCGTTGCTGTAAGACTGGTTTTCAGCGGTGTACGGAGAAATGCGAGCTCTGCGTATTGGTCATAGCTAGCCTCTGCTCTCCTTGCCAATTCGCTCAACTGCGGCTCCACAGGGAAGGTAGCCAACAGTATATCTGGCTCACCTACAAGTGTGCCGGCCATGAGGTTAGTCGCTGCGATTATCTCGAGTCCCCCGTCTGCAAGAGGCTCAAGACTTACGTAAGAACCCCCTCCGCCCTGGCGGAGTTGGAAAATCAATTCATCACTAGGAAACTGCGGGACAGCTGGAAAGGGATTCTCCGCGCTGGTCGCGAGTATCTGATCGTTGCCCATCGTGAAAATCGTTAATTCGACGGCATCACTGACGCGCCTCAACTCGCCCAACTCGCCCACAATATTTGTCCGCCCGCCCGTCTCAATCCGCTGTGCCATGCTGCGCACGTCAGCCAGATTCTCTCTCATCTGTACATTAAGAGCGCTTCGGCTAAGTTCCAGCGCGGTCTCTAACCCTTCCTCAACCTCAACACTAAACCAGCTATCAATCCCACGATTTATAAACTGCAATGAAAAAGTGTACACGACCAATAAAGGAACTACCGTCAGAGAAACCAACAACACAACCATACGTGCCTTAAGACGCGCGCCCGGTACATGGTTACGGTAGTCACGAACAAGCTGTGTTAAGTTTGCTACGATCAGAAGCAGCAAAATCACAATACCAATAAAACTGAATAGCAGTATTCCATTCTGTAGGCGCGATAGAGCCTCAGAATTTTGAGCGGTCTGCGCAAACCATATAAGAGCGGTTAGCCAAAGCAGTGCGCTTGCGATAACGGCTAGAACATTGATCGTCCTTTTTAGTCGCCCAGCTGCCATCTAAACCAATCGCTCCTCATCGACCAATCACGACGCCAAAATGCAAGGAAGCGGAGGGGACCTGGAAAATCTTCTGTGCTTAGGACAGCGCGCACTCGAACATCATAGCTTTCATCCGAATTTAGCAAAGATGAGTCGATAAGTGGCAAACCGGTGATTCGCCCCAGACCGTTCAGTGCGGGAAACAGGGTGGCGTACGTATTCTGTTCTCCACTATTTAGATTCAAAACTATGTATCGCTCGCTTAAAGCGTGATATTGAAGCTGATAGCTCTGTCTAAGGTCACCAACATTTTCATCAGTCCAGTACCATCTGGGATTGATGAACTCCACTTCCAAATGGATAGTTAACGGTACGCCCGCATCCAATGCCTCACGCGCATCTGCTGAAAGTCTATACTCTACCCACGTATCGAGATAATAGATCCCAGATTCCATCGTGATGCTTGCTGAACGGACACCAAACCCTGGAGCAGATACAAGAAAACTACCTGGATCCTCATCCTGTGCATGGATACCTTGTTGCCATAGCACAAAGACAAGTCCCATCGTTAACTGATGAACACAACTATTAAAATTAGACATCCTAAAAAACACTTTATCTCTGCCGCTTCATTACACGAAATACCTGATTATCTCGCCTTCTCAATGCAAGCATAATAGAACCCATCCATATTAACCTCCCCAGGCAGGATCTGCCGGGAGCTCCAGGCTTGCGAGGTTGGCGGTCGAGCCGTGGGAGTCTCCTCCAAAAACCACTGAATCTGATGTTGATTCTCCTCTTTCAGTATCGTGCAAGTTGAGTACACCAGCCGACCTCCTGGAGTAAGCAACTTCCACAGCGCTTTGAGCAAGGCTCGTTGATTTATCAACACTTGTGCAATATCCCCAGGGCGCCGTAATACTTTGATATCTGGATGTCGGCGGATGACGCCCAGGGCGCTACAAGGTGCGTCAAGGAGAATCCGGTCAAAAAGCTGGCCATCCCACCACTCTGCAGGATGGGTAGCGTCACCGTGAACTACTGTACCCTCAAGCTTCAAGCGTTCAAATTCCGCACTCATCACCGCAAGACGATCAGAGTCTCTGTCCAAAGCTACCAATTCGCTAATGTCTGTGCGTGACTCCAGAATATGGGCGCTCTTTCCCCCAGGTGCCGCACAAGCATCCAGGACTCGTTGTCCGGGTTCAAGGGCGAGAAATCCCACCGCAAGCTGAGCTGCCGCATCCTGCACAGATACTTCACCATCAGTGAAGCCCGGCAGCGTGCTCATTGCCTGGGGCTTACCTAATAAGATTGCGCTTGAAGGCCCGCTTAAAGGCTGGGCGGTCACCCCTGCAGCGCCCAGACTGGCTAGGTACCTCTCTCGGGTCCCTCGCCTAGCATTGACTCTCAACCACATCGGTGGTGGCCCGTTGTTGGCATTAATGATGTCCAGCCACTCTTCTGGCCAATCCTCTTTCACCTTAGCGAGCATCCAGCTAGGGTGACTCATCGCTGCCTCTGGAACCTTAATTATCTGTTGGGCCAATCTCTCGCGGTCACGAATAAACCGGCGTAACACCGCATTGACAAGACCTTTTGCGTTAGTTTTGCCAAGCGAATCAGCAGCAGACACCGTCGCTGACACCGCCGCGTGATCCGGAACACGCAGCCACTGCAGCTGATAAAGTCCTATGCGAATAAGGGCGGCCAGCTCCACGTCACTGCGTTTTAAAGGCCGCGTCAGTAGCTCATCTGCCTGCCACTGCAAGAGGTGGTGCCAACGAAGAACTCCATAGCATAAAGCTCGCACTAAAGATGCGTCCCGCAAAGCTGGTTGAGCAGATTCCTGAAACGCCACTTCCAAGGAAAGGCCGTTTCGCACCACGTTTGCGGTGATCTGTGCAGCGAGCGAGCGAGCGCTCACCCCTTGCGCAGGCGTGTTTGGCCGTTGCTCAGCAAACAAATACGGTGCCTTTCAGTGAGTGTGCGTTTAGATAGGCCTGGGCTTTCATCACGTTTCCGCCAGGCTGCTGCAAACTGAGAATGCGAAGGACTCCCTCACCCGTAGCAACGTTTATTCCCTGCTTGTTCGCCGCAATAACGGTACCAGGAGATTCGATACACGCCTCTTTTAGAACAACCGCTTCCCAGACACGAACACGTTTACCATCGTCAGTAACGGTCTCGCTGACCGGCCATGGATTAAAGGCTCGCACGCGACGTGCCAGCTCCATCGCGCTCTGCCTCCAATTCAGTAGTGCATCCTCCTTTCCAATCTTGGGTGCGTACGTGGCTCCCACATTATTCTGAGGTACCGGAGATAGGGTATTTTCCAAGATCTGCGGTAGAGAATCCCGAAGAAGCTCACTACCTAACTGAGCCAGTCGACCGTGAAGGGCGCCAGCGTTTTCCTCAGGGCCGATGGCTAACGAGCGACAGCTGTAGACAGGACCAGTGTCGAGCCCCGAGTCAATTTTCATAACACACGCCCCAGTTTCAGTGTCACCGGCAAGAATGGCGTGCTGGATAGGCGCCGCACCACGCCAACGCGGCAATAGGGAAGCATGTACGTTAATTGCGCCTAGACTCGGCCAGTCGATCAACCAGGAAGGAAGCAATAGTCCATACGCAACGACAACCAACAGATCGGGAGCCGTTTTCCTAAACTTTCCCAGAGCACCGGTCGTGAGCTCAGCGGGCTGGCAAACCTCAAGCCCATATGCTAAAGCTTCCCGTTTTACGGGACTCTGCGCTAGCTTACGTCCTCGCCCAACAGGTCGGTCGGGCTGTGTTAGCACCACGGGAACATCCACGCCTGTGGATAGCAGCACACGAAGAAATGGCACCGCAAAATCCGGTGTGCCGGCAAAAACGATTCTTGATGCTGAGCTCATCCCAGGTGGGAGTCACTTAAAGATTAGATGATCGGGGCCGAGATCCTAGGGGACGCAGTATCTTCTTGCGTCGACCCACGCTTGGCCTTTTTCAAGAGTTTCTTTTTCAGGCGATCACGCTTTAGATCGGATAAATAGTCCACAAATAGCTTTCCTTCTAAGTGGTCCATCTCGTGTTGAATGCATATAGCAAGCAACCCCTCCACATCCAATGTGATTGGCTTGCCATTCTCGTCAAGCGCCCTAACCTCTATGTGTTCTGCCCTACTAACTTCCCCAAAAACACCGGGCACCGAAAGACATCCCTCTTCGTATCTAACGTCCCTCTCCGCACTGAGTATTTCCGGATTAACCAAGCACAGAGGTTGATCACGACTTTCGGAAATATCGATGACCAAAACCCGTTTGTGAGCATTGACCTGGGTAGCGGCTAGCCCAATGCCGGGTGCATCGTACATAGTCTCCAACATATCGGAGATAAGTCGCTGAATCTCGGCGTCAACTTTTGTGACGGGCTTTGCACGAATCCGCAAGCGCGGGTCCGGGTACTCAAGGATTTGGAGAAGTGCCATTGTGATTTGCTGGGAGTTTCATATGTGGCTCGTTGAGCTAACTTGAATCTCTGACTGTACGTGGAGTTACCAGTTTTTTCCACTGATGTAACAGACAATCAAGTTGCAAGAAACTACTTATAGCTATTGGATTCAAGCCCTTCGGATCTAAGCGCATAAATCTCAGAGATTTATGCGCTCCCTCGCAGACAGCCATTAGTGACATTACAGTTTCGATCAAACGTCTGATTGACGGCGGCAATGCTTTCCTCCATGCTCCTGCCTCTGGAAATGGAGAGTTTAGTCGAAACATTGCCCGGCGGACGCTACTCTCTCCCGTCAAAGAGGATCCCATGAAGGAAAATGTTCTTGATGTGCTTATGTATCTGTTTGAGTCTTTTGTGGACAGCGAAGACGAGTCCGAACCGGATCGTAATGTGCTTAGGGAGGAACTTGAGCTAGCCGGCTTCCGGGGCCGAGAGATCGATAGGGCGTTGGACTGGTTGGATAGCCTTAACGTCGACGAACCTGAGCCATCAAGCCCCCGCCCCACAACGGTCAGGGTTTATGATCAACTCGAGCAGGGGCGCTTGGACTCGCAGTGCAGAGGGTACCTGCTTCATCTAGAACAAGTTGGTATCCTGACACCAGCCAAACGTGAA
This sequence comes from Proteobacteria bacterium UBA1148, assembly GCA_002311835.1. Lineage (GTDB taxonomy): Bacteria > Pseudomonadota > Gammaproteobacteria > Steroidobacterales > Rariloculaceae > UBA6522. The sequence goes on along the minus strand of DBZY01000033.1, from coordinate 13,406 downwards.
CTCGTTATCGACCGTCTTCTCGCGTTGGACACAGAAGACATCGGCATTGAGCAAATAAAGTGGGTAGTTATGATGGTCTTGTTTAGCCAACCCGGCCAGGAAGAAGCTTATGCACGAATGGAGAATCTGGTTTTCGCAGACGATCCGGGCTGGCTTCACTAATATCCATGTTTCACGGTCTATCCGGTTGAGATAAACGTCTATAGCCGTCGCGGTACTATGAGTAAGAACCTCGTCATAGTTGAATCCCCCGCCAAGGCGAGAACCATAGAGAAGTATCTTGGCGAAGACTTTCAGGTGCTTGCCTCTTACGGACACGTACGCGACCTGGTTCCCAAGGGAGATGCTGTAGATCCTGATCAAAACTTCGCAATGAAGTATCAGATCATCGAGAAGAATA
>DBZY01000033.1:11701-12919 GCA_002311835.1 Proteobacteria bacterium UBA1148 | reverse complement strand
AGCTATTCGGGATGCGCTTAATAATCCACGGGAACTTTCCGAACATTTGATCAATGCTCAACAAGCCCGTCGTGCGCTAGATAATCTGTACGGCTTTCATCTGTCTCCTCTGCTATGGAAGAAAGTACCGGGGGCACGCTCCGCCGGAAGGGTGCAGAGCCCTGCACTCCGCCTCATCGTAGAGCGCGAGGACGAGATCTCCGCCTTTAACCCCAGGGAATACTGGAGCATCGGCGCTATAGCTGAGCATGATAAGGAAGTTGTTAACGCTCGGCTTGCAATATATCGCGGCGAGAAAATTATTCAATTCTCATTCACGAATGAGAGAACCGTCCGGGAAGTAGAACAGGTTATCAAAGAAGCAGCTGATGGGGTGCTCACAGTAGGCAAAGTGGATAAGAAGCAGCGAAGACGCAACCCCGCTGCGCCATTCACAACATCTACTTTGCAACAAGAAGCATCGCGCAAACTCGGGTTCAGTGCACAAAAAACCATGATTACGGCTCAGCGCCTCTATGAGGGAATAGATGTTGGCGATGAATCGGTGGGCCTGATTACCTATATGAGAACAGACTCGGTGACATTGGCCGCTGACGCAATAGCCGAAATTCGAGCCCTGATCCAGGATCGTTATGGGAATGAAAGTCTACCGGATAAGCCACGAACCTATATAACCAAAGCGAGGAATGCTCAGGAAGCACACGAAGCGGTACGCCCTACGGCGGCGGCTCGGACTCCCGCTGAACTTAGAAGTCGATTGAATTCAGATCAGTACCGACTCTACGAGTTAATTTGGAAGCGCACCATTGCTTGTCAGATGACTCCTGCGATTTTCGATACCGTAGGATTAAACCTCAACGCAGAAAAATCTCATGCAGGGAGTATCAGCTTTCGTGCAACGGGCTCGGTGCTAGTTAAACCTGGCTATATGATCATCTACCAGGAAGGCACGGATGATACTACGCCTCATGATGATCAGGATCGTGTGCTGCCACCTCTTAAGGAGGGTGATCGACTCGAACTGAGAGAGTTAGTCAGTGAACAACACTTTACCGAACCACCACCACGCTATTCAGAAGCCACACTGGTCAAAGCGCTGGAGGAATTTGGTATCGGTCGGCCCTCAACGTACGCCTCTACCATATCCACACTACGTGATCGTGAGTATGTGGAAATGGAGAGTCGGCGATTTATACCCACTGATGTCGGTAAAGTCCT
>DBZY01000033.1:1691-11611 GCA_002311835.1 Proteobacteria bacterium UBA1148 | reverse complement strand
AGATTTCTGGAAGCCATTTAGTGATCTCATAGAACACACTGCAACTTCTGTTACCCGGGAAGAAGCATCAATGTCGAGGAAATTGGGCGATGATCCCAAAAGCGGTCGACCGATGACCGTGAGAATGGCCCGCTACGGTCCAGTCATTCAGATTGGCACGAAAGATGACGAAGAAAAACCTTTATTTGCGGGTCTTCGTCCAGGTCAGAAAATGGACACCATCACCCGTGAAGAAGCTCTAGATCTATTCAAATTGCCCAGACAATTAGGCTCAACGCCTGACGGAGATCTTGTGTCAGCCAGCATCGGACGGTTTGGACCGTACGTGCGATACGGAAACAAATTCGTATCGATTCGAGAAGATGACCCTTATACGATTGCTTTGCCGCGCGCGCTGGAACTTATTGAAGAAAAAAAGATTCTGGATGCTAAGCGCCTTATTCAAGATTTTCCCGACGCGGGAATTCGGATCTTAGATGGACGCTATGGGCCCTACGTAACTGACGGAAAAAAGAATGCGAGGGTGCCCAAAGACAAGGAAGTTCCGAAAGATAAGGAAACCGAAGCAACACGAGCAAGAGCGGAGAAGCTGACTCTTGACGAATGCAAGGCAATGATTGATGCAGCACCTGAACGCGGGGGTCGGCGCGGAGCTAAGAAAGCTGGTGGAAAGAAAAAACCGGCTGCTACGAAGCGTTCAGCTGCGAGTAAGAAAAAACCACGCAAGAAAAGTGCCCGTAAAAAGTCCCGGGGAAAGAAAGCCTCTAAGAAAATTCAGAACGATAAAGAGCTGACCAGCCATCCGAGTGCCTCAGTTGAGGCTACTCCAGTCGAGGCTCCTACCAAAGACAGCTAAACTCAACCCTTAATCACGCAAAAGCAGGCCTCGTTTCTGTGTCACCTATTCTGTTGGACAAAGCTACACGAATACTCTTGAACGGTGGTCTGATCGCTTACCCGACAGAGGCCGTATATGGTCTTGGATGTCTGCCAGGGCGCCAGGACGCCGTGGAGCGCCTCCTCACCGCAAAGCGGCGCTCTTGGCAAAAAGGACTGGCGCTCATCGCTGCAAATCTCGAACAAATTGAACCCCTGATTATTCTGCCCGAGGGCGTTTTGCGCTCGGAAGTTCTCGATAGCTGGCCTGGCCCTTTCACCTGGGTGCTCGATGCACGACCCGGCATTCCGGAGTGGCTGAGCGGTGGCCGTCACACATTGGCTGTCCGAATAACTGCACATCCACTAGCCTGTGAACTATGTAGGCGCGTGGGTGGACCACTAGTTTCTACAAGCGCGAACCGCTCTGGTCGCCCACCGCTACGTCACACCCTACAGGTCAGACGAGAGTTCAGGTCTGAGACAGACTATATCCTGCCAGGCCCACTAGGAGGTCTTGAGCAGCCTACAACTATTAGAGACGGACGCACAGGAGCCTTGCTGCGCAATGCTTAGACGTTGACGCTCTCCAACCCGGCCGTCAATTTGTCGGACGACTAGTGGCGCGTTGTACAAAGCTCTGACATGGGTCATGCCGAAAACAGGTCATAAGATGGTCGTTGATCAATCCGGTCGCCTGCATATGAGCATAAATGATTGTGGGGCCTACGAATTGGAATCCCCGGGACTTAAGATCTTTGCTGAGCGCATCTGACTCAGTGCTGGTCGCCGGAACTTGGTTTTGTCTGCGCCAACGGTTGACGATGGGAACCCCATCAACGAAGCCCCATACATAACGGTCAAAGCTACCAAATTGTTCCTGTACGGCGAGAAATGCCCTAGCATTTATGAGGGCAGCCTTAATTTTCTTAGCATTTCTTATAATCCGCGGATCATTGACCAGCCGCTCAACAGATCGGCGATTGAACCGTGCTACCCGTTCAACGTCAAAGTTAGCGAAAGCTCGCCTGTAACCTTCTCGTTTTTTCAAAACAATTGCCCAACTCAGTCCCGCTTGAGCGCCCTCTAGTAAAAGAAACTCAAAATGAGTTAGGTCATCGTGTACTGGCACCCCCCACTCGACATCATGATAACGCTGGTAATCCTTGTTTCCGCTCTCGCTCCAGGGGCATCGTTTCGGCTCATTTCGACTCATCTAGTTATCCTGCAGCAAAAGAAGGGTGCGTCTTTATATGACGTTTCGAGGTTGGAAAGGTACAGTAAACAGGCGAAACTTCGAGTATTCCTTTGACATGCGTAGCGGCCCATGGAACAAACACAGACGCCGAACAATCAGTATGCCGTTATTGGATATCCGGTAGAACACAGTTATTCCCCGGAAATTCACCGTATTTTCGCGCAACAAACTGGGGAAAATATTTCTTATGAATTGCTCCCCATAGAACCCAAGAATTTTGAGGCGGCAGTTAGAAAATTTGCGGCAACTGGAGGTAAAGGCCTCAATGTCACAGTTCCTCACAAGGAAGCAGCCTTCAAGCTCTCCAGTGTACTCGGACCGGAGGCCCAGCAGGCTCATGCCGTCAATACATTGTCGCTCCTTTCCACGACCGAAGTACGTGGCGACAACACAGACGGGATTGGATTTTTACGCGATCTAACTCAGAACAATCATCTGGAACTGAACGGTAAACGAGTGCTCATCCTCGGCGCTGGCGGTGCTGCGCGAGGCATTCTCCCCCCCCTGCTGGATTCGGATTTTGCTGAGCTCGTGCTGGCGAATCGTACGGTAGAGAAAGCGAATGAGTTAGTTGAGCTATTCAACGCGACGGGGAGCCTTTTTGTGTGTCCATTCGATGAACTTGGCGATATGGGATCTTTCGACCTCATTATTAACGCTACCTCTGCGGGACTAAAGGGCGAGAGTTTGTCGTTTCCACGCAGTTGCCTGAGTTCATGGAGTTTCTGTTACGACCTCGCCTACAGCACCAAACAGACACCATTCGTTCAATGGGCCCGAGACCACGGCGCAGGCAATGCCGTGCAGGGGTGGGGAATGCTGATTGAGCAGGCAGCAGAATCATTCGCTATTTGGCGGGATGTACGACCCGACACCGCGCCGTTGCTACAACAGTACACAAACCGTTAAATCTCAAAAACGTTACCGCATAGTTACCAGTTCCTCAGCACTGGTAGGGTGAATTGCGACCGTGTCATCCAAATCAGATTTGGAAGCGCCCATGGATATCGCAACAGCAAACCCTTGAAGCATTTCATCGGCTCCAGGCCCGATCACATGACACCCTACGACCCTCTCTTCGTCACCAACCGTTATCAGTTTCATTGCTGTCTTGGGCTTGATCTTTGTCAAGGCGTTATACAGGGGAACAAACTCTGATATATAGGTACGCACCGCCTCGTTACTGTATTCCTCTCGCGCCTGCGCTTCCGAAAGCCCGACCGTTCCAACAGGTGGGTGGGAAAAGATTACGGTAGGAATATTGTCATAGCTCAACCGTTTCTCATCCTGGCCATCAAACACTCTATCGGCGAGTCGCCGACCAGCTGCAATAGCCACAGGGGTTAGTTGGGCCCGGCCAGTAACGTCCCCCACAGCGTAAATACCTTCTACATTGGTGTTTTGATATCCGTCCACAGCAACATAACCCTCCGCGTCGGTTTGGACGCCCGTAGTCTCAAGATTTATCCCCCCAGTACTCGGTGATCGACCGATGGCCCAGAGAAGGCAGTCGAACCCTTTGAAAACGCGCTTATCCTCGGTCGTTAGAACCAATTCCCGCTCTACATGGACACCCTTAGGAACAGCTTGCGTGATTAATTCAATTCCCGATCCACTTATGTGTGTCATGAGATGTTGGCCCAACATTTCCTCAAACGCACGCAGCAAAAGGTCGTAGCGGAGAAATTGGACAACATCACTACCCAAAGCATTTAAGACACCTGCAAGCTCTACTGCAACGTATCCACTACCAATGACTGCCACACGTTCTGGCAGTTGCTCCAACTCGAAAAACCCATCAGAAGTGATACCGAGCTCCGCCCCGGAAATCTCAGGAACTGTTGGATAACCTCCTGTTGCAATTAATATATACGGTGCTTGATATGTCTCGCCGTTATCTGTAGCAATTTCATTCGGACCAATAAAGCTGCCCCGCGAACATATCCAATCTATGGAATGCCGTTCCAGATTGCGCCTATAAATATCATTTAACCGCGCTACATAGGCGTCCCGGCCTCTCTTTAAGACTGACCAGTCATGTCCTTGCCGGGTGAATTTAAAACCATAGTGACTTGCATCATCAAACGCGTGAGCTAACTGAGCAGCATTCCACATAACTTTCTTCGGCACGCACCCCATATTGACGCAAGTACCACCCAGGCGAGCGCATTCAATGACGACGACTCGAGCCCCATATTCAGCAGCCCGCTGCGCGGTTGCCAGACCGCCGCTTCCCCCTCCCAGTACGATGAGATCGTAATCACTCACGAAAAATTTCCTAACTTGCTCGGACGCGGAGCTTATCAGGAAAACTCCTGTCTACCGGGCCCACAGTAAATCTAGCTCTCTGTGTGATAGATTCCCCTCTTTTACCTGGAAGACAGATTGAAAAATCCTCTCTTAGAAACCGAAGGTCTGCCGGCATTCAATTTTATCCGCCCGGAGCATGTAGAGGCTGCCGTTCAGCAAACACTCGATCAACAGCGGGCCAAGCTGAGGCAGACCGAGAAAATTGCCGCAGTCACGTTTGAGTCTGCCGAGGAACTCGAACGGATCCAGGACGTGATCCATCGCGTGTGGAGTCCTATCGCCCACCTGAACGCGGTTCTGTCCACACCTGAACTGAGAGATGCATATAACAACTGTCTACCGATGATTGCTGAATTCAGCACCGAGATGGCGCAAAACGGAACGCTATACGCACTATATAGCCAACTTGAGCAAGATATAGATCCAGCGGAAAAGATAAAACTGCGACTACTTTCTCATACGCTCAGGGATTTCAGACTGTCCGGAGTTTCTCTTCCGGAAGAAGAAAGAGTTCGGTTTAAGCATCTGGTAATGGAACTCTCTCAGCGCCAGGCCGCCTTTGAACAGAACTTGATGGATGCCACAGATGCTTTCAAACACCACGAGGTAAATGAGGAAGCTCTAGTCGGCATCCCGGATATGGTACTCCGTCGCGCAAAGGAGCTCGCCAAAGCCCAAGGCCACTCCGGCTGGTTACTAACCCTCGACCCTCCAACTTATCTGGCAGTAATCACACACGCTAAAAATGAAGATCTGCGTGCCCATTATTATGAAGCGTGGGTTACCCGCGCATCGGACCAGGGACCCCAAGCAGGCCGCTGGGATAATCGTCCCCTTATCGAGAAAATTGCTAGTCTTCGCCATGAATCTGCTCTATTGCTGGGCTTTAACAATTACGCAGAATTCTCCCTAGCTACGAAAATGGCGGGCACGCCTGAAGAAGTCTTCGAATTTCTGCAGAATTTGGCTGAGAAGAGTAAACCTGTAGCTCGAGCCGAACTTGAGGACCTCTCAGAGTTTGCAGGCAGAGCGGTGGAACCGTGGAATGTCGCATATTACTCGGAGCAGTTAAAACAAACTCGTTTCGGGCTGGCTGACGATGAGTTGCGCCCTTACTTCCCATTACCCCGGGTGCTCCAAGGACTGTTCAAAGTCGTGGAAAAGCTCTTTGGCCTCAAGATTCGTGCCAACTACGGTATCGACGCTTGGCATCCAGACGTAACGTACTATGAGGTCTGTGCCGAGGACAAAAGCCCGATTGGCGGAGTTTTCACAGATTTCTTCGCGCGCCCCAACAAACGAGGCGGAGCCTGGATGGACGAGTGTCTTGTAAGGTGCAAACTAGAAGGACTAAACCAACAGCCGGTCGCCTATCTGGTCTGTAACTTCAATCCGCCAGTTGACTCAGACCCATCATTGCTCACCCATGATGATGTGGTCACACTGTTTCATGAATTCGGGCATACGCTTCATCACCTCCTTACTGAAGTCGACTATCCCTCCCTTTCAGGCATCAACGGGGTACCTTGGGACGCCGTGGAACTTCCGAGTCAGTTCTTAGAGAACTACGCGTGGCTACCCGAAGTACTGCCTTGGATCTCGGGACACTACCAGACTGGACAACCGCTACCGGCAGAGACTCTCGCGACGTTAAACGCTACACGAACCTTCCAGGCTGGGCTGTCAATGGTTCGGCAAATTGAGTTCGCATTATTCGATTTCAGGCTGCATGCCGAGTACGTCCCAGATCAGGGCTCGCGGGCAGAGGAAATCCTCGCACGTACTCGCCAGGAAGTGGCTGTGATGGAGGTTCCATCCTTCAATCGTTTCCCTAACACTTTCTCGCATGTCTTTGGCGGAAGCTATGCTGCTGGTTACTACAGTTACAAGTGGGCCGAGGTGCTAGCTGCCGATGTCTTTTCTGCGTTCGAAGAAAAGGGTAGTTTTGATCCTGAGACCGCCAAACATTTCCGAAACTGTATTCTTGCGACAGGCGGAAGTCGTGACGCAATGGATGTATTCAAGGAATTTCGAGGCCGGGCTCCAAGCTTGGATCCTTTGTTACGCCAAACAGGCATTCAACTCGAAGGATGACTGAAACATGAAAATTGCAACGTGGAATGTGAATAGTTTACGGGTTCGCCTAGAACACGTAAGCGAATGGTTGCAACGTGTTGAACCCGATGTGCTAGGGCTGCAGGAAACTAAATTAGTCGATGAAAAGTTCCCTGTGACGGATTTTGAAGAGATGGGGTATAAAACAGTCTTCAGCGGCCAACCAACTTACAACGGTGTCGCCTTAATATCCCGGGAGCCCGCAAAAGATATAGCGACAGAGTTGGATGGCTTTCCCGATTCAGAAAAGCGAGTTTTAGCTGCCACATTTGGTGATGTCAGAGTTCTTAACTTATACGTGCCCAACGGGCGCAGCATCGATTCTGAAAAGTATCAATACAAACTAGACTGGCTTCGAGCACTGAATGCTCAGCTACAAAAGGATGTGAAGCTCTACAAACACATCGTGGCGATGGGCGACTTCAATATCGCGCCTGAAGACCGCGATGTTCATGACCCATCTGAATGGGAAGGAAAGATTCTTTGTAGTCAAAAAGAGCGACAAGCGTTAGTGGAAATACTGTCGGTGGGTTTTAAAGACACTTACAGGTTATTCGATCAGGAGGATAACCCCTTTAGTTGGTGGGATTATCGTGTAGCGGCATTTCGGAGAAACATGGGTCTACGAATTGATTTGATACTGGCTTCTGATGCTATGAGCGAACGTTGCACCGCATGCACCATTGACATTGAACCACGAAAACTTGAACGCCCCTCCGATCACACCCCAGTGTTCGCAGAATTCCGAGACGACTAACTAAATTACGAGGGTGTGTGTGTCTTTCAGCAGAGCGTAGACTATAGAAAGCGCCGTTGTTGCTGATGTTTTTGGGTTTTCAGGTGAGGGGATATTGCGACACTCGACGGTTAATTCCCCGAATTCTCCTTCCGCATAGATACGCCCCACATTGTGAGGAGCGCCCTCGGGATCGGCGACTAACTCAACTTCTGTTTGATCCATACCTAATCCCGCAAGCGCCACGGTCGCAGCTAGATTGGCGTTCTTGGGGTATAACCGCGCTACATCGCGTGCCGGACCGGTGAAAAGAACTGTGCGTTTTGAAATCTTGCTCAAGTTAAAATTTTCGTCTGCCGGTGTCCCCTTCCAGGCCAAAGGCGGCTTTGTAGAAGTGTAACGAACCTTTTTTAAGCCACCGATATTATGTGACCCTAGTCCATCAATCCCTGCGACCGCACCGGATGGTATCAGCTGCTTAGCGCCACTCTGTTCGCAAATTGCCGTCAGCCTGTCCCGAAGCTCGTCATTGGCCAGTGCGCCGGTAGAAATCACCATGAAATCAATACCTGCCTTTAATATCGCTTCGCCATATTCGGCAACGGCACCCTGACCAGCACATTCAACGATGATATTTGGTGAAAGACTAATGAGATCTTCCACAGCAGTGACCACAGCGATGCTGTCGTCAAGGGCGGTGCGTGTTTCGTTGACTTCGAAGCCCTGGACAAGCACTCCTACGACTTTGACATACCCTTGCTGGTTATGTTCGGCGAGCTTCTTGAAGGCTAATTTCGCAATTGATCCATAACCAATTAACGCGACTTTTTTCATAATGCTACCTCAACCAAATAAACTGAACGAGAAATTATTTTTTGATTGCTCCCTTTAAAAAATAATCCAACTCCGACACAATAAACAATAGCCGCAAGGAGTAATTTTACCCATCTATTTTTTTTAAAACCTAGTGTAAAAAATCTCCAACTTCAACAGATTGATTTCTTTTTATTCTAATTAGGGATTCTGCATACCCTCCCAGGATTGCAGGAACTACAATAAGACCGATTAGAGTAATGCTTGCGCCTATCACCGTAATCAGCATGATTAAGGTATTTACAAAGATGAGAATATATCTTTCTCTAGCAATCTTAATCCCTTCATGAAAGACGCCTTCAAAACTGCTTTTTAAATTCTAAGCAGGACAACTCATATCTTCGCCACAGCACATCGGGGATTTTATTTTTCCGTGGTCATTAGGGCATTTTGAAATTTGCACTTCACGACCATCATCTAATGTCAACATATCATCAACAAGAGGTGCATCACATTTTGCACAAGTCGCATTTACTGACATCCCGCATTTAGAACACTCATATGTAGCCATCTAATCCTCCTCAAAGTGTTAATCACGTTTACTGATAAATAAGTATCTTATATCAGACCACACCATCCACCCACTTTTTTATGCATTAGTTAGAAGATACTCTACTACTTCATCCCATCCTTTAAATTTTCCTTTTCCAAAGTGGACATGCTCTCCTTCAAACTCTCTTACTCCATGTCTTAGGCGGTCATCTATCAAGTAATCACCTTTATTTAGGTTTTTATGATGGCTTAGGATTAATCTTTTATCTGCTTTTTTACCGAGATGCCCAAGGTGTTTTTTTACCCAGCCAAGTTTGTCTGACCAAGCACTGGGATTTTTCCATGGAGCAGTTGAGAGAATATATACATGAAAGTGCTCTGATAATTTTTTGTAAGACTCTATTGCACCATCAACAGGCGCCATTTTTGAAAACATCCCAGGCACGTCTTCAAAATGGGGTGCATACTTTTCTCTGTCAGAGTCTGATATCTGGTCAAGACCACTTTTGAAATCGACCAAAACACCATCCATATCGATATACAAAATCTTCATTCTTATCTCGAAAGATTACAAATTAACCCACATGTAAAATTACTCAACAGTGACGGATTGTTTTTCTTTGCTCAGGAAGAGACATACTGAAGTAACTACCATACCTAAAAGAATTTGCTGAACCACAGAAAATGCCGGACCTCCTAATAGGAGGATACAAGACAAAACGTTTAACGCTATTAAACCGTATCTTGCTATTTTATGACTTTTACCAAGTAAGATACCAAGAAAAGCGCCTGCACTGACAATGGAGACAAGTAAAAATAGCCCGTAGAATGAAGAATCACCTCCACCGAAGGCAGCTACCAAGCTGCCAACACGATTGGACCCCTCAGCAGCGATAAGCGCGAAAACAATACCTAAAATTGGCGCCATTCTTTTTCTTTTCATGTTATTTCATCCTATATACACTTACTTTTGTTTAAACATATCCAAATGGGAAAAGAGTTTTAATTTTAATGTGTTCTTTCTCTATAACAAAATCTCTGAGTTGAGAGAACGGGGGTTGGGGTACCGGAGGATATCGAATATCTTAAATGAGGAAGGGATCTTGACGGTGATGGGAAAGGTCTTTACCAACTCCCATGTCCATTCCATCCTAAAGAAGAAGAATATCTGGGAGGAGAGATTAAACAAGGAGTTCAAAACAGAGGTTTCTAAGTTCAAGTTAGACTATGTGTGATAAAACAGACTACACAGATACTCAA
>DBZY01000033.1:1129-1563 GCA_002311835.1 Proteobacteria bacterium UBA1148 | reverse complement strand
ATCATTCCTGAGGTTGAGACTGTTGCAAGAAATAGTCTGATGTACCACCAAGATACGAATGAACTCGTTACTGGAACTGTTGAGGGGTTCCACGAAAATGGTCAATTAGAATACAGAAGAGACTACAAAGACGGGGAACAAGTCGGTCTCTATGAAATCTTCCACGAGAACGGTCAATTAGAATTCAGCTCCAACTACATAGACGGGGAACTAGACGGTCTCTATGAGTATTTCCACGAGAACGGTCAATTAAATGTAAGAGGAAACTACGTAGACGGGGTACCTGATGGTCTCTTTGAGGATTTCGACGAAGACGGAAACTTGACTAAGACAGAGACATGGGAAAACGGAGAAGTGGTCGAATACAACCTAAATCCTTAACCAGTTTTCAAAACCCGGGACACAGAACCAGTAGAGATACCAACCTCAGATGA
>DBZY01000033.1:426-922 GCA_002311835.1 Proteobacteria bacterium UBA1148 | reverse complement strand
TCATTCCTGAGGTTGAGACTGTTACAAGGGACGGTCTCTATGAAGAGTTCTACGAAAACGGTCAATTATCGGAAAGAGGAACCTACATAGACGGGGAATTTGATGGTCTCTTTGAGACCTTCCACGAAAACGGTCGATTAAGTAGTAGAGAAAACTGGATAGACGGGGAACGAGACGGTCTTGAGGAGAATTTCGGTCAAAACGGTCAGTTATTCAGAAGATCAAACTACATAGACGGGTTACAAGACGGTCTCAGTGAGTGGTTTTACAGTAACGGTCAATTGGAACAGAGGAGGAACTACACAGACGGGGTACTAGAGGGTCTCGTTGAGTTCTTCGACGAAGACGGAAACTTGATCGAGACAAAGACGTACAGGAACGGAGTACTGGTCGAAGAAAACCGAAATCCCTAACAAGTATTCAAACCCACCAAGTAACAAGAACTAGTCTCTGATGGGATTTGAACCCCCGCCTACACAGGAGTAGATTCGACTCC
>DBZY01000033.1:0-271 GCA_002311835.1 Proteobacteria bacterium UBA1148 | reverse complement strand
CCGGACGGTCCCTATGAGACGTTCTACGAAAACGGTCAATTACAGGTTAGAACAAACTTCATAGACGGGGTACAAGTCGGTCTCTATGAGACGTTCTACGAAAACGGTCAATTATGGACTAGAGAAAACTGGATAGACGGGGAACGAGATGGTCTCTGGAAGTACTTCTACGAAAACGGTCAATTGAATATGAGAGGAAACTACAGAGACGGGAAACAAGACGGTCTCCAAGAGTATTTCGATGAAGACGGAAACTTGATCAGTACAGAGA
>DBZY01000057.1:17363-25503 GCA_002311835.1 Proteobacteria bacterium UBA1148 | reverse complement strand
GTAGCTTTGGGCGTTACATTTTTGACCTTTCAGGTAATTGAATACGTAGAGGCTTACCATGAACTCGGGCTGACTCTGGCGTCTGGCATCTACGGCTCAACATTCTTTATGCTGACGGGATTTCACGGCGCACATGTAACGCTGGGAACAATAATGCTGTTCGTGATGTTGTTGCGATCGCTAAAGGGGCACTTTACCCCTGATAACCATTTCGCATTTGAAGCTGCGAGTTGGTATTGGCACTTTGTAGATGTTATCTGGTTATTTCTATTTACGTTCGTCTACTGGTTTTAACCACCAGGAATGGTAAATCTTGTGACAAAACCGAATGCCAGTAGAGCAAGTAACATAACGGCTAAGCCAACTCGGATGCTGAGTGATTTTACGGTGCGTTGTGTAGCACCACGATCTTTCACTAGGAAAAATAGACCACTACCCAGGCTGACAATGATGCCAAGCATGACTGCAACGATAAGGAAATTGAGCATTTGTTACAGAACCTTGGTGACTGATTCTTATGGAATCAAGAGTGTGGGCTGATGTCAAGAACAGCTAAGATCAATCTTATTATCAATCTGGACGATGATGATATTCCTACGAGAATAGTGTGGGAAGCATCCGAGTCGAGTAACGCTGGATCTACGCACTGTCAGTCAATGATGTTGTCGTTGTGGGATGCCGAACAAAAGACTATCGCGGCAATTGATCTATGGGAGAAGGATACGAGCATTGATGATATGAATCACTATTTTTACCAAGCGATTCATCAGATGGCGAACACGTACCTTCGTGCAACTAAAAATGAGAGCGTTTCTAAATTGATTCATAAATTTGGTGAGAAGTTTGGCGGTACCGTTGGGTTAGCTAGTAACGGTAGTGCTCAAGAGCCAGCTCGAGGGGTAGGGCTGGATCTAATCTCTCTGGCTGAGGACAACCGGGAGCGGGGTGCGTAATAGATGGCTATTTCTATTGTTCCTACCCTAAGGGTGCTTAAACCAGCCGCATTAATTGTCGGCGTAGCTTTCGTGGGGCTGATATTCGGTTATTGGGCCAATGCGGCATTTACAACCGGTAGTTACAACACTTTGTACCCAGCTCCAGGGCCGGAGCAGCCTATAAATTTTAGCCATAGGGTTCATGCGGGTGATTACCAAATTGAATGTTTGTACTGCCACACTGAGGCACGTAGATCTACATCTGCTGGCGTACCCGCAGTTAGTAAGTGTGCGGGTTGTCATCAACTCGTTGTGCCGGAGCGCCCGCAGATCAGAATGGTGCTGGAGTATTGGGAAAATCAGGAGCCGATACCATGGGTTAAAGTCCATGACTTGCCTGACTTCGTTTATTTTTCCCATAAACGACACGTATTGGCTGGAGTGGAGTGTCAGACATGTCACGGACCAGTTGAAACCATGGATGTCGTCTCTCGTATGGCGCCGAATCAGATGGGCCAGTGCCTGACGTGTCATAAAGAGCACCAGGTAGAGTTTGGACTTGATTGCTTGACTTGCCACAAGTGAATCGAGAGTGAAGGTAGCAAGATGTCAAGCATAGATCGCAGGGATTTCTTAAAACTTGTCGGAGCTGGCGGTGTGGGAACAGGTGCTGGCTTCATGTTGAGGGAATCGATCAAGCATCCGACACAGCACTTAATTCCTTATGTAATTCCCCCTGAGGAGTTCAGCCCAGGTATTGCGACCTGGTACAACACAGTGTGTTCAATGTGCTCGGCCGGTTGCGGAATCTCTGTTCGGACGCGAGAAGGGCGAGCCAAAAAAATTGAGGGTAATCCGGCACACCCTGTTAGCCAGGGTCGGCTTTGCGTGCGGGGCCAGGCCGGTCTGCATACTCTGTATAACCCAGATAGATTGACTGGACCGCTTCTCCGTGCTGGAGAGGGGAAACCCGGTGAGTTAATACCCATTACCTGGGATGAGGGGATATCCCAGCTTGCAGAACGTTTGAATGTGTTACGAGATGACGGTCAAGGGAATAGAATTTGTTTTCTTAGTAAAGGTGTCCGAGGCCATTTGGCTGAGTTGTTTGAGTTATTCGTAGATCAATTGGGATCATCTCGTCTCCTGCACTACGACTTTGCCCACCCGCAGACGCTTTACGCAGCCATCGACCGCCTTTTTGGTGAGACGCATCTGCCCTACTACGACTTAAAAAATACACGTTTTTTATTGTCTTTCGGGGCTGATTATCTCGGTAGTTGGATATCTCCTGTGCATCATGGACTAGGTTTTGGGCATAGCCGCCAAGGACGAGATGGGATCAGGGGACGGTTTGTTCAGATTGAGCCAAGGATGTCACTAAGTGGTGCAGCAGCCGATGAGTGGATTGCCGCTAACCCGGGGACGGAGGGTATCCTAGCTCTGGGGATTGGAAACTATATTGTAAGTCAGGGTGGCTACCAGGGCTCGGATCGAGAGGAGTGGGCTGCATCCCTGGCCGCATACTCAGTTGAGTCGGTCGCGACACAAACAGGTGTTCCGGCGGCAACTATAGCGCGTCTGGCAGAAACCTTCGCAGATACACAGCCCAGCCTTGCGATCGGTGGTGGTGCGGCGGGTAATTACAGCAATGGTGTAGACACACTAGTCGCAGTTAATGCGCTCAACTATTTGGTTGGGAATCTGGGTAGAGAGGGTGGCTTGGTATTCAACCCTGAACCTGTTGTTGGGAGGGGAGCGAATGCTTCCCAGGCAACCTACAGCACGATGCTCGATTTGGCCCAGGATGCTCGTCAAGGCGAGATAGAGATTTTGATCCTGAACCAGACCAACCCGGTATTCACTCTGCCCGAGGCAGCCGAATTTCGCGAGGCACTGGCTGAGATACCGCTTATTGTCAGTCTGTCCAGTTTCATGGATGAGACGACCTCGATGGCTGACCTTATTTTACCAAGTCACACATATCTAGAGAGTTGGGGAGATGACTTCCCTGAGCCGGGCGTAGGGTTTTCCGTTGGCGCTATCTCTCAGCCTGTGGTCTCTCCTCTGTACGATACTCGTGCAACCGGAGACATTATTCTAGGGCTTGCACGAGAACTCGGCCTCACAGATGCGTTGCCATGGTCCGATATGGAAGAGTACCTTCAGGAAAGTTGGCAGGGTATTTATGCGAGAGGTAGTACCGAGGCGGAAGGTTTTGAGGCATTTTGGACTGACGTCCTGAAAGCTGGTGTGTGGGGAGAGACAACACGGCGTGTTGCACCTGCTTCTGTCAATGCTAGCGTAATTGAATCGGTCGGTGTCGAAGCGCCCGTGTTCTCGGGATCAAGCGATAATTATCCTTTCATTTTTCATCCTTATCTTTCGAATACTCTGAACGATGGTCGAGACGCTAACCTGCCTTGGATGCAGGAGGTGCCCGATCCTTTGACGAGCGTTGTCTACGGTTCCTGGGTGGAGTTGAACCCGACCACCGCGAGTGAGATGGGGTTAACGGAAGGGGACGTAGTTGAAGTCGAATCTCCACATGGCAAAGTTGCCGCGCCCGTATATGTTTATCCGGCGATTATGCCCAATGTCATCGCGATGCCTATTGGACAGGGTCATGATGAGTATGGTCGCTATGCTAACGGTCGTGGAGTCAACCCAATTCAGATCCTCTCTCCACAAATGGAGTCGGAGACGGGTGGTCTTGCTTGGGCATCCACCCGAGTTAGGCTCACGCCGACTGGTCAACGGATAGATTTGGTAAAGACTGGTGGGGTTTCCCGGGATCTTGGTCGTGAGATCATTCAGACGACCGAATCTGATACGGATGGGGGTGAAACTGCCAGCCTGCACAGTATTCCGATAACGGTGATACCAACATGAGTTTTATTAACGATTTTCTCGCAAGCTGGCGAGAATACAGACGGCCTGGTTATTACGAGAAGTTTGATTACGCCTGGACCATGAGTATTGATCTTGATCGTTGCACTGGTTGCGAGGCGTGTGTCACTGCTTGCCAGGCTGAGAATAACTTACCTATCGTTGGCGAGGATGAATTTGCTAAAGGTAGGGAGATGCAATGGATACGTATTGAGCGCTACTGGGAGGGCGAATATCCAAACGTTAAGCTGGGTTTTATACCAATGTTATGCCAACACTGCGATGCGGCACCTTGTGAAACAGTTTGTCCGGTAAGTGCCACCTATCATAACCAGGATGGCCTTAATGCCCAGATATACAACCGTTGCATTGGTACCCGGTCATGCGCAGTTTATTGCCCGTATGAGGTTCGCTACTTCAATTACAACAATCACCATTGGGACGCTCCTCTGGATGAGCAACTGAATCCGGATGTGTCGGTGCGTGAGAAGGGGGTGATGGAGAAATGTACCTTCTGTATTCAAAGAATTCGGCAAGCAAAGGATCAGGCTAAGGATGATGGGAGGAGGCGTGTTCGAGACGGAGAAGTACAGCCGGCATGCGTGCAGACCTGCCCTGCAGAGGCTTTAGTTTTTGGCGATCGGAATGACGCTGAGAGCCAAGTTTCCCAGTCAATGAACCATCCGCGAGCCTATCATGTGTTAGAGGAACTCAATACTGACCCATCCGTCGTTTACCTCAAGAAAGTGGGTAGCAATGCAGGCTGAACGCGACATTAGTTACGCCGATGTAAATAGAGACGTTGTACGTTCGCTGGTAGAAACGGGCTCAAAGTATTACATCACACTGGCAATTTCTGTCAGCGTAATGTTGGCATGTTTTTTCGCTCCCTGGTTCTATCAACTCCAATACGGCATTGGTGCTGCGGGAATGAATCACCCCACTGTTTGGGGGACGTATCTCGCGAGCTTTATTTTTTGGATTGGGCTCAGTCATTCGGGAACTTTATTATCGTGTGTTCTACATATTACGAACAGCTCATGGCGCAAGGCGATGTATCGCAGTGCAGAGGCTATGACGCTATTTTCATTAATGGTTGCTGTAACAATGGTGATGGTGCATCTGGGACGTCCGTGGTTCATACATTGGGCAGTGCCGTACCCTAACCAGATGGAATTGTGGCCAAATTTTCGATCACCGTTGATGTTTGATGTCATGGCGATCACTACCTATCTCACGGGGAGCACAATTTTTATTTATATGGGAACCATTCCTGATTTTGCGGCGGTTAGAGATCGTACGACGGGGTGGCGACACCACATGTATGTCTTGCTTTCCTTAGGATGGCGCGGGACCGATACTGAGTGGCATCGATTAGGTTGGGCCTACACATTTTTGGCAGTTTTGATTATTCCGTTAGCCGTTTCTGTGCATAGCATCGTTTCTTGGGACTTTGCATTGTCCATTGTTCCGGCACTGCACCAGACTATCTTTGCCCCCTATTTTGTGGTTGGGGCTATTTATTCCGGTACGGCAGGGATTGTCACAGTGATGTTTGTGCTACGAAAGTACATGAATTTTGAGCACTATATTACGAAGTTGCATTTCGACAACCTTGGAAAATTATTGTTAGTACTGTCGTTAATTTGGACGTACATCAATGTGTTGGAAATCTTTACAGGGTGGTACAGCGGTACTTCAACTGAATATGAAGCCATTCGTTACAAGCTCTTCGGTTACTACGCGCCCCTGTATTGGGAGATGATTTTATTTTGTGCAGTAGCACCGCTTTTGATGATCTCAAAGCGTTTTCGGACCTCCTTCGTGCCTATGCTGATTTTGTCGATTGCGATTAATATCGGGATGTATACCGAGAGGTTCCTGATTGTTGCCACGTCATTGTCGCGACAATACTTGCCCGATGCTTGGGGCATTTACGTACCGAGTCTGGTTGAGATTTCAATCATGGTTGGTTCTCTTGCCATGTTCGTGACACTGTTTCTGATCTTTGTGAAGATTTTTCCTAGCATATCTATCTATGAGATTAAGGAGACACTTCCTGAACCCGAACCTAAGACTCAGTCTGAGAGTGGAGCACCCGAGTGGCAACCAACACTGTAGGACTATTTGACGCGCCTGCAACAGCACTTGCTGCAGCCGGGGAGCTTAAGGGCGCCGGTTTCGATGCGACATCGATAATTTCTCCGATTCCTCTTCATGGTGCCGAGAAGGTACTCGGAGAGAAAAAGTCAGCGATCAAACGCTTTACGTTTTTTGGTGGTTTGTTTGGCATGTTGTTCGGGTTTAGTCTTGCGGCCGGTACGGCCGTACTCTATCTGCATCCCACAGGCGGTAGACCAATCATTACATTGCCGCCGTTCCTGATCATCACCTATGAGATGACTATCTTATGCGGCATTTTAGCAACTGTTATTGGATTTTTGGTAAGTGCGAGATTTCCCGCAATGCGAGAACGAGTGTATGTGCCGGAAGCAGCGGTCGATAAATTTGTTGTATCGGTTCTCTGTTCGGATGATGAGCATGACAGGCGAGCTGAAGAAATTCTTCGTAGTGCTGGTGCTGAAGAGATTCGCAGATTGAGGGAGGAAGACTAATGAGGCGTATGGGACAGGGCCCAGCAGTGCTAGCTCTCTTGGTCTTCTCCGTAGCTGGTTGGGGTTATCCATGGGATAAGGATATGGTTGATCAGCCAACCGCAAATCCGCATGAATCCGAGGCACCAGCCGGACCGGGTTCAGTCCCTATTGAGGGGGGGGAAACTTTACCTGCTCCTACGACAGAGTTGGGAATGTTTGAAGCGAAGGATGCAGCAGCGTCGGTGCAAAACCCAGTTCCGGCATCACTCAATTCAATTGCTACGGGAGAATATCTCTTTCAGATTAACTGTTTAGTTTGCCATGGTTCGGATGGCCGAGGGACAGGTACAGTTGGCTCCATATTGGAAATTGCTCCAGTCGATCTAAACGACGCCTATACCCAAGATCAAGCCGATGGCCAAATATTTTTCACGCTAACACGAGGTCGAGGCACTATGCCCTATTACCGTGATGCCCTCAGTCAGGATGAACGGTGGCACGTGATCAACTACATTAGAGCGGAGTTTGGTTCGGAATGAATGGGTATCAGACAACAGCTACGGGTGAGCCCCAGGTGTCACCTCGGCAGCCAGGTACCTTTTTGTGGGTTCTAGTTGCTTTGTTTCTACTAGGTGTTGGCAGCCTCATATATGGCGGATCTAGCGAAAGTGCCCAGACTGATACAGCATTGCTGATAGTTACATTTCTTTTTCTGATGGGGGTAAGTCAGGCAGGTATTGTATTTTGCGCAATAACTCGACTGGTTCGCGCGCAGTGGTCTAAGCCTTATTACAGACTTGCGGAACTGAGCACATTGGCGTTTTTCCCGTTTGCGATTGTTGGCTTTTTGCTGATCTATTTTTATGCGCAGGACGACCTATTCTATTGGCTCAATCCTTCTCCTGAGGAGCATCTAAGTCCGTGGCTGAGCATTAATTGGCTCTTGATCAGGAATCTTTTTGGACTCGCACTATTTTACGGCCTGAGCGCATACTATGTACTTAAGGGACTCAAACCGGATCTGAGTTCAAGCAAAGAAAATATAGATCACCGTGAAGTTGAGAATCAACTGTACTTTCTTTCACCCCTTGTACTGGCAGCTTACATAATCTGTAATACTTTTTTCGCCTGGGATTTTGGCATGATGCTGATTCCCCATTGGCATAGCACCGTATTCCCTATACTTTACTGGTTTGGCAATATTTTTGCGGGCACGGCTGCGATGATTGTTTTTCCGGCGCTACTTGGTGGATCGAGAGGTTCGGGTTCCTACTTCGGTCCGGATCAGGTTCGAAGTCTGGGTATGATGGTTACTGCCTTTACGCTTTTGTGGTTGTACTTTTTCTGGGCGCAGTTTTTTGTTATGTGGTTTGGTAATCTTCCGCATGAAACAGATCCTTTGTGGCGGCAAATGTACGGGCATTACGGGCCGTATTTTTGGACTATGATGGCAGGCTGTTTCTTTATTCCTTTCGTCGCTTTTATTTTTGCTTTCGTAAAGCGGTCAATATGCGCTATGTGTATTCTTGCATTTACTATTAATTTGGGGATATGGCTTTACAAATATCTGATGGTAGTACCCGTCTTTTCTCCAGATAACCAACCATTTAGTAATTGGCTTGATATTACCGTGGCTATCGGTCTGGCAGCAGGATTTATGGCTGCAGTAATACTGCTTGCGAGACGAGTTCCCATGTACGCACATTGGGAACTCGCATT
>DBZY01000057.1:0-17288 GCA_002311835.1 Proteobacteria bacterium UBA1148 | reverse complement strand
CAATAATTGCTAGGGTAAGGATGCGATGTATGCTGAGATATTCAGCATGTCTTCGGCGCTCAGGTTGGCTACTACAGGGGTCATCAGAGGGCTTTGACGAGTTCCCTGCTTGATATCCCATAGTTGTCGCATGGTATAGCTTGCGGTACGTCCAGCAATGCCCGGTACTATGCCAAGCCCCATATGATCTGGCCCATGACAGATTCCACACTGTATTGTTTTACTGTCGCCTGTATTTACAAGTCGCTCGCCTTTTACAAGGCTGCCCACGGGTACGTAAGCGATAAACCCACCTCGTGGATCCCGCATCATTTCGGTTTTTTCCGGATCCTCAGGCACCTCTATAATTCGTTGTCCTAGGGGTGTAGGCGGCATATCCGGAACGGGTAACATCAGGCCATTGTTGGTAGAGCGGACTTGTGGTGCCTCTACGGCTTCAATTACACGAACCATGGGGCGATAGTCCATCGATGAGTAATATTCGGCAACCTGTTGCTTTTCACCATCTGTGAGTCGGGTAGCGATCATCGCCATCACATTCGTATTTGCTTTGCGCGGATCAGCGCTGCGCCGGGTACCATTCTCAAAAGCTTCAAGTTGTTGGAGGATATAGGTGGCAGACAAACCTGAAACGTGGCCATTTTCCATCTTGCCCTGGCCATTTGGATAGTGGCAGAGCGCGCAGGCTTGCAGTCCCTCAGACTCTTTTCCTTTGGCAACAATATCCGGCATCAGTGGGTGATCGTTTGGGTACCAGTCCGCGGGGCCATAACCGAAATAAGCTTCGTTCCTGGTAAAGGATGCTGAGGTATCTGGCAATGTTCGTTTGATGCCGTCATCGGGCACGGGCTGTCCCATATACCCGCACTCGATCGGCTTGGCTGTGGGTGGGCAGGGAGGGGCTACCCGGTCGCCTGGTGCTAGCGGCGATAGAAGCCCGTACGCCCAGTCTGGCCAATCTGGCGGATGTTGCATCGATTGCGCTTTAAGACCCACATTAAAACTGGTGAGGCTGATCAGGCTAAGAATCGTTAAACCAATGCGTTGTCTCATTCGTAGTTGCCCTCAGTCTTCTATACCACGATTGTGGCGCTATCATTCTCCAATTTGCCCGCTCTGATACTTCGAAGTGTGAGCTTTCATGCTAGCGTATTTCGTGGATACCCTGGGAATAGCATAAGTCCGGTTTGAACTAATATTTCGATTGTCTAAAAAATAGAGTAGAACGCCATCTAAGGTCAAGAAACTTTGGCGGTAATTTTTGTTGAGTAGGTAGAGCATTGAGAGATAAGGCCGATCGAGCATTTGTCTGTGAGTACCGATATAGGAGTAGAATTAAAATCATTCGAGGGTAGAGAGATCGGTATTTTGGAAGCCCGTTACTGGTGGGTGGGCACACGCCAGCGATAAGTTTCTCCTAAGATTACATATACCGGTTTTTCTGATGTGCAGTTGTTAGTTGTGAGAGTGCTGTAAATCTGGAGGTAGTCGTGTTGATCGCTCGTAAGATATTTTTTATTGCTCTTTTCGGCGCTCCAATTGTGGCTATTGGCCACCATGCTGTTGCAGGCCGTTATGACTCTGCGACGATTATTGAGGTTGAAGGCGAGGTAACCAGTCTTTTGTGGAGAAATCCCCACGTTCAAGTGTCAATGCGTGTAATTGGAGAGAACGGAGATTTACAGGATTGGGACATGGCGACGACTTCATTGAGTAATATGCGGCGTTGGCAGATTGGTCCAGAATTCATTGCGGTGGGGGACACCATACGAGTTGCAGGTAATCCTGCTATTCGCATTGAACACGGACTTTATATTAGCAACGTATTGACTAGTGGCGGTGAGGAGGTTTTGTTAGGGGGTAATGTTCAACCTAGATGGAGTTCGGATCGAACTATTGAAATGTCGGCAAGCCGACGTCTTGGGGTTGGCGACACATCGGCGCCAGAGCTCGGTATATTCCGCATTTGGAGCACGCCCGACAACATCCCAATGTTGGTTCCAAGGGACATTGGGCGAACCTCCTCTGGTAGAGCCAATCTTACTGAGGCCGCGCTACAGGCTGTAGATGTATTCATATGGGAGCGAGATAACCCTCTTCAGAACTGCGCGCCAAAGGGTATGCCACTAATTATGGAAGCGCCGTACCCCTTTGCATTTATACAGGATGGCGAGAGTATTCTTTGGCATAACGAAGAATATGACACGGTTCGTACTATCCACATGGCGCCTGATGCTTCATCAGAGGGGCAACCGGATTCGCTTCTCGGGTACTCTATTGGTCGTTGGGAGAACGAGAACACGTTGGCTGTAAGTACGACACACATGGGTTGGGAGCACTTTGATGGCCAAGGTATCCCAGCGAGTACGGCAGGGACATTGGTGGAACGCTTTACTTTGAGTGAGACGGGGGGTCGTCTAGATTACAGTATGACATTCAGCGATCCTGTAAATCTTATCGAACCAATGACCTTCGGAAAACACTGGGTATGGTACCCCGATGCGGAAGTGGCTGGGTATGCATGTTCACTTCAAGCAGAAGATTAATTAATAATTATAAATAATTGATATATAAAAATATTTATCTTCATTTCGGTATCGTCACGTACGCGATTTTCGTCCTTGTCCGCTACCGGTTATTTGGTTGGGTTGAATGCGAACTAAAATCTACAGTTGGTACGTGGGGAGTGGTTGCGGTGGTTTCAGGAGTTTTCCAATCTAGGGAATTCATTAGAATTAATTGTCAGGATTAATTGGGGGAAATTATGCAGCGCATTCGTACCGCGGCAGTTTCCATGACATTGGTACGCACAGTATTACTGCCCGTGCTTTTGTTCTCACGGATAGCGATCGCACAGTCTCCGGTATCAATTGAAAATTTGCCGGATTGGAGTGGTGTCTGGCAGATGATCGGTCCTACCGTTTTTGACCGTGCTACCGTTGTCCCCTCGAACGGTCGAGCTGGGCAACACGGCGTACGCGAATACCCCCCATACAATGTTGAGTGGGAAGGAAAATACGTCGCAAATATTGAGCTGGTTCGGCAAGATCGTTTTCCAGACACAATATCTACATGTGGCACTTTTCCAGGGTTTCCTCGAACGATGAACTTGCCCGGCGCGATGGAATTTGTTGTTAGGCCAGAGCAAGTCTGGATTCTTACAGAGGATGGCCCGAGCATCACACGCATCTACACCGATGGCCGCAACCATCCTCCACCTGATGAGATCTGGCCGACTTATAGCGGTGAGTCTGTCGGACAATGGGAGGGTAATACCCTAGTTTTTAAGACCATAGGTATTAAAGGGGCCGGTGATACTATCCTTGATAGGACAGGATTAGTGCTCAGTGAGCAAGCTCAAATTACAACGCGGTTGCGGAGGGCTGATGAAAGTACGATGGAAGCTCGAATGATTATTGAAGATCCGGAAGCTTTGACAGCACCGTGGTCTGTCGATAAGCAGTACGAGCGTTTACCAGCAGGCTCTCGAATGTTTGATGTCGCTTGTGCAGAAAACAACCGTAATCCGGTGGATGAGAGTGGTCGGACTTTAACGCTTGATGCGGAAGGCAATATATTGGATATGAATTATTGAACGAGGAGTGAATGATGGGCAGAGAAAACAATTCTTAATCAATTATGAGATTACATACATTGATAATCTTCGGGTTAGCGTGCTTACCGGCGACGGCACATCATTCTGGAAACATGTTTGACCGAGAACGGACAGTTGAGTTGACTGGGACTGTAAAAGAGTTTCAGTGGGCAAACCCTCATATTTGGATTCAAGTGCTTGTTCCTGACACTGAAGGGTTTGTGGAGGAGTGGAGCATAGAAGGCGGTGTGCCCAACAGACTATTCAGGGCCGGGTGGCGACCCACGAGTTTTGAGTCCGGTGATGAGGTAACGATCTTAGCTAATCCGATGAGGGATGGAGCAAAAGCTGGCGCGTTCGTCGGTGCGAGGTTAGCTGATGGATCCACACTGGGACGGTTTTTCAAATGATAGTGGTTTTGTCGATCATGACGTTGGCTGTGAGCGTTAGGACGAAAGCACAACAATCTGAGTAGCGGCTTGGCTTCTATGCCAGCAGCTTCAACGTCGGGAGGGATTGCACTTGAAACGACGTGATTTTCTTGGTGGACTGAGCAGCGGGGCTGCTCTGGCTGCCTGTAGCCCTCAAACGCAGGAAGAAAACGAGAACAGGCCTACTACACAGCGTTTTTCCTGGAAGATAGTGACGACCTGGCTGCCTAACTTTCCTGGGCTGGGGACAGGTGTCAATACACTGGTTCGTTATATTCAGGAGATGAGCGGCGGTCGTATCGAGATCACCGTTTACGGTGCGGGTGAGTTGGTTCCTGCGACCGAAGTATTCGATACCGTATCTATGGGAAATGCAGAAATGGGGCATGGTCCAGCCTACTACTGGCGTGGGAAGAGCGAGGCGGCTCAATTTTTTACCACTATTCCATTTGGCCTGAATGCGCATGAACAAAATGCTTGGTTGTACTATGGTGGTGGTCTGGAGTTGTGGCGTGAGGTTTACGAGCCTTTCAATCTTGTCCCGTTCCCAGCAGGAAATACTGGTGTGCAAATGGGCGGGTGGTTCAATAAGCCTATCGAAAGCGTTGCGGATCTTCGTGGTTTGAAAATGCGAATGCCGGGTATTGCCGGTGAAGTTTTACGTCGCGCCGGCGGTATTCCGGTGTTTCTTTCTCAACCAGAAATCTACACGGCACTTCAGACGGGGGTCATTGACGCCGCCGAGTGGGTGAGTCCCTACAATGATAGGGGACTTGGGTTGCATCAAGTAGCTCGCTATTACTACTACCCAGGTTGGCAAGAGCCAGGCCCAACCCTAGAGTGCATAGTGAACCGAGAAGCTTGGAACTCTCTTCCCGAGGATCTGCAGGCCATTGTTCGTGTTGCATGCCAGGCAACGGTCGTTGATATGACCTCGGAGTTCATGGCGGGCAACGCTACTGCCCTAGAGGCGTTACGGTCGGAAGAGAGTGTTGAACTCCGTAAATTTCCCGATGACGTTCTTGCTCGGTTAAAAGTAATAACTTTTGAAGTCATTGAGGAGATGGCTGCAAAAGATGAACTCGTAGCAAAGGTTTGGACTTCTTATCGGGATTTTATGGAGCGTTCTCAAGGCTGGCAGGAGATTTCCGAGCAAGCCTATCTTTCTACGAGAAACCTTTAACTTGCCGCTATGAATAGTATTCACGACATGGGTGGGATGACGTGCTTCGGCGCCGTTAAGCCAGAGGAGGACGAGCCTGTTTTCCACGGAGAATGGGAGCGTCGAGTTCTGGCTTTGACCCTTGCCACGTCGGTCCTTTTTGGCCCTCTAGATAGGCGTCGCCACGTGCTCGAGCAGCTGAGCCCTTTAGAGTATCTCAGCTATAGCTACTATGAGCGATGGCTAGCTCGGATTGAACATCTGTCGAAAGAAGCTGGGGTTTTCACTGATGAGGAGTTTGCAAGCGGTGTTGTTGAGCCTTCTGAGGTTGTGCCCAATGTTCCGATCGACCCCGATACCATGGATTCGATCATCCGACAAGGGGATCCATCAGGTCGTGACAGCGGGCGGTCAGAGCCATGTTTTGCGGTTGGGGATCGGGTTTCTGCTAGGAACATCAATCCCCCAGGGCACACTCGGTTGGTGAGGTATGTGCGTGGTCGTGTGGGTGTGATTCATCGGCTTCATGGTACGCACCTCTTCCCTGATACCACGGCTCATGATAAGGGAGAGAATCCTCAGCCACTTTATTCGGTTCGATTTGATGCGACGGAACTCTGGGGATCTTTAGCCCCGATAAAGGACAGTCTTTTTATTGATCTTTGGGAAGATTACTTGGAAGCGGAAAATGGCTGAAAAACATCAGCACGACGCACCACCTAGCCCTTATCTTGAGAAACGCCGTACGGCGGCTGAGACAGAAGCTCTCGAAGAGCGTGTTCGGCGGTTAGAGAATCTTCTGACAGAAAAGGGAATCGTTTCTAAGAAGACTTTGGACAGAGTCGTCAGCATTTACGAGAACGACTTAGGTCCTCTTAATGGTGCGAAGGTTGTTGCGCGCGCTTGGGTTGATGAGGCTTATAGGCAGCGATTGTTAGCGGATGCCACTAAAGCTATTAAGGAGTTAGGGTTTGGCGGGCTTCAAGGCGAGCATATGGTTGTTGTTGAAAATACTGCGACGGTACACAATATTGTTGCTTGTACCCTATGCTCGTGTTACCCCTGGCCTGTTTTGGGCCTGCCCCCTACTTGGTATAAAAATCCGCCATACCGTTCTCGTATTGCTATCGACCCACGCGGTGTACTGGTTGAATTTGGACTCGAGCTTGATGACTCGATAGAAGTGCGAGTCTGGGATAGTAGCGCTGAGATTCGTTACTTAGTGCTTCCGGAGCGTCCACAGGGTACAGAGGGGTTTAGCGAAGAGGAACTAACGGCCCTCGTGACAAGGGATTCTATGATTGGTGTTGCAAGAATAAATAGCCCTTCCTAGATGGATCGAATAGCAAGGGCTGAAGTTGCAGATATGGAGGGCGTCGGGGCTTTACCTCGGCGCAGCGGCGAACTTATTTTTCACGACCAATGGGAGTGCCGTGCCTTCGCTTTGGGGGTAGCGTTACATGAGCAAGGGGAATTTATCTGGGACGACTTTCGCCAACATCTGATTGCATCAATTTCTGCAGATGATAAGACTTCAGAAATACTCGATCCGAGCGGGCCTGGATATTATGAGCATTGGTTAGCGGCTCTGGAAAAGATGCTTATTGAGAAGGGTTTAATTACATCTAGCAAAGATTTGGTGTTGTGAAGGGCCCAGTTAACGGTGGTTTGAACGCACGAAGTTTTCCGATCTATGCTACTGCGTTGGCAAAACATCATTTTGAGCTTCAGGAGATTATTCGACGATGGGGGTTCCCCGATTTTTGGGGTCGTAGACCGGGGATCGAATCCCTCTTTCTTATTATTCTCGAACAGCAAATATCTATTGCAGCGGCACGAGCTATCTATCGTAAGCTCAGGACTTCACTAGGCGGATTATCTGCTCGTCGCGTTCGTCTTGCGGGCCCAACTCAATTGAGGACGTTTGGACTCACACGGCAGAAGTCTCGCTACTGCTATGAACTAGCGTGTGCCGTTATGGAGCGGCGGCTATCAGTCGATGGTTTAAAGAACCTTGGTGATGCTGAAGCTATCGAGGTGCTTTGTGCCCAGCCTGGTATTGGTCCATGGAGTGCCGCAATTTACTTAATGTCTGCATTAAAGCGCATTGATGTCTGGCCGCCGGGAGATCTTGCATTGCGACGCAGTATTGCGGAGTTATTTCCGAGAATGAATACAGCTGCGTTGGCTGATTCCGGCGATCGGTGGCACCCACAGCGGGCGGTGGCAGCGAGGCTGATTTGGCACCATTATCGATGCAGTTTAGCCTGTTCCGGTTGATCCACGCCTATTCTTGATTTTCGACGCACTCCTATCCCCTAACTGCCCTTTTGGGTACAATGGCGGTGGAATTTGCGGAGTAGCTGGCTGGATGATTTCTTTGCGAATCATTTAGTTGTATCTGTTTGCTATAGTTAAAGGCTTTAGCAAAAAGGCCCCGTTTGGGGCCTTTTATTTGGTCTTGCCCAAACTGGGGGCACATCTGGGAGGCTGATGGGTAAGAAGAATGGGCCATAGGCCCATTTTTTGTTCTTGCTCTTTGTAAGTGGAGTGAGTAGCGCAATTCGTAAAGAGAGGTTAATAAAGCTTTTGGAGCCATCTGTGCAGGCACTTGGATACGAACTGGTTGATCTTGATGCGCATGTCGCCGGACGGGGATTGTTGCGCGTCTATATAGACCACAAAGAAGGGATCACACTATCAGATTGTGAGCGAGTGAGCCGGCAACTGAGTACCTTCCTTGATGTTGAGGATCCCTTGCCAGGCCAGTACACCCTGGAAGTGTCTTCACCTGGAGTGGATCGGCGGCTCCGTACCTTGGATCACTTTCGAAAGTTTCAGAACGAAAAGGTAGCAATTCAACTCACCACGTTACGGGATGGTCGTCGAAAGTTAAGCGGGTATTTACGTGGTATTGAAGAGGAGACCATCCTGATTGATATCGATGGGGAGATCCTGCGGTTGGAGC
This sequence comes from Proteobacteria bacterium UBA1148, assembly GCA_002311835.1. GTDB lineage: Bacteria > Pseudomonadota > Gammaproteobacteria > Steroidobacterales > Rariloculaceae > UBA6522. The sequence goes on along the minus strand of DBZY01000057.1, from coordinate 9,132 downwards.
TAGCAGAGATCGAATCGGCACAGCTGATACCAGCTGATTAATGCAAATGGCAGAGGTGTCCGAGCTATGAACAAAGAGATTTTAATGGTGGCTGATGCCGTCTCGAATGAGAAAGGCATAGATAAAGACGTCATTTTTGAAGCTATTGAGGCTGCCCTAGCATCAGCAACACGTAGACGGCATAGCGATGATATTGACGTACGTGTGTCGATCGATAGAAGTAACGGTGAATATGAAACGTTCAGACGCTGGATGGTTTTTGCTGACGATTCCGATGAGCTAGAGGAGCCCAATCGAGAGCTAAGACTGCAGGATGCGGTGGATGTGAATCCCGACGCCGAGCCAGGTGAGTACGTTGAGGAACCGATGGGATCCGTGGAGTTCGGGCGAATCGCGGCCCAGGCTGCAAAGCAAGTTATCGTTCAGAAGGTGCGGGAGGCTGAGCGCAAACAGGTTTTTGAGGAGTATGAGGGTCGCGTGGGAGAACTGGTTAGTGGGATCGTAAAGCGTGTGGATCGAAATGGTGCGTTCATTGATCTAGGTGGTAACGCAGAAGGCTTCTTACCTCGCGAAGAACTGATTCCACGGGAGCCTATAAAACCTCAAGATCGTATAAAGAGTATGTTGAGCGAGATTCGAGAGGAACAACGCGGTCCTCAGTTATTCATGACGAGGAGTTCATCACAATTTCTGGTCGAGCTTTTTAAACTGGAGGTTCCAGAGGTAGGGCAGGGACTCATAGAAATTATAGGCGCGGCTCGGGATCCTGGATTGCGAGCTAAGATTGCCGTAAAGAGTAACGATAATCGTATTGATCCTGTTGGCGCATGCGTTGGGATGCGAGGCTCCCGCGTACAGGCTGTCTCTAATGAACTCGCGGGCGAGCGCGTTGATATCATTCTTCATGATGACAATGAAGCACAGTTTGTCATTAATGCTATGTCGCCGGCAGAGGTAGTGGGCATCGTGATGGATGAGGAGGCTCATAGCATGGATGTCGCCGTGGATGAAGAAAAGCTTTCACAGGCTATCGGTAGAGGGGGGCAAAATATTCGTCTTGCAAGCGAATTAACTGGCTGGGAACTCAATGTGATCACCGAGACCGACGCCGAGGAGAAGAGCGAACAGGAGGCTCGCGGCTTGCTCGAGATATTTACGAAGGACCTCGATGTCGATGAAGATGTTGCAACAATCCTAGTCCAGGAAGGATTTTCTTCGTTAGAGGAAGTTGCTTATGTTCCGGTAAGTGAACTACTTACGATCGCGGAGTTCAATGAAGAAATTGTTGGTCAGCTTAGAGCGCGGGCTCGTGATGTGCTTGTTACCCAAGCCATAGCGAGCGAAGAGATTTTAGATCAATCGAAACCTGCGGAAGACCTCCTGAGTTTGGAAGGAATGAGCAAAGAATTGGCATTTGAGTTAGCGAGTCGAGGAATTGTTACTCGAGAGGATCTTGCTGAGCAGGCTGTGGATGATCTCGAAGAGGTTGAATTATTAGATCCAGAGCGTGCGGCGGAGCTTATTATGGCTGCTCGAGCCCACTGGTTTGAGAACGAGCAGCAGGACCGAGACTGAGGGAATCTTTATGTCGAACGTAACGGTCACAGAGTTTGCAGGAGTCCTAAAGGTTCCAGTCGAAAAGTTGCTGGTGCAATTGGGTGAAGCTGGCATCAAAGTAGAGGGTGTCGATGACACGATCAGCGAAGATGCAAAACTCGAGCTACTTACTCATTTACGTTTATCTCACGGGCGAAAGGATCCCGGTACCTCTGCTCCAAAAAAGATTACGCTTAAGCGAAAGTCTCAAAGTGAGCTTAGGTTGGCGAGTGGCCAGGGACGCTCTCGCACGGTAAATGTTGAGGTTCGGCGTAAGCGTACCTATGTAAAACGAGACGTTCTCGAAGAGGAAGCCCGCAAACAACAAGAAGAGCTAGATACTCAGCGCGAGAATATAGAAGCTCAAGAGCAAGCTGAAGCGGCGCGTCTCGAAGGAGAACGTAAGGCGGTCGAAGAAGCAGCTATTAAGGCTGAGCAGGATCAGCGGGAACTTGAGACTCGTCAGAAGGCTGAAAAAGAGGTCGGCCATCGCGCTGATGAGGAGGCGCGACGTTTAGTTGAGGAGCAACGGCGCGCCAAGGCAGAGGAAGAGGCTGAGAGGACAGCACAACGTCGTTTGGAGAAAGAGCGCGCACAGCAGCAGGCTAAATCAACCGCTGATGGCCGTACGCTACACGTTGCTAAGGGCGCGAGTGCGAGGCGACGTAAAAAACGGCCCCGACGTCGTACTGCGCATGTTAGCGTGGATACGCAGCATGGGTTTGAGAAACCGACGGAGCCGATTGTTCGTGAAATTGAGATTGCGGACACGATTACCGTTAGTGATCTTGCCCAACGCATGGCCATTAAATCGGGTGAGGTTATCAGATCACTCATGAATATGGGGATGATGGTCACGATCAATCAGGTTATCGATCAAGACACCGCTGTGCTAGTTGTCGAGGAGATGGGGCATACTGCCAAATTGCTCAAAGAAACTGCTCTTGAGGATCAACTTCTTGAGTCAATTTCTGATGCGGAAGATGGCCCGGATCTTGCGGCGCGATCGCCTGTTGTTACGGTCATGGGGCACGTCGACCATGGTAAGACATCGTTGCTAGATTATATTCGCCGAACACGCGTAGCTGCGGGAGAAGCCGGTGGTATTACGCAACACATTGGGGCCTATTCCGTGAGTACGGATAAAGGGCAAATTAGTTTTTTGGATACTCCGGGTCACGCGGCATTTACTGCGATGCGTGCCCGTGGAGCGCAAGTAACAGATATTGTTGTGCTCGTCGTAGCTGCCGATGACGGTGTTATGCCACAGACGGAAGAGGCTATTCAGCACGCGAAGTCGGCTGGCGTACCTGTTATCGTTGCCGTTAATAAGGTAGATCTCGAAAATGCAGATCCTGTTCGTGTGCGGAATGAATTAACTCAGCACGAGATTATTCCAGAGGACTGGGGCGGTGAGAATCTGTTTATAAATGTGTCTGCGAAAACAGGTGAGAACATCGATGATTTGCTAGAAGCAATTTTACTTCAGGCTGAGGTGCTTGATCTTAAGGCCGTTGATACAGGACCGGCATCTGGTGTGGTGATTGAGGCAAGCTTAGAGCGTGGTCGCGGGGCGGTTGCTACTGTTTTGGTTAACAAGGGGTGTCTTAAGCTTGGTGATACGCTATTGGCTGGCCAGGAATATGGGCGGATTCGAGCAATGTTTGATGAGAGCGGGGAGCTAATTGAAAACGCAAGACCCTCTACGCCCGTGGTTGTGCTGGGATTATCTGGGATACCATCTGCTGGCGATGATGCGTTGGTTGTTGCTAATGAGCGTAAAGCACGTGAGGTTGCTGAGCTTCGCCAAGGTAAAGAACGAGATGGCAAGCTTGCACAACAACAGGCGGCGAAACTGGATGATGTTTTTAGCCAGATGGCGGAGGGTGAACTTGCAAGCGTACAACTCCTGATTAAGGCGGATGTGCATGGCAGTGCAGAAGCAATAAAAGAAGCGCTGGAAAAAATTGGCACAGAGGAAGTGAAAGTTAATGTAATTTCAAGTGCCGTTGGAGCGATCACAGAATCGGATGTTCAGTTAGCTGCCGCATCCAAGGCAATAGTCATTGGCTTTAACGTTCGCGCGGATGCTTCTGCTCGGGATGCTCTGAAGGAAACTGGTGTTGATATTCGGTACTACAGCATTATTTATGAGGCTATTGATGATGTACGGGCAGCTGTCAGCGGCCTGTTAGCACCAGAAATTCGTGAGCAGATTGTTGGTCTTGCGGAAGTCCGTGAGGTTTTTCGTTCCCCGAAGTTTGGGCAGATTGCTGGGTGCATGACTATTGACGGTTGTGTGCGTCGTAGTAGTCCAATTCGAGTGTTGAGAGACAGCGTTGTGATATACGAAGGAGAGCTCGAGTCTTTGCGTCGATTTAAGGACGATGCGAGTGAAGTACGGGCTGGGACAGAGTGTGGGATTGGAGTGAAAAACTACAACGACGTCAAGATCGGAGATCAGATTGAGTGTTACGAGCGTACAGAAATAGCCCGCTCGCTCTAGTTGAATGCCTCGCGAGTATCCCAGGAAGTTGCGTGTAGCAGTAGAACTGCAGCGAGCGCTGAATGATTTGCTCTTGAGTGCTATTAAAGATCCCCGTCTCAGGGGTATTAGCGTCAGTGCTGTGGAAGTCAGTCGTGATGCGAGTGTCGCGAAGGTCTATTTCAGTACATTGTTACCAGATGCCGACCCCGAACCTGCAATGGCTGCGTTTGATAAGGCGGGTGGGTTTTTGCGTTCGCGTATTGGGAAACTACTGCGCATACGACATGTCCCTGAGCTTAGATTCACTCCGGATGAGGCCGCGAAACGTGGATTTGAACTTACGCAGCTAATTGACTCGATTGCGAGCAGCCACAACAGTCTTGCTGAAACGTCTTATGAGCAGGGGCTTACTTCTACTCAGAAGACTCTGAAATGACTAGGCGAGTAAGGAATCGTCGTGGGAGAGAACTGCATGGCATTGTACTCTTGGATAAACCCACTGGACTGACCTCCAACAGCGTCCTCCAACGAATAAAACGGCTCTTCAATGCAAGCAAAGCGGGACATACAGGAAGCCTTGACCCCCTCGCAACAGGAATGCTGCCAATTTGTTTTGGTGCGGGGACAAAGATTTCCTCTTTTTTGCTAGATGCTCACAAGCGTTATCGAGTCACTGGGCGACTTGGTATCGGTACCGATTCTGGAGATGCTGACGGTAAGATTATTTCGGAAGCCCCCCTAATCGAGCTTAAGACTAATACTGTACTAGGAGTACTGGCGGCGTTCGAGGGTGAGATTGAGCAAATTCCACCTATGTACTCTGCACTAAAGCATAAAGGTCGACGTCTTTATGAATTAGCTCGAGAGGGTACTGAAGTAGTGCGCGAGGCTCGAAGAGTGCGCATTTTTTCTATTGATCTTTTGCGATGTGAGTGGCCAGAGCTGGTGTTTAATGTCACTTGCTCTAAAGGTACGTATGTTCGGACCTTGGTCGAGGATATCGCTAAAACGCTGGGTACGTTGGGGCATGTTAGTCAGCTTCGTCGGCTATCTATCGAGCCTTTTGAAGAGCATCAGATGGTGAATATGGAAGCGCTTGAGGCAAGTGCTCAGGAAGGGCTGGCATCTCTCGATCAGTGGTTATTGCCGATTGATGCAGCTCTTACTAAATGGCCCCGGGTCGTAGTAGAGGCGGAGCTATGCGAGTCTCTAACACATGGCCAGTCAGTGCCTGCTCAGCCTGATTGGCCGCAGGCCTGGGTGCGAGTCTACTCACCGGATAATATTTTTCTTGGAATTGGTGAGGTTCGAATGCACGGACAGTTGGTCCCGCGGCGTATCTTCCCTGCGATGGCTTCCTTTGTCTGAATAACCCACTTAAACCCTTGGATTTAAAAAGATTGCACGAGTACAATACCGGGCTTTCCAGAATGAGAAAATATTAAAGAGGCCACCGTAGGGGTGGTCTGGAGTAAACGGAATGGCACTCAACGTCGAAGAAAAAGCCGGTATCATTTCCGAATACCAACGCGGCTCTAAGGATACCGGGTCGACTGAAGTTCAGGTTGCGCTCCTATCGGCGAGAATAAATGAATTATCCGAGCATTTTGCCGATCACAAAAAGGATCACCATTCACGGCGTGGGTTGCTCAGGATGGTGAATCAACGGCGTAAGCTCCTTGATTATCTGAAAGATAATGACCGAGAACGCTACCAAGAACTAATTAGTCGCCTTGGATTAAGACGTTGAACTCGAGTTTTTTTACTCAGAGCCGCTTCGCCGGCTCTGAGTCGTATTAGGCGTACGTAAGTACTCCTCTGGGTATTGAAAACCGAATGCATAGGCAGGGAAGGCAATAGTGAAACTGAGCAGAACTTTTTCTTACGGTGACCATGACGTCACAATTGAAACCGGTGCGGTCGCTCGTCAGGCTGATGGCGCTGTCATCGTTACCATGGCTGAGACGGTGGTACTTGTCACAGCAGTAGGGCAGAAAGGCCAGGCCGAGGGGCGAGCTTTTTTCCCGCTCACGGTAAATTATCAGGAGAAAACATTCGCGGCGGGAAAGATCCCTGGAGGTTTTTTCAAGCGAGAGGGTAGGCCTAGCGAGAAGGAGACCTTGACCTCCCGGCTTATAGATCGCCCTATCCGCCCGCTGTTTCCGCAGGGCTACCGTAACGACGTGCAGGTGATAGCGACTGTGTTGTCCCTCAATCCTGACGTTAACCCAGACATTCCGGCATTGATCGGTGCATCGGCCTCATTGGCGATATCCGGGCTCCCGTTTCGTGGTCCTATCGCCGCTGCGCGAGTTGGGTACAAGAACGGCGAATATCTCCTCAATCCAGACAAGGTGGCACTTGAGGATTCCGATCTCGATCTGGTCGTTGCGGGAACCGAGAACGCGGTGCTGATGGTCGAGTCAGAGGCGAACATTCTCTCCGAAGAGGTGATGCTCGGCGCGGTCGTATTCGGCCATGAACAGATGCAGGTTGCCATTGGGGAGATTAAGGGTCTGGCCGCCGAAATTGGTAAGCCAAGCATAGAGTGGATAGCGCCTGAGGTGGACGAGGCTCTGGTGAAGTCCGTGGAAGCGGTCGTTGGTAAAGGCATCTCGGAGGCCTACAGCGTCGCGGAAAAACAAAGCCGCTCCGCCCAGCTTTCCGAGGTTAAAAAGAAGCTGATCTCCGTACTGGCGGAGGACGATTCCTCCAAGTGGACGGCCGCGCAGGTCGAGTCTGAGTTTGGCCGCTTGGAGAAGAGCATCGTGCGGGGTCGGGTCTTGGATGGCGAAGCTCGAATCGACGGTCGAGATACCCGCACGGTAAGACCAATCGACGTGCAAGTCGGCATGCTACCGAGAACCCATGGATCCGCGATATTCACACGCGGGGAAACCCAGGCTGTGGTTGTCACGACCTTGGGGACGGGACGCGATGCACAGATCATAGATGCGCTTGAAGGGGAACGGAAAGATCCCTTCATGCTGCACTACAACTTCCCACCCTACTGTGTTGGTGAGACCGGGTTCATGAGCGGCCCTAAGCGAAGGGAGATCGGGCATGGCCGATTGGCTCGCCGTGGGGTGGAAGCCATCATGCCTGATATGGAGAGCTTCCCTTATGTGATCCGGGTTGTATCAGAGATTACCGAGTCTAATGGCTCAAGTTCCATGGCTAGTGTTTGTGGAACAAGCCTGTCATTGATGGACGCCGGCGTGCCCATTGCGGCGCCTGTAGCAGGGGTCGCGATGGGCTTGATAAAAGGGGAGGGTAAACACGTCGTTCTGACTGATATTCTCGGGGACGAGGATCATCTGGGCGACATGGATTTTAAAGTTGCCGGAACTTCTGAGGGAATTACAGCCTTGCAGATGGATATCAAAATTGATGGAATCACCCAAGAGATTATGTCGGATGCTCTAGCCCAGGCACGTGAGGCTAGATTGCATATATTAGGTGAGATGAACAAAGTGCTTTCTGCTCCGCGTGAAGAAATGTCTGAGTGGGCGCCGAGCATTATTACGATGAAAATTGATCCTGAGAAGATTCGTGACGTCATCGGTAAAGGTGGGGCTGTTATTCGTGCAATGACGGAAGAGACTGGCGCGACAATCGACATTGACAATGACGGTACTGTGCGTATCGCATCCGTGGATGGGGCATCCGGACGAGAGGCTCAGGCGCGTATTGAATTGATTACTGCCGATGTTGAGGTTGGTAGCATTTATGAAGGTAAGGTCGTCCGATTAATGGATTTTGGGGCATTCGTTTCAATACTTCCTGGCAAAGACGGATTGGTCCACATATCACAGATTTCTAATGAGAGGGTCGAGAAGGTCAGCGACAAGCTTGCTGAGGGCGATGTCATCAAGGTAAAGGTATTAGAAGTCGATCGTCAGGGCAGGATTCGATTGAGCATGAGGGACATTGATGAGGCATGATACCTTTCAATCTGAGGTCCTATGTAGATAAAAAAGCCCCGGTAAACGAGGCTTTTAAAGAGCTGATCAGATACTGATCGACCGCAACGCGTTGGGGAAGTTCCAGCCTGCTACAGTGCAACATAACCCAAATACAATTTCATTGTNNAATATTGTAGTTAGATCTTCTAGGAGGCTGTAAAGCTGACAACATTTCTTTTTGAAGATCTAGCCACTGGCCGAGGTCTCTGGGTGGTTCCATATCTATAATCTGAACCAACCAAGTGCCGTCAGTTGTCGAGTATCCAATTAACTCGCAGGCGCAGTTGTCAAAGGACTGGTATGAAGGAGCCATCGGGTACGGCTTAATCGACCAACGTAGGTCACAGGCGGAAGCCGTTTAACGGTAGCGATCCTCACGGTCTCGAAATTGACGCTCAGCCAGCTCGCGCCGTTCCTGGGCTTCTACGCATAATGTTGCTACAGGACGCGCTTCCAGTCGTCGCAACCCAATATCGTCTCCCGTCTCCTCGCAGAAGCCATAGTTCTTTTCATCAATTCGTAAGAGCGCAGAGTTGATCTTTTTTAATAGTTTGCGTTCTCGGTCTCGAGTGCGGAGTTCTAGGCCGAACTCAGACTCCTGAGTAGCTCTATCATTAGGGTCGGGAAAATTTGCGGCATCATCCTTCATGTGGAGCATGGTACGGTCCACTTCTTCCATAAGCTCGCGTTTCCAGGCGCCTAACAGCTCTTTGAAATGCTCAAGCTGAGCGTCGTTCATATAGGCCTCTCCACGTTTTGGACGGTAGGGAGTAAAGCCGCGAACGGGTCCCGTCAAAAGGTTTATGGCTTTGGTAGTCTTGCGGCGGGATGAACGTCGGGCTTTAGTGGTCGTCCTTGCTAAGTGGCGTTTTTTAGCGTCAGCGCTTTTGGTTGATTGCTTCTTTTTTCTTGATGGTTTTTGTTTTGTCGTTAAGACCTTTTTAGCAGCCTTTCTCTTAGAGACTTTCTTTTTGGCGGTCTTTTTCTGGGTGGTCTTTTTTCGAGCGGTCTTTTTTCTTATTTTCTTAGCCGTGGATCCACGGCGAGCTGATCCGAGTCGGGCAGTGCGTTTTTTTTTGACGG
>DBZY01000107.1:830-9904 GCA_002311835.1 Proteobacteria bacterium UBA1148 | reverse complement strand
AATGTTGACTCGATCATGGACCGCGCAGATTCCCACTATGAAGCTTGACGGTTTGATCTATGAGTACGCCTGTCATGAAGCTAATCGCGGTATGGTAGGTCTGTTGGGCGGAGCTCGCGCCGAGGAACGAGCCGCCCGAGAGGCAGCAAACGAATAAAAGGGAGGGACACTTGATGCGAATACTACTTATAGTTCTCAGTGCCCATATTATGTTTTTTACATCCATTCCGCTCAGAGCTCATCACTCATTTGTTGCGGAATTCGATCCCACGCAGCCTATACAGTTACGCGGAATACTTACTGAGGTAGAGCTCATCAATCCACATTCGTGGTTTCACATCGATGTAACAGGTCCTGATGGTTTAGTTGTCAGTTGGGCCGTTGAAGCAGGAACTCCAAACACGCTTTTTAGGAAGGGAATCACAAAAGATACTCTACCTGTTGGNNTAGAAATTCTAGTTGACGGTTATCGGGCCAAAGATGGCACTAATACGGCCAGTGGCCGGGATATTACTTTCCCTGACGGTCGAGAAGTCTACTTAGAGGGATCCGCACCACCTGCCCAGGGTGGGACGAGCGTTCCTTAGAAGCGTAGTTGGGGGCCGATCTCTGACGCATACCGATCATCGGCATGAGCATTCGGAGCGATAGGTTAGTTTGTTCCATTAAGACGAAGTCACACACTGTCGGCTTAAAGTGTAGCCAGCACAATGACTCCATATGCCGCCCATCGTGGCAGGTCTCCAACACCACGCCAGATCCTCACGGGTATCCTCTACCCGCGTTTTGAATAGCTAGCTATCCTTAATCAAGGAAGGGCAGAGAAAGGAACCGCTCCGATCGTGCTTTCTTGATGACTTGCAATAAGAACCAATCCAACGGTATTCGTGCTGCTCTGGTGGATCACCAGGTCGCCATTGGGTGTCCCCCTCATGTTTCGGATGACGCCAATTCCGGAGGGGATAGCCCAGCTCTGGAACTCCTCGGTCTTCGGGTCGAATCGGACCAGTGCGTCTGGGCGCTGATGCGATTCATTAAACCAGACGATGTCATTAATAGTTTCTATAGCATATGGATGGGACGTGGGTCCGCTAGGTGTCATCCACTCCTTGATTTCGCCGGTTTCTGGGTTAAGACGTCCTATATAGCCGCGCCCAGAATCCACATACCAGATCATGTCGTCACTGCTAATCGACAGTCGGCGGATATAGTGATTCCCTGGATGCGAGGCTGGATCCGGGTTAGGCGTATCAAACTCCTGGATTTCCCATGAGTCGGGATCAACGCGCGCTATTTTAGGGGCGCCCCGATAGGCGATCCAAATCATACCTTTGGAGTCTTCCTCAATACCGTATGGTCGTGCACCTTCAGTTGGTGTCGGCACCAGTCGGATATCACCTGTGTCTGGTACAAGGCGGCCGATCATGTGGCTATTTTGGAGAGTAAACCAAAGGTCTCCACTTCGCGTGAATATGGGTGTATGCGGGTCCCGTGCAGCCGGATCAGGCATTGGGTAGACCGTGAGTTCGCATGTGTCTGGGTTGACCATCCCAACGGTACCATTGTGATTACCCGTGTACCAAATATTACCGGACACGTCATTAATAATGCTGTGAGGATAAGTTCCCGTTTCAAGTGGGCATTCTTTCATCTCGCCAGTTTCGGGATTGAGTCGCCCGACGATGTCGCCGAACATTCCTGCCCACCAGATCATTCCATCCGGGGTCATGAGTGGATCGCGAGGTCGTTGACCGAGTGTAGGTACGGCCCATTCCATAAAGGTTATTTTGGTATCACCGGCTATTAAAGTTGGATGACGGTTGTTCTTTTGCGGAAAGTTTGTACCAAGATATTGTGTTATGCCTGATGCTAACGGATCTGGCAGATCGATCATCTTGCTGATGAGATTGCCCCACTGCTCGTGGGTATATCCTGTCGAGCCGGCGATTAAAGTAGTCTCATGACACCTAACACAGGAGGCTTGGACCAGCTCCTTACCTTCCCCATCGGGTAATTCCATCCCCTGGGCTTTCGCCAGCGCTGGAATACTTACGGTTAACAGGGTGGCAATCAGAAGACGTTTCAATACATGGTACATAGTTGTTTCTCCAACTCGCATGCCCGTTCTGGGCCAGCATATTCTTCGTGGTGCCAATCTTATCTTGCGGAGATGGGGTGAGCCAAGCGTCAGCTTTGGGCAAGGATAGCCAGAATTGTCGGCGCACTTACTTAACAGTTTGTTTTTTAAAGATATTATGGTGTCTTCTATGGCACAGTGTTAAAACTAGTATCGGAAGTTTCTTCGTTCGTAGGGAGAATGTCAGTAGAATTGGTGTGAGAATTGCTTGGGGGTATGCCCATGAAATATGTGATAACCATAGTAGTGAGCGTCATGTTTGCCTCATCTGCTTTTGGCCATCACAGTGACGCTGATCTAGACATGAATACGTTAGTGACGATTGAGGGCACAGTCACTGAGTTTAACTGGCGGAATCCACACGTTTACTTTGTGGTTGAGACTAGAGATGAAAATGGTGCATCAGTTGAGTGGGCACTGCAAATGGGTTCGACTGTCACTGTTTCGCGTATGGGTTGGACACGCGATTCTTTATCAATTGGGGATCAAGTTACCGTGCAGACGCGTCCTGCACGCAATGGGCGGCCGTATGGGCTATTGGACTCAATTGAGAAGCAATCAGGCAGTCCTTTGCCAACGTCATTCAACAGAGATACTGGAGAACCGCTTCTAACAAAGCCGGAAGCAACAGTGAGTTCATCAACCTTGGAAGGCAGATGGATGGCAGATACATCAAAACTCATCAATTATCCGGGTGGGTTTGATGGGTTCTTTAGAGCCAACCTCAACCTGACTGAGAAAGGCAAAGCCGCTCAAGCGGTATTTGATGAACGTTCCGATGAGAATCCTGCGTTGAACTGCATAGGACGACCTACACCATCCATGATTATTACCACAAACCTTTATCCCCTTGAAATCCGCATAAACGAAGACGAAGAGACTGTTGTAATACGAAGTGAGTATTTCGACGATGAACGCACCGTGTACATGGATGGACGAGAACATCCAGAGCCTGGTGAGCGAGCGCATGCAGGTCACTCAATTGGCTGGTGGGAAGATGATGTTCTTGTTGTAGATACGCGGCACTTAGCTGACCATCGGTCGCCCTACCAGACTGGGGTTCCTTCGGGTGCTCAGAAACATGTAGTTGAACGCTATCGGTTGACCGAGGATGGAACCCGTATCGTTGTTGAGTTTATGCTTGAGGATCCTGAGTACCTTGTGGAGCCGATGAGTCATAGCAGGGAGTTGATTTATTCCCCACATATGGAGATGTCCCCATTTGATTGTGACTCTGGGGCGGCGAGACGATTCATAACTGAATAGATCAGCGGAGAAATACATGCCTGTCTGTTCCTATACGCGGAGAGACTTTATTGCGGGTGGCGCAGCTGTTGGGAGTTGCTTTTCTTTTGGGCGTGTTCTAGCCCAGTCTTCAGATCCGGCTGATCTGACCATTGAAGAAGCGTCTAAACTTATTCGTGCAAGATCTCTCTCACCCACCGAGTTGGTACGTGCTTACTTAGAGCGGATCGGGCGTTTGAATCCTCAGTTGAACGCCTTTATTACCGTGACTGAGGAGTTGGCTTACGAACAAGCGAGAGAACGAGAATCCGAGCTTGATAGAGGGTTGTGGCGGGGACCTCTACACGGTATCCCAATCGCGTTAAAGGATAATATTGATACCGCTGGAGTTCTAACGACGGCAGGGAGTGCGCTCTTCGCAGAACGTATTCCTAGCGAGGATGCGGAGGTCGTTCTTCGTTTGAAAGAGGCGGGCGCCGTGTTGCTCGGCAAACTCAATATGCATGAGTTTGCTTATGGTGCTACCTCTGGCGTCTCCCACTATGGTTCCGTACACAATCCTTGGAATCTCGATCGCATTCCGGGCGGGTCTTCCGGTGGTTCGGCTGCTGCGGTCTCTTCGCGTTTGTGTGCAGCCGCGCTGGGTACGGACACAGGCGGGTCCATCCGGCAGCCGGCGGCGTATTGTGGAATCGTTGGGCTAAAGCCAACCTACGGACTCGTGAGCATACGCGGCATCATTCCCTTGGCGGTTTCTCAGGATCATGTTGGCCCAATGTGCCGAACTGTTGCGGATACTGCGTTGATGCTACAGGCCCTTGCGGGCTACGACCCCGGCGATTTAGCAAGTATCAGAGCAGACGTGCCAGACTATGTGAGTGCTTTGTACCGTAGGACGTCTGAGTTTCGGATTGGTGTAGCGCGATCGTTTTTCTTTGAGGATTTGGACGAGGATATAGAGGAAGTAACCGATCGCGCATTGGTAATTTTGAGTGACCTGACGGCAACAGTCCAAGATGTGGAATTGCCGATGCCCACGGTCCGCGTCGTGCCGGTCGAGCCCTATGCATATCATGCCGAATACCTCGAACAACAAGAGATCCGCGCGCTATACCAGCCCCGTGTGCTCAGTAGACTCTTAACGGGAGCTGATATTCCTGCAACTACCTATCTTGAGGCTCGCAATGAACTTGCCCGTGTTCGGCGCGAGATAGAAACTGTTTTCTCAGAGGTGGACTTGCTCATTACCCCGACGTCTCCTCTGCTGCCCGCCACAATCGAAGAGGGCCAGAACCCACCTGACGCCATCGCCTCTTCTTTGAGAAATACTTCTCCATTCGATGCATATGGAATCCCCACAATCTCAGTTCCCTGCGGATTCAGCCAAGACGGTTTACCCATTGGTATCCAGATTAGCGGGCCGCATCTAGGTGAATCAGCGGTTTTTGCACTGGCGCATGCCTACGAGCAGGCGACAGACTGGCATAACCAGCAACCGTCTCTAGCGTAGAATATCCAAGCGAGTAGTGCGTGCTGCCCACAAAGGTGCAGTCATTCGCCCACGAGTACGTAGCCGTCGAGCTGTAGGTTGATCAGTGTGGTGAGCGCCCAAAGGTCTAGCTGAATTTCAGGCATGATCGTATCGGGATCAATATTCCGCCCGAGCACAGCTTGCCCACACACATGAAATTTCACACCAGCTGCTGTGAGGTTTTGGATCAGTGCAATATTTGGGTTGTCATGGCCATCGTTACGCGCTTTGAAGGTTTCATTATTGAGTATGATTTCAGTGGCACCTTGGTGTAGGACGACAGCGACTTTGCGTTGTTCCGCGGGCACGCCGTATTTGGCAAGAGTATTAACATACCGCGCCGCTCCAACCAGTCTAGAATTTATGTCATTGATTTCCGAAGCCGCGGTGGTGATATCGATTACAACCTTGTGTGTGACAGTGGGATCCGGTAGTTGGTGCGCTCCGGGTACATCTCTTGCGGGTTCGAAATTAGGTACTGGTAGGGTGTCTGTGGTCTGGGCCAGAGTTGAACTCATGATTCCTATTGAGGTTGCTGCGATCACTAATAATGCTTTCATGATGTTCTCCTAAAGCTCAAGCAAAAAACGATTACCCATCCAGCCTAAACCAAGGTCGTAGTCGCGTGCCCAGAGTGCTACCCACGAATGCGGCAAACAACCACACCCAGCCATGTGCACTGGAGGAGGCGACTCCGCTGAAGTAGGCGCCTATATTGCAGCCGTACGCAATGCGTGCCCCATAGCCCAGCAATAATCCGCCTACAACGGCGGCAAGTAGCGATCGCGCGGGTACTCGCCACACTGGTGCGAAGCGACCAGCCAGCCCCGCCGCAATTAGGGCGCCTAGGATGATGCCAAAGTTCATGACCGACGTGATGTCTCCAAAGACGCTTGCTTCTAAGGTGGCCGCCGCCGCTGGCGACTGCCAGTAGGGCCATGATGCTACATCCAGACCTGCGATAGCGGCTGCTTTAGAACCCCAGAGAGCAAATCCCGACGTGACACCCCAAGGGCGTCCTGCCAAGGTAAGTGTCGCAATATTGACTGCAGCTAACCCGAGCGCACCGGCCACTAGCGGCCACGGTCCCCGCAGCCAGGCTTGTCTTGGCGCACGGGTGCCGAGACCTAAAAGGCTTCCGTAACGTCGACGCTCCATGATTGCAGAGCCTGCCCAGGCCAATGCCAATAACCCCAGCGTCACAACCATTGCTCCAGCCGTCCCGATCTCAATCTGTAATGAAATTGGGCCTACCCCCGGCATGAGATCCCAGGCAGGTCGGTGGAAAGCGCCCAGTGCTGAACCAGCAATGAATGCACCCAGAGTCACAACCATACGTGCGCTACCTCCACCCACCGTAAAAAGCGTTCCGGAGGCACAACCACCACCCACTTGCATCCCAAGGCCGAATAGGAATGCGCCCACTAGAACGGGGACACCCAGTGGCCTGACCGCGCCATGAAGCTCTGTGCCCCACAACTGGCCATCAGCAAGTAAGGGTAGGAATACTAGAGTCGTCACGGCCAACATTAGGAGCTGTGCTCGCAGTCCTGCACTGCGCCCGGTTGTTACAACGTCACGCCAAGCGGACGTAAATCCAAAGGCCGCGTGGTATAAGACTAAGCCGGCACCGAGGCCAACTAAAAATAGTGCCCCTTGTCGCCAACCGAAAGTTTGCGCCAAATAGATAACACCTATACAACTCAGTGTAATTCCGACAGTGATTGTGCGTAGATTCATGGCTGAAAATGTCTATTTCCTAGTGCTGGAAGTGTAAGGCATGGCTGCCTGCCTGGTTGGAACTTCTCGTTATGAGAATAGGGCAATTAGTGCTTGATAGATTGAAAGTCTCCATAGTTATTGCGCCAGAACCTCATCGTCAGATAAGACCTGAGGTGTATTACCTTACTTGATAAAACAGGTGTTTGTATAACCCACCAAAGTCTCGTATAAAGGCTTCTAGTCTTTATCGTTGGGATTTGTTTAGAAGCCGCGGCTGTTGGGGGTTTTCCAGATTCCTTTAACCCATTGAACGCATAATTCAACTTAGTATGCGGTATGTAATGTACCAGAGGTCATCCAATGAATAATGTCCATGCAAAGCGACTATTGAGATCAGTTTGTCTGGGAACGTGTTTTTTTGGGGCATCATCCCTGCTGGCCCAGACTGATTCAGTAGTCCGAATCATTCAAACTAATTTTGCTGGAAGTAATGCGCATGTCATTGATCCAAGCACCAATGAAGTGGTAGACATTATTGAAGGAGTGCCAAAAGCGCATGCGGTAGTCAACCACCCAGATGGAACGTACTTCTATTTTGCAAACGAACATGACGAGACGATCGACGTAGTTGATATCACAACGCTTGAAGTAGTTGAGCGTATTCCTTTGGTGGATCGCCCGAACAAGCTCGTAATTAATAAGGCATCGCTCAAGCTCTATGTTGGTATTCGTGATGCTCCCTTTGTGCAGGTTATAGATTTGGATTCCCATGAGGTTATTAAAACCATCCCTGTAGCTTTCGGGGTACACAATGTCTATGTGACGGCAGATAGTAAATATGTGATCGCAGGTCTTGGTGCGGTACCCGCTACAGTTGATGAGCACACGATTCAGGTAATTGATGCCAGCATTGACGAAGTTGTTTGGGGAGTCGCACTCGATGGCCACCGTGTACGTCCCATGGCCATTGAGTCCAACGCGGATGGTTCAACGAACCGCATATTTGCCCAGGCGACTAGACTGAACGGCTTTTTCGTGGTGGATTGGGATCAACGTGAAGCCGTCGATTTCATCAGCCCACCTCCCTTGCACGTCTCACAGCAGAATTTTGACGGGATTCAGGACGGAACAGGACATGGACTGCTTGTACTTCCCGATCAGTCTGCGCTTTGGTATGCCAGTCGTTTAGACAGCCGTGTTTATACATGGTCCTTACCCGACCTTGAGTTTCGCGGTGGTATAGAAGTTGGACCATCCCCACAGTGGCTCACCGCAACGCCTGACAGTGGAACCCTTTATGTCAGCCTTGTGGGATCTATGGAGACTGTTGCGTTAGATACTAAAACACAAGAGATCATTGCGCGGATTCCGGTTGGTTTTGGACCTAAGCGAAACTCCACTCACACCTTCCCGGCTGAGACAGGAAGATGAGCGGGGGGGTCATGAGGGCGTGGGAGAGTGTTTGTCGTATAGCTTTGTATGGCGTAGCAGCACTCCTGATAGTAGCGCTCAGCGGGTGTACGGAGACGCAGACGGAACTCAACTTTGAATTTTATCGCGCAAACGTGGAGCCGATATTTATACAGTCGCGCGGAGATTTTTTGCCTCCCGATCCTGGGGAGCCAGCCTGTGTTATGTGCCACACCTGGCAGGCCAATACGCCGCTAATGTTGGAGTCGCTTGAGATAGGAGATGATGGTAGCGCGCATTGGACTGAAGCCCAGTCACGGCAAAACTTTGAAGTGGTCTCACGTCTGGTGGTGCCTGGAGATCCCCAGAGCAGTCGACTGTTGCAAGCTCCGCTCAGTCCTCAGGCGGGCGGTAGTGCCTTGCATACAGGGGGTAAAGTTTGGGATTCTCAAAATGATTCAGAGTGGCAGGTACTGGCTGAGTGGGTGCGGACTGGTACGGCTTTGGAGTCAGTCGAATCGATTCCTGATGTTGACTTTGAATTTTTCCGGACTTGTGTGCAACCGATTTTTTTTCAAGTCATACCGGGCGGTCTCGCATGTGCAAATTGTCATAGCGTTGGCGCTACTGGGGGCGGTGGGATTGAGTTCACACAGACGGATCCGGAAGAGTCATGGAGTGCAGTAAGTCGCTTTGTTGAGCCGGGACGGCCAACCCAGAGCCGTTTATTGATGCACCCTTTGCATCCTGATGGTGGTGGCGATTACGTACACAATGGAGTTCGTAGATGGCTTTCCCAGGATGATCCTGAGTGGCAAATGCTTGCTGCTTGGGTAAGTGGAGACCGAACTGGTACCGATTGTAGGCCCTGATCTGCAGCAGTTATTCTAAGTTGAGGGGGCTTGACCCGCCCCCTCAACTATTAGGCTAATTAGTCGTTCGTGGCGTGAGACCTGTAAAGATCAGCCTCTGAAATCCAGCGCCGGTCGCTCCAATGTACAAATTACCCTGCGAGTCAGTCTGGATTTG
>DBZY01000107.1:608-728 GCA_002311835.1 Proteobacteria bacterium UBA1148 | reverse complement strand
CCAGATGATTTGGTCGGTGTACTGTCCATCAAGCGTGAATACCTGCACTCGTCTATTCGTGCGATCTGCTACATATACTACGCCATCG
This sequence comes from Proteobacteria bacterium UBA1148, assembly GCA_002311835.1. Classification (GTDB taxonomy): domain Bacteria; phylum Pseudomonadota; class Gammaproteobacteria; order Steroidobacterales; family Rariloculaceae; genus UBA6522. The sequence goes on along the minus strand of DBZY01000107.1, from coordinate 640 downwards.
TTCGACACGCGAATGGCGTGGACTATGCTGAA
>DBZY01000107.1:0-339 GCA_002311835.1 Proteobacteria bacterium UBA1148 | reverse complement strand
TGGGGGATGAACAAACATGTCCGCCGCCTCGTGCAGATTTTCCGTATCTGCATTTCCGCCACTTGCGTTGCTCCGTCCGATCTGCATGATGAAATCACCTTGGGTGGTGAACTTCAGCACCTGGTCATCGGCGACTGGATCGAGTCCCGGGATATTCCTGGCAGGACAGTTGTTCCCACTTACCCAGACGAACCCTTGATGGTCAATGTGAAGCCCATGTTCTCGTTGGGGCCACTCATATCTCCTTCCACTGCGTACATCTCCGTCTCCCGATCCTCCCCAGGCGTTGAGGAAGTTGCCTTCGCTGTCGAACACTATCACGGGATGGCCGCCTCGATT
>DBZY01000101.1:32647-33217 GCA_002311835.1 Proteobacteria bacterium UBA1148 | reverse complement strand
TATAGAGGCACTGTGGGCGATGGTATTGGTCTGACAGTCGGAGCGAGCTACTACGAAACGACTAATACTAAGGGTTTCTCACCGTTGTTCGAGACTATCGGGCAGGGTGCTCAGGGTAACCAAGTCGACACCGATGGTAATTATCTCTACGGTTTCTCAGAAATCGAGTTGTTTGCCGAACTGAGGTTGGAGCTTGGTGGGGAGCCGTTGACAGTTTTTGCGGATTACGTAACGAATACTGCCGCTGATGCTTATGAAGATGGGGTTGCTTTCGGTGGAACCTATCGGCGGTTATCGAATCCGGGAGATTGGACGATGGGGTATATCTATCAGGATCTGGGGGCCAATGCGGTAGTGGGTGCCTATACTGATTCGGATTTCGGTGGTGGTACTAGTGACGCTAGCGGCCACACGGTGAGTGGAAGCTATTTATTCAATGGTTGGTTTTTTAATTTGAGATACATCATAGGTAAGCGAGGCGAGGCCGTAGGTCAGCTGCGCGACTATAATAGGCTGATGACAGACGTCAACTTTAGATATTAAGGTGCGACCGATTAAATCGTTGTTGCG
>DBZY01000101.1:27042-32491 GCA_002311835.1 Proteobacteria bacterium UBA1148 | reverse complement strand
ACGACAACGGAACATGATGGGATTCTTCCATAACTGATTTCGCCTGTTGATCGATCGTAGATGCGGGTGCTCTGCCCAATATAGACGCCCATACCGATAACGCTACCGCGTTCGACAATTACGCCCTCAACTACCTCCGAGCGAGCTCCTATAAAACAGTCGTCCTCAATGATGGTGGGACTTGCTTGCAGTGGTTCGAGGACACCACCAAGCCCAACGCCGCCAGAGATGTGCACGTTTTTTCCAACCTGGGCGCAGCTACCCACGGTTGCCCAGGTATCGATCATGCTGCCGCGGTCAACGTAAGCGCCAATGTTAATGTATGAAGGCATGAGTACGACGTTTGGGGCGATGTAGGCACCACGTCGCGCTAGGGCACCGGGTACGATGCGGGTTCCAGAAGATGCCAACTTATCGCTATCAAAACTCTCGTATTTCAACGGAACCTTGTCAAAGAACTGTGTATAACCGCCGCTTATGGGCTTGTTTTTGTTCACTCGGAAATAGAGTAGGACCGCTTTTTTTAGCCACTTGTTAACAACCCAACCACCATCTTGAGGCTCAGCGACGCGCAGCTCACCTGAGTCCAGGCTACTGATGCAATGCTCTATGGCCTCGGAGGTTTCGGAGTCAACGGTAGAAGGGGTGAGATTCGACCGGTTCTCCCAGGCCGATTCGATAACGTCGATCAAACTAGACATAATGAGCCTCCTGCCGGGTGTACGGTTGTTCCCACAATGCTATTCAGCGCCGGGTTCCAATAGAGCGACCTTTATCGCATTAACGAGTTTCTCGCAGTGATCTTCATCTAGGGGGGTATTCTCGTTTGTAGTGATAAAAAATACATCCTCTGCTTTTTCCCCAAGCGTTGTAATTTTCGCATTGTGAAGTACCACGCCGTACTCTTCGAATAGATTTCCAAGTTGTAACAACAGTCCTGGTTGGTCGCCGGTAACTAATTCCAGTACCGTTCTTCGGTTGGTTGAATCCTGGGAGGCGCTGACTTGCGCTGTGGTAGAGAACATTCTTACTTGTCGTGGTGCACGGCGATTGACAGTTGGTGTGGTACCGTTCTTAGCGATTAGAACTCTGGGCAATCTAGATCGAATTTCAGAAAGTCGTCTGGACTCAGTAATCGGACTGCCATCGCTCTCAAGTACAAAGTATGTATTGAGAGTTTGTGCTCCGCTCATGGGAACGATTCTGGCATCGACGATCGTTAGACCCATCTCATCAAGTACCGCAGTCGTTCGTAGAAATGAGCGCAGCTTCTTCGGTGCGTACACCATAATAGCCGTCAATCCTTCGGTGACCTGATCACTCACATCGACTACGATGTTTTTATCCCCACCTGCTTCAACGAGAACGCGTGTATGCCATGCAATCTCCTCGGGCCGATGTCTTAGGTAGTACTCGTCCGTAAAACCAGACCAAATAGGGTTCCAGGTCTCTGGCTTCAATTCGCTTTGTGTCAGGAGGCGTTTTGCTTGTATCTGGGTTTCCTCAATAAGTTCATCAGCGTTGATCGGGCGTGTGAGCCCTCTGCGTAAAGTTCGCTTCGCTAGTTGATACAGTTCCCAAAAGAGTGTGGCTTTCCAGGAATTCCAGATTTTTGGGTTCGTTCCACGAACATCCGCTACCGTTAACACGTAGAGATAGTTGAGGTGTATTTCATCTCCGACGGTGTGAGCAAACTCATTGATAACGCTTGGGTCGTTTAAATCCTTTTTTTGGGACGTCATGGATAACAGCAGATGATTCTTGATCAACCATGCGAGAAGGTGTGCATCATAACGACTCATGCCGTGTTCTAGAGCGAAGGCTTCAGCATCTACAGCGCCTAGTTCAGAGTGATCACCACCACGGCCTTTCGCAATATCGTGGAACAAACCTGCGAGGTAGGCAATCTCGGGTCTGGGAAGTGATTGCATGATGCGACTGCAATCTGGATATTCGTGATCGAAGCGTGGTAGTGCGAATCGACGTAAATTTTCGACGACAAAAAGTGTGTGTGCATCGACCGTGTAAGCGTGGAATAAGTCGTACTGCATGCGTCCGACAATTCGGCCAAACGCCGGGATGTAAAGGCCTAACACTCCGTAAGTATTCATTCTCTTCAGCGTTCGAGTTACACCCTGAGGTGCACGGATGATGTCAAGAAAGAGGCGGTGATTACGTGGGTTTTGCCGGAATTCTTCATCAATGAGGTGGAGATGCTGTTTTATGAGTGCGATTGTTCTTGCGTTTACCCCTCGGAGCTCCAGATTTTGTTCCAAGAGTAGGAAAATTTTGAGTAGTGCGGAGGGGTCTCGAGCGAAGACGCCCTCATCCACTGCTTCTAGATAACCGTTACGTGCCTGGAAATCCTGTCCCATTTCTGTTGTGGGCGCCGTAGGATCTAGGAGAATAGCTTCTTCAAATAGCTGAAGGAGCATCTCATTGAGACGGCTTAGCTCCATTACCGTACGGTAGTAGCGCTGCATGAGTTGTTCGACCGCGAGGGTGTAAGTTGCATCTTCGTAACCGAGTGTTTGAGCGAGTTTAGCCTGGTGATCAAACAAGAGCCGATCTTCGCGGCGCCCCACCAGTAGATGCAGAGCGAATCGAATTTTCCATAGAAATGCTTGTCCATTTTTGAGGATTTTCAGCTGCTCTGGCGTCAGGAATTTGTGGAAAACCAGATCATCGAGGTTCTCGGCTCCCAGATGTCGACGCGCAATCCAACCAATCATTTGTATATCCCGCAAACCACCAGGGCTTCCCTTTATGTTGGGCTCTAGATTGTTGGCCGTATCGTCGTAGCGGTGGTGTCTTGAGATTTGCTCAGCGTATTTTGCCTCAAAGAAAGCAGCCGAATCCCAAATGTTTTCTTTGGAGGTTTTTTTGTGCATTGCGTCGAACAAGATTGCTGGGCCACTGAGTAAACGCGCTTCCATTAGGGTGGTTAGAATCGTAACGTCGCTACTAGATTCCGTAGCGCACTCTTCAGGTGTGCGAACGGAATGACCAACTTCTAAACCGATGTCCCACAAGAAGGCAAGAAAGCGGCTAACGGGCTCATCAATATCAGCGATTCTACTCTCGCCAAGCAGGACCATGAGATCAACATCCGAATAGGGGTGCAGTTCTCCTCGACCATAGCCGCCTACGGCGACCAATGCGGGTTGATCATCAATGCCAGTGGTAAAATACTCCCACGCTGACAGAATGACCTCATCAACTATAAGGGCTAGATCCCGAACCAGGGACTCAATAGATTCGTTGTTGTGAAAGCGCTTTGCAAGATTACGATTGGCTTTTTCGAGCGCGTTACGAAAAAATTGAACTGCATTATTTTGGTCATTCAAAACCTCCCGCAGCACAGCTCTGTCAGCTAACGCGTGATGTCTAGAAGTCTGTTTCATCCTCGCCTGCGCCATGAACGCCTCAGCGGGTCTCTGCGCCAAGGGTCAAGACCTCGTAGCCCGACCTTGTCACCAAGATCGTGTGTTCCCATTGAGCCGAAAGAGAATGATCCTTAGTGACTACAGTCCAACCGTCACTCAAGAGCTTTACGTGCCGTTTCCCGGCATTGATCATGGGTTCAACGGTGATAGTCATGCCCTCCAAGAGTTCCACACCGGTATTTGGCAGACCGTAATGAAGGACTTGAGGATCTTCGTGAAAGCCACGCCCAATTCCATGGCCGCAATACTCCCGGACCACGGAAAATCTGTTTTTCTCGATGTGGGTCTGGACGGCAGTCCCGATATCGCCTAGGCGGGCTCCAGCGCGGATCTGCTCAATGCCTAACCACATGCCTTCATAGCAAATCCGGGCTAGCCGTTCTCCAAGAACTCCTGTTTTACCGACGAAAAACATCCGGCTTGTATCTCCATGGAATTCGTCCTTGATTACGGTGATATCTATGTTGACGACATCTCCGTGTTTGAGTCTGCGTTCACCCGGTATTCCGTGGCATACAACATGGTTTACGGAGGTACAGATGGATTTGGGGAAGCCCCGATAATTGAGAGGTGCTGGTATGGCATCAATTTCTTCAACAATGTACTTGTGACAGATACGGTCCAATTCCTCGGTGGAAACGCCTGGTTTGACGTACTCGCCAATCATGTCGAGCACGTTGGCTGCGAGCCTTCCTGCAATACGCATTTTGTCCTGTTCCGCGGGCGTTTTAATTGTGACGCTCATACCGCGAGGTGTCCTTGTACCATTTGAGATGAAAGGCTGGAAAAGTGCGCTGCATGGTGTCTCCGAAGACGTGCGCGATTGTTGCTACAACGTGCCTATGGTATAAAGCGCGCGCGCTATAGGCAATTAACGACACACACGTGCCGAGACTCGCGGCGGGGTGCTCCAGCTTACGTTGGGGTTGCTGGCGGGGGCGACGTGGAGGATTAACCCGATATAAGGAGTTTCCATGACCGACGTATCTATGCGCCGGATGCTGGAAGCGGGGGTGCACTTTGGGCACCAAACCCGCTTCTGGGACCCCAAGATGGGTCCGTTCATTTTCGGTGAGCGAAACCGCATCCACATAATAAATCTTGAGAAAACATTACCGTTGTACACGGAGGCAACCGAATTCATTCGTAAGCTCGTGGCCGATAACGGTACCGTGCTTTTTGTCGGTTCCAAGCGTGCTGCCCGGCAAGCGATCACAGAAGAGGCGAAGCGTTGTGGTATGCCGTATGTAAGCTATCGCTGGCTAGGGGGTATGCTGACAAATTTCAAAACAATTCAACAGTCAATCAAGCGTCTGAAGGAGCTTGAGGAGATCACTGAGGATGGTGTTGGGGGGGACTTCACTAAAAAGGAGGTTCTCGGTATGAGTCGGGAGAGGGACAAGTTAGAGAGAACTTTGGGCGGTATTAAGGAAATGGAGTCACTGCCCGACGCGGTGTTCATTGTTGATGTGGGATACGAAGAAATCGCTGTAAAGGAGGCAGTGAAACTCGGTATACCGGTTATTGCAGTTGTGGATACTAATTCTTCTCCTGACTTTATTGATTACCTTATTCCTGGAAACGATGATGCGATGCGGGCTATCCAACTATACGCCCATGGAATTGCGGAGGCGGTTTTGGCTGGCAAGGCTTCTGTCCCTGAAGTTCCAACGGGCGATGACGAATTCGTGGAGTTAGATGAAGAGGGTCGCCCTAAAGTGGAGGGTTCGAAACGCCCTGGCAAGAAGAAGACCGCGATAAAAACGGTTGTGAAGAAGAAGCCAGCAGCCAAGGTCATGCTGCAGAAGGTTGATGAGGAAACCCCGGTTGATTCGTCGGTGAGTGATGAAAAGACCGAGAGACCTCCGGTGGAGTCGAAGATTGAGACTAAAGTTGAGGTTGAAGTTGAAGTTGAAGTTGAGGACAAAGAGGAGTCAGTTGTTGTACCGGAGCCGGAAACCTCAGCCAAGAAGACCGAGGCCAAAGTAAAGACTAAGACTAAG
>DBZY01000101.1:25324-27004 GCA_002311835.1 Proteobacteria bacterium UBA1148 | reverse complement strand
TAAAGCCAGGGTAACAAAGAAAAAGGCAGTATAAGAAAGCCGCTACTAAAACAAAAGCCAAGGCTAAAGCAAAACCAACCTAAAAAAGCACGGTGAAATCAAGAATACCCGGGATGGTGCTTCTGATGAGCAGGATCAGGTATAGGGAAATTAGATAGAGGATCAGAGATGGTGATAACAGCGGGATTGGTGAAGGAACTCCGAGAACGCACCGGCGCAGGAATGATGGATTGTAAAAAGGCGCTAGTAGAAGTTGGTGGAGATCTCGAGCAGGCATCAGAATTATTGCGGAAAGCGGGTCAGGCAAAAGCGGACAAAAAAGCATCGCGCGTTGCAGCAGAAGGTCTTGTAGTGGTTAAGGAGGGTTCCGAAGGCTATCACGTGGTCTTAGAGATCAACTCTGAGACCGATTTTGTCGCCAAGGACGAAAACTTTGTTCAATATGCTGACTCAATAGCCGAGGCAGCGCTGGTTGGACGACCGGTAGATGTTCAAGAGCTTATGGATCTGGAGGTTGATGGTAAGAGTATAGAAGCTGGGCGCCAGCAACTTGTCGCCAAAATCGGCGAAAACGTTTCTGTACGGCGATTTACGCTCATAAAAAGTGATCATCGGGTGGGGTCCTACTCTCATATGGGTAGAATCGGCGTGCTGGTTGAGGTTAATGGGGGTACAGCTGAGCTGGCAAAAGATCTTGCTATGCAGGTGGCCGCAACCTCGCCGCGCTACGTGAACGCGGACGAGATACCTGAGGACGAACTTGGTAAGGAACGGGAAATTTTAGCGGCTCAGGCCGTCCAGGAAGGCAAGCCGGAACAGATTGTTCAGAAGATGGTTGAAGGGCGTTTGCGGAAATATCTCGACGAGGTGACTCTGGTTGGCCAACCGTTCGTTAAGGACCCAGATAAGAGGGTGAGGGACTTATTGACCGAAGCCGAGGCGACAGTGGTGGCGTTTCTGCGTTATGAAGTGGGCGAGGGGATTGAGAGGAAAGAAGGTGATTTTGTTCAGGAGGTTATGGCGCAAGCTTCTCAGAGTCGTTAACCTAACTCGGTGTTGAGTGTCTGCCGACGAGGCGACCCTCCATCATAATCAAGATAGCGAGGGACGTATGGGGGAAAACTTCCCGGTCTACAAGAGAGTCCTGCTGAAGCTTAGCGGGGAGGTACTCCTGGGATCCCAGGAGTACGGCATTGATCCTCCCGTAATTAAACGTATTGCCTCAGAGATTGCAGAGCTCCTGGATCTTGGTGTGCAGGTGGGCTTGGTTATCGGTGGCGGAAACATTTTCCGTGGCGCCGGACTTGCCGAGGCGGGCATGGATCGCGTGACCGGGGACCAGATGGGCATGTTGGGTACTGTCATTAATGCACTTGCCCTACAAGATGCACTGGAGCGCCAGAGTGCTGTAGCTCGAGTTATGTCGGCGTTACAGATACACGAAGTTTGTGAGGACTACATTCGTCGCCGAGCCATTCGACATCTTGAAAAGGGGAGGGCGGTCATTTTTGCGGCAGGTACGGGTAACCCCTTCTTTTCCACTGATACGGCGGCGAGTCTTCGTGCCATAGAGGTCGGTGCTGATGTTCTCATAAAAGCTACCAAGGTCGATGGGATCTATTCCGCTGATCCTTTAAAGAGTTCAATAGCCATTCGTTACGATGATCTTTCTTTCGACCA
>DBZY01000101.1:0-25183 GCA_002311835.1 Proteobacteria bacterium UBA1148 | reverse complement strand
AATCCCGGTGATCTGGTTCGTCTGATTCGTGGAGAAACGCTGGGCACTTCGGTAGCTAAATGAGAAGGCGCTGACGGGGGTGAACAATGATTGAAGATGTAAAAAAAGATGGTGAGCAACGGATGCGAAAGAGCATTGAAGCGCTTAAGGAGGAGTTCAAGAGACTACGTACTGGTCGAGCGCATACCGGATTACTTGAGCACGTGATGGTGGAGTATTACGGTTCACAGGTTCCCATTCCACAAGCGGCTACTGTGGTTGTCGAAGATGCTCGTACGCTACTGGTCTCCCCGTGGGAGAAGCAGATGGTAGCCGCGGTTGAAAAGGCTATTCTCACCTCGGACCTTGGGCTTACCCCGGTCACAGCAGGCATGGCCATCCGTGTGCCTTTACCACATATGACCGAGGAACGGCGTAAAGAGATGGTGCGGATTGTTCGTAGTGAGACTGAGACTGGACGGATTGCTGTGCGCAATATTCGTCGTGATGTTCTGAGTGATATCAAAGACCTCCTAAAAGAGAAGTTAATTACAAAGGACGACGAACATCGAGCGCATGATGAGGTGCAGAAGTTTACCGATAAGTACATTGCTGAGATGGATGGATGTTTGCAAGAAAAGGAGCAGGAGATCATGGAATTTTGATGGGTACCTCAACTCAAAAAGATGTCTCGTGTGATGCCGTTCCTCAGCATGTGGCTGTCATCATGGACGGTAATGGCCGTTGGGCCAGACGGAGAATTCTTCCACGACAGGTAGGTCATAGAGCCGGCATCAAACCTATTCGCCAAATTGTCGAGCAATGTATGTGTCGTGGCGTTAAGTTTCTCACCCTCTTTGCTTTCTCTAGCGAGAACTGGCAGCGGCCTCGGGAGGAAATCCGTAGGCTGATGGTTTTGTTCGTAGAGGCGCTGAATAGTGAGGTAGAGGAGCTGTACGAGAAAGGGGTGCAGCTCAGCTTCATAGGTGAGACTGGATTGCTCAATCCGGCGCTTCAGGAATTGATGAAAGCAGCGGAGATTCGAACCCATAACAATTCCCGAATGAATCTGGCGGTGGCGGTAGCGTATGGCGGCCGGGCAGACCTTGTAAATGCGGCAAAAAAAGTCGCACGACAGGTGTCAGAAGGTACGCTTGATCCTGAGCAGATTGACGAAACGCATTATGCTTCGGCATTGGAGATGGCGCGGCTTCCGGATGTTGATCTCCTAATTCGTACAGGTGGAGAACAGCGAATTAGTAATTTTCTGCTTTGGAATCTTGCGTACACAGAGCTGTATTTTTCTGACGTTCTATGGCCTGACTTTGGAGTTGATGAGATGAAGAAGGCGCTTGATTTTTATGTGGGTCGACAGCGTCGGTTCGGACGCACGGGAGAGCAGATCGAGGGCGCTCGTTGCTGAGAACCCGTGTCATCACGGCGCTCGTTCTTGCTAGCGTTACCACAACGGTAGTCCTGTTTTCCCCCACCTGGGTTGTCGGCTGGATCATCGGAATTTTTTGGCTTGGTGGAACTTGGGAATGGGCTGGCCTAGCTCGGTTAAAAGGCTCTGCTCGGTTGGGTTACCTCACGGTTTCGGGTGGACTTATGCTCTCCATGGCTTATTGGGGTATGGAGCAAAACTGGGTGTTTCCAATCACGGTTATTGCTATTACCTGGTGGGGCCTCGCGTTATGCATCCTAGTCGTATATCCATTCCGAATACCGTTAATGCTTGTTGGAATCGCTGGACCAGTTGCGCTGTTACCTGCCTGGTTTCTGCTGACTTACTTACATGGCAACTTACCCCAGGGCCCTGGGTTAACGATGGGCATCTTATTAATTGTGTGGGCTGCAGATGTGGGAGCTTACTTTGTAGGTAGTTCCTGGGGGCGGGTCAAACTTGCGCCCCGCGTAAGTCCAGCAAAGACCTGGGAAGGCCTCATCGGGGGGCTGTTGTTGGTGGTTGTTATCTCGTATACCTCCAGCCGCTTTTTGGAGATTCCAAGCGGGTCTTTCATTGCTATTAGTATTGTGGCGGCAGTGAGTTCCGTGATCGGCGATCTCACAGTAAGCATATTCAAGCGTAACGTGAGTATGAAAGACAGCGGTCGATTTCTACCGGGGCATGGTGGGATTTTAGACCGGATCGACAGCCTGGTTGCGGCTATCCCCATATTTACGCTGGGGCTAATTGTTGCTGGGGTGCCTAGTTAACCGAGTACCCGGAACCTTAGAGGATTTTGGTGGTCTGTGATATTCGATAAGCTAGAGGTTGGGTAGAAAGGGCACGCCGGGTAGAATATTCAAGGATTTGAGGTTTCTTTCGATACGGTGTAGCCAGGGATGATGTGTGAATGATTGATGTAATTTCTTCAGTTTTAGCTTTCATCGTTGCTATCGGCGTTTTAGTGTCAGTCCATGAGTACGGACATTTTTGGGCTGCTCGTCGGTTAGGATTTAAGGTTTTGCGGTTTTCCGTCGGGTTTGGGAAACCCTTACTGCGTTGGCGCGGGCGCCCGACGCAGCAGCGTGTAGCGAGTGCTGGGAGCGATGTGGCCACCGAGACACAAGAGGTGGAGGGCCCGGAATACTGGCTGTCGAGCATTCCGTTAGGCGGTTACGTTAAGCTTCTCGATGAGCGTGAGGGTCCAGTGCCCGAGGCTGAGCAGCACCTAGCATTCAATCGGCGCCCGATTTCCCATCGCGTTGCGGTTCTTCTAGCTGGTCCCGGGTTCAACTTTTTATTCGCAGTCCTGGCTTATTGGGCGATATTCGTCAGTGGAGTGCCAGGTACTAAGGCAATTGTAGGCTCCGTCACTCCTGGATCAGTTGCTGCGTTAGCCGGTCTTATGCCTGGTGACGAGATTGTCGCGGTAGGTTCCAGGGCGTCTCCGACCTGGGAGACCACAGTTCTTGCGATCCTGGATGAACTATTGAGGGACGGGCGTATCGGATTCACCGTACAGGATTCTCGAGGCGCTTCTCGGTCGTTGGAACTCGATGTTAGAGGGCGGGAGGCTGAGCTTACTGAGCCTGAGGGACTATGGGCGGGGCTGGGATTCGAGCCTGGCCCGTTATTACCCCCTGTCATGGATGAGATAACACCAGACGGGTCGGCAGATCAGGCCGGGTTACGTTCTGGGGACCGGGTAATATCTGCAGATGGAGAGCCAATCAGTAGCTGGTGGGGTTGGGTTGAGTATATTCGTGCGCGCCCGGGTCAAACGGTTTCGGTTTTAGTCGAACGAGCTGGATTCGAGCATGTTATGGAACTAACCATCGGGGCTATTGAAGATGGAGATCAAACAATTGGCCGTATAGGTGCAGGTGTGGATTCTGAGCTGGCACAGAGCATCTATGATCAGGCTAGAACCGAGCAACGTTACGGAGTTGTTGAAGCGTTACCAAAGGGAGTTTTGAGAACCTGGGAGATGAGTTCGCTGACTATCCGTATGCTCGGACGGATGTTGGTTGGAGACGTGTCTGTTCGCAATATCAGCGGCCCCATAAATATTGCCGCCTACGCAGGCGACAGCGCCCGCGCTGGGTTCACCACGTTTCTCTCCTTTCTGGCCATTGTTAGTATTAGCCTAGGTATTCTGAATCTTTTGCCGGTACCCCTGTTGGATGGTGGGCAGATTGCCTATCAGTTTGCGGAATTGATAAAAGGTTCACCACTTACCGAGCGGACCATGATAATTGGGCAGCAGGTCGGCATGCTGTTGCTGATTGTGTTGATGAGTTTTGCCTTCTACAACGATCTTTCTAGGATGTTTGGTTGATGATGCTTACTAAGCGGAATATATATATTCTCGCCGGTGTTTTCTCGTCTCTTTTAGTGCACGAGGCTCAGGCGTTTGATCCATGGGTCGTTAGAAACTTTCAGCTGGAAGGCGCCCAGCGGATTGCAGAGGGCACCATCTACAATTACTTGCCCATCAATATCGGCGATACAGTTACGGACCAGTTGGCACAAGAAGGCGTACGAGCGCTTTACGCTACTGGATTTTTCAGAGACGTTGAGTTTCGAAAGGACGGCAATGCGTTGATTATCGCCGTGTTAGAGAGGCCCTCCATTGAGGAGTTCACAATCGAAGGAAATAGAGAGATCGAGACAGAACAGCTCGAGGAGTCACTGCGTGAGGTTGGCTTGACTCCAGGGAGAGTCTTTGACCGTTCGGTACTTGAGGAGGTCAAACAATTTTTAACTGAGACGTACTACAGCCGGGGGAGATATAGCGTCAAAGTGGATACACCCGTTGAAGAAGTTGGGAATAACCAGGTGCGTGTGGCTATCAATATCGAAGAGGGTGAACGCGCACAGATTAGACAAATCAATATTGTCGGTAATACCAGTTTCGAGGACGAAGAGCTTCTTAGTGAATTCGAGCTTTCTACGGGTAATTGGTTGTCGTTTATGAGAAATGACGATAGGTATGCCAAAGAAACGCTTGAAGGAGACTTAGAGGCGCTTCGCTCCTTTTACATGGACCGGGGGTTTGCTGACTTTCGTAACGAAGGCGTACAGGTCGCAATCTCACCAGATATGCTAGATATCTTCATTACGATCAATATTGCAGAGGGTGAGCGCTACATAATCACTGATATCAAGTTGGCCGGGGATATGGTTGTGCCCGTAGAGGATCTTCAAGCAGAGATATTGGTAAACCCTGGTGAAATTTTCTCGCAGCAGCTGATCGCAGGCAGCGAACAAAACATGCTCGCACGGCTTGGTGAGGACGGCTATGCGTTCGCTCAGGTTCGGGGTATTCCAGCACTCGACGACGCAACCCGGGAGGTTACCATCACTTTTTTTGTGGACTCACAGAGCCGGGTGTACGTTCGTAGGATTAATTTTAATGGTTCGAGTAACGTCGATGATGAGGTTTACCGGCGCGAGATGCGTCAGCTTGAAGGCGCATACCTTTCCAATCTTCTAGTAGAACGTTCTGCAGTGCGCCTGGAGCGGTTACCGTTTGTAGAGTCTGCGACATTTGAGACGAACCCGATTCCGGGAGTGTCCGATATCGTTGACGTCGATTTTCAGATCGATGAGGGTTTACCCGGACAGTTTGGTGGAGGAATTGGTTATTCGGAGTATTTTGGTGTCCAACTCAACGGCAATTTTTCGCACTCTAACTTTATGGGGACTGGACACCAGATCTCAGTGAGACTTACTGGTGGTGAGTATTCAAGTAGCTACAATCTTGACTTCACAGACCCCTATCGGAATGTCGATGGGGTATCTCGGACGCTTTTCTTGTCTCACCGCGACATCAAACAATTCACTGCTGCAACCTCGCCTTTCTCGACCAAAATGTCCTCGGCTGGGGCACGCTGGCAATATCCCATAACCGAGTACCAGTACCTTAATTTGGGCGGATCATATTCTTACTCCTCGCTTATAACGAATCCATGGAGTTCATTCCAGAGCAATCAATGGGTGATGAATAACGGTGAGGTGACTTACGAGGGGGGGCAGTTTATTAATTCGTACGCAACCTTTGATTTGGCGGTGGGTTGGCACTTTGATTCGCGTAACCGTGCGATTTTTCCGACTGCCGGCACTCGGTTTTCTATCAATATAAGCGGATCCGTTCCCAGCAGCGACGTTGAGTTCTACGTTGCAACAGTGGACTTTCAGAAATATATGACGATTGTAGGGCCCTGGATGTTCATTATTAATTCCTCGGTCTCAATGGGTGACGCTTATGGAGATTACACGACCTCGCTGCCTCCGTTTCGCCGTTTGTATGGCGGCGGTCCTGGGACTGTTCGTGGGTACAGAGAAAGCTGGATGGGTCCGCGAGATGACAGAGGGTATCCGTTTGGTGGTAACCTAATGATTGGAAACCAGTTTGAGATAGCATTCCCGATCCCAGAACAATACGCAGCTCAGTTCCGAGCGACGCTGTTTTACGATATTGGGGGTGTGTTCGATACCGGTGGAGTTAATTTCTTCGATAGGCTGGGAGATCCCATATCGTACGATTTCGATCGTGATGCCCTCAAACATTCAACCGGGATCGGGGTAGAATGGATGTCGCCCATGGGGTTGCTGAGATTCAGTTTCGCAAAACCGTTAAATGCTGTGGAGGAAACAGATCGGCTGCATGGTGATCGATTAGAGGAATTTCAATTTACGGTTGGAAGCGCTTTTTAGTAACAGCTAGGGACGAATAAATTATGAGGATTCAGTTGAAATCGTGGGCGGCAACTCAAGCTGCTCTGTTGCTAGGCGCGCTGCTAAGCGCGTTTACGGTGAATGCTCAGACGGATATCAGCATTGGTATTGTTGATATGGCGCGCCTGATGGATCAGGCGCCGCAAGTACAGGCAGCTAATGTGGGCCTGAATGCAGAGTTTGCTCCACGGCAGCGAGAGATCGTGGCTTTGCAGGAGTCTTTAGAGACCAAACAGGAGACCTATCAGAGGGATGTTGCGGTGCTGGGCGAGACCGAGCGCCTCAGGCTGGAGCGCGAGATTCAGGCGGACCAGCGGGATTTGCAACGCCAACAGGATCAATTCATGGAAGATTCAAATATCCGGCGTAACGAAGAACTAGCCAACTTACAACGTATGTTGGTGGAAGAAATCCAGTCGTATGCAAGGGGGGCAGGGTATGATTTGGTTTTGCCAGAGGCGTTGTTTTTTAGTGGTGAGATCGATATCACGGAAGAAGTGCTCCGCGGTCTGGAGGCCAGTTTCTCGGCCAGTGCTGGGGGCCCCTAGTAAAGGGATTACCCCGAATTAATTTCCTAGACACTAAAAGCCATGTCCGCGACTTTAGTTGAGCTCGCGGAGCGTTTTGGTTGCGAACTGCGGGGCGATGCCGAATTACCAATCAGTAACGTAGGCACTCTTTTAAGCGCCTCATCCTCCGCAATCAGCTTTCTGGCGAACCCAGCATATCGATCCCAGCTGTCGACTACGAATGCTGGGGCTGTGATTCTTGAAGAACGGTATGCGCAAGATTGTCCGGTACCCGTCTTGATCTCATCTAATCCCTATGCTGTCTATGCACGAGCCGCACAGTTTTTGCATCCACGTCCGGTTCCCGAGCCAGGAATAGATTCGAGCGCCAGTGTGGCAGCAGATGCGATTTTGCCAAAGTCAGTGCGAATATGTGCGCAGGCAGTAGTTGGTGCAGGAACACGTATAGGCGAGTCTGTAGTCATCGGCGAAGGTTCGGTCGTCGGGGATAACGTTAGCATCGGAGAGGGAACGCAGTTGGCACCACGCGTTGTTCTAATTGACGGTGTTGATATCGGTAAGCGGTGCATTATGCATTCGGGCGTTATCGTTGGTAGCGATGGATTTGGTTTTGCTCGCGATCAAGAGTCGTGGGTAAAAGTTCCGCAGCTAGGCAGTGTCGTGATTGGGGATGATGTTGAGATCGGAGCAAATTCTACAATTGATTGCGGCACCATCGAGGACACAATAATCGGAGATGGCGTAAAACTGGATAATCAAGTGCAGATTGCACATAACGTACGTGTTGGCGCTCACACTATCATGTCAGCGCTTACCGGTATTTCTGGTAGCACGATTATAGGTAAACGCTGTATGTTTGGTGGGGCGGTTGTAGTGGTAGGGCACCTAACGATTTGCGATGATGCTGTATTTACATTTCACAGTACCATTCTGCAGTCCATAACCGAGCCTGGTACGTACTCTGGTGCCTTGTCGGCGGATAAAGCCAACCGTTGGCGGCGTAATGCCGCTCGGTTTAAGAATCTGGACGAAGCGGTTCGAGATCAAAGGTCGGTCAGGGTGGAGGAATCTGGTGACTGAGCCTTATTGTATAGATGCTGAGGGCATCATGGAGCGACTTCCACACCGACCCCCATTTTTGATGATTGATGGTATTCTTAGTTTTGAGCCTAGTACCTCGATTGTCGCAGTTAAGAATGTGGTCTTAAGTGAGCCATTTTTTTTGGGCCACTTCCCAGGGCACCCTATTATGCCAGGTGTACTTATTGTTGAGGCAATGGCGCAGGCTGCTGGTGTCCTTGTTTGGGAAAGTCTTCCTCCAGAAGAGAGGAATTTCATCCTTTATCTAGTGTCTATAGAGAACTCCCGATTCAAAGAACCTGTGTGTCCGGGTGACCGCTTAGTACTTGCTGCAGAAGTAATCTCACGTCGCCGTAACTTTTGGCGTTTTAAAGCGACCGCTAAAGTTGATGGACACACAGTCGCGCACTCAGAATTTCTGCAAGCTCCGGGGAAAACTCTATGATCCATGAGAGTGCTGTGATCTCGAGTCGTGCGCGTGTGCATGAAGATGTATCTATTGGACCATATTCCATTGTTGGGGCGGATGTGGAGGTCGGACCTGGAACGCGCATAGAGTCTCATGTGGTACTTAAAGGGCCGTGTGTTATTGGTCGAGATAACCATATCTTCCAATTCGCATCGCTCGGTGATGACCCTCAGGATAAAAAATATGCTGGTGAGTCAACGCAACTCGTGATTGGCGATCGAAATACTATTCGCGAGTACTGCTCATTCAATCGCGGTACAGTACAGGATGAAGGGATAACCCGATTGGGTAACGATAATTGGATCATGGCGTATTCGCATATTGCCCATGACTGTGTTGTTGGCAACCATACTGTATTTGCCAACAATACGACTTTGGCGGGGCATGTTCATATCGGTGATTGGGCAATTTTGGGAGGCTTCACTGGAGTACACCAGTACTGTCACATTGGTGCTCATACTTTGACAGGTATCTTTACTGCGGTGACGAAGGACATTCCGGCCTACGTTTTGGCTTCCGGTAGACCCGCAGTACCTCGTGGTATCAATGCAGAAGGTCTCAAGCGTCGTGGATTTTCCAGTGATCAGATCAGTAACGTTCGAGAGGCCTATCGCGTTCTTTATCGGCAGGATCTAAAACTTAAGGAAGCCGTGCAAACTCTCGAGAAGTATGCTGAGAGTCAGGAAGAAGTTGTCGCGTTTTTGGAGTCGGTTCGTAAGAGTTCCCGTGGCCTCATTCGCTAGCCTCGGTGCCTGGTAACGACATATACCCAAACCCGGTACTGGACCGCAGGGCGTTGCGGGTTGGTATGGTTGCCGGCGAGGTTTCCGGTGACATGCTAGGCTCAGGTTTAATCACAGCGATCAGGGACCAATTACCTGGTTCAGAGTTCATTGGCGTTGCTGGTCCAGAAATGATTAAGGCTGGCTGTGAGCCGTTGTACCGTGCCGAGGAGCTCTCGGTCATGGGTCTCGCCGAGGTCCTTCAGCATTTACCGAGACTTTTACGCTTACGGAAAGATCTTCTCCGTCGGCTTCAGGCCGCGAGGCTAGATGTTTTCGTGGGCATCGACTCACCGGACTTCAATTTGCCCTTGGCAGGTGTGTTGAAGAAGTCCGGTATTCCCACCGTGCAGTACGTCAGCCCTCAGGTGTGGGCATGGCGACAGTCCAGGGTGGCGGGCATTAGTAAAGCGGTGGATCTTGTGTTGTGTTTACTGCCCTTTGAAACTCGGTTCTACGAGGATTGGGGTGTTAATGCTCAATTTGTTGGTCATCCACTAGCAGACGAGATACCAGTGGAAACGAACAAAGTGAATGCTAGAGCAAGTTTGGGGATTCCGGCTGCGGGATCTTATCTTGCCATTTTACCTGGTAGTCGGATGTCTGAAGTTTCTCGCCTCTCACGACCATTCCTTGAAACCGCTAAGGAGCTATCCGCTAGGAGGCCAGATTTGCGAGTCATTGTAGGTCTCGCAAATGAGGGTACTGAGGCGTTTTTCTCAGCACAGGCTCGCGATATCAGTATTGACCCCATGCCTTTGTTTTTTACTGGGCGGGCTAGAGATGTGATGGGAGCTGCCGATGTGGTGCTCACGGCGTCCGGGACCGCAAGTCTTGAAGTATTGCTGACGAAGCGTCCCATGGTGGTAGCCTATATTATCTCGGGCATTACCCATCGTCTGTTTAGGTGGTTGGGACTCAAGCGCCTCGATTATTTTTCACTGCCAAATCTGCTTGCCGGTAGACAGGTTGTACCCGAATATTTGCAGGGCGATGTGCGCCCCGAAATACTGTGCCCAGCTCTGGAGGGATATCTTGATGGTAGGGGGGCGGATGGCCAAGCTGAGGATTGCGACTGGTATGATACGTTCAAGGCCATCCATCAGCAGTTGCGACGCAACGCTAGCACGGAGGCGGCGAGCGCGGTGTTAGGGCTGCTGGGCAACGAGAACGACTCGGCATAATTCATGCAGCAACGCCTAGTCTTTGTCGATGAAAAGGCCATCGTGGCCGGGGTTGATGAAGCCGGGCGAGGGCCGCTTGCTGGTCCCGTCGTAGCAGCGGCTGTAATCCTTGACGATGAGCGACCGATTGATGGGCTGAATGATTCAAAACTATTAACAGAATCTCAACGGGTAAAGCTGGCGAAAGTAATTCGACAACGGGCACGGGCATTTGCCTTGGCGCTTGCAGACCCTGTTGAGATCGACAGGATCAACATATTGCAAGCATCTTTACTTGCTATGGAGCGAGCGGTGTCGCGTTTGGGCTTAGAACCCGACCTGATTCTAGTTGACGGTAAGCAAGTTCCTCGGTTCGAAAATTCAGGGCGCTCCATTGAGGCCGAGCCGGTGGTTCGCGGTGATAAGTTGGTTCCAGCGATTAGTGCAGCCTCGATACTCGCAAAGGTATGCAGGGATAGGTTGATGCGACGCTGGCACCGTCGGTACCCTCTTTATGGCTTTGATACAAACAAGGGTTACCCAACACCGCGTCACCTCGCTGCGTTGAGTTATTTTGGCTCGTGCCCTATTCATCGCCAGAGTTTTAGTCCCGTGCGCCAGGTAGGCCAAGCAGCTGTTTATGATTGATTTCATTCATTTAACGGTTCGTAGCGAGTACTCGTTGGTTGATAGCGTGGTACGTATCCCAGCATTACTGGAACATGTTGCGGGTATGGAGATGCCGGCGGTTGGCCTCACCGATCAAAGCAATGTGTTTGCGATGGTGAAGTTTTATAAGGCAGCGATTTCCAAGGGGATCAAGCCCATTATCGGAGCGGATGTGTGGGTTGGGGAATCCATCGAAGATCAAGAGCCCAGCCGCTTAACTCTTCTATGTGCTAATGATGTGGGATTTAGTAACCTCAGCCGACTTTTGACCCTGGGTTTTACTGAGGGTCAACGGCACGACCGGGCTCTTGTACTCAAAACTTGGTTTGAACCACAATTACTAGGGGGATTGATTGCTCTCTCGGGTGGACAATTCGGGGAGGTTGGTAAGATCTTGCTTAGTTCTAAGCCCGATCGCGCTCCAGAGATCCTTGATGAGTGGGTACAGCGCTTCCCCGGACGTTACTACCTAGAACTCCACCGGGTCGGCCGTTCAGATGAGAGTGAGCATCTGGCACGGGCTGTCAACTTAGCCAGCGCATACGGTGTGCCAATTGTTGCCAGTAATGATGTGCGTTTTATCTCTCGGGATGATTTCGAGGCGCACGAAACGCGAATTTGTATTCAGCATGGGCGTACGCTTAATGATCCCACACGACCCCGGGACTATACGGAGAATCAATATCTGAAGTCTCCTGCAGAGATGGCAGAGTTATTCAATGACCTCCCAGAGGCGTTGGCCAATAGCGTTGAGATCGCTCAGCGATGCAATTTTCAGCTAACTCTTGGACAGCACTGCTTGCCAGATTTCCAAGTGCCCGATGGAAAGAATACTGGTGCATATCTCAAAGAGCAGGCTAGCGTCCGGCTTTCGAGTAAGGGTTTAGGGGGAGCAGCGTCCGGGACAGCTGAGCCTAACGAGTACGAGCAACGTTTAGAACAGGAATTGGGCGTCATTTGCGAGATGGGTTTTGAGGGTTATTTCCTGATCGTCGCCGACTTTATAGGTTGGGCGCGGGAGAATGGAATCCCTGTGGGCCCTGGGCGCGGGTCTGGGGCAGGGTCCCTAGTAGCTTATGTGCTGGGTATCACTGACTTAGATCCCATTAAGCACGATCTCCTCTTTGAGCGTTTCCTGAATCCTGAGCGCGTCTCTATGCCAGATTTCGACATAGACTTCTGCATAGATGGCCGGGATCGGGTTATTGAATATGTTGCACAACGTTACGGTCGTGATCACGTCTCGCAGATTATTACGTTCGGTTCCATGGCTGCGCACGCTGTAGTGCGGGATGTTGGACGTGCTCTTGGCATGTCATACGGTTATGTAGACCGCATTGCTAAGCTCATTCCGTTTGACTTGGGAATTACACTTGAGAAAGCATTATCCGATGATGAGGAGTTGGCCCGGCTTTATGAAGCAGAAGATGAGGTGCGAACGCTCATCGATTTAGCCCAGCAACTAGAGGGGCTCACGCGTAACGCCGGCACTCATGCGGGCGGCGTAGTTATTGCGCCTAGGCCGCTTACGGAATTTATGCCTCTTTATTGCGAGTTGGGTGGCAGCTCACTGACCCAACTGGATAAGGACGATGCTGAGGCCATCGGACTCGTAAAGTTTGACTTTCTAGGCTTGAAGACCCTGACGATCATTGATCGTGCACTGAGGTCGATCAATCGGGAACTAAAAGTTAGAGGCCAAGATACTATTAAATTGGCTGATATTCCTATGAATGATCCGCAGACTTACAAACTCCTCAAAAGTTGCCGAACTACGGGAGTTTTTCAACTTGAGTCGCGTGGTATGCGGGATTTGATCAGGCGCCTTCAGCCGGACCATTTTGACGATCTGGTGGCGATTCTAGCTTTGTATCGGCCGGGTCCCCTGGAGTCCGGGATGGTTGAGGACTTTATTAATCGGAAGCATGGAAAAAATTCAGAGCCCATCAACTACTTCCATCCCAGTCTAAAACCGACCTTGGAAGGTACCTACGGTGTCATTCTGTATCAGGAACAGGTGATGCAGATTGCTCGAATTATGGCAGGGTACTCCCTGGGTGGTGCGGATCTCCTACGCCGTGCAATGGGCAAGAAAAAACCTGAAGAGATGGCCCAGCAACGATCAGTTTTCATAGCAGGTGCGGTAGAACAGGGCATCAAAGAAACTTTAGCCAGCTATGTATTTGACCTAATGGAGAAATTTGCGGGATACGGCTTTAATAAATCTCACTCAGCCGCTTATGCGCTCATCGCTTATCAGACCGCATGGTTGAAGGCCCATTATCCGGCTGCATTCATGGCCGCTGTACTTACAGCCGATATGGGTAACACGGATAAGCTTGTTTTTTTGAAGGATGATTGCTCGCAGTTTGGGATTAAACTTGAGGCACCAGACATCAACGTGTCGCGGTATGGGTTTGTGGTTACTGGTGAGCGTTCTATTTCCTACGGGCTTGGCGCCATCAAAGGAGTAGGCCAGAGCATTATCGATAATATTGTTGCGGAGCGTGAGGCTAACGGTCGCTACGTTACTCTCTTAGATCTTTGTCGAAGAGTAGATCAGCAACGGATCAATCGGCGAGTATTGGAGGCGTTGGTTCGTTCGGGCGCTTTGGACTGTCTGGGTGAGAACCGCGCGACATTGATGGGAGCAGTCCCTAATACGTCGCGACTTGCAGAACATGCTGCGTATGCTACAGCTGCAGGTCAGGGTGCATTGTTCGCTGAACATGATGGCTCTGGGGATTTTGAGCAACTCCTGACACCGGTACCTGAGTGGAACGAGCAAGAAAGGCTTAAGGGTGAAAGGGAAAGTCTTGGGCTCTACCTCACGGGACATCCATTTAATGATTACATTGAGCACTGTAGCCATTTCACACATGGGTCTATTCGGAAACTAGTTGGCGCTTTTTCGGATAATGGTCAGTTCTCATCTCAGAAAGAGGTTACGGTTGCCGGGCTAGTCATGGACATACGCCGTCGTGGCAGTAGGGTCTCAATCGTTCTAGACGACAACACGGATCATTTGGAGATCACTGTGTTTGAAGATGTCTTTAATCAGTTTAGACATCTGGTCGTCAAGGATGCAGTGTTAGTGGTTGTAGGACGGCTTCGGTTTGATAATTTTTTGCATGCTTGTCGACTAACCGCTCAACGAATTAGATCTGTGGATGAGGCCATCGAACAGCATGCACGTCGACTCACGATTCAATGGACAGCGGATGGTAACGGGACAGATTTTGTGCGCAGTCTAAAGGAAACGCTCCAACCTTTTACCCATGGTCGTTGCGAAGTCTGTGTCGAATACGTTGGCCCTACAGCGAGCGCATCACTAACACTTGGCGACGGTTGGTCGGTCAGACCCACTCGGGAACTTAGGGAACGATTAGGAGCGCTTCTTGGTTCCAAACATTACTCGCTCCACTATCCGAAGCATCTTGTGTGAGTGCGTGGAGTCGGTAGGACTGCATTGTCTATTTTTTTGCTAAAAGCCCTGCTTACTTGTCACGGTTCCAGTCTTAAGGGTAAGGTCGGTTGATGGATCTGAAGTTTCTTGACTTTGAACAGCCCATTGCGGAACTCGAGGCGAAGATAGACGAATTAAAGTTCGTGGGCGATGATTCGGAGCTGAATATCAGCGAAGAGATTGCTCGATTACGGCGCAGGAGCGAGTCTCTGACTCGTGATATTTTCTCAAATCTCTCTTCCTGGCAGATAGCTCAACTTGCCCGCCATCCGCAACGCCCTTATACGCTGGACTATATTCGTCTGTGTTTTGATGATTTTCAGGAACTCCATGGGGATCGTATGTATGGAGACGATCCGGCTTTGGTTGGTGGAATGGCTCGTCTAGAAGGACAGCCAATCGTGGTGTTAGGGCATCAGAAGGGCCGTGATACTAAGGAGCGCGTCAAGCGTAACTATGGAATGGCGAGCCCGGAGGGGTACCGTAAAGCGTTGCGTTTGATGCGTATGGCTGAAAAATTTCAACTTCCTCTGATCACGCTCATAGATACACCTGGAGCTTACCCGGGCATGGGCGCGGAGGAGCGGGGGCAAAGTGAGGCGATTGCTCGTAATCTTATAGCCATGGCCAGCCTCAGAAATCCTATAATCAGCTTGGTTATTGGTGAGGGGGGGTCCGGAGGGGCGCTTGCCATCGGTGTGGCTGATCGGGTGCTCATGCTTCAATACGGCATCTACTCTGTCATCTCTCCCGAGGGTTGCGCGTCCATTCTTTGGAAGACTTCGGAGAAGGCTGAGCTTGCTGCCGAGGCGTTGGGGATCACCGCCGAGCGATTGCTGAAGCTTGGTTTGGTTGATGGGGTGATTCCAGAACCGTTGGGCGGGGCTCACCGAGATTCTCGAGGGATGGCGGAGGCGATCAAGAACTCACTAGTGAGCACACTCAGTGAGCTGCAGGTTCTGTCGGTGGGTAACCTCATCGAACAGAGACGCCATCGGCTGGCAGGCTACGGGGTCTACAAAGAAGGCTAATTCGCTTTTCTCTGCTAGCCTATGGTGTTCGCGCGGTTTTACTGCTCTGCTAAGCCCTATGGAACAGTTTCTTAAACTTCTAAGCCAAAGCCTTGAAGCGTTGCCGAGTGATTCCGGTCGCTATGCAGTGGCGTTCAGCGGAGGGGTAGACTCCGCTGTCTTATTGGCTGCTCTAACGCGATTGGTGCCTCGCCCAGAGGTACGCGCACTGCATATCGATCATGGGTTGCACCCTGATTCTGGTGCATGGGTGGGGCACTGCCGGGTGATAGCCAACACACTGGGCGCCGATTGTGTAAGTCGTCAGGTGCACATCGAGAACAAAGCGGGGGAAAGTCTTGAGGCTTTGGCGCGAGAGGCTCGTTACCAAGCTCTTGGAGAGCTAATAACGCCGGGAGAAATTTTGCTCACAGCGCACCATAGTGATGACCAGTTGGAGACCTTATTGTTTCGGCTATTTCGTGGGAGCGGGGTTAAGGGATTGCGTGGGATTGCAGAATTCAAGCGGTTTCGTACAGGTTTTTTGGCTCGGCCGATGCTAAGGATCTCACGTGAGGAGATTCTAGTGGTTGCTCGAGCGTGGCAACTGGACTGGCTTGAGGATCCGATGAATCAGGATATAAGGCTTGATAGGAATTTCCTTCGTGCCGAGATTCTCCCCCAAATAAATAAACGCTGGCCTGCCGCCAACAAGACGGTGGGACGGACGGCCCAACAGATGACCGAAGCGCAGGAGCTTCTCGATGGTGTTGCGGAGGTGGACGGGAGATCGATCAAGGATGCAGCTCGTGTACGACAAGCAGATTTGCTTGTCTTGCCAGCACCGCGACAGAGAAATCTTCTCCGGTATCTGATTGCGCGCTTGGGCCTACCTACACCAGCCGCGAGACAGTTGGATACCTTGCTTAAAGGGCTTAGGGTGCAGAGGGCCGATGCTGAGACGCAGGTCCAGTGGCCTGGTGGTGAGGCACGTATATACAGAGGTGTTCTTTATCTTTTCCCTCCCTTAGGTGAGGGGTCGGGAGACGGATACGCGGGGGAGATTAGCCTATCACGGTCCTGGACTGGGCCTGAAGGAAGCCTGTTTCTAGTACGGGGGACGGGTCCTGGGCTACCCGATGCCTGGGTGAAAGAAGGCCTAGCCGTTCGCTTCAGGGTAGGTGGGGAGCGGTTTAAACCGTTGCTCCATGACCACAGTAGGCCCCTGAAAAAATGGCTTCAGGATGCCGGGGTATTACCCTGGTTGAGGGGCCGCATTCCGCTTCTGTATCACAATGATCAGTTGGTTGCGGTAGGAGACCTTTGGATTTCGGCGACTGTTAGCGGGCTGCCTGATTCAGAATCTGGATGGCAGATTTCTTGGATTAACCACCCTCAACTGACTTAAATAGGGTAGTTTGCCGACCTAGGAAGGGTTGAACAAAGCTGAAACGGTGAGGATGGCATATTAAAATGAGCCAACTCTCTATTACGGTGGGCTGGTGGTGAGCTGGTTCTTTTGGTAGTTTGTAGCCCCGTCTAGATGCAACACTTACTACAATCGAAGATCGGCGAAAAAGCTCCGCTAAGGGCGGCTTTCTGACCTTCGAATTTTTGATGATCAACATGGACGGGACATGACTCGATTCATATTCGTCACAGGGGGCGTGGTTTCATCGCTCGGTAAAGGTATTACTTCGGCCTCGCTGGGAGCGATCCTGGAGACCAGAGGGCTTACCGTTCGGATGATGAAGTTGGATCCGTACATCAATGTTGATCCTGGAACCATGAGTCCGCTCCAGCATGGCGAGGTCTTCGTAACTGAAGATGGGACCGAGACGGACCTGGATTTGGGTCACTACGAACGCTTTGTCAGCACCAAGACCGGCAGCGACAGTAATTTCACTACCGGGCGTATCTATAGCAATGTTATTGCGAAAGAGCGCCGCGGAGAGTATTTAGGGGCAACGGTTCAAGTTATCCCCCACATAACGGATGAAATTAAGCGGAGTGTGCTGAAAGGTGCCGGTGATGCGGAGGTCTGTATGGTCGAGATTGGGGGGACCGTAGGCGATATTGAGTCACTGCCGTTTCTCGAAGCAATTCGCCAAATGGGGGTGGAGCTTGGTCGGGATCGAACTGCCTACATACATTTGACACTCGTTCCCTACATTGCCGCATCCTCAGAGATCAAGACAAAGCCCACACAGCATTCCGTAAAGGAGTTGCGATCGATTGGTATTCAACCTGACATCTTAGTTTGTCGCTCAGAACAGGTATTGCCGGAAGAGCAGCGCTCTAAGATTGCGTTATTCACTAATGTCGATCGACAGGCAGTTATCTCTGCCGTCGATGTGGACGATCTATATAAAATTCCCCTCATGCTCAATGAGCAGGGTCTCGATGATATTGTCGTTAAAAAGTTGAAATTAGACGTATCTCCGGCGGACCTTTCGAAGTGGCAATCCGTGGTAGATGTGAAAACCAGCCCAGAAGCTGAAGTCGAGATAGCTATAGTTGGGAAGTATGTTGATCTTAAGGATTCTTATATCTCGCTTACTGAGGCGCTTTTGCACGCAGGCATCCAGACCCAAACCCGCGTGAATATTCGCTACGTGGAGGCGGAAGACTTAGAAACTCAGGGTACTGTGTGTTTAAACGAAGTAGACGCTATTCTTGTACCCGGCGGTTTTGGTGAACGTGGAATCGAAGGTAAGATTCAGTCTGTAAAGCTAGCTCGTGAGAAGCAAATCCCATATCTCGGGATTTGCTTGGGACTACAGGTGGCAGTGATCGATTTTGCGCGCAATATTATCGAGCTTGAGGAGGCGCACTCTACGGAGTTTAGTCCCGGCACTCCACACCCTGTGATTGCATTGATTTCGGAGTGGCAAGATCGAGCAGGTTCCACAGAAGAACGAAGTAAAACCTCTGATCTTGGTGGAACGATGCGGCTCGGGGCACAGAACTGCCAACTTACAGACGGCAGTCTAATTCGGTCTATCTATAAAACCGATACTATCTTCGAACGGCATCGCCATCGTTATGAGTTCAATAATAACTACATAAAAAAATTCAAAGAGAATGGATTCGAATTCTCAGGGGTTTCTGATGATGGGTTGGTTGAGGTGATTGAGTTTCCTGAACACCCTTGGTTTCTCGCCTGCCAGTTTCATCCAGAGTTCACCTCTAATCCTCTTGACGGACACCCGTTATTCACGAGTTTCGTTACTGCAGCCCGATCTTGTCAGGGACTCAAGCTTCCGCGAGTAGCTGGCGTATGAAGCTCGCCGGTTTTGAGGCCGATAACTCAAAGCCATTCTTCTTGATCGCTGGGCCATGTGTGATCGAGAGCGAATCTTTCGTCCTCGATGTTGCGTCTGAGCTTAAGGAGATCACTGCAGCGCTCGGGATCTCTTTGATCTTTAAGTCCTCCTTTGATAAAGCTAACCGTTCATCTATGGGTAGCTTCCGTGGGCTCGGTATAGAGAAGGGTCTAAAGGCGTTAGAAGTCGTCAAGTCGAAGCTCGATATACCAGTATTGACCGATGTCCATGAAGATACACCTCTAGCAGAAGTCGCTTCAGTTGTTGATGTACTTCAGACTCCCGCATTTTTATGTAGGCAGACTAATTTCATAGTGGCTGTGTCGTCTCACGGTAAGCCCGTCAATATTAAGAAAGGTCCATTCCTATCTCCTTGGGAAATGAAAAATGTCGTTGAGAAGGCCCGTTCTACCGGGAATAGGGAAATTCTTGTCTGTGAGCGAGGATATATGTTTGGTTATAACAACCTAGTGTCCGACATGCGTTCCTTGGTAGTGCTCCGTGACACGGGGTGTCCCGTGGTTTTTGATGCGGGCCATTCAGTACAACATCCTGGTGGCCGTGGTAGTTCCTCCGGGGGCGACCGCAAATTCATTCCGCCACTGGCCCGAGCCGCGATTGCGACGGGAGTTGCTGGACTTTTTCTGGAGACACATCCAAATCCCGATAAGGCAAAAAGTGATGGCCCTAATTCCTGGCCGTTGGGGAAACTAGCCACGTTATTGAAGCGGCTAAAAAGCATCGATGACGTGGTTAAGAGTGGAGCGCTGGAAGAGTGATTCAGCTAATGGCCTGCAAGGAACCAGCATGAGCCAAATCAAGAGTGTCAGGGGAATCGAGATACTAGACTCTCGAGGTATCCCTACCGTTGAAGCTGAAGTAGTTCTCGATTCGGGGGTACGCGGTCGGGCAGCTGTTCCATCTGGAGCATCGACCGGGTCCCGGGAGGCGGTCGAACTACGCGATGGCGATGAGACCCGTTACCTTGGTAAAGGCGTCAAACGAGCTATTTGTAACATTGATGAGGAGATTGCAGCTGCCGTGACGGGTATGGCAGGAGACGATCAGCGGGCGTTGGATGTAAGACTCATAGAGTTGGATGGTACGCCGAACAAGGCCCGTTTAGGGGCTAATGCACTTTTGGCTGTTTCTCTGGCTACTGCTAAAGCAGTTGCAGAGGAGGCCGGGCAGCCGCTGTACCGTTCACTCGCTGATCGGGAGTCCTATACGATGCCAGTGCCGATGATGAATATCATTAACGGTGGTGCGCATGCAAACAACAGCATTGATATTCAGGAGTTTATGATTCTGCCTGTAGGCGCGCCTAGTTTTTCAGAAGGTCTTCGTTATGGGGCTGAAATATTTCATGCGCTAAAAAAAGTGTTAGTCCAACGCGGCTTAAATACCGCAGTAGGAGATGAGGGGGGGTTTGCTCCTAATCTGGATTCAAATGAGGAGGCCTTACAGATTATCGCAGTGGCTGTTGAGACAGCTGGGTTTACCCTGGGTAGGGAGATTTTTCTTGGTCTTGATGCGGCTAGTTCGGAGTTCTACTCCGATGGGTATTACCATCTTGAGTCAGAGGGACGACGGTTCGAGCCGGCTGAATTCTGCGGGTATCTAGAGGACTTAGTTGCCCGCTACCCTATAGTTTCTATCGAAGATGGTATGGCTGAGGACGATTGGGATGGTTGGAGGCTCCTGAGCGATCGTTTACGCAACCGTATTCAGCTGGTGGGAGATGACCTATTTGTTACTAACGCAGAGATTCTCAGCATGGGAATTGAAAAAAATATAGCAAACAGCATTTTGATCAAACCGAATCAGATCGGTACTCTCACGGAAACCATTGATGCGATCGAGATAGCGACTGCTGCAGATTATTCTGCAGTCGTTTCCCACCGTTCCGGAGAAACCGAAGATACTACTATTGCAGACATTGCAGTCGCGACTGCAGCTACGCAGATTAAGACAGGTTCTCTGAGCCGTTCTGATCGCCTGGCGAAGTATAATCAGTTACTGCGAATCGAGATGGAGCTGGGAGACTGTGCGATTTATTCTGGGGCGTGCGTTTTTCCAATGAGCCTCTAAGGGAAGCGGTGCGAATACTTTTTATCTCTTTTGTAGTGATCTTGGCGCTCGTGCAGTCACGATTATGGCTATCGGATGACGGCTTGCGCGAGGTGTGGCGACTACAGACGCAGGTTGCCGAGCGCACGGAGGAAAATCGGCATCTCGCCGCACGTAATGCGGCCCTAGAGGGTGAAGTCACCGACCTAAAGCAGGGGTTTGCTGCGGTCGAGGAGCGTGCCCGCACCGATCTCGGGATGATTGCAGAAGGTGAAACTTTCTATCAAATTACTCCTTATAGCCATTCCTCGGGAACCATTGAGCCCTAATAATTGCGGTAGGTTACAGGTTAACGGTGGCGGAGTAGAACGTAGACGGCACCGGAACCGCCGTGCTGGGCACGTGCTGTGACGAACGCCAGTACCTCGTCCCATTGGGTGAGCCAGCGTTGTACCCGGATTTTAAGAACAGCCCCCCCGGGCCCTGAGTGCAATCCCTTACCGTGGATAACGCGTACGCATCCTAAGTTACGGTCGCAGGACTCCACGATGAATTCTTGAAGGACGAGCTTGGCTTCAGCGGCCGAAAGTCCATGAAGGTCTGCCTCAGCCTCAATGCTGAAGCGTCCGCGACGCAGTTTTTTAAAAATTCGATTAGGAAGGCTCGCATGTCGATATGCCATCTCATCGCTGAACTGCTCCAGCGCGTCACGTTCTGCAGGAGAACACGTGAGACTTTCTCGGAGGACTTCGTCTCTAGCTGCCCGAGTTTGCCGGGCACTGGCAGGAGGGCGTTTTCTCTCCCGGACGCGTTCTTCTTGATTAAGGGGCTTAACATTGCGCATTGCGTCCTTGAAAAGGTCTTTATCATTGCTCCCGTTCAAGGCTTGGCTCCTTTTGCTCCGAGGCATCCAGTATAGTTAAGCGATCACGTGCGAATCTTGCTCTCCAACGATGACGGATACCAGGCCCCGGGGTTGCGTCTGCTGGCGGATGCGCTTGCAGACTTAGCTGATGTCATTGTTGTGGCTCCAGATCGTAACAGGAGCGGCGCTAGTAATTCACTGACTCTGGATACGCCGCTTAGGGTTGAGCAGGTGGAATCAAATATTTACTTCGTCAATGGTACGCCGACTGATTGCGTTCATGTTGCTATCACTGGGCTGCTGGATAATGAACCAGATATGTTGATCTCCGGCATCAATCACGGCGCTAATTTGGGTGATGACGTTCTTTATTCTGGAACGGTTGCCGCGGCAATGGAGGGCCGATTCCTTAAGTTGCCCGCCGTTGCTGTCTCATTAGTGCTTGAGCACGGACACCACTTTGATACGGCCGTGACCATTGTTAAGCGTATTGTGCGGCGAATGAAGAATGACCCTCTTCCAGGCGATACTATACTGAACATCAATATTCCGGATCGCCATGCTGATGCAATTCAGGGTGTTGAAGTTACTCGGCTTGGGTTTAGACACAGATCCGAGCCGGTGGTACCTGCCCGTGACCCTAAGAACCGCCCTGTTTATTGGTTAGGTCTAGCTGGTGCAGAACAGGATGCTGGTCCAGGTACCGATTTTCACGCGGTTGCTAACGATTTCGTTTCGGTGACTCCGATTAAGGTTGATCTAACCGATCATGGTGCATTAGAGCCTCTCGATACCTGGATGAATGTGCTCAGATGAGTCGGAATCATCATGTCAGCGGTATTGGGATGACATCCGCTCGGACTCGTGATCGATTAATAAATAGACTGAGGAGCGAGGGAATTCGTAACGAGACTGTGCTGGAACGAATACGCACGGTACCGCGGCATCTATTCGTCGATGAAGCGTTGGCAAGCCGTGCGTATGAAGATACGGCATTGCCCATAGGATTTGGGCAAACTATATCTCAACCTTATATTGTTGCATTGATGACAGAGGCTCTAATCGAGAAACTCCGTCCGGGAAAACAACTGAAAAAAGTATTGGAAGTTGGTACTGGGTGTGGTTATCAGACCGCGGTTCTTGCTCCTTTTGCACAACACATATGCAGTGTTGAGCGTTTGCAACCATTGATTCTGCGTGCTCGGAAACGACTCGGTGAATTGCAGATCAACAACGTTACGCTGCTTCATGCCGACGGATTGCGGGGTTGGAAAAGTCAAGCGCCGTTCCAAGGCATTCTTGTGGCGGCGGCACCAACGGAAACCCCCCAGAACTTGTTAAACCAGCTTGACGAGGGTGGTCATTTGATCATTCCTGTTGGGATGCGCGGTGAGCAGCGATTGCATCGTATCACGCGACGCGGCGACACATTTGAGAACGAAGAATTAGGGCTCGTCAGTTTTGTTCCATTAGTTGGAGGAACCGACGGTTGAAAATCTTTACTGGACTCTATGACCGAACACTCAGTTGGGCGCGGCATCCCCATGCGGAGCGTTATCTTTGTATTCTAAGTTTCGCTGAGTCTTCTTTTTTTCCAGTTCCACCTGATCTTTTGTTAGTACCGATGACATTGGCTAAACCCGCGAGCGGTTGGCACTTTGCTCTATTGACGACAGTCGCTTCGGTTGGCGGTGGAATGCTGGGCTATGCTATCGGTTGGTTCTTGTTAGATGCAATCCAACCCGTGCTTGTATCGCTAGGTTACTGGGACGAGTATCTCAGAGCTACGGAATGGTTTTTGAAGTGGGGATTTCTGGCAGTACTCATCGCTGGGTTTTCTCCTATTCCCTACAAGATATTTACCATCGCCAGCGGAGTCACCGGCATGGACCCGGTCGCCTTCGCGCTAACTTCGCTGGTCGGAAGGGGATTGCGGTTTTTTATCGTCGCCGGGCTGTTGTGGAAATTCGGCGACCCGATCCGCGGCTTCATCGAGAAATACTTAGGCGTCCTGTTCGTTGCCTTCTGCGTGCTGCTGGCCTTCGTTGCCGCCGCCATTAAGTTTTTGTTTTAGCCCCATGAACCCTGGCTCCCACCGCCTAGACCTGGCTTTCCTGGCGCCGTTCGGCATTTTCGCCGTTTCCGTTGCCGCGCTCGCCAACGCCTATACCGCCGAATATGCCTTCGGGCTGGAGCCCTGCACCCTCTGCCTTTACCAGCGCGTTCCCTACGCCATCGCCGGGGTTTTGGGGCTGGCGGCGCTGTTTTTCCCGCGGGTCCGGTATGGCGCGGTGGCCGTGGCCGGCGTGGTGTTCCTGGCCGGCGCGGTCCTCGCCTTTTATCAAGTCGGCGTCGAGCAGCACTGGTGGGTGTCGGCGGCGGCGTGTGGCGCGGCGGGCGGCGGCGAAGGCCCGGCGACGGTGGATGAATTGCGGCAACTTTTGATGCAAGCCAAACCGGTCAAGGCCTGCGACGAGGTCGATTGGACCTTGTTCGGGCTCTCCATGGCCACCTACAATGTGGCGCTGTCGCTGGCGCTGGCAACGGCGTCGCTGTGGGCGGCGGACCAATTGCGGAGACCGAAGTGAGCAAGGCCAAAAAAATCAAAACCGCTAAGGCAAAGAAAGCCACCAGGAAAAACGCCAAATCCCGTGGGCGCCGCACGCGGCTTCCCGGCGATCCGGGCCGGCGCGAAATGCTCGATCGCATGATCCGGGTTGATCACGCCGGCGAATACGGCGCCGTCAGAATTTACCAAGGCCAGCTCAGCGTTTTGGGCGGGTCCGAAGCCGCGCCGGTGATCGAGCACATGGCCGAGCAGGAACGCCGGCACCTGGACACCTTCAACAAGCTGATTCCCCAACACCGGGTGCGGCCGACGGCGCTTTTGCCGCTGTGGCACATGGCCGGGTTCGCTTTGGGCGCGGGCACGGCGCTGCTTGGCGAAAAAGCGGCAATGGCGTGCACGGTGGCCGTCGAGGAGGTTATCGACGAACACTACGCCGGCCAGATCGAAATCCTGGACGCGGACGGCGACGATAGCGACCTGCGCGCGACGATAGAGGAATTCCGCCTCGAAGAAGTCGAGCACAAGGATGCCGCCCTCAAGCACGGGGCCGAGGACGCGCCCGGCTACGAGGTGCTGAGCGGCCTGATCAAGACCGGGTCCCGCCTCGCCATTTGGCTGTCGACGAGAATTTAATTTCCCCGCCTCGTAACAAGGCTGGTGATCACGCCCCTGAGGGTTCGCACTTCCTGTTCGGTGAGGCCGGCGCGCTGCAGCATGTTGCGGATGTTGCGGACCATGACCGGGCGTTTTTCNNCTTTTCCCGGACATGGTAAAAACCGGATTTGTCCAGTTCGTCTTCCAGGTGTTCGAACAGGCCGAGCAGGTCGGCCTTGTCGGCGGGCCGGGTTTCCTTTGGCATCGACAGTTCGCTTGGCGAAATTTCCAAATCGGCCCGGAACCATTCGTGGCCGACGGCGAACACGGCTTGCGCCAAATTGAGCGAGTTGAACGCCGGGTTGACTGGGATCATGATGATGGCGTCGGAAAGAACCATGTCGTCGTTCTTGAGGCCCTTGGC
>DBZY01000032.1:21116-50431 GCA_002311835.1 Proteobacteria bacterium UBA1148 | reverse complement strand
ACCAGTTTTCTTTATGAAGCCCCCAGATGCACTCGTGCCAAACGGTAGCAAGGTCAAATATCCTCCAGCTACCGAAAACTTTCATTATGAGATTGAGTTAGTTGTAGCGATTGGAGCGCCAGGTGCTCTAATTAAAGCAAACGCTGCCAGAGATATTATTTACGGGTATGCCGTAGGTCTTGATATGACGCGTCGCGATCTTCAGGCGCACGCAAAAAAACACGGTCAACCTTGGGCTTTATCCAAGAGTTTTGATCAATCTGCACCAATTAGTGCAGTGCATCCGGCGGTGGATGCGGGACATCTAGAGCGTGGACGCATCTGGCTTGAGGTAAACGGAGAGACTCGCCAGGATGGCGATCTAGCACAGATGATCTGGGGGATTCCTGAGATCATCCAATGTCTTTCTGGGTTTTTTGAACTCCAACCCGGAGATCTCATTTTCACCGGAACACCAGCAGGTGTTAGTCCTGTTGTGAGGGGAGATCGTTTAAGAGGAGGTATTGAGGGTCTCGATATTCTCGAAATTACCCTAAGTTAGGATCCATCTGTGCACCGTGACCAGTACCGGGGACGCAGTCATAATTTCCCAGCGATAGGCTTGTTCGGACGAGAATCCGTGAACCCTCTAATGGTTTTTTATAATACTCGGGATCCACAGCGGTCCATATCACCTCGAGATCACTATTTTGGCGGTTGATGTGAAATCGTTCGGTAAGCTGAAAATCAGTAGTTCGCACGAAATTGGATCTGGCGACTCCCTCGGAAAACATTGCTGTGTGAACCAACAAGTCTTCATCTTCAAAATGGCCGATCGAATGGCCCATCTCAGTACGAGGGGTGTCGTTAGGGTGCGCACTGAGATTTAAATGTATAACACGCACGGTATCCATGAATTCGTGGTGGATGATGATTTTATCTCCCTCATCACGAATTTCTGTAGGTAGACCGGGCTGTGACCAAGCGCGGATCGGGCTCACAGGGCTGCATTGGTAGACAGGATTAGACACAAGGGGGTCGTTAGCGAGATCCGCATCTACGCCAGCAACTGTCAGGAAGTCCCTAGTATTAGGATCAGTGCCGGCTCCGGGGAAGGACTTTCTGAACCAGGTTCCGAAAATAGATGTGGAACCAGCATTTTGCAAAGGAGGTGAGAATAGGCTACCTCCGCTGCCAGTGCGCAAGTTCAATACAGCGCCATCTGCTAGGTAGCCTCGGCCGAATTCGCAGCCCAGAGGGTCGCGCCTTGCTTGAAAACCTTCGATTCGGATAGGAGCGCCAATTTTTAGCAAGTCTGGATATATCCCTTTGATGCGTAGCTGGGAACTAGCTTGCATCTCACACCAGTGTTCTACCGTACCCTCATCATTTTTGACTTCTACATAGACAAAAGAATGAGGGTTGACATACTCGAACTTGGTTATCGTTCCCTCAATTAATACTGCTTGATTCCGGTCGTAATGTGGGTCAAAACCATGATGCGCCACCACGAGACACGGCAGGGTGGGTAATATCAAACGGCAAAGAAATAAGAAGTGTCTGCACATATCGTCGAGTCCTTGTATAGAATTAGGGATTATATCGTTACGTATCTCCGTAGATAAATTATGAGTAGTGAGTTGATCGCACGACTACGAGAGGGTGTAGTTGACACTGGGCCGGATGCCAATGCGTCTAAAGAGGCTGCTGATGAGATCGAGCGTCTGGAGATCCAGGTGACGCGCTATCAAGGTGCGCTCGAAAAAATTAAGGATCAGACGTTTCAGCAAGCAAACTCCCCGCGGGTCATAGACCAGCTTTGGCACTTTGTAAGATGGACAAAATCAGTGGCGCGTGAAGCATTGGAGGGAACCGGTGCCAAGGAAGACGAGACTGATAGTGAGCGAGAACAAATATGAGCTTCACCTCGATGGAGGCGAAATATCTCCGTGATCCTCAAGATGTATTACGTATAGCGCTTGAGTGGTGTGATGCAGGGAAAAGCATTGCGATTGCTACAGTCGTTCGGACCTGGGGTTCTTCTCCACGTCCTGTTGGCAGTAATCTTGTTATTGCTGAGGACGGTATTTTTGAAGGTTCAGTGTCCGGAGGTTGTGTCGAAGGTGCTGTCATCACGGCGGCGAAAAAAGTCATTAAGACTGGGCAGCAAGCGATACTTAAGTTTGGTGTTACTAACGACGAAGCTTGGGAAGTGGGTTTAGCCTGTGGAGGCGAGATCGAAGTCTTGGTGGAACGGGTGGAGTGAAGCAGAACGTTCTCGCAGCTCTCATTGAGGCGGGTCTAGAAGCACGAGCCGTGGTTTTAGTACGTAACTTAGCCGATGGGGAGCAGTTTTTGGTTGACCGCGTCGGTGCATACAAGTTGGAAGAGGGGGTTAGAAAAAGTATCGATTCTGAGATTTCTAGAGAATTGCTGGAGCGGTCGCAGGGTGCTCTTGCTCGGGATGATGCTCAGGCTGCCGAGATAGGTGGGCAACGATATCTAATACAAACACTATCACCGCCACCTCGGCTTTTCATAATAGGCGCCGTTCATATTGCCCAGAAGTTAATCCCCATGGCCCATCTGGCTGGATATGAGGTTTGTTTGATAGATCCTAGATCGGCATTTGCCTCTATCGAAAGATTTCCAAGCGTTAAGATTGTGAATGAGTGGCCTCATGAAGTGATGCCAAAACTCTCTTTGGACTCTCGTAGTGCCGTTGTTACGCTTAGTCATGATGCTAAAATTGACGAACCGGCGCTTCAAGCAGCACTTGAATCTGACGCATTTTATATCGGTGCACTAGGCAGTAAAAAGAACCACGCTAAACGGCTGGAACGTCTCGGTGAAAGAGGCTTTGATGGCAAGAGGCTTGCGCGCATATACGGGCCAGTTGGGTTGCCACTGGGTGGGCGTTCCCCCGCGGAAATTGCAATTGCAATACTCGCCCAGATAACTCAGGCTCGATATCAAAAAGTCGTCTAATGAGACGAGAAATATTTTCAAAGAGGATGTACATGCAGATAAGGGATTTTGTTGTATTCGCTCTGGTGGGCCTTGGGTACATCCATACTGGCGAGCTCTTAGCTGAGGAAGTAAGTAGCCGCTATTCGGTAGACACTTCCGTGGCGGCTGACCAAGAGCTCGGTATGCAGGTGCCCTTGGGATTTCGAGCTACGGTTTTTGCTGATATCGCTGGTTATGGTCGACACATAACTGTGCGTGATGATGGGGTGGTGTATTACGCATTGACCGTCCGGCTCGGGCGTGGCTCTAATATGGGCATCGTCGCTATGATGGATACTGATAAGGATGGTGTTGCCGATGTCATTGAGCGTTTTGCAACCGATATACCAGGTACCGCACTACAGTTCCATGATGGCCACCTCTATTACGGCTCCAAAACAGAAGTGTATCGGTTCGCGTTTGAAGGCGATGAGATAGTTCCTTCTGCAGTGCCCA
Source organism: Proteobacteria bacterium UBA1148 (assembly GCA_002311835.1). Taxonomy (GTDB): domain Bacteria; phylum Pseudomonadota; class Gammaproteobacteria; order Steroidobacterales; family Rariloculaceae; genus UBA6522. Next base: position 46,987 of record DBZY01000032.1, on the reverse strand, counting down.
GTATTGTGGTGGGAGGATTCCCCGAACAACGGCTTCATGAGGCTAAAACATTTGCGATTGATGATGATCATAATATCTATGTAAATGTTGGGGCTCCCTCTAATGCTTGCATGGAGGAGTTTCGAACGCGTGGATCGCCAGGTCAGAATCCTTGCCCTCATAGCGAAGTTCAGGCAGGTGTGTGGCGCTTTGATGCTGATGAGGTGGATCAGCGTCAAGGAGTCCATGGTTCACAGTTTGCTTCAGGTATTCGTAATGCAATGGCTATTGAGTGGAGTGCAGTGCATCAGAGACTCTATTTTTTAACTCATGGCCGTGACGCGTTGTTCGCGCTATACCCTGAATATTTTACGGTTGAGGAGAGCGCAGAACTGCCTGCTGAGGAGATGCACATCCTGAGTGAGAATGGCAATTACGGTTGGCCATTCACCTATTACGATCATTATCAGAATAAGAGGATCCTTGCGCCAGAGTATGGTGGTGATGGGACGAAAGGAGTCGAATCAAACCTCTATGAAGAACCTATAGCCAGCTTTCCAGGGCACTGGGCACCGAACGACATGATGTTCTATACGGGGGAACAGTTTCCAGCGCGCTTCCGGGATGGAGCGTTCATCGTTTTTCATGGCTCTTGGAATCGAGCACCATTGCCTCAAGAGGGCTACAAAGTAGTCTTCGTGCCTTTCGATGGCGCTGTACCTGGGAGGGATTGGGAGGTTTTTGCTGACGGTTTTAAAGGAGCGGACGTTTTAGAGGCCCCAGGGGATGCTGTACATCGACCAACGGGTATTGCGCAGGGCCCAGATGGTGAGCTGTATATCTCGAGCACTGTCAGTGGGCGTGTGTGGCGTGTGGAATACACGGGGAACTGAGACATCATCACGACGGCGTGTCGCCATCAGTGTAGTGATGTTAATGATAGCGTTAACGTTAACGGCTTGTAGTGGGGTAGGCAGAGTCCCAGAGAGCACCTCGACTACGTCCAATGGGCGAACAATTTACGAACGAGATTGCCTGACCTGTCATATGTCGAGCGGGGGAGGTGTGCCTGGAATGACTCCTAGTTTGATAGCTAGTCCCTGGATCACTGGCGAAGCGGATGCGCTCATCGGTTATGTATTGACGGGGGGCTTTGGATCACAGATTTTGATGGCTCGGTTCGATTTTTTGACAGATGCGGAGATGGCGGCAGTACTAACTTACGTACGCGGAGCCTTCGGTGACGGAGTAAGCGCCATCACACCCGACCAGGTTAGGCGCGTACGTGTGCAGGTTGGAACTGTAAATAATTTCTCAGGGGTCTAGGGTGGCTAGATAGGCTGCGATCGCAACTATGTCCTCGTCAGTCAAGCTTGCCACAGTAAGTGTCATTAGAGAGGCTAGGGTTCCATCTCGATCTCCCGTCCTGAAGTCGTTCATTTGTCGGACAGCATAGAGCGGTGAGATGCCGTTAAGCCTTGGCACGTCACCTAGGCCTTTCAAACCCTCTCCGTGACAGATTGAGCACTGAACTGTCAGCCCACTTGCGCCGCCAGTCGTTACAAGCTCTTCACCTCGAGCAACACTGCCAACTGGAGCATACACGGTAAAACCAGAATCCGGATGGCGGGCTGTAGCAAGCTCCCAATCTTGCGGGACTTCAATGATGCGATTCTGAATTGGTTCAGTTCCACCATCTGGGTGAATGTGTCGCATCCGGCCATCACCAATATAAGTTCTGGGCACTGTATCCGTTTCAATAACTTCATCAATCCAGTCAATTACCTCAAGGCCCGCAAACCACTCAGCAGCCTCGCGAATTTGTGCTTCCGTAGGTTCAAATCTATTCATCCAGTTCCGATCCACCCTGACAGCACTTGATCCCGAAGGAGAACGATTAGCAGCACTTCTAAAGTCCGCCATTTGCCGCACGATATATCCGACACTCAACCCGGCAAGGTGTGACGATTCAGGGTGCCCAGCGCCCGTGTAACCGTGACAAGCAGCACAGGCTCTGACATTTTGGCCGGCGCCCCTCGCGACAACTTCCGGTACAGGCGCGTAATGGTCATTCGGGAACCAATCAGGCGGATTCCAGTGATCGTCAATTTGTTCCTGAGTACGCTGAAGAGAGCTTCCCGGAACAGTTCGTAAGGCTTCTAGATCTATATCAAGATCCCGCTGAGGTAACAGAGACTCATCAAGGACTTGATACGCCCACTCAAGATCGGCTTGAGCTGTAAACGTAGCGGTTAAGGTAATAATTGCCATCAACCATTTCACAATACATCCCCTGTGCGCTCATTAGCGTCATCAATCACTGGTCTATATAAGATACCGTAAATAATTGATGATTTCCCATGGATCTCTACTTCAAAACTCTGAACTAATCGTAATAATCAAGCTGATGGCGGTTCTAGCAGGTATTATTTGTGAGATGAAGGGCTATATTTCTGAGCTTTCAACATGAGCCGAGTTCGTTGGGGGCTTGCGGTGCGCCTATTGGTTCGGGGTTGGCGTGCAGGGGAAACCACTGTTCTGGTGGTGGCGTTGACCGTTGCAGTTGCGGCCATGGGCGCAGTTGGGTTGTTCACAGATCGGGTTATGCAGGCTGTCACACAGCAGGCTGGAGAAGTTTTGGCTGCTGATCTACGTCTTGAGTCTAGTTATCCATTGTCTGATGACTATCTGATCAGGGCACGGGCGTTGGGGTTGCAGACGGCTGAGGTGATCCAGTTTCGTAGCGTTGTCCTTGCCAATGGAACGAGCAGCTTATCTGATATTCGCGGGGTTTCGGATGGATACCCGTTGCGAGGGGAGGTCCGAATTGCGGATCAACTTGCTGGCATACCAAAACTTGCACAGGGTATCCCTGAGCCGGGAGAAATATGGGTTGAACCGGCATTGCTAACACGCCTCAACTTGAATGTTGGCGATACGTTGCAACTTGGAAATTTGACATTGCGAGTTGCACAAACATTGGAATTTCGTCCAGATGAGGGCTGGCGATTTATGGAAATTGCGCCAACAGTGCTGCTTAATCTTGAGGATATTTATGCCACAGGTCTAATACAGCCAGGCAGTGTTGTGGAATACGAAAGACTTTTTGCAGGAAACCGAAGACAGGTACAAGTTTTTCGTGGAATTCTAGAGTCAATGGTAGGTCCTGAAGAGGAGTTGGACGATATTAGAGATGCTCGCCCGGAAGTCCGGTCCTCCGTTACACGTGCAGAGAGGTTTTTAAAACTATCAGCATTGGTGAGCGTGCTTCTGGGAGGGCTTGCCGTCGCTATGGCCTCAAGACAATTCTTGGCTAGACATTTAGATAGCGTGGCATTGATGAAGTGCCTAGGCGCACGCCACCGGGATGTGCTGAAGTTAATACTCACGCAACTTTTGGTCCTTACTGCCATAGCCGGGGTTGTAGGAACCTTGTTCGGATTTTTGGCTCAGTACGGACTGACTTTGCTATTGGATGACCTCATAGAGGCACAGTTACCTCCACCGGTGCTAAGTAGCTTCATCATCGGCCCAATCACAGCACTAACAGTAGTTCTAGGATTTGCGTTACCGCCTCTCATGCAGCTGCGGAATGTGCCTCCTGCTCGAGTGTTACGCCATGATCTCGAACCACCACCACTTAGCCATGCAGCGGTCTACGGTACCGCTGCTATTGCAGTTAGTGGCATGTTGTACTGGCTTTTTGAAGATATGGAACTCATTGGTTATCTCTTCACGGGGACAATAGCGACGATAGTGGTGTTGTATTTATCGGGACGTGTACTGGTTTGGGGGTTGCAGCATTTTCGTGGTCGTGTGGGTATCGCTTGGCGTTATGGGATCGCAAATGTAGCTCGGCGTGGACGTGAGAGCAGCGTGCAAGTAGTCGCCTTCGGTATAGGTCTCATGGTTTTATTATTACTTACGCTGGTGCGAACCGAGTTGATGGCCGAATGGCAATCGACTCTACCCGAGAATAGTGCCAACCACTTTGCCATAAATATTCAACCCGCTGAACGAGAAATAGCCAGAGATCTCCTAGTATTGAACGGAATCGAGAACCCAGAGTTTTCACCGTTGGTTCGAGCTCGGATCAGCCACGTTAACGGGGTTCCGCTGAACGAGTATCAGGCAAAGGACGATAGAGCTGCGGAGGAATTACGCGATGATCTCAATATTTCCTGGTCATCGTTATTAAGCCCAGGTAACGAGCTCGTTGACGGCCAGTGGTGGGAGGAGGGTGATTCTGATCCGCAACTTTCGCTGGAATGGGACGAGTTAAATGACATGGGACTTTCTTTGGGTGACGAACTCACGTTTGCTATTGCAGGAGAAAGCACCAAGGTTCGGATAACGAGCACTCGGCGTATCAGTTGGGATACGTTTCGGCCCAATTTCTTCATGGTTGTTAATCCAGGGGTATTGGACAAGTTTGCCCATACGTACGTTACGAGTTTTCACCTGCCGCCGGGACAGCGTTCGGTTGCTCTTGATCTCACAACCGCATTGCCCGGTGTGGCAATAATCGATATTAATGCGGTACTAGATCAAATCAGGCGAGCGATGGATCGCGCTGCTCTTGCTGTTCAGTACGTGTTTCTATTTACGTTTGCAGCCGGATTGATGGTATTGCTAGCAGCTATTCAGGCAACTCGCGATGAACGCATGTATGAGAGTGCCGTACTACGTACATTAGGGGCTAGTAAGAGTGCTGTGCTTCAAGGCGTCGCGGCCGAGTTCATCGCACTTGGGTTACTGGCTGGGGCGCTGGGCGCAGCCGGTGCGGGGCTTCTTGGGTTCGTTTTAGCCCGAGAACTTTTTCAGCTTGAATACGTACCGAGCCCGTTTCTAGGGCTATATGGCCTTGTCGTCGGTGCGCTTATAGTAGGAATTAGCGGAACTTTTGCGGCAAGATCGGTTGTAAATGAGCCGCCGGTTACAACGCTGAGACGTATTTAATGCAGTTGCCGAGAACGCTAGTGATAGTGCCCGTGTTCCGGAGACCAGACTCGCCCAGCTGTCGATGCTGCGCTAGGCTCGTACTCGCTCATCTGACTTAGGAGAATCACTACCCCACCCAAGAGGCAGATAGCCACCACAGCTACAACGATTCGTAATCCAAGTGGGGTTTTATCTTTTTTTAACGCGCAGCACTTCTTGTACTTAGTGCCACTTCCGCAGGGGCAGGGTTGATTCCGTCCTATGACCGCCATGAGTCAATAATTCCAGCTACTGTCTGTATGCCTAGTAAATCAGTTTCTTGTCGTGGGCGCTAGTCCTTCAATATCCAGATATATCATATATTTTTCAATCAGTTAACTTAAATCTAGTCTTTCCGTGTTTTTTGGCACTGTAAGTAAATATTGTTCATCGTCATTAGTGTTAGTGGCTTTAATGGTATTAAACAGAGCTGTATGAAATCATATAATAATGTATAATTAATAAATGGAATCAACTCAGCTGACAGATTATCAAGATGCGCCTGTACTCAGTGGGCGTGTTGCACGTAGGCGGATCAGGATGCGGGAGGCTTTATTGGTAGCGGGTGCAAAGCAGTTTGCAGCCCACGGTATTAATACTGTAAGCGTGGAAGACTTATTGGCGGAGGCTGATATTTCACGCGCGACCTTTTATGGATTTTTTACTAGTAAATACAATCTATTAGAGGAATTACTTAATCCAATATTTGAGAAGGGTATACGGGAAATTTGCGCTCTGGAGGAATGTTCACCTCGGGATGCACTGCAGGGTGTATATCGGGTGTACATAGATCTTTGGCGGACGCACCGGGAGGGCATGTTATTGATTCCGGTGGTTGATCCCGCCACTTTTAAACATTTCGAATCCCAACATCAGGGGCTGAATGAGGCCTTATTGAGCGTGCTCATCAGGGCAGAAAAGGCTGATTTGCTACGCAATGGGAGTGCTAAATACTCGTTGAGGGTATTGGCTCGTACTGCCATTCCGCTACTTAAGGTCTATGACGGTCACCCTTCTGGGGAGGCTTTGTTTGAAGATGCTATGCGAGTTTTATTGATGAATGCAGACTAAAACGGGACTCGCTAGTGTTTCCTAAGCTTTCAAGCGTTAGCAAGACGCACTATCGACTTCTTGCGGTGCTCTTTGGTGGAGTGCTCATGGCCGCTCTTGATATCTCGATCGTGGGTCCCGCGTTACCAGCAATTCAGGAAGAATTTGGCGTGGATAGTAGAGGACTTTCCTGGGTCTTCAACATATATATTTTGTTGGGCCTTTTGAGCGCCCCTTTGATGTCTAAACTTTCCGACCGCTACGGTCGGCGAGATATTTATCTTCTGGATATTGCGCTTTTCGCCTTAGGATCATTGGTTGTCGCCATCTCACCGAATTTCTGGGCACTTCTTATAGGACGCGCAATTCAAGCGTTTGGAGCAGGGGGGATCTTTCCAGTGGCGAGTGCGGTCATTGGCGATACCTTGCCACCGAAACGCCGTGGGCCAGCCCTAGGGCTTATTGGAGCAGTATTTGGGGTGGCGTTCCTACTAGGGCCTCTGCTGGGGGGCATCTTGCTTCATTGGAATTGGCAATGGCTATTTTTGGTAAATCTTCCCGTGGCTGGAGTTGTATTTTGGCAAGCATCTAGACTTCTGCCGTCAACAACTTCTCCAACTCAGCAACCATTCGATATGCTGGGTACTGCAATACTCAGTATTGCGTTGATTTCTTTGACTCTGGGGGTGAGCACGATTGATATTGCCTCCTTTTCTACTAGCTTAACCTCGCCGACCACTCTATCTCTTCTGCTCGCTACCATTATTGCGGTGCCATTTTTTTGGGTGGTTGAAAAACGAGCGGTTGATCCAGTGCTGCACCCTAAACTTTTGGAATCACGCGAATTAAAGCTAGTAGGCGTAATAGCCGTGGGCACTGGTGTAGCTGAGGCAGGAATGGTTTTTTTGCCTGTTCTGGCAGTTGTAGGTCTAGGTGTGGAGAGATACACGGCTAGCTTCATGCTTTTGCCCCTGGTTTTGGCAATGATCGTTGGGTCGCCCTTGGCGGGCTGGATGCTGGCGCGCCGGGGCGCGAAGAAGATCATTCAGTTCGGTCTATTACTCGTGATCTGCGGACTGATAACGTTCGGTTTGCCAGAGCTGAGTACAACAACCTTCTACCTTGCTGGGACTATGGTCGGCTTTGGGCTATCAGCACTTCTTGGAGCACCATTGCGCTATGTTGTAATCCGGGAGACACCAAAGCAGCAGAGAGGCGTAGGGCAGGGGTTACTATCGCTTTTTCTTGGTGTGGGCCGTATAACTGGAGCTGCGTTGGTTGGTGGTTTTGCTGCTTCTCGGCAGGAGAATGCAGTAGGTTATCAGGAGGCATATTTGCTGGTAGCAGCTTTAATATCTCTGGTTGTGATATTGAGTGCTTTCTTGCAGTCTGATTCCCCCGAGACAATTAATGAACGCGCCAAATAGGAATGAAATGATGTTTTCATTGACAGCGTATTAGTTTCGGGGGTGAGCTGCCCACTTATTTTGATGAGGTGGCAAAAGCGGTTAACGGTGACAGATAGCGTGAAGCGGTAAAATTGCTTGGCAGGGAGATGACATGAGCCACCGAGTCCTAACACGTCGAGATTTCATCGTTAGCGGTACAGCCGCGGCAGCTGTGATCATAAGTCACCGTTCGCTTTCACAGACATCGGACTTGGCTGATCTGACCATTCAGGATGCAGCCGCTTCGATTCGATCTGGTGCTATCTCTCCTGTGGAGATTACGAGAGCCTACCTTGGGCGGATAGCAGATTTGGATCCTCGGCTAAACGCGTTTATCACTGTTACTGAGGATTTGGCGCTTCAACAGGCTCGTGAGATGGAGGCCGAGCTCTCTCGTGGCCAATGGCGCGGACCGCTCCATGGCATTCCCATAGCACTCAAAGACAACATTGACACGGCAGGGATTCTCACGACGGCGGCGAGCGCAGTTTTTGCAGATCGTATTCCAACCGAAGATGCAGAAGTTGTGCGGCGGTTGAAAGACGCTGGAGCGGTATTGTTGGGTAAACTTAACATGCACGAGTTTGCTGCTGGTGGAACTTCCGACGTTACCCATTACGGCCCCGTACACAATCCGTGGGATCTAGAGCGCGTACCGGGAGGTTCCTCCGGTGGTTCAGGTGCTGCCGTCGCAGCTCGGCTCTGTGCGGGGGCCCTAGGTACCGATACGGGTGGCTCAATCCGCTCTCCAGCGGCCTACTGCGGTATTGTCGGCCTCAAGCCAACCTATGGACTCGCAAGCATTCGCGGCATCATCCCCTATGGACTAACCGCGGATTGCGTAGGTCCGATGGGGCGCACAGTCGGTGACGTGGCAATCATGCTCCAGGTGCTTGCGGGTTACGATCCCAGAGATATTGCGAGTATCAGAACTGAAGTGCCAAGGTATACGAGTGCGTTGACTCGAACAGTATCAGCATTGCGACTCGGCATACCCCGCGGGCTTTATGAGGATACTGATCCTCAAGTTCTAGCTAGTGCTGAGGAAGCACTGGATATACTGAGCACAATGACCGCTAGCACTCAGGAAGTGGAACTACCCACATTCTTAGCGCAGCGACCGACGCTGGTGGAATCATACGCCTATCATGCTGAGTACCTGGAGGACCGTAGGGATTTGTATCAGCCTCTCACGCTTGAGAGGCTACTCCGAGGCGCAGATATCCCGGCAGCGGACTATGCTGAAGCCCGTTACGAACTCTCGCTACTCAGAAAAGAGATAGCCAATGTCTTCGAGGAAGTTGACTTGCTAGTCATGCCTACGAAGAGAGTGCTACCAGGTAGAATCCATGAAGACGTGGATAACCCAAACCCTATACGTAATACCCTACCGTTCAATCTATACGGGACCCCAGCGATCTCGGTGCCGTGTGGGTTTAGCCGTGAAGGATGGCCGATAGGTTTGCAAATCAGCGGTCCCCGCTTGGGTGAGGTAGACGTTCTGACGCTGGCTCACGCTTATGAGCAGGCGACTGAATGGCATAATCGGCGTTCTCCGTTAACGGGCTAACCCGTTAAGCGCTGTCGTTTAAACGAAAACAATAGTTACGGGGCTTCCTGTTTCCACAGTTTTCCCGGTCGGTGTTAGTGCGCCGGTGGTTTGCTCAACCTGAAAAGTTACGATGTTATGGCTGTCTTGGTTGCAGGCATAGAGTCGGGTTCCTGTGGAGTCAAGCCCGAAGTATCGAGGACGTTTACCGCCGCTGCTCGTCCACCCGATCGGAGACAATAGACCGTTAATCTGATCGATTGAGTAGGCGACGATGCTATCGTGACCACGGTTCGAGCCGTAGAGGAAACGCCCTGACGGGTGTACGGCAATCTCAGCGGTCGTATTGTGGCCCGTGAAATCGTCGGGCAGCGTCGACAGGAGCTGCATCTGGCTAAGCGTTCCTTTCTGAGAATTGTAGTCGTAGACCGCCATGGTTGAGTCGCGTTCATTGATCACGTAGACGTATGGCAAAGTCGGGTGGAAGCTGGCATGTCGCGGAGCAGCTCCTGGTTGTGTGGCTACCGAAGGCGTCTCAGCTGGCACCAGAGTGCCGTTATCGGCGTCGATCAGGAAAACGAAAACGGTATCAAGCCCCTTATCGGGGACGAGCAGGAAATGCCCTTGAGGATCAAAGGGGTTATGGTGCGGATGCGAACTTGTCTGACCTGGTCCAGGTGAACCTTGTAGCTCAACGAGATCGCTAAGCAGTCCCAGAGAACCATCATCGATGATTGGGAGTGTCGCCATTGAGCCCGAGGCATAGTTTGAGACTACTAGGAAGCGATTGCTTTGATCGACCGCAAGGTGAACCCCATTTATTCCGCCAGTCCCCTGTCGATTCAATAGTCTCAAACGACCGCTTGTTGCGTCGATGGAGAAAGCCGTTGCGTAATCCAAATCAGCGTGTGCTGAATAGAGAAATCGGTGGGTTCTATCGAGAGCAAGAAAAGACGGATTGACGAGATTCACGTTTTGGATATGGGTCCAGTCTTTTGATACCGAATCCACTCGATAGACATTGATGCCATCGCCTCGGCCATCGCGTTCCCTGGATGTGAACGAGCCTACGTAAGCATAAATTGGTGATTGCGGTGTCTGGGCAAAGGCGGATCGTGGCGCCCACTTTGATGCAACGATAGTAGTAAATACTGAACCTATTCCACCGATAAAATGGCGGCGTGGATGATTAAAGGGCATGCCCACTCCAGCTAGTTATTTTGGTTTAATTCTACCTTGATGAGGCTGGAATCTCTCCGAAATTATTCCGAAAGGGTGTCCGCTTAGCTAGCCGCCAGAGTAGAATCAGTCAAACAATAAAACAGAGTCAAAATAGCGCTTGGGCATTAACTGACTTTTATGGTGGCATTATGAGCGATGACTGGATCGCTCCATCAATTCTCTCTGCAGACTTTGCGGAGTTAGGTAAGGAAGTCAACGACGTGTTGGAGGCAGGTGCGGACCTGATTCATTTCGACGTTATGGATAATCATTACGTGCCAAATCTGACCATAGGACCGATGGTATGCGGGGCGCTTCGGAAGCACGGTATTACCGCACCCATCGACGTGCACCTTATGGTCAAACCGGTCGACCGTTTGGTCGAGGATTTTGCAGCTGCAGGAGCTGACTACATTAGCTTCCACCCTGAAGCCAGTGACCATCCTGATCGGACTCTACAACTGATTAAAGATTCTGGTTGTCGAAGTGGTCTGGCTTTTAACCCGGCAACGCCTCTTAGCTGTCTCAAGCACGTTATAGGGAAAGTCGATATGGTTTTACTCATGTCCGTAAACCCTGGTTTTGGTGGGCAGAAATTCATCGAAACCACATTGGATAAACTGGCAGCCGCTAGAAAGTTGATTGACGAGTCTGGTGAATCGATCCGTCTAGAGGTCGATGGTGGGATAAAGGTCGACAATATTCGACGGATTGCGCAAGCAGGGGCAGATACTTTCGTGGCTGGATCGGCGATTTTTAGTGCTGAAGACTACACGGTTACGATTAACCAAATGAAAAGTGAAATCGCCGCCGCGCGGTAAGGCGGCATTAGCTGTGAAAGAAGCTGAAATAATCGGCAAGGAATAAGAATCCATTGAGTAATGTCGTCACAGACTGGATAAAGGCATTTCTAGTTTTACTATTGTTACCGCCCGCACTAGTCAGTGCTCACCACGGTCGAGGAGAGTTTTTTCGTGGGCAGATGCATGAGATCGAGGGCGAGGTGGTAGCAGTTTTGTGGAGAAATCCACATGTAATGATTACGGTCCAATCCGAAGGCCCGGACGGGACAGAGGCGCTTTGGCAACTTGAGGGCTCAGATGCTGGAACCCTTGCTCGCCGAGGGTTAACGGGTGAGCACATCAAAGTGGGCGACTTTGTAAGGGCGGTGGGCAGGAAGTCTGATCGCCGTGAGCAATGGTTAGCGACTGCTCATGTTTTGCTCCCAAATGGAACCGAAATGATATTTGGACGCGACGAACCACGCTGGGTCGGAGACTATATTGGCGGAGATCAAGGCTCAGAAACTATGCTTGTTCGGAATTCAGTTGAACCTGATGGCATTTTTAGGGTCTGGATTCGAGACACAGGAGGGACTCCTTATGATGTGCTCGAACTTCCCCCTCTGACACCAGAAGCCATTTCCGCCTATGAAAGTTATGATCCGCTCAGGGATGATCCAGTTCTCGACTGCGTTATTCCAGGTATGCCCCGTGTGATGACTGTTGTGGGGTCTCGTCCGATCGAGTTCAGGAGGCAAGGAGATGACATTCTGCTGCACTCGGAGAACTTCAATCTAACCCGAATTATCCATATGACGAGGGAGGGAAATGCGAGTGAAGAGTCCGTGTCGCCACTGGGTTATTCTCAAGGGCGGTGGGATGGAAACACGTTGACTGTTAAGACGACCCGGGTCAGCTGGCATTTATTCGATTTGCCGCCTTTGATCGGTATCCCTCAGAGTCAGGATATCGAGATTATTGAGAGATTTGTCTTGAACGAAGACGAAGATAAGCTTGTGTATGACTTTTGGGCGAATGATCCTGTTAATTTTACGGTGCCAATTGAGAAAGAAAATTTCATGACCTGGGGCTGGCAGCCGGGTGAAGCGCTTCGAACCGACAATTGCATAGACTACGTTGACGTCCCCTAAGTGGGCGAGGGCTTTGTTTTAAATTCCTGTGTGCTTGATTGTCCTGAGCGTAGTGCTTGGGACGTCTATTTTAAGAGCAGTTTCTCAATCGTACTTCTAGCCGACAGATACCGTTTCGAGAACTGGTTAAACCTATTCGCATGGAACGGTCGGAGTTCCATGTAATTTTTTGCAGTCTTTAGCCGGGATCACGCATTAAAAACAAGGGCTTATCTTACTGCTTTTTGCTATTCTCGCCCCCCATTTCCGAGGGCTGATCAGTTTTCAGGGGTTAGCATGGGTTGGACGGTTCATAAATTTGGAGGTACGAGTCTTGCTGATGCCGAGTGTTTTCGGCGTGTGGTAGATATTCTGCTGAGCCAGCCCCTTGGTAATAAGGCTGTGGTGGTTTCCGCCATTGGCGGGGTTACCGATTCCCTATTTGGGCTTATTGAGAGCACCTCAGGTAAAAAATCCATCAAAGGTTCGCTGACGGGGCTACGCAAGCGTTACAAGGGTATTGCTGCTGATCTGTTGTCACCGAAGGAGAGAGCAAATTTCCTGAAACAATTTGAATCAGATCTTGAAGATATCATTAACGTCTTGAAGACGATTTCCTCTGCCAAGACAGCCTCGCGTCATAGTCGCGATAAGATTTCAGGATTCGGAGAATTGTGGTCAGCGAGATTGCTATCGTCTTTACTTAGGGATTGCGAGGACTTAGAACAGGTTATATGTCTCGATACTCGTGATGTCCTGGTGGTTGAGGCAGGCGAGATGGGCCCCATAGTCCTGTGGGACCGGACACGAATCCATCTAAATAAAGCGATACCCGATGATTTCGCTGGTGTCGTGGTCATTACGGGTTATATAGCGCGGAATTTGGAAGGCCTTCAGACAACGCTTGGGCGCAACGGCAGCGACTATTCCGCTTCTATCTTTGGAGCCCTTTTGAGTGCGGATGCGGTTCATATCTGGACCGACGTGGATGGTGTAATGAGCGCTGATCCGAGGCAAGTTCCAGAGGCAACGGTCATCGATGAAATCTCCTGTAACGAAGCCATGGAGCTTGCTTACTTCGGTGCCAGAGTAATTCATCCGCAGACCATGGCACCAGCGATCGCCCACGGAATTCCTATTCGTATCCGAGGGACTTTTAATCCAGAGCACCCTGGGACCTGGATTACAGAGTCTCCCGCCCGAAGCGAGACTTTGATCAAAGGGGTCAGTGGAGTTGGTAACGTCGCATTAGTAAATCTCGAGGGCGCCGGGATGATTGGCGTGCCTGGTACGGCTGATCGTCTTTTCGGCGCGCTTCGAGATGCGGGTGTGTCCGTAATGCTCATATCACAGGGAAGCTCGGAACATTCAATCTGTTTTGTCGTTCCGGAAGGATCAGCAGATCTTGTTAAAACCATAGTTGAACAAGCATTCAGAGTAGAACTCAGCGAAGCTCAGATTCAGAATGTTGAAGTGACAAAAGGTTGTGGAGTCCTCGCCATCGTAGGTGATGGCATGGCAGGGTTGCCTGGCGTGGCAGGACAGTTTTTTCGAACCTTAGGGAGTGCGGCCATTAATGTGCGCGCCATCGCTCAGGGGGCTTCTGAACGCAACATTTCAGCTGTTATTGCTGCAAAGGATATGACGCGAGCATTGCGTGCTGTGCACGCTAGTTTTTACCTTTCCGCAAAAACGGTTTCGATTGGGCTAATAGGGCCAGGCTCTGTAGGTGGCGCTCTTCTCGATCAAATGGCAGGAGAGGCCGCACGTTTACGCAAAGCTTTTAACTTGGATTTGCGGGTGCGGGCAGTGGGTAGTTCACAACAAATGGTTCTAGATGAACGGTGTATTGACATTGGAGACTGGCGGACTGCTGTAGTCAGCGGAGAGCATATGGACATCTCCCGATTCATCGATCACGTGCAGGCGGATCATCTCCCCCATGCGGTGATCATTGACTGTACGGCTGACCCCGGTATAGCGGGGCAATACACCGGGTGGCTTGAGAGGGGCATTCACATTATTACCCCGAACAAGCGGGCCCATAGTGGTCCGATGGAGGACTACAGCCGTCTAAAAAGACTATCTCATGTGGCGAACACGCATTTTTTGTACGAAGCCACCGTTGGCGCCGGGTTGCCTATCATCCAGACTTTGAAAGATCTAGTTGAAACCGGCGATGAAATCGAAAGTATCAGCGGGATCTTTTCGGGTACGTTGGCGTATTTATTCAACGTATTTGATGGTACTCGTCCATTCTCCGAGATTGTCCGCGACGCGTGTGCTCGTGGGTATACGGAACCTGATCCGAGGGATGATCTGTCTGGTATGGACGTGGCTCGAAAAGCCATTATCCTTGCGCGAGAGGCGGGCCTGGGGCTCGAACTTGGCGATCTCCAGATCGAAAATCTAGTGCCTGAGGCCCTAACAGATACTTCAGTGGAAGAGTTTCTAGATCGGTTGGTCGATTTTGACGAGCCCTTGGCACTCCGATTCGAGTCGGCGAGTGCGAAAGACGAAGTGCTGCGATATGTGGCGGATGTGAACCTAAAGAAAGGTGCGGCTTGCGTCCGTTTAGAGACGTATTCTGTGGACCACCCTTTCGCCAATATTAATTTGACGGATAATATTGTGCAGTTCGTGACTCGGCGGTATTGCGAGAACCCACTTATTATCCGTGGGCCAGGCGCGGGGCCAGATGTTACCGCAGCAGGTGTATTTGCGGATCTACTTCGGCTGTGCAGGATGCTGAGCGCGAATCATGACTAACGCAGGTATGTATTATCTAAGCACGCTGGGTGGCCATGAGACGGATCTCATCGGCGCTATTAGCCGCGGACTCGCCCCAGATGGCAGCCTTTATGTCCCCAAAGATTTACCACGTTTCGATCCGCAGCGTGTACGCGGTGAACGTATTGAACAAATAGCTGTGGAACTTCTTGAGCCTTTCTTTAAAGGTTCACGATTAGCGCCCATGTTGGAGGCTATATGCAAAGATGCTTTCAACTTCTCCATCCCGCTTGAGGAACTAGATGGAGGGATGTTAGCCGTACTTGAGCTATTCCATGGTCCGACGGCGGCTTTTAAAGACGTCGGGGCAAGGTTTCTCGCCGCAGCTATGGAGCGCGCTTTACCTGACCTTGCGCCCGAGGATAAACGCCCACTGACTATCCTTGTTGCTACTTCCGGCGATACGGGCGGAGCTGTTGCCTCTGCGTTTCATGGTCGGCGTGGGATGAGGGTTATCGTATTATTTCCTCGTGGCCAAGTTTCTCCTCGCCAGAAGCATCAATTGACTTGTTGGACGGGGAACATCCACTCATTCGAGGTCAATGGCTCTTTCGATCAGTGCCAGGGGTTGCTAAAAAACGCCTTCATCAGCCCGCAGATCAGCACATCCCATCGACTGAGCGCTGCCAACAGCATCAATATCGGGCGCCTACTTCCTCAGATGGTCTACCACGCTGCAGCAAGTTTGTGGCATTGGCGAAAGCACGGAAACCGCGCCAGTTTTATTGTACCAACCGGAAATCTAGGTAATGCACTAGCGTGTATTTGGGCTAGAGCAATGGGTATGCCTATACGCGATATTATTTTAGCGACTAACTCCAATCGGGTGATACCTGAGTTTTTGTCAACTGGTGACTGGAAGCCTCGCGACAGCGTTCAAACTCTGGCCTCTGCAATGGATGTCGGTGACCCAAGTAATATGGAGCGTCTGCGGCACTTGATACCGGATTTTGGTGAGTTACGATCTTCTGTGGAGGCTTATCCTGTGAATGATTCCGCTATTCGCGAACAAATCGCGGTGGATTATTCACGTCGGGATAGGGTGTGGTGCCCGCATACTGCTACAGGATTTAGAGTTTTTGATAATCTTCCAGAAAGCCGTCGGACGGGGCAATCTTGGATCATTGTGGCTACAGCTCATCCTGCTAAGTTCGACAATATCGTTGAGGAAGTCATTGGGACGACAGTCCCAGTACCACCAGCCTTGGCAACTTTATTAGCTCTGCCAACATACAGTGAGGCGCTCGACCCAGAGCTAGATCTATTGTCCAACGCATTAGATGCTCTGAAGTAGCTGAAACAAAAGGGTGAGAGGCTTTGTTCAAATAGTTAGTGAGAACCAGAAATGGTTATATATTGCGCTACTACTGTTTGTCGTGCCCTTGTTGATATGGCTGGTGCGAAAACGTAGTTCTCAGGATGAGTTAAGTGAGTTGCTTGACGCGATCGGGGTAGATCGTCTCAGCAACATAGTGGTAGACGACGGCATGGGGGGGAAAATTCACATTGAGCATTTATTGTTGACGGGGCAGGGCCTAGTGGTTCTTGATGTCAAAACCATTAGAGGTGCAATATTTGCTAGCGATCGCATGGATGAATGGACAGTGATCACGCCACAAGGCCGCAGCACTATCAAAAATCCCCAGCGCGCACTCTATTATCGAATTAGCGCTTTGCGGTTACTAGCGCAGGATGTGCCTGTTACAGGACACATCCTATTTCTAGGGGGACCTGAGTTCAGTAAAGGGTGTCCAATGAATGTTATTTTTCCAGACGAATTATTAGACTGCTATGAAAAACCCGGAAAGATTGCTCTCGAAAGTATTATGGATGCCTTCTCCCCATATTGGGAACGTGTTCGCAATGCTTGTAAACAAGCACCTGCTAGCGATTCCTAAGCCAATATCTGGACTAAGCCCGGCTGCTAGCTTTTAAGACGAAAAAGCCTTTCTGCATTGACGCAAGTTGCTTCAGCAACGATTTCTAGGGGCCTATTCATGGCTGCAGCTAGTCGCTCAAGAATGTGCGGCAGAAACCTGGGTTCATTTCGACGGTTGTGCGGTTTAGTCGGTAGATCTCTAGGTAGGAGGTAGGGTGAGTCGGTTTCTATGAGTATTCGGTCCAGGGGAATCTGGCTCACGGTTTTTAGCAACTCTGTCCCTCTCCGTTCATCGCAAAGCCAGCCCGTGATGCCGATATACAAATCTAGATTTAGATAAGCCTGTAATTCTTCCAATCCTCCAGTAAAACAGTGAGCGACACCTCCTCTCAGATGGTTGCGTATTGGTTGGAGTAGGCCAATGAAGTCATCGTGGGCTGCACGTTGATGCAAAAAAACCGGTAAACCGACATCTGCTGCGAGTTCTAATTGCGCGGAAAACGTTTTTTTTTGTTGTTCGAGCGGTGAAAAATTTCTATAGAAATCCAAGCCACATTCGCCGATGGCTACAATTTCATCGTATGCTGCCAGCTTGCGAAGGGCTTCAGTAGAACGCTTGTTGAAGTCTTTGGCGTGATGAGGATGGATGCCAGCAGTTGCGAATAGCTTCGTTGGGTGCTCTCGTGCAAGCTCAAGTGCGCGGATACTTTCAGCTACTGACGTGCCTGTAACAATAAACCGTTCGACGCCCACGGCCTGAGCACGGTCAAGAACTTCGCTCCTATCCGGATCAAAGCTGTTGTGGGTGAGGTTCGCACCGATATCAATCAGTGAGATCATGCCTGGATTGTGACGGTGTGCAGGGTCAGGGGCAATATTGGCTAGCAATGCCAGTTTGAATAAGAGATTATTATTCGTGTTAAGGGGATCCAATAGATAAGAGGGATTTTAGTGAGTGATGCAAAACCGCCGCAAGATTATGTGTTGCCTGGTCCAGACGCCAAGCCAGAAAATGACGAAGACAACGAAGATAATGAAGACAACGACAGTGGGGAAAGCAAACTTGAAGAAAACATAAAATCACGCTCGACTTGGGTAAGACTCTTGTTCATGATTTTGTTTACTGCAATCTGGAGTGTTTCTAGATTGGTGGTGGCTGCTGTCGTAGCCATCCAGTTTTTCATCGTTTTATTTACTGGGGCGAGCAATAGTCGGCTTAGGACTTTTGGCCAGAGTTTAGCTACCTATTCCTATCAATTAGTGGCGTATCTAACTTTCGTGACAGAAGAGCAACCGTTTCCATTTAACGATTGGCCTACTGGCCCACCAAAATAAAAGCACAAAAAATGTGAATTATTTTCGCTAAAGCAAATCCGAGCAGTTCAACTATTTCTGTCAAAAAGACTAGCAATGACAGGCAACCAGAGGCCACTTTGCGCATCTCAAAAGGTAGGTACTCCGCTCTCAGCAGATATACCGGGACCAGTCATTACTACCCATCGTTCGGTCTCAATCAGGACACTTGCAAGTGCCAAAGGAAGCTCAGCCGATGAGTGCTCTAGCTTGCTCAAGCAGCTTGGTCGGCTTTTGCCAACTGACGCAGAACGTATTGGAGTATCCCCCCGTTAACGTAGTACTCCTGCTCTTTTGGTGTGTCGATGCGAACCTGAGCCTCGAAAGTAACCGTTTTACTGTCCGCTTTCGTTGCTATCACAGTGACTTGATCAGCGCGTCCCTCATTAATCCCTTTAATGTCAAAACTTTCTTGCCCGTCAAGTTCCAATGAGTTGACGTTTTCACCGTCCAAGAACTGCAGGGGTAAAACACCCATACCGATGAGATTAGACCTGTGAATTCGTTCGTAGCTCTCCACGAGTACAGCCTGTACACCCAGTAGCTGTGCTCCTTTTGCGGCCCAGTCCCGGGATGATCCTGACCCATACTCCTTACCGCCTATAACTATCAGTGGCACACCTTCTTGTCGGTACCGCTCAGAGGCTTCAAAGATGCTAATTTGTTCACCGCTTGGAATATGAGTTGTCCAACCCCCCTCAGTGCCAGGTGCGAGTTGGTTTCTCAGCCTGATATTAGCAAACGTACCACGCATCATGACTTCGTGGTTGCCGCGGCGGGAGCCATAGGAATTAAAATCTTTGGGTTGGACATTCAGCTCACGTAGGTAATCTCCAGCGGGGCTATTAGTCGCGATTGCTCCTGCAGGGGAAATGTGATCAGTTGTCACGGAGTCACCGAGCAAAGCTAGTACACGAGCACCGTGAATATCTCCCACCGGGTCTGGAGTGAGTGTCATATTCTCAAAGTAGGGAGGGCTCTTAACGTAGGTTGAAGTGTCATCCCAGGCGTAGGTTTCGCCAGCAGAAACATCAAGGCTATTCCAGTTTTCATCTCCTTCGAAAACGTTTGCGTAACTCGCTGAAAACATTTTGGCATCAATATTGATTGAAATGAGGTCATGTATTTCTTGTGAGCTGGGCCAGATATCGCGTAGGAAAACTGGGTTTCCGTCCTGGTCTTCGCCTAATGGGTCGTTGTAGAGATCCGCGTGCATATTACCGACCAAGGCGTACGCAACAACTAGGGGCGGTGAGGCGAGAAAATTCATTCTAACGAGAGGATGAATGCGTCCCTCGAAGTTTCGGTTTCCAGATAGTATTGAGCAGCTAACAATGCCATTAGCTTGTATTGTTTCCGCGATTTCCGTTGGCAGAGGCCCCGAATTGCCAATACAGGTTGTACACCCGTAGCCTACAACATTGAATCCAAGCTGCTCCAGATCATCAAGTAAATCCGCTTTTATTAAGTACTCGGTTACAACTTTGGAGCCAGGTGCAAGTGAAGTTTTTACCCAGGGTTTAGATTGAAGCCCTTTTGCGGAAGCGTTTCTAGCCAAAAGTCCTGCGCCAATCATCACAGCTGGATTGGAGGTGTTCGTGCAACTGGTAATAGCGGCAATAACTATTGCGCCATCCAAGAGATCAAATTGCTCGGCGCCACTAACCTGTGATTTTGAGGTGTGTGCGCTGTCACTCTCCTCGACAACTTTGCTTATGAGTTCTTTACATTTAGCCGCTGCGTGACGAAGTGGAATTCGGTCTTGAGGACGCTTCGGCCCTGCCAGGCTCGGCTCGACTGTGCCGAGTTCAAGGGTCAGCGTATCGCTATAGTTTGCGTGATTTTGTCCTCGCCACATACCTTGTTCTTTGGCGTAGGCCTCTACTAACCGAACCTGTTCAGCGGGTCGGCCTGATAGCTCGAGATAGCGCAGGGTCTCAGCATCGATTGGGAACATAGCGCAGGTACTACCGAATTCGGGGGACATGTTACTCAGAGTGGCACGATCCGCGAGTGGGAGATGGTCCAGCCCATTACCGAAAAATTCCACGAACTTACCCACAACACCTCGAGCACGCAGCATCTGGGTCACTGTTAAAACCAGATCTGTGGCCGTCGAGCCCTCAGCTAACTCACCCTTGAGTTCAAAACCCACTACTTGTGGGATTAGCATTGTGATGGGTTGACCAAGCATCGCAGCCTCAGCTTCGATTCCTCCAACTCCCCAACCAAGAATGCCTAGACCGTTGATCATAGTCGTGTGGGAGTCCGTGCCAACTAGCGTGTCTGGATAAGCAAACCGTTGGCCATCGTGGACGCTGTCAAATACTACGCGACTGAGAAACTCCAGATTTACTTGATGAACGATCCCAGTGTTGGGTGGGACCACACGAAAGTTATCAAATGCTTTCTGACCCCAACGAAGAAACGAGTAACGTTCTTTGTTACGTTGAAATTCGATTGCGTTATTCTCGTTCAACGAGCCAGCCGTGCCGAAATGGTCAACTTGTACAGAGTGATCAATCACCAGTTCGGCTGGGGAAAGTGGGTTGATGGCTGATGCCTGACCACCGAGTGCGGCGAGGGCATCTCGCATGGCAGCTAGGTCTACGATTGCGGGGACGCCAGTGAAGTCTTGCAGTATTACTCGTGCTGGCGTGAAGGCAATCTCCGTTTCTGGCTCAGCTTTCGCATTCCATACCGCTAGAGCATTAATATCGCTGCTTGAGATGTTTGTATCATCTTCGTGGCGAAGGAGATTTTCGAGTAGCACTTTCAAGGTGTACGGGAGCTCGTGCACCCGATCGTTACCTATCGCATCAAGGCGAAAGATTTGGTATTGCGCGTCACCGACCGTAAGTGATTGGCGTGTGCCAAAGGAATCAGCCATGAATGGTTCCTTGAGTCGTTGCGGGGGGTTTGGGCGCGCAGATTATAGCAAGGCGTTTAGCTCGCTGCTGCTTCAAGAGGACGGGCACGCATTTCAGCATTGTCAATAATTGCCCCCCCCAGGCACTGCGACCCTCTATACAGTACGACGTACTGTCCAGGTGTAACAGCACGTTGAGGTTGCTCAAAGTAGACTTCAACAGAGCCGTCGCTCCCCATCATTGCGGTGCAGGCTTGATCCGGTTGACGATAACGGGTTTTGGCGCAGCACTTCAACGCGATCCCCTCCGACCATCCAGGAGGCGGTTTGTTTATCCAGTGCATAGAGTTCGCCGTCAAGCAATTTTTATAGAGGAGTGGATGGGTTGTTCCTTGGACAACGACAAGTTCGTTAGTGTCGAGGTTCTTGTCAGCGACATACCAGGCGTCTTGAGGGTGAGCTGCTAGCCCACCTATACCAAGCCCGCGGCGCTGACCAAGGGTGTAATACGGGAGTCCTAGATGGGTACCCAAAGATTCCCCTTGAGAATCCTTAATTTCGCCTGGGCTCGTTGGTAGATACTGACCTAGAAATTTAGAGAAGGGTCGTTCGCCTATAAAGCAAATTCCTGAGCTCTCTTTTTTATTTGCTACGGTTAATGAGGCTTTTCGGGCTATCTCACGTACTTCTTTCTTCAGCCTATCTCCTATCGGAAAAAGAACGTTCGTTAGATCGGTCTCTCTAATAGCATGTAGGAAATAGCTTTGGTCCTTGTTGGGATCTTGGCCTTTGTGGAGTTCGAATCGCTCCCCAATCTGTTTGATGCGGGTGTAATGTCCAGTCGCAAGCCAATGGCCCCCGAGGCGGTGGACGTATTCTCGCAGGACACCAAACTTAATCTCTCGATTACACAAAACATCAGGATTAGGCGTGCGCCCGCGTTGGTATTCATCCAGGAAATGAGCGAAGACCAGTTCTTTGTATTCGTCAGAAAAGTTTACTCGATGAAGTGGTAGGTCAAGTTGTTGGCACAAACGCCTAGTATCCTGAAAATCCTTAGCGGCCTCGCAATATTCATCATCTTCCCAATTGCTCATGTGTAAACATTGCACGCTATAGCCTGTCTCTCGCAGAAGTATGGCGCTAACAGCAGAATCAACTCCGCCTGACAAAGCAATAATTGCGGGTTCATTACGACTCATGAGCATGATTCTACTCGTATCCTGGTGTGGGAACTGTTTTGAGCATAGGACAAACTATCGGGGGCGGTATTCTTCATGTGTAGGTGCTTGCCTCACACTAAGATCTGAAACCTTCACATAAATTGGTGAATAGCTAACTTATAGGTATTTTAAGATAGAAAGAGGGTAGCGAATTCCATCCAGGTAGTCGTTGATGCAACGTAAGACAAGGGGGCTTCGTAGCCGCGACTGTTTTGCGAGAATATCTTTTCTCCTTAGCCAATGAGTCGTAATAATTTCCTCATCGAGGATCGGTGTCGTATTGGGTGGACAAACATCGCCGACGAATGCCAAGCGCAGAAATGTTGTATTCGCCTCTTTGCCAGTCCAGAGGTAGAAGCCCAATAGTGCAACAGGCTGAAAAGAAAATCCGGTTTCCTCTGAGACTTCCCGAGTAACGGCTTCAAGTAAGGTTTCACCAGGCTCTAGGTGTCCAGCTGGTTGATTGAAAACTATATGTTCGTTTGACCGCTCTTCAACCAGGAGAAAGCGATGGTTTTGCTCTATGACGGCAGCAACAGTGACAGCGATTTTTTTGATCATCAATTATTTTTAGAGCAATCAGGCCGGTGGCACGCTCGGTCTGGGCTGATTCGAGATGCTGCCCCGACTAGATTTTGCGTGCAAGTTTGCTAGCTAGCCCAACGTATTTTTCAGGAGTTAGCGCTAAGAGCTGTGTTCGCGCTTCCTCAGGAATGTCTAGACCGGCGATGAAATTCGCGAGTGTCTCAGGAGTCACTTTTTGCCCTCGGGTTAGGGTTTTAAGCTGCTCATAGGCATCCGTAATGCCATAACGGCGCATAACCGTTTGTACCGCTTCCGAAAGCACCTCTGGACAAGAGTTGAGATCTTCTTGGATGCGTAATTGGTTTGCCTCCAATTTGCCCATTCCATGTCGACAGGACTCTGCAGCAATTAGTCCGTGACCAAGCGCAACGGCTAAATTTCGCAATACAGTAGAATCGCTGAGATCACGTTGCCATCGGGATTGTGGGAGTTTTTCTGCTAAAAATGCGAGTAGCGCATTTGCCACACCCAGATTTCCCTCAGCATTCTCGAATTCGATGGGGTTCACTTTATGGGGCATCGTAGAAGATCCTATCTCGCCGGCTACGGCACGAGAGCGAAAATAGCCCAAGCTAACGTAACCCCAAAGGTCTCGACACAGATCAAGTAGGATTGTGTTAATGCGCACGAGCGCATGGCAGTACTCGGCTATCCAGTCATGAGATTCGATCTGAGCGGTGTAGTTGGTAGGGCTAAGATCGAGAGATTCCACAAATTGATTGCTGATTCGTATCCATGCTGCATCCGGGTAAGCAGCAACGTGAGCATTGAAGTTTCCGACCGCGCCGTTGCACTTGCCGAATATTTCTACTGTACTGAAGCTATCAGACTGTCGTAAGAGTCGGTGTGCAAAATTAGCGAGTTCCTTGCCTAGAGTCGTCGGGGAAGCGGGCTGGCCATGTGTTCGGGACAGCATAGCTATATCGGCGAATTCATGAGCAAGAGTTTTTAGATCATCTGTGAGCGCCTTTATTCCTGGCAGCAAGACCAATTGACGAGCATCCCGGAGCATAAGGGCATACGAGAGATTGTTGATATCCTCAGAAGTGCATGCGAAATGAAGGAAGGCTCCCAGCTTGGGAGAGAAGCTTGATACTGCGGATAGTTTTTCTCTCAGAAAATATTCAATGGCCTTCACATCGTGGTTAGTTTCGGCTTCGAGGGCTTTCACGCGGCGGGCGTCTTCTAAGTTAAAGTTGTCGACCAGGTGGTTCAGAGTGTCATTGATGGGGCTATCCAACGGCTCAAGTTCCTGGATATCGGCTTCATTCGCTAGGTGTTGGAGCCAACGGACCTCCACTAACGTACGATAGCGAATGAGCGCAGATTCGGAGAGATAGTCGCGTAGGGGCTCAGCCTTGGACGCGTAGCGCCCATCTAATGGCGAAAGAGCAGTAAGACCAACTGGATCCACAGGGTTGCTCGTCATCCCTATACAAGCAGTAGCGGAGTGAACATCATACACTTTTCATCGATAATCTCCGACCTTAAAAGGGTATCTAATACGAAACAGAGAATTTGGGAGCGGGCATGACAACTGAGTATAGAGTTGAGCGTGACAGCATGGGTGAGTTGGAGGTGCCGTCTGAGGCGCTATGGGGTGCGCAAACCCAGCGCGCAGTAAACAATTTCCCTATTAGTGGCATACGTCTACCGAGGCAGTTTATCCGGGCGTTAGGGCTTATCAAGTGGGCGGGCGCAGTAGCTAACCAGAACCTGGGGTTGTTGCCCAAGGGGATAGCGGCCGCTATAGAGACTGCAGCGCTGGAGGTGGCTGAGGGGCGGCATGATGAGCATTTCCCTATCGATGTATTTCAGACGGGGTCTGGTACCAGCTCTAACATGAACGCAAATGAGGTTATCGCTCGCCTAGCAGCTCAGGCATCTGATGAGCCCATCCATCCAAATGATCACGTTAACATGGGGCAGAGTAGCAACGATGTAATCCCGTCGGCTATTCATATAAGCGCAGCTTTGAGCGTTACTGAGCAGTTACTACCCGCATTGGAGCACCTGGCGGGAGCGATTGAGCGCAAAGGAGATTTGCTTTCACATATTGTGAAAACTGGTAGAACCCATCTAATGGATGCCATGCCGATTCGCCTTGATCAGGAACTAAGCGGATGGGCAACCCAAGTCCGGGCTGATCATCAGCGCGTTTCTGGTGTGCTCCCCCGACTTAGTAGTTTAGCTCAGGGGGGCACTGCGGTTGGAACAGGAATAAATGCCCACCCAAAATTTGGCGCACGTGTGGCAGCACAGTTAGCTTCCCATACGGATATTGCGTTTAGGACTGCTGATAACTATTTCGAGGCGCTGAGTTGTCAAGATACCGCAGTCGAGCTTTCAGGTCAGCTAAAAACCACAGCTGTGAGTGTCTTGAAGATCGCGAACGATCTGCGCTGGATGAATAGCGGACCGCTGGCGGGGCTTGCTGAGATTGCGCTTCCGGCATTACAACCCGGCAGCAGTATCATGCCTGGAAAAGTCAATCCTGTGATACCTGAGGCAGTTGCAATGGCGTCGGCGCAAGTGATTGGGAATGATGTAGCGATTACCGTGGCGGGGCAGTCGGGTAACTTCCAGCTTAATGTCATGTTACCCGTTGTCGCTCATAATCTTCTGCAGAGTATAGAGCTATTAGCAAACGGATCACGGGTTCTTGCAGATATGGCAATCGAGGGCTTCACTGTAAATGAAGAGCATCTGGGAGAGGCGTTGGCACGTAACCCTATTCTTGTGACGGCGCTAAATCACGTCATCGGGTACGAGAAAGGTGCAGAAATTGCCAAGAAGGCATATCTAGAGGGTCGTCCAATTCGGGAAGTAGCCGCGGAGGAGACGAATCTTAGCGACGAGGAACTGACATTACTACTCGATCCTGCTGAGCTGGCTAAAGGTGGGGTTAAGGGTTAACAGTCGAAGTAATCGGGTGCGGGCGCATATTGAATCTCGCCTTGCAGAGATTGGGTCTGAAATGGACCCGCTAACTCGCACGCTGCAGGATGTCGAGGGGCCGGTTCCAAAGTCATT
>DBZY01000032.1:15264-21053 GCA_002311835.1 Proteobacteria bacterium UBA1148 | reverse complement strand
CTACTTTTTACCGAGCGAGCAGATCATCTGAAAGACCACCCTGGCCAGGTAAGCTTTCCGGGCGGGCGAATCGAGTTGGGTGATGCGGGGCCGATAGAGGCCGCGCTACGGGAAGCCAAGGAGGAGGTGGGCCTGGATCCACAACAGGTCGCAGTGGCAGGGTGTTTGGAGCGCCTATTGACCGTGACGGGTTTTCTGGTGACGCCTGTGGTCGGTTTCGTCGCACCTGAGTTTCAGCCGATTCCAGACGATACCGAGGTGGCTGAAGTTTTTGAGGTTCCACTGGAGTTTCTATTGGAAGAGGACAATATCCGAATGTCTTATAGGGAACGGCTCGGTGCGCGCATGCGCGTGCACGAGATTACATATGAGGGGCATCGAATATGGGGTGCAACCGCATCTATGTTAGTCGGATTTATTTCTCTTATTTCTAATGAAAAAACAAATATATAAAGAAGATATCTCTAAACTACTTGAGATAATGACCGCCCTCCGTGATCCGGATAGAGGTTGCTCCTGGGACCAGGAGCAAACCTTCGCCACCATAGGTTCATACACCATCGAAGAAGCCTATGAAGTCGTTGATGCTATTGCGCGTGAGGATATGGAGGACCTGAAGGACGAGTTAGGAGATCTTTTGCTCCAGGTTGTGTACCACTCTCATATGGCAGAGGAGGAGGGTTTTTTTGCATTTAGTGACGTGATTGAGGCTATTTGCACAAAAATGATTCGTAGGCATCCACACGTTTTTGGAAATGAGCAAGTCGATGATGCGAAATCACAGACAGAAGCGTGGGAAACGCTTAAAGCAGTGGAGAAGGGCGTTTTGCCTGATAGTGTTCTAGATGGCGTTCCGCTGGCGCTGCCAGCCCTAACGCGGAGTATGAAGCTCGGCCGTCGAGCTGCCCGTGTTGGCTTTGATTGGCCTGATTGGGGTGGGGCTAGAGATAAGGTTGATGAGGAGCTTGAAGAGTTAAATGCCGCCGTGCATAGCGTGGATTACGAGGCGATAGTTGCTGAGATGGGAGATACGTTGTTCTCGTTAGTCAATTTGTGTCGCCACCTCAATGTTGAGCCAGAAGCGTGTTTGCGCAGTGCGAATGATCGTTTTGAAAAGCGTTTTCGAAATGTGGAGCGCAATGTGAAAAATGCGGACGGTGACTGGGCGCATTACAGCACGGATGCATTAGAGCAGCTTTGGCACAAAGCAAAGGAGGAAACTGACTGACGAGGTGCTAATAGATGGTCTGTGGATCTGTCGGGGCATTGCTTTTCAAGATTCTCCGCCTAAACTGGCCGACAACCAACTGGAGATAAGAATCAATGGCACGAATCAGTTACGTTGCACCAGATCAAATCGAAGACCCGGAACTGCGTGAGTGGCTTGAGATCGCGATCGAAAAAGGTCGCCCAGGACCTGAGAATCAATCTATTCGTGCACACCAACCTGATGTCATGCGTGCATTTACCACTACGAGAAAATTGCTGTTCGATAAGCAAAAAAACGTTGGTTTTGTTGAACATGACCTTAAAGAGCTCGTTCGGACCTACATCGCTTATAGCCTGGACTGCGACTACTGAAGCAATCAGGGCGACGCCCGTGGGGCGAAAGAAGACCCAAATAATCGATTGAGTGAGCTTCTGGATTACAAGAGATCAGATCGGTTTAGTCATAGAGAGAAAGTGGTGTTGCAATATACGGATGCGGTTATGTGGAACCCCAACCTTGCGGATGATGCGCTTTGGGGAGATCTTCACGCTGAATTTACCGAGCCCCAGATCGTTGAAATTGGTTACTGGGCTGGGTTCACTTCTGGCGGTCAACGCTGGCTGCACACTCTGCACACCAAACAAGGCGAGTTATCAGCATACATGGAGGAGCGAGCTAGTCGACAGAAAAAATGACGTTGGCGTATTCGAGTAGCACACCGACCTAGAGTGCACTCAGCCCATCGTCCTGTATGGTGGATGTGTCTTTACTTCTTATCAGAACTGTTCATTTTGTCAAAGATTGGTTTCACCAGATCCAGCGGTATCGGGAACACTATTGTATTGGTATTTCCCTCGCTAGAAATCTCCGTCAGAGTTTGTAAGTAGCGCAGTTGTATGGCCTGAGATTCTGTCCCCAGCACATGTGCTGCTTCAGCCAGTTTCTGCGAGGCTTGAAATTCACCTTCTGCATGAATGACTTTGGCGCGTCTCGCTCGCTCCGCTTCGGCTTGGGCTGCAATAGCGCGGACCATGCTTTCATCAAGATCAACGTGTTTGATTTCTACGTTTGTCACTTTGATTCCCCAGGCCTCGGTGTTCTGATCTAATATTTCTTGTACGTCCGCGTTCAGTTTATCCCTCTCAGCCAGCATATCGTCTAGTTCGTGGCGCCCAAGTACTGAGCGCAGTGTTGTTTGGGCAAGTTGACTAGTGGCTTCGACTCGGTTTTCTACCTGAATGATTGCTTTTTCTGGGTCTACGACACGGAAATAGACTACCGCGCTGACTTTCACGGAGACATTGTCCCGAGAGATTACATCTTGGGTGGGTACATCCATCACGATAACTCTGAGGTCCACCCGGACCATTTTCTGAATTCCAGGTATGACAATGATTAAACCAGGACCTTTAACTTTCCAGAAACGACCTAGCAGAAAAATCACACCCCGTTGATATTCTCGGAGCACTTTAATTGTGCTGAATACGAAGAGTGCGATGACTACTATGAGAAAGAATGTGGGTTCGAAAAACATGGTAGTTCCTTTTTCTTTTCTTCGTTTGTGATTAACTCAAGTTTGTATTTGGTTCAACATGCAACGTTAGTCCCTTGACTTTTGTGATTCTGAGGACTTGCCCTTTTGTTACAGGGACCCTGCTACGGGCATTCCAACGTTCACCATGAATCCAAACCTGTCCTTGAGAAGTAAAGTCCTCAAGCGCCTCCGCAGTTGTACGAAGTAGTTCCTCGACTCCAGCTACGATGGGGCGGCCCCGTGACCTCATTGCAAACCAAATGACGCCCAGCAGGATCAACGCTCCTGTTAAAGCAATGGAAAAGATTAGAGGTATCGATACCCCGTAACCCGGAATATCCGAGTCAATGAGAATGACTGAACCAAAAACAAAGGCAGCAATCCCGCCCATTCCAAGTGCACCGAAGCTCGGAACGAGGAACTCCGACGCCATCAGTATGATGCCTAAGATAATGAGCGCGAGCCCGGCATAGTTAACGGGGAGGACTTGGAATGCAAACAAAGCCAGCAGAAGAGAGATGGCCCCGACAACCCCAGGCACGATGGCACCAGGATTGTAACCCTCAAATATGAGGCCATAGATTCCGATCAACATGAGGAGATAGGCAACCGTCGGGTTGCTTATAACTTCAAGTAGTTGCGTACGCCAGTCTGGTTCGAACATGACCGGCGTTAACTCTGTCGTGCTGAGTATTATTTCATTGCCATTGATCTCTACCTTCCAGCCGTCCAATTGCTGCAATAGATCTGTTCGATTGCTCGCTATAAGATCAATTACATTCATTTCAAGCGCATTTTGAGCACTTAGGCTTTCTGCTGCACGAACAGCCTCTTCGGCCCAGTCAGCGTTACGGTTACGGCGTTCTGCGAGGCTGCGAATATAGGCAACAGCGTCATTGATTGCTTTGCGTTCGGAAGCTGTTGATGGAGGTGGGATGGTTGTCCGATCTTCACTATTTGTTTCGCTTTCAACTACCTCGGTGCCGCCATCGTCTGGTGTGTCGTCCGATGTTTCCTCATCCCCGGTAGAAGGCTCTTCCGGTGTAGTCGGTGCCGTTCCCCCGATAGATACAGGCGTCGCAGCGCCGAGATTTGTGGCGGGGGCCATGGCTGCGATATGGCTGGCATAGAGGATATATGTACCGGCACTGGCCGCGCGTGCTCCTTGGGGCCAAACGTAGGTTGCTACGGGAACCGACGAACCGAGAATAGCTTGGATAATCTCTCGCATCGCTGTATCAAGCCCTCCAGGAGTGTCCATTTCGATCACCATCAGCGCGGATCCGTTCTCCTCGGCAGTTTCTACGCCTCGGACAATAAAATCAGCTGTAGCTGGCCCAATAGCGCCCTGGAGCTGGAGAATAGTCACTATCCCGCCTGTTTGAGTCTCAACAGGTGCTGAGATTTCGTCTGGGGTGGTTTCCTGGGCTTGGAGCCACATGGCGCCTCCCAAGGCCAAACAGGCTGTAAGGATTCCACGCCTCAAGCTGGAAGCGACTGGTGGCATAGTTTCATGATACCAGCATTGTGCTAACGGCCTTGTATTTAAAATATTTTCGATACACTACATTTTAGGAAAAGCTAAGCGGGTGTATAGTCGCGCCCCTATGACGCAGACCAACAATCCAACCACTTGGCACCCAGCTAGCTGGCAGACTCGCGAGGCCAGCCAGCAGCCGCTGTATAAAGACAGCGCGCGGTTAGAAGAGACTATTGCCCAGCTAGGTAAGCTACCTCCACTTGTAACTAGCTGGGAGGTGGAGGCCCTCAAGAGTCAATTAGCAGCTGCGCAGCGGGGAGAGGCTTTTTTGCTCCAAGGCGGGGACTGTGCTGAAAATTTCGATGAGTGTAGTTCAGACAATATCGTCCAAAAACTTAAAATCTTGCTTCAGATGTCTTTGGTTCTTGTGGTGGGACTCAAAAAGCCTGTCATCCGTGTGGGACGAATGGCAGGACAATATGTGAAACCGCGTAGCGCAGATGAAGAAATCCGTGATGGTAAGGCTTTGCCTAGCTACCGTGGAGACCTCGTAAATAGGCTTCCGTTTACTGCTGAGGACCGAGAGCCTGACCCTGCACTCATGCTGCGCGGCTATGAACGTGCCGCCCTAACTCTCAACTTTGTTCGCTCACTGATTGATGGTGGGTTTGCAGACCTTCATCACCCAGAGAACTGGGATCTTGATTTCGTGGGGAAATCACCCATGTCGGCTGAGTATCATAAACTCGTCCAATCAGTATCTGATTCATTGGAGTTTTTTGAATCCGTTGCTGGTGATGCGCTTCATACTCACCGTGTAGAGTTTTATACCAGCCATGAGGGCTTGCACCTACCGTATGAGCAGGCGCAGACTCGTTTTCTTCCCCATCGGGAGCGCTGGTATAACTTAACCACTCACTTCCCATGGATCGGAATGCGAACGGCAGACCTGGACGGCGCGCACGTTGAGTTTTTTAGAGGTATTAGTAATCCCATTGGAATTAAAATCGGCACTGGTGCGAGCAACGAACAGTTGCAAGGGTTAATCCATCTGTTGAATCCATGTAATGAGCCTGGTCGTTTGGCCTTGATCACACGGTTTGGAGCAAAGCATGTAGATGAACATCTACCAAGAATGATTCAGGCGGTCCGTGGTACGGGATCCCAAGTTCTTTGGATATGTGACCCCATGCATGGCAACACAGAAACGACAGCGAAAGGCTATAAGACACGCCGATTTGATAACATCGTCGCAGAACTCCAGGCCGCGTTTCGAATTCACGATGAGGCCGGAAGTTATCTTGGGGGTGTTCACCTGGAGCTTACCGGTGAAAACGTGACCGAATGTATTGGTGGTGCTCGCGGGCTGAAGGAATCCGACCTGGCCCGCGCTTATAAGTCTCAGGTAGACCCACGACTAAACTACGAACAAGCCATGGAAGTTGCCATGCGTATAGCAGGTCAACTCAATAGCCCCGAGTAGTGTGTCGTACTAATATGCTTGGGTAGGAAGGGCGGTGAAGGTTACCTTCGATCCGAGTTGCACCCGCTGCCCTCGCTTAGCT
>DBZY01000032.1:0-15209 GCA_002311835.1 Proteobacteria bacterium UBA1148 | reverse complement strand
CTGTCCTCGCTTAGCTGGTTACCTCAAAGAGCAACGATCTAGGCACACAAAGTATTTCAACGCGCCGGTTCCCGCATTTGGAGATCCAAAGCCAAATCTCCTGATAGTTGGGCTCGCCCCTGGGCTACACGGTGCAAACGCGTCGGGGCGTCCATTTACAGGGGATTTTGCTGGCAAACTCCTATATCGCACCCTATTTGAACTTGATCTTTGTACTAAGCCCGAATCGGTTTCGGTGGGTGATGGTCTAGAGCTTCTGGGTTGCAGAATCACTAATGCCGTAAAATGTCTGCCACCTCAAAACAAGCCGACGACACTCGAAGTGCGAACTTGCAACGATTATCTGAGAGGGGAGATTGACGAACTCCCAAATGGTGCTGTCATATTTGCCCTAGGGGGCATTGCACATCAGGCGATACTACGTGCGTTTACCCTAAAACTTAGCGGACATAATTTTGGACATGGGGTTATTCACCGGCTACCTGGACAGCGGACGATGGTCGACTCGTATCACTGTAGTCGTTACAACACCCAGACTGGTCGTTTGACAGCCGAGATGTTTCGAGAGGCATTGGCGCTAGCAAAAGACCTGGCTGCGATTACGGTATGAAAAAAAAAGAGCTAACCTGCGACGGGATGATAGCGAACGCAGCTGCAACATTTAATCCCCAATCACTTATTGTGAACCTAACGCATTGCCCAGGGGCATACCAAATGATCGATGCTAACGGGCAAGTTATCTACGTGGGAAAAGCTAAAGACCTGCGTAAGCGAGTCGGGAGTTATTTTCAAGGAAGATCACTAGACTCTAAGACGATAGCAATGTTACGGCAGGTGGCTGATATTGAGGTGACGGTAACTCGTACGGAGACCGAGGCATTAATGCTTGAATACAACTTAATCAAACGACATAAGCCGCGATTCAACGTTTTACTACGAGACGATAAAAGCTATCCCTACATTCATATCAGCATAGACCAGGAGTTTCCACGCCTGTCTTTCTACCGTGGATCACGAAAGAAAGATGGACGCCTTTTTGGGCCCTACCCGAGTGCTGGTTCAGTTCGAGAGACACTCAGCCAGTTACAGAAACTCTTTCAGGTGCGTCAATGCGACGATAGCTATTTTGCGAATCGCACGCGCCCCTGCTTGCAGTATCAAATTCAACGTTGTACAGCGCCTTGTGTTGGCCTCATCTCTAGCGAAGAGTATCGGCAGAATGTGGATCATGTGGAATTATTTCTAAAGGGGCGAAGCGGAGTAGTGACAGAAAGCCTGGCGCAACGCATGGAGAGTGCTTCCGATCAATTAGATTTTGAACTAGCTGCACAGTACCGCGATCAGATAGCTAGGCTTAAGATCGTAGAATCGCAACAATTAGTATCTCGAGTGGCCGGTGATTTCGATGTTATCGGGTTAGTTTTTTTGCACAATATATATTCCGTTGCTGTGATGTGCTTTCGAGGAGGAAGATTGCTGGGCTCTCGGAGTTATTACCCAAAAACTGTGTTGAAAGCAAAGCCGGAAGAAGTTATGCGTGCCTTTTTGCTCCAGTATTACGGAAAGAGGGATGCGCCAAAAGACATCTTGATCAGTCAATCTGTATCAGATACTGATGCAATTGAGGATTTATTTAGTGATAAAGCAAATCATCGTATAAAAATAAAACACCGTGTTCGTGGTGACCGAGCTCGGTGGATTGAGATGGCATTGACCAATGCTGAACAAGCGGCAGCTTTGAAAAAAAATTCGAATACGACAATGGCACAACAACTTGAGACTGTTGCGGAAGCATTACGTCTTGACGAAGTTCCGGGCCGGCTCGAGTGTTTTGACGTGAGCCATACAGGTGGAGAATTCGCGGTAGCTTCTTGTGTAGTGTTTGGATCTGACGGGCCATTGAAGTCTGAATACAGGCGCTTCAATATTGTGGGGGTAACAGCTGGAGATGATTATGGTGCTCTAGCACAGGTGCTCAGGAGACGTTATGAGCGTGTAAAGAAAGGCGAGGGACTTATTCCAGACGTTTTATTGGTCGATGGGGGCAAAGGCCAGCTTAGCGTGGCAGTAGACGTGCTAGAGGAGCTTCAGTTGGTTGGCGTTTGTCTCGTAGCAGTGGCGAAAGGAGAAGGGCGGAAACCTGGCCGCGAGCGACTTTACCTAAAGAATACTCAGGAACCGTTGAAGCTTGCAGCGAGTTCGCCCGCACTACATCTAATTCAGCAGTTACGTGATGAAGCGCACCGGTTTGCGATCGCTGGACATCGTGTTCGGCGACAAAAAAAACTATCCTCTTCTCCCCTAGAAGAGATCCTCGGGCTAGGCCCAAAGAGGCGTAGGGCGCTGTTGCGTCAGTTCGGAGGATTGCAGGCAGTTATACGTGCGAGTGTGGATGACCTAGCACAAGTAAAGGGTATTTCCCGTCAGCTCGCCCAGTTAATATACGAATACTTTCATTCGGACTAGTCAATGCCTTTAACAATTCCAAACGTATTGACGTTTTTTCGGATCATGGCCATCCCCCTGATCGTGGTGATCTACTATCTTCCATTCACTTGGGCTGGACAAGCATCGGGCATTATCTTTGGACTGGCAGCAATCACTGACTGGTTTGATGGCTATTTAGCGCGCAAACTTAATCAAACCTCAGAATTTGGCGCGTTTCTTGACCCAGTTGCCGATAAACTCATTGTGACAACTGCACTAGTAGTGTTGGTTCAGAGTAATCCAACTATCGTGCTAATGGGCGTAGCTGCGATTATCATTGGTCGAGAGATTGCAGTCTCTGCACTGAGAGAGTGGATGTCTGAACTTGGGGCCCGCGCACAAGTCAAAGTTACATTTTTCGCGAAATGGAAGACAACCCTTCAAATGTTTGGCATTGGTTTTATGCTATACCAAGAACCGTTCTTCGGTGTGCTAGTGTACGAGATTGGCGTAATACTTCTTATTGTATCGGCAGGGCTAACACTGTGGTCCATGGCGGATTACCTTAAAGCAGCATGGCCTGTAATGCGATCGGATTTTTGACGGACACCCTTACGCAAAAGTATGTTGAGGACCATTCAGTGATGGCAAGGGGCGATGAGTACAAAAGATAAGTTTGAAAATAGCGGTAAAGGAACCAGCCGACGTAATATTCTTCAGGCCGCGAGTTGGGCTGTGGGCGCCTGCGGGGTTCTTCCTATTGCTCGGGCTTCGGGTCAGCAAGTTGGGGGCGAAGCACCAATCGTATGGCTCGGGATGAATCAGGAGGAATTGGACGCGGCTTACGATCAGAGCGCTTACGCTTCTAATCGAGAGCAAATCGTTGAGCAGGAAATGCTCAGCAATCAAGCATCAATTGCTCGTCTGGGGCAATCTGAACGTTTTGCTTACGGGGCAGGAGCTACTGAGAGCCTGGAGGTCTATAGCTCAGGTCGGGAGAATGCGCCAATTCACATACATTTTCATGGTGGTACTTGGCGTTTCGGGGCTGCAAGAAATTTTGCCTATATGGCGGAGCCTTTCGTTCGTAAAGGTGCTGTGATGGTCATTCCCGACTTTTCCTCCGTCGTTGAGGAGGATGGAGGTTTACCGGTCCTTGCCCGCCAGGTCAGAGAGGCTGTCGCATGGACGTATAGGAATGCTGAGCGTTTTGGCGGCAACCCTGAGCGTATATACGTCTCAGGGCATTCGTCGGGTGGACACCTTGTAGCTGTTGTCCTTACGACTGATTGGCCGAGAACCTTCAACTTACCAGAGAATCTGATTAAGGGCGGGCTGTGTATCAGCGGTATGTTTGATCTTGAGCCAGTGCAACTCTCCTGGCGGGACAGCTATTTGCATCTGACGGATGATGTAGTGGAGGCGCTGAGCCCGCAGCGGCATATAGATCATTTAAATGCTCCGGTAATCATCGCTAACGGCACTTTGGAGACGCCGGAGTTTCAGCGTCAGGCAAAAGATTTTGCCGCTGCGATTGAGGTACGAGGAAAGCCTGTCCAACGCCTCATAGGCGCTGGGTATAACCACTTTGAAATTCGCGTTACTTTAGGTAATCCCTATGGGTTGCTAGGGTATGCAGCCTTAGAACAAATGGGACTCGGCGTTTAATAAGCAGGCTTCAGGGTGTATCTCCAAGTATACTGATTTACAATCCACCTCACTTCAAATGCGGGTGTAGCTCAGTTGGTAGAGCGGCACGTTGCCAACGTGCAGGTCGACGGTTCGAACCCGTTCACCCGCTCCAATTCACGATTTTTAACCTCCAACCTAAGTCGTGCTCCAAAATGAAAACGAGGGTTTCATAAAATTAGTCAACTTACCGCTTTTTGGCGGTTATTATCGAACGCTGATGGCGTTGTCTGGGGAGAATCCATATGAATAAGATAGTAGTTTTGCTGGCACTAGGTTCCTTAACTGTTGCGGCGCAGGATGCACCTAAGTTTGAGGTTGATACGTCCTGGCCTAAACCCTTACCTGTAGGCTGGATTAATGGTCAAGTTGGGGGGAATTGTGTTGACTCTCACGACCATAGCGTAATTGTGGATCGCCGCAACATCACCGAGGAAGAAAAAGAAACTTCGATGGCAACTCCCTCGATCATCATGTTCGATAAGATTGGCAACATGGTGAGAGCATGGGGCGATCCTGAGGTTGTGCCTGGTTCAATCCACGGGTGCACTTTTGATACTGAAGACAATGTTTATGTTGCTGGGAATAACGACGGGATCGTCCAGAAATATAGCCACGAAGGCGAATTACTTTTGCAGATAGGCGAACGCGGTAAGTTTGATACAACGGATGGTTCTCGGCAGGGTGAAGCTTTAAATGCAGCTCATGACCGATTAAATAGGCCCTCGGGAATTGCTGTTGATCCAGGCAATGGCGATATCTATATCTCTGATGGATATGGTAACCGGCGTATTGTTGTCTTCGACAAGGATGGAAGCTTTCTACGCCAGTGGGGGCGGCAGGCAACTCAGCAAGAGATCGAAGAGGGCGCTCCTGGCGTATTTGCGCAAGTTGTGCATTGCATCGCTATGAGTAATGAAGGGCTCATTTATGTCTGTGACCGCCAAGGTGACCGGGTTCAGGTCTTTGACAAGATGGGCGTGTTTATTCGGAATATATGGATTAGGACTGGCACCGCTGCCCTACCAGATCCACGCGGGACTGCCTGGACGGTGGCTTTTTCTCCGGACGAGGAACAACAACATTTGTACGTGATGAATGGGCGTAACGAGCAGGTACACGTGCTCAACCATAAGAGTGGTGAAATACTCTCGACACTTGGGCGTCCTGGACACCAGGCCGGTAATTTTACTCACGGCCACACAGTTGCCGTTGATTCCGAGGGAAGCTTATATGTCGCTGAAACCGCCACGGGTAGAAGAGTTCAGAAATTTAGACCCGTCAACTAGTGCGTGACGGCACGGGAAGTTGAGCGCGCGTGCCGTCAGTTAACTCCGCGGAAGAAAAAACACCGCTGACCCATAGGGCGATCCTCTCGATCGCTCTGCCAGTTATGCTCTCCAATATCTCCACACCGTTGATCGGTGTGGTTGATACCGGTGTCGTTGGGCAGCTTCCTGATCCCGCCTACATCGGCGCAGTTGCCGTTGGCTCACTAATCTTTAGTTTTGTCTTTTGGGCGTTCGGATTTCTACGCATGGGGACTACCGGGTTCACTGCTCAGGCGCTCGGTGCGCGGGACAACTCCGAAATCGCTGCAAGTCTCGGCAGGGCGCTGCTGATTGCCTTTACTGTCGGGATTGTGCTTATTGCATTGCAATGGCCGGTTCGTGAGGCGGCATTTGTTTTGTTAGAGGGTAGCGAGCGAGTGGAAACCCTCGCTAGGAGCTACTTCGACATCCGTATCTGGGCAGCACCGGCGACCTTGGTAAATTATGCGTTGCTCGGATGGTTCATCGGTCTAGGACGCACTGATATCGGACTTGTCCTGCAGTTGGTCCTCAACTTAACCAATATGGCATTGGACGCGTTATTCGTTCTTGGCTTCGGATGGGATGTAAGAGGAGTTGCATTCGGGACACTGATTTCTGAATGGGGTGCGGCTCTTATTGGCTTGATCATTGCGATTCGCTATTTGCGAAAATTTAATGTTCGTTGGTCTCGAAAAAACCTACTAATCCTCCAGCGGCTTAAACGTACGATCGCTGTTAACAGCGATATCATGATTCGCTCTCTTGCACTTATTTTCGTGTTTGTCTGGTTTATGGCGCAAGGCGCAAAACAAGGGAACGTAATTCTCGCAGCGAACGCTGTTCTAATGCACCTAATTTTGGTTAGCGCTTACTTTTTAGATGGGCTTGCATTTGCTGCGGAGGGGTTCGTTGGCAGGGCCATTGGATCAGGACATCGCGCAGGATTAACTGCTGCGGCCAAAATGACGACCCTCTGGGCTGGTGGGGTAGCCCTGTTTCTGTCGGGGACTATCATTTTGTTTGGTACGGCATTCATTGATCTTCTAACAATAGACGAGGCGGTTCGTAACGCCGCTCGAACATATCTTCCCTGGGCTATCGGCGCTCCGTTGCTGGGGGTGTGGGCTTTTCAGTTGGATGGTATTTTTATCGGAGCTACGCGTTCGGCAGAAATGCGCAACGCCATGCTAGCTTCTTTTCTTGTCTATATGGCCGCATGGTGGGTGTTAACTCCGTTGGCAAATCACGGTCTATGGGCAGCTCTTTATGTCAATTATGTTGCACGCATTGGTACACTCTACTACCACTACCCCGCGTTGGTACGCTCCGTCCCCGTAGGAATGTAGAGTCACTATTAAATGCGTCCTGCGTACGGATACTCATAGGCTCAGCAAAAATAATGGAAGTAATCAGTGGTGTCCTACTTACCTGTGTGGTGTTCTTAATCATTGGGTTCTTGTTGTACGAGAGCATCTGCGAGAGTGCAGTATTCCGAAAATATGCTCAGGTCTTACCAGATAATATTAACGATCCTCTTGTTGGTGAGATTGGGCAAGTGATGGAAAATAAAGAGGGTGCCGAACTAATGAAAGTTCGCATTCGAGGGGAACGTTGGAACGCTAACTTAATTGATGGTCATGGACTACCGACTAGCACTGTAGTCAGAGTAACAGCAGTAAATGGACTAATACTGAATGTTGAGGTACAAATTGAAGAGCATGCGGACATAGCTAAAATTACGGATGAAGAAACGGCGAGCTGAGTATTGTTTTGTGCCTAATAGAACTACGAATCTTCACGAAAAAGATCGTATAGGAATACTTCGATGATGAAAAAAAGTTGGTATCTGGTACTAGCATCCAGTGCCGTAATTTTTTGGTCCGCATCCGGGGCGCATCATTCCACGGCTGAGTATGATCATAATTCTATCGTTGAGTTGGAAGGCGAGTTGATTAGTGTCTATTGGGGCAATCCGCATCCTCGCTATACACTCAAAACGACACCTTCAGAAGGAAAGGAAGAGTTTTTAGAACTGGAAGGCTCAGCAGTGTATGTGCTTGAGCGTGTAGGGGTGCGCGAACAGATGCTCAGTGAGGGAGCATATGTTCGGGTTGCTGGTTATCGTTCTACTCGCCGACCTCAATGGTTCCAAGTTGCGAATATGCTTCTAGAGGATGGCTACGAGGTATTGGAACGTGGCGCCCAACCGCGTTGGACGCAGACTCCCGAGGATATTAGTGCCTCTTCTGGTAATAGCGAAAATGCGGAACAGGGGCAAATTGGACTTTTCCGTGTCTGGAGTCGAGCTGCCCTGGGTGATGGACTTGATTTTGGAGAATTACCCCTAACCGCGGAAGCTACGATCCGACGAACGGAGTGGCACCCCGTTGATGATAATCCAGCATTTCAATGCATTACCCATGGTATGCCAGCAATTATGCCTAACCCATTCCCGATTGAATTCATAGATAACGGTGACTCGATCGTGCTCAGTCTATCGAACACGGTCATTCGCACTATTCATCTGTCACAAGATTTAGATCCTAGTACCGTGGCCGTTACAAAACAGGGATATTCTGTAGGCCGATGGGACGGCCAAGTTCTTGACATCAGAACAACCCGGATTGATTGGCCTTATTTTGACGACAACGGCACTCCTCAGAGCGAGCGTGTCGAGTTGGTGGAGTCATTTACTCTGAGCGAAGACGGAAGCCGTCTCGATTACGAGATAACGGTAACGGATCCGGGTGTCTTTACCCGACCCGTTATGTCTAGAGTGACCTATGCAGCACTGGGTGAACCATTGCACGATTATCAGTATTGCCCTGGAGCGGAATAGTCAATACGCGTCCGTTGCGTTGAAACAGGCGGGTACCCAAGTTGCGCAGATACGGCCGTTATAATCTCATGTTCTACCAAGTCGTAGATACGTCGGGTATGTACTCGGCGTTCTGGCCCAGGATTACTGGATGAAGTCGTCACGACTACTAGGTTAAGTTCTGGCACCAGCAAAATGAACTGGCCGCCGAATCCCCAGGCATACGAGGTTTTGTGCCCTGCCATATCGCGACTCCACCAGCCATAACCGTAATATCGAGTACGGTCACGACGTGATTGCGCACGTCGAACGAGCGAATTATCAACCCATGCCCTTGGAATGATTTGAATGCCATTGGCTTGCCCCTTATTTAGGTATAACTTCCCAAATGCGAGCATTTGACGAGGCGTCAGTTCCATATCGTTGCCGCCAAAATATATGCCTTGGGGATCCTGAGGCCATGGAGCTAGGTAGAATCCTAATGGTTCAGCCAACACTTTTCGCGCGAATTCCAGTGTACTTTGACCGGTTGCAGCGGTGAGGATGGCAGAAAGTAGATGGGTATTTCCGGTGCTGTATTCCATGAGCCTACCGGAGGGGAGGTGGAGCGGTTGTTGGAGCGCGGAGCCTACCCAGTCAGAGCTCGTTATCCATGCGCCATAGTTGCGGTTGCTAGTAGTTTCAAGACCCGACTGCATAGTCAAAAGATTCTCAATGGTAATGCGCTCTTTTAGGGCGTCTTCATTGGTTGAAAGTTGTGTGCTGAAATAATCTCCAATTGGTTGTTTGACGCTAGGTATGTGTCCCTGTTCAATAGCGATTCCAATTAGTGTGGAAATAATGCTTTTTGAAACCGACTTGACATTAGTTATACGACGAGCATTCGCGCCATTGAAGTAGCGTTCCAATGCCACTTCCCCATTCCGACTCACAAGCAAGCTTCGTATCCGGGGTAAATTTTGAGCAGACTCCAATGCCACATCAAAATTGAATAAAGTCGTAGATGTTTCTTGGGCGATTGCAGGGGCTTGCAATATCATGCTACATACGAAAAAGTTAGTAGCGTACCAAACGTATAATCTATAAGCCGTACAAATATTATTGATACCGAACATAAAATTGTAACGTCATGACAAGTATTAACAATACATACTATAGCTTCACTCTATATAAAAATATTTTTTGACAATGAGATTAGCCAAAGAAAAGATCTGGCAGCCATGTTGCAATTTGCGGAAAGAAGCAAAGCAGGACAATTCCTAGGACCATTAAAAGAACGTATGGTAGGGCACCACGCAGTATTTGTGGCAACCCCACATCTGGTGCAATCCCATCAATAACGTATAGGTTCAAACCGACCGGCGGTGTAATCAGCCCAATTTCCATGTTGATGGTTAGTACAACCGCAAACCAGTATGGATCGAAACCAGCTTGAAGAACGATAGGCATTAAAATTGGCGCTGCCATCAAAATAACCGCAACTGGCGGAAGAAAAAACCCTGCAACCAACAAGAAAAGATTGATCATAGCCAACAACAGCCAACGATTGATTTCGAGAGCAGCAATCGATAAAGCTATAGACTGCGTAACGAATAGATATGACAGCATGTAACTAAAGAGCGCTGCCGCACCAATAATCATCATGATCATCACGCTCTCACGCGTGCTACTGCTGAGAATCCGCCAGAGTTTATGCGGACTCCACATCCGGTAAATTACCGCCACCATGAAAACGCAAAGCATCGCGCCCACACCGGCGGCTTCTGAGGGGGTTGCAACACCGCCATAGAGCACAAAAAGAATTCCGGCGACAATTAAAAGAAAAGGAAGAACTCGAGCTGCTTGTTCAAGTTTTTGTCGCAGATTGAGTTCTTGATGTTCCTGTCCTGCCTGAAACCCATCTTTCCATGCATAAAATATTGACCAGGCGCTAAAGAGTGCTGTGAGCATTATTCCGGGAAGAATGCCAGCGACGAATAGGCGTCCAATTGATGTTCCTGTGGAAATTCCGTAGACGATCATGGTGACACTAGGCGGTATTAGGATGCCTAAAGTACCGCCTGCGGCGATAGATCCAGTGGCTAAAGCAGCTGGATAACCACGTTTGCGCATTTCTGGAATTCCCATTTTGCCGATGGCGGCACAAGTTGCAGGTGAGGAGCCGCTAAGCGCCGCGAATATGGCGCATGCACCTATATTGGATATCGCAAGACCACCAGGTACGCGATGAAGCCACCGGTCTAATGCGCCGTATAGATCTCCTCCTGCTGGTGAGGCTGCGACTGCTGCACCCATGGCAATAAACATTGGGATGGAAACCAGAGTAAAGTCCGCGAGTCCTGAAAAGAAGAGCTCACCTGTGATGGTTAAGCTCTCGATGCCATCAAAAATAGCAAGAAATCCTAGCGCGACCGCGACGAGTCCAAAGGCAACTGGAATACCGCTTGCCAGAACCACA
The DNA here is from genome assembly GCA_002311835.1 of Proteobacteria bacterium UBA1148. Lineage (GTDB taxonomy): Bacteria > Pseudomonadota > Gammaproteobacteria > Steroidobacterales > Rariloculaceae > UBA6522. The sequence goes on along the minus strand of DBZY01000032.1, from coordinate 4,504 downwards.
ACAGTGGTAATGGCAATAAGAAGTCCGATGATAAGAGGACTCATGCCTCAGGCTCGTTGGAGGGATTAGCCGGACCGTGCCCCAATGGTTGGCCTGTGGCGAGATTAAAGATGTCGACCGTATACTGGAGCGTCAGCACACCTAGTCCCACCGGGAGCGACAATAGGGGAATCCACAACGGTGGTCCCCAGACGGACTCAGTGGCCCAGCCCTCTGTCCAGGCTTCGTAGAAAAACGACCATCCAGTCCAGGCAAGCACTGCGCACGCAAGCCAAGCGCAAATCGATGCGAGCAGTGCTAGTCGATGTCGAGGCTTTTCAGATAAATAATGGGGCAAGAGATCAACGGTCACATGACCTCTGGTTAGAAGAACGTACGGGCTACCAATTAGAGTGGCAGCAACAACCGCAAAGGTGACAAATTCAGTCTGCCATATTGTTGCGGCACCAAAGGCATAACGCACCAGAACCATATGACAAACTACAAAAGATGCTGCTGCTAGACACAGCGCTGCAAAAACTCCGCATGCACGCGAGAGCGTCTCTACACCACGGATAAAAAAATTCACGACTGGAAGGCGCTCACTCGACTGCGAGAGCTTTTGCTATGAGTTCAGCTCCACCAGGGACTTCTTCCGCAAAAACTTTATATGAGGTTTCAGCTGCGATCGCTCGCCAAGCATCAGTTTGTTCACGAGTCATGTGTACGATCTCGACACCGGCCTCAGTAAAGACTTCTTCTAGATGCTCATCCAGCAGTTGCGCTTGTTCAAAAAAGTAATCTTCCGCTACTTTTCCCGCAGCAAGTAACGCAGTTTGCTGTTCGGGGTCGAGCCTATTCCAAGTCCGCTCTCCAATGAGCACAGGTTCGTACATAAACCAAAGTCCATATTCTCCAGGGGCTGTTAAACACTCAGAATGTTCGTGAATGCGAAACGTCACGAAGCTTGCAGAGCTGGTACTGGCAGCGTCCAAGACACCAGTCTGCATGGCTGTGTAGATTTCAGAACTAGGCATAGAGGTTATTGACGCCCCAGCAGCAACCATCATCCGCTCAAACGCAGGGCCAGCAGCACGAATGACCTGCCCCTGTATGTCGTCTGGCCACAGGATGCAGCGTTCTGAGGATGTAAAACCGCCTGCTAACCAAGCATCTGTAAGAACTCTGGCTCCCTCCTCGTTGATGATAGCCTTGATGTCCTCCATGAAGGGGGAGTCATTGAGACGTCTTGCGTGATCGTGATTCTTGACTAGACCTGGCATTAAGGTTGCGCTGAATTCTGGATGGCGGCCGCTGGCGTAATCCAGAGGAAGTAGAGCGATGTCGAGACGACCCCGTACGAGAGCTGACCACTGATCTGTTGCTTTAAATAGCGACTGGCCCGGGTAGACGCGGATAATCAAGCCAACATCAGCGGCTTCAACCTCCCGGGCAATAATTTGAAGCATCTCATCCCTTACGTCCCCGGTACTCCCTGGAAATTGATGGGAGGCTCTAAGGATCGTCTGGCTGATTGCTTGCTCAGCAACCACTAGGCCAAAACCGAATAATGCGGTGAGTAGAAAACTGAGAGGCGTAGGTGCTTTCATCATCCGAATTGTCGGGGTTGGCTGCCGTGGCTGCAAGATGTAGGAACCCAATTTCATGAAAATTTTGGTATGAAACAGAGCTATCTCTCGTATCGGCTACAATACCTCTATGTATGCAGTCAGACTCATAGTGGGAGTGCTTCTGGGATGCCTCACGGTATTTTCATCACACGCTCACGGTATTACCGGGGCGGATCAGGAGTTTCTTATCAACAATGTTGGCCCACAAATTGGACCGTACATCTATCTCGGCGCCAAGCACATGGTCACTGGTTATGACCATTTGTTATTTCTTGCGGGCGTTATCTTTTATCTTTATCGACTAAGGGATGTCGCCATATATGTCACTTTGTTCGCAGTCGGACACAGTACGACGTTATTGTTAGGCGTTCTTGGTGGACTACACGTTGATCCGTATCTTGTGGATGCGATCATCGGTTTCTCTGTTGTTTATAAAGCTTTTGAGAACCTAGATGGTTTTAAAACGTTAGGGTTTCAGCCAAATATGAAAGCTGCAGTGTTGTTCTTTGGCTTCTTTCACGGTTTTGGACTGTCCACTAAACTCCAGGACCTAGCGATTTCTGATAATGGTCTTATTACCAATATGGTGTCGTTTAATGTTGGAGTTGAAATCGGGCAACTTGTTGCACTCAGCATTATATTGATCGGCTTTAATGTATGGCGGAAAACAGACAGCTTTTTTCGCCATGCATATACGACAAACGTTTTATTAATGGTTTCAGGCTTTGTATTGATCGGATTTCAACTAACTGGTTATCTTGTAGCGTAATAACTATTTTCGGAGTCTTGTGGCTGCGATGGAACATATTCACCTACTCATCTATTTGAGAGTGGTATTGGACACAATCCAATTAACCTCAATTCTGTAAAAAAGACAAAAAGGAAGGTAATGACTATTCAAGGAAGATTCGTAGGGCTTTTCATTGCGATATGCCTATGGCTCGGAGTGGAGTCGGCGATGCCCCAAGAAGGGCAAATCAGCGCCGAGCTTGAGCAGCAACATTTAGTGATTAATGCTAATGCGCAGAGTGCACTGGATGAACTGTTGTCTTCTAATGAAGGGGCGAGAGCTCTTTACGAACAAGCCTATGGATACGCTGTATTTGGGGTGACCAAAGTTGGGTTTTTAGTGAGCGGAGGGAGTGGAACTGGGGTTGCGGTCAATAAAGCTACAGGTGAGCGAGTCTACATGCGTATGGTGACCGGGGGACTCGGGTTTAGCATCGGAGCGCAGGCTTATGATTTGCTTGCCTTCTTTGAATCTGAACCGGCTATTTACGCCTTTATGAATGGCGGTTGGGATTCCAGCGTTACAGCGCAGGCAGCAGCAGGTCAAGAAGGGGCCACGGTTACCTCGAGTTTTGTTAACGGGGTAGTCTTCTATCAGATCACCGATAGAGGTCTAATGGTAGCAGCGGATATTTCTGGGACGCGCTTCTGGGTTCCCGAAAGTCTCAATTAGTGGGTTAGTTATACGGTTGGGATAACAACTGAATTCGCAGGAATTCCCATGAGTAATTTCGATAAGTTAGACCTCTATGATGTACGTTCAGACCTGAGTGAGGAAGAATGTTTAGTTAAAGACACTGTGGCTCGCTTTGTCGATCAAGACGTCTTACCGATTATCGCGGAGTACTTTGCAGAGCACCGCTACCCAACTGAGCTGATTCCAAAGATGGGTGAGCTCGGTCTGTTGGGGGCTAATCTTCAGGGTTACGGATGTGCTGGCTTAAACCAGACCTGCTACGGGTTAATCTGCCAAGAACTCGAACGGGGCGACAGCGCATTGCGCAGCACATTGTCTGTTCAGAGTAGCTTGGTGATGTGGTGCATCCATCAGTTTGGCTCCGAGGTGCAAAAGAAGCGTTGGTTGCCTGCACTGGCTACGGGAGAAACGATAGGCTGTTTTGGGCTTACCGAATCCCACGGGGGATCCGATCCGAGCAATATGAAAACTAATGCCAAGCCTGGAACAAACGGCTGGATCCTAAATGGCTCTAAAATGTGGATAAGCAACGGCAGCATTTCTGATGTAGCCGTTGTCTGGGCACAAACACCTGACGGGATACGCGGCTTTCTTGTTGAGTCGGAGAGCGCTGGTTTTGAAACTCATGTCATTAAGAACAAGTTCTCATTGAGAGCTTCAAACACCTCAGAGCTTTTTTTCAGCGACACACCGGTGCCCGAAGAGAGCCGGCTCCCAGGTGCAGAGGGTTTGAAGCCAGCTCTAGCCTGTTTGGAGCAAGCACGCTATGGGGTCGCTTGGGGAGCAATTGGAGCAGCCCAGGCCTGTTTGGCCGAGGTATTGGACTATACAGCCACACGGACCTTGTTTGGGCGCACACTTTCCAAAACCCAGCTAATTCAGATCCGTCTTGCGGATGCAGCTCGCCGCATTACAAACGCTCAAGTCCTAGCATTGCGAATGGCTAAGCTGAAAGAGCAGGGCAGGCTCTCCAGCGTCCAGGTCTCCCTTGCTAAATGGAATAATGTACGTATGGCGCTTGATATCGCCCGAGATTGTCGCGATATGTTAGGTGGTGCGGGAATTGGTGTGGAACATGTGGCCATGCGACATATGCTGAATCTGGAGAGCGTAGTCACCTACGAAGGCACCGAGAGCATTCATCAACTGGTTGTTGGTCGAACGTTGACCGGGGAATCCGCCTTCTAGGCCATGCTTTCCCAGTAAATGTGAACGGGCTATGCTACGTCGGCCCACAAGGCTAGGTGGCAGAGTGGTTATGCAGCGGCCTGCAAAGCCGCGGACCTCGGTTCGATTCCGGGCCTAGCCTCCATTTTCCCTTCCGAGTAGATCCAGAGAGATCCAATTTTGACAGATGAAGGAATCTGCACAGTCGTTGAGTAGAAGGGGGTCTAAAACATGAGCCTAG
>DBZY01000039.1 GCA_002311835.1 Proteobacteria bacterium UBA1148 | reverse complement strand
ACATCTGCGTCCATTGCAGCGATCCCACTACGTAATTGTTGATGGAGGCGATCAGCCTAATGTAGTACCGCCCGCTGCAACCGTTTGGTATTTCATACGCGAAATCACTGCAGACCGTATTAATGAAAATTTCAACACGCTACATCGTATTGCTGAAGGGGCAGCGATGATGACAGACACCTCGATGACCAGACGCATTATTGGTGCTGCTTGGCCAAGACATTTTAATAGACCGATTGCGCTTGCCATGGATGAAAACATCAATGCGGTTGGGCTGCCTGAGTGGTCAGAGGATGATCAGCGGTTTGCTTTAGCGCTACAGAAACTAATGGATTCGGAGGAGAAAGATGGATTAGCAACAGAACTCGATGGCCTACAGACACCCCCTGAAGATCCCATATCAGGAGGATCGGATGATATTGGTGACGTGTCATGGACAGTACCCACTGTGACATTACGCTTCCCATCTAATGTTCGAGGCCTACAGGGACATCATTGGTCAAGCGCTATGGCCATGGCAACACCGATCGCCCACAAAGGTGCAACAGCAGGAGCTAAGGTCCTTGCCGCAACTATGCTGGACTTATACCAAAATGAATCTCTGCTCGAGGATGCTTGGAGGTATTTTAATGAAGAGCAGTCTAGGAATGTGCAATACACGCCCTTTATTGGACCGGATGATTCTCCAGCGATTGAGAAAAATATCGCGATCATGAATGAGTTTAAAGATAGACTAGAACCACTTTACTATGACCCCAGTAGATACCGCACTTATCTTGAGCAACTTGGTATTAACTATCCCCAACTCGAAAGGCCCAGCACCGCAAGCCCTTAAAATACAGCTATTGAGGCAGAAATCGACTCGTTGATTCTGGATCACAATCAAATCGTAAAATCTCTACGTGCGGAGAATAAACTAATTCTCGACTATGAATCATTGGCTCCACCATATAGTCTGGATCTTTTAACATAAACTCAACCACGATCCGTGTACCGTTTTCGGTTAACTGGTATCGCTCAATAACGTGTTTCTGACCTCCCGAGGGAACGCCCGTTTGATAAGGCGATCGGTGATCAGTGAAGTTTCTGGTATCTACAATCAGAATATCTTCATCCCACCAGCCAATTGAATGACCAGTAGGGAAACGCTCTCTACTCTCCGGGTGTTCACGCCCATCCATATACACCGTTCGCTCTTCATCCCAGTACTCACTTCGAATCAGGACAATCTCCTCATCTGCGTTGAATTCAATCTGGAGCGGATAACGGCCGCTTACAACAATCATGGCCGGAGTTGGTCGTCCTATGCACTGTGATTCAGGATTTTCATCGGACAACTCATTAAATGTAGCTTGAGCAGCTCTTCCTTTCGCAGTTAACACAAGCTGGGTTCTAAAAAAGACATCAAAATCATCAGGATAATTAACAAGTTTTGATCTATCCGTTAGCCATTTTCCTTCCAAAGTAGATGTGCTGACGGGCGCTATCGACTCCTCAAGCTGATTCCCTCCTGAGTCTCTTTCGAAGACTGTTGCCAAGACCGCCCCACCCTCTTGCTCAATTGAGTCCAACAGTAAATACGGACGTCCATCACGCGCGGGATGCCCCCGCACCGTGACATTGTCACCTACCAAAAAAGATTCACTCGCCCAACCCATGCGTGTACGAGTTATTATCGACCCCGTTTGCAGTGTCCACTCGGTCCGTTCGCCACTCTCATTCGTAGTCTCAACAGTGAGGTAGACATGCGGATTCCTCCAACTAAATTCGGTGACTATGCCCTCGAAAGTCACCAACGAATCCATATCTAGACCAGCATCGCTATGATGACTGGAAACAGGTGCGATAAATGCTATAACCATGATAAAGATTACTAGATATTTCACGAGCATCTACTCCAAGAGCATTTCTTAAGTTAATTCTACTGGTATTTTCCTCTCTCCGACGAATAAGATAAGCCAAGAAAGATCGCTCCCAGCCAAAATATAGAGATAAAAATGCATAAAAAGATAAAACCTGCCCTACCATCCAGTGCAGATAATGCTATACAAAGCTCGTCAAGGCGCAATTTTTTATGTGATAGTAGCAAGCTGGCTGGACTAGTCGGCGCAACGTCATTATTAGCGCCATCGCACAATTCCGCGCAGACCCAAAACCAAATAAGAAATAATGAACTGCGGAATGTGCCAGTCGGAAATAACTATCTTATTCGTGGTGCGTATGTCGTTTCTATGGATAATGCGATTCAAAATAGATCAGTCGCAGATATATTGATTCGCGACGGCGCCATCGTGGAAATATCAGAGTCCATCGATGCTACTCATCTTGAAGTAATTGAAGCGAGCAATATGATTGCTATCCCCGGATTCGTGGATACTCATTGGCATTTATGGAATAGCACACTAAAAAATATGCTGCGTCCCAATATCAGCTACTTTCCGCTAAAACAAGCTTTCGTCGATCATTTCACACCGGCAGATCACTATGCCGCAAATCGAATGGCGCTTTTAGAAGCAGCTCATGCTGGTATTACCACACTAAACAACTTTGCTCACGCAACACAAACACCCGAACACGTTAGCGAAGAGCTCCGAGCAATGGCCGAGAGTGGTATAGGGGGGCGCTATTCCTATGGGTGGCCAGACCCGACGCCCGATACAGAAATAATGCCAATTCTTAATATTGAACATGTAAAGCGCGAGTGGTTTGACTCAGACGCACCATTTTTAGGTAAAGTCGATATGGGTATGGCCGTCCGTGGACCAATGTATACAGAGCGAAATATATATCAGCATGAAATCGAGACAGCACAGAATCTCGGAATTCCTGTGATAATGCATGTTGGCTCCGCTAATCGCCGATATACATCCTGCGCACAACTTAAGAATGAAGGTCTGCTTGATTCTTCCACAATAGTTGTACACGGTATCGTACAAACACCTGAGGATAGAGCCGCTATTACCGAAACGGGCTGCTCACTTAGTTTTTCAATCGAGTCCGAACTACGGTTACAAGAAGATGGCGATTTTCGTAATCAATTATTAAATATGATTAACGAGAACGTGAACCTGTCTTGTTCCGTTGATAGTTCAGCACTTAGTGGTATTTCCATGTTTGACGCGATGTCAACAACTTGGGCCTATGGGATACCTTGGAATGGGACGGAAACTCAAGACTTCCCAAAACTTAGCTTTCATCAAGTTCTTGAAATGGCTACGATAAATGGCGCCAAAGCACTTGGGATTGATACCATCACAGGATCATTAACACCTGGAAAACGTGCTGATATTGTATTAGTACGTGCTGATGACATTAACATGACACCAGTAGGGAATGTTGAAACAGCTCTAGTACATTCGGCAACTGTCGCGAACGTAGACACAGTTATTGCTAGTGGAAAAGTGCTCAAACACGCAGGAGAAATCATAAGCATGGATGAGGCGTCTATTAAAGAAGATGCTAAGCGCTCACTTTTTGATCTGCGCCAGCGAGTTGGAGGTCATTGGGCGTCTAACGATTCAGCCGCACCTCGCTTCTAGAAGCAAGTAACGACGGTCAGGGGCCTGCCAATAGGCGCGGAGTAGTCATGGGTGGCTGGCGATGTTGTGTCGATTGTTCGTACGCGTAGGCAAAACTAAGCAACATCCCTTCACTAAACGCCCGACCGAGAATCTCAAGCCCAATGGGTAGACCGTCTTCGGTAAATCCTGCGGGCACGGTGATCGCAGGAAATGCGGTGAGTGGGCTCAAGCGCCGATTATTGCCCCAACCGTACGCGTCCGCTGTATTGGCGTTGGTCAGTGCATCAGGCGCAATCAGAGTCGTCTGATGATCGAAGGTTGCATAAACCAGCGCATCGAGATGAGCATCTGCCATGAGAGCGAGGACCGATTGGCGTATCTCCTCCCTTGTCAGCATGAACTCCAGATACCCCGGATCGTGGGTTGACTTGCCAATGACATTTATCAGGTCGCTCGCGCGCCAGGGCACGACTTCTCCTTGTAGCAAAGCCTCGCCCAGGCTTGAGACCGGCGCGCCGGGAAGATCCGCCAGATAGTCAGCAATAGCCTGTTCGGTTTCAAAGTTATTGTTCCCGTAGGTTTCGTGAACGAGGTCTATGAGTGGAATTTCCACTGGATCAACAAGCTCAGCACCAAGCGAAGCGATGTCCTCAAATGCCTGGTCTATCACCGCACGAACCTTCTTGAAGTCCTCGGATTCCGGATTCGCCCCCGGATCCATGGGCTGGCGAATAACTCCAATGCGTGCGCCTCTCAAACCATCCTGGTCGAGAAATTCCCGATAGCTTTCGGGAACACGTCCCACGGAATAGGCGGTCACCGGATCGTTAGGATCATAGCCAGTTAGTACCTCTAGCAGAATCGCGGCATCCGTGACTGTTCGGGCTATTGGACCCAGCGTATCGTGGGTTGGATTGGCCGGCATCATTCCGAACCGGCTCACCAGAGGTACGGTTGGTCGTAACCCGACCAGGCTATGAACCGACGCGGGACCACGGATCGAACCGCCCGTGTCCTCACCGATTCCTATCAGTCCGAAGTTAGCTGCGACACCAATACCCGTACCCGCCGAGGAGCCGCTCGGGTTGCGCATCGGGTCATAAGCGTTGCGCGCTATCCCGAACGCCGAACCGAGGTAACGGGATGCAAACTCGCCCATAGTCGTCTTAGCGAGGATGATTGCCCCCGCCTCTTTCATACGAGTCACGATGGTGGCATCCCGTCCCGAAATGAATTCAGCGAAGACCGCAGAACCGTAGGTGGTAGGCATATCACTCGTTTCAACCTGGTCCTTTAGCAGGACAGGGACACAGTGCAACGGCCCAACAAGTCCCGAGGCACTGAACGCTGCGTCAAGTGTATCCGCTTCTTCAAGTGCCCGAGCGTTTAGGTGTTGAATCGCATTAAGCTGGGGGCCCTGCTTGTCATAAGCCTCTATCCGAGCCAGATAAAGTTCGACTAGCTCACGACATGTGATCTCTCCCGTAGTTAACGATGTGTGCACATCATTGATTGTCGCCTCGAGCAGACGAAACCCCTGTGCATTCGCGACACCCACCACGAACATTAATAAAACTAGAAGGCGCATATTTCTTTACCTTTTGTTCTAAATCTCTTAAGGGTTAACGCGCTTAGTTCTGGCTTCCTCATGCGCGACGATATTCAACATTTTTTCCGTAGCAATAATAGCTGCGCTCGTCTGATCGGAATCAACGCCAACTGTGGAGAATGTACCACCCTCTTCTACATCACCCCACCGAATCAAAGTTTCGACTAGCGCCTCAGTACGGCCGCCAGGTGGAATACGTACTCGATAATCAGCCAACTGTGGCACCTTAATTCCATGCTGCGTTACCGCCTCTTTAAGTGCTGTCATGAAAGCATCGTAACCACCATCGCCTGTTCCAGTAGCCACAGCACTATGCCCCTTAAAAGATACCGTGACCGTGGCTGTGGGAGGCCTATCTGACGCCACATTTATGACATATTGATCAATCTTCACCACATGTTCGGTTGGCGTCTTTAGCACATCTGCGATAATCATCAGAAGGTCTTCGGGCACAACGTTATGCTTCTTATCTCCAAGTTCGATAATCCTGCCTAGCACTTTGTCACGATTCGCTTCTGAAAGATTGATTCCTAATTTTTCTAAATTGTGATCTAACGAGGCCTTTCCCGAAAGCTTACCGAGTGCGTAGCGTCGTTCACGACCAAATCGGCTCGGAGCTAACCGCGTTTCGTACAGATCACCTTTTGCATCCCCATCAGCGTGAATACCAGCGGTCTGGGTAAAAACATCATTTCCTAAGATTGGAGTGTTCTCAGCAATATTCTTACCGCTGAACGTTTCTACTAGACTAGAAATTGCCGCTAAGCGCCTCTCGTTAACTTTAGTTTTACAAGAAGTATGGTCCGCAATCGCTGTAACAATCTCCGCTAATGAGGTATTCCCCGCCCGCTCACCAAGTCCATTAACACTGGTGTGAATACCACGTGCACCACTCTGGATAGCTGCGATGGAGTTAGCGGTTGCAAATCCATAATCATTATGCCCATGAAAATCGAAGGTGGTATCAGACCAAGTGACTGTCATAACACTCACAAGGCGAAGAACCTCATCCGGTGAAAGTACGCCCAGCGTATCTGCAAGCAGTATCCGTCCTATATCAAGATCCTGCACTGCATTCATGATGGCGGAAACGTAACCGAAGCTGTCGCGTGCTCCATTGGACCAATCCTCTAAGTAGAGATTGACGCATACTTCTTGCTCGTGCGCATAACGCACTGTTTCGATGATCCGCTGGATGTGCTCCTCCGGACTCACGCCCAGTTGCTGGCGGCAATGCTGCTCGGATCCTTTTGCCAAGAGATTAAGAACCCCCCCCCCAGCACGCTTAATCCAGTCTACAGAACGCTGCCCATCACAAAACCCTAACATCTCCACCCGATCAATCAGTCCGGCCTCACTAGCCCAATCGGTTACACGCACAGCAGCCTCAAGCTCCCCCTGCGAGACACGAGCCGAAGCAACCTCGACCCGATCAACCCCAACATCGGTGAGTAACATACGGGCCATATGAAGCTTCTCCGAGGAGGTATAGGCAATTCCCGGCGTCTGCTCACCATCCCGGAGTGTTGTATCCATAATGGAGATTAATTTTTCATTGTTCTGATTCATCAGATCTCTGTTGCATTAGTACCGCAGCTTGAAAGTGTACCAATACGTTAAGCTTGATACACGGTGCTAGACTCTAGATATGATTCTCGTTCACCGCCAACTCTGGTTGATCCTCGCTGTCGAAACCGTGTTTTTCATTGTTCTAGCGATCTGGGTACTCACAAGACTTGATCGACTCCTTGAACCTGCTAGCCTAATTACCGCTCTAGTAATTATCGTCGTTGGGGACCTTGTAACAGTCCTCCTGATGCAACGTCTTGCCCCGACCCGAATTATTTTCTCGGCTGGTAACGCTGGAGAGCTCTTCGGAAAGGCTGTTGCAGGATTTGGAAAAGAACCTTACGGGTATATTGTTATACGAGGAGAACAGTGGGCAGCTCGCATTAGGGGGCAACAGCTCATCGAACCTGGAGACCGTGTACAAGTGGTGTCTCGGGGAGGATTAACCCTGCTAGTGGAGCACGCCGATCAGATTTCTGATGGTCGCTCATCCAGCTCTAAAAGAGGCTAACCAATTACCTCCAAGAACAACATTTACTCGCTCTGCAAAAGATCTTCAGCGAGAGCGTAACACTCGTATTCTAATACTCGAGCATTGTCTTCCTGACGGCGATAAAGAGACATACTCATCCGCCAAGGTTCAGAAAAAACCTCTGGATCCTCAATCGTCACTTCATACAACATGTGATCAGCCCCCGTACGAGTGTAACGTTCTATTACATGAAGTGATTCACCATGAAAATTTCCAGAACGATCGAACCATGTCTCATCTGTAAAATGGACCACGTCGACAACTAAGGTATCCCCTTCCCAGTGCCCACGAGAATCTCCCATATACCACTGAATAGGGCCTTCTGGATGCTCCTCCGCCATAAAGATATTTCTGATGGTATGCACCCACTCATAAGTTATTACAATTTGATTGGGTGTCTGAAAAATCTGGAATGGATAAGGCATATAAGTAATGCGCGGCACTCCAACCATTTTGCAGTTAGCCTCGGTATCCTCTGTCATCCGATTCTGAAAGTTCTCTTCTCTCTGCTCCTGCGCCCAGGGTTGATAGGGAATTTCATTACCGACTACAACACCCTGACCAGCCGGCACACCCCAGCTTGAAGAATGATCTTGAATATTCCAAACGGCGGTATTGAGAGTTTGCCAAATACCCTGCAAATCGGGCTGACCATCCATTGTCCTAGGAACCGTATAGCTTTCCTGAGCCACACCTGTGAGGGGGGAAACAAGAAGATAGACCAAAAAGGCATTAGTTTTTTTTATTCTCATTGGGGTCTCGAGCCGGAAAATAATGATCGGCCATCCGCAAATGCAATTTCATCACCTTCCATCTGCCTCGAACCATCCCGTGCTGCCAATCCATGAATCGTCACCTCCGCACCTATAGGAAGGTCACCTTGACGCCAGCCCCGACGGTACAGAGAATTCGCACTACCGAACTCTACCCTCCAAACCTCAAGATCTCCCGCCTCATTTTCCACCTCAACATGCAGCCACGAGTGCGGATTGCGCCACTCCATCTCAAGAATGTTGCCTACCACAACAATCTCCGACGTCATATCAAATTGTAGAGCTATAGAATGATGTGCACGAGCAACGTATCCTACAAAGAGCATAACCAACCCTGCAGCCAACGCTGTTTGGACCAAGTATTTTTTTACGGCTTCCATTCCAGCTCCCGCTCTTCCAGTTCCCAGGCTGATCTTAGACGCCGAGCTTCGACGCCCGTAATCCCAGGATAGATCTTATAACCTACATTGCGATATGTTTCCGAAGCAAGATCATTATCCTCATAACATGCCTCCTCCCACAGTTCTGCGCCTTCTGCTGAACGACGGCGATACGCAAGCGCGATCGTGAAAGACTCAGTATAAACATCAGGGTCCTCAATGGTTGCTTCCCAATGGATTGTGTCTGGATCTATGAGGGTGAATCTTTCTATAACATGAGCCTCATCGGTATAAAATCTGCCACGCTGATCCAACCAAGCTCGAGCATTTTGGTTTGCCGTCTCAACAACGAATGTATTACCCTCCCACCGGCCGATTGAATCGCCATTCCAGAGCTGAATACCTTCACCGATGTGCGGTCGACCGTCCATTGGAATCACTCGGAACGCGTGTGCTTCCTCCCCCTGAATTAGAAAATAGTCCTCACTCTGCATGAACTGGTACGTACCTGTCATATACATAGTCACGGGTATACCTGATAAGCGGCAGATTGCATTCTGATGGACATACGCCGGACGGTTATATCGTCGCTTCGCCTCTGCCCAAGGTTGCATGGGAGCAAAACCATCCGCCGGGACTACTATGGCGCTTGGTGCCTCAAAATCATCTAAAGTTTGTGGGTGTGCGTGAAGACTCTCGTGAGCTCGCGCACGTCGAGCCCATATTCCCTGTAAATCGGGATGCCCGGCTACAGTCCGGGATGGATCGAAGCGCTTTCCCGCCTGCAATGCGCAAGCGTGAAACGTTGCATGATCATCATCTGCACAGACAGAGTTTGACCAGTCCTGCCCCGCTGCTGGCAACATAAAAAGTAACGCTGATGACACGGTAAGGGCTAGAGTGAACTGGTCACTACTTGATTTTTGCAACACCATTCTCCTTATCTAATCTGAGCGAATATCTATTGTGTACTCAGCAGTGTCAACCGTAAATACTAACTACACCTAAACTCACTGCCCTTCGTACTCCACCTCGCTGGAGTTATCGACATAGACAAGACCAGCTTGTTCTAACGGCTCACGCATTTCATATATATCTAAGCTTAGCTCACCTGCCGCTAATCGTTGACGCTTGCTTTTCTCATTTTCTTCTCGCACTTTCCCTGCTTCATAAATTTCAGCAGCGCGTGCGTATGGCACCACTACCACGCCGTCATCATCGGCGACTATGACATCGCCCGGATTAACGTGAGCACCACCACAGGTGATAGGCACATTCACTGAACCAGCCGTTGCTTTAACTGTCCCCTTCGCAGAAATTGCGCGGCTCCAAACGGGGAAAGCCATTGCAGTTAGATCTTTAACATCGCGACAGCCCGCATCGATCACAAGCCCAATAATGCCCTGAGCTCGATACGACGTTGCCAGCAAATCACCAAACATGCCATCAGAATTCTCCGCACTAAGACCAATCACTGCAATATCGCCCTCCTTACAAAGCTCAGGTATCACATGCAGCATCCAATTATCACCCGGGTGCGCCAGAGCAGTAACAGCGCTACCAGCAATACGCGCACCAGCATAGATCGGTCTCATGTAAGGTTGCATCAGGCCAGTCCGCTGCTGCGCTTCATGCACGGTTGCTGTGCCCTGTCCCTCCAAACCCTTGATCACACTAGTGTCAGCGCGCTTGATATTACGCACCGCAATGTTTTTCACATCCTCTCTCCTATGTCCATCTGCGGAAATTACCTAACGAAGCTTAATGCAACACTTTGGCACTGTCATTGTGGTCCCGGAGCATCCACGCTAGAGTCGCCGCTCCAAGAATAGAGGATGTCTTTTTGACCGCCCAAGCAGCACTAAAAAATATCCGTATTATTGAAATGACCGAAGCACTCGCCGGCCCCTATTGCAGTATGCTACTTGGGGACCTGGGAGCGGATGTCATCAAGATCGAGCGCCCAGAGATTGGTGATCAATCCCGTGGCTGGGGACCGCCATTTCTCAACGGAGAGAGTGCGTACTTTCTCTCTGTGAACCGTAACAAACGCAGTCTAGAACTTGATATCAAGGATCCTGATGATCTCTCGTTATTTTACCATCTGATCGAAAGTGCGGACGTCTTTATCACTAACATCCCCCGAATGGCTTCCCTCCTACGCGCACGAATCGATCCCAATACTCTACAGGGCTTAAATTCCAGACTAGTCTATGCAGCCATCAGCGGTTATGGACATACAGGGCCTAAAGCAAACCGAGGGGGGTACGATATCATTGCCCAAGGAGAGGCTGGCCTAATGGCCCTCACGGGTGATAAGGAAGGTGGCCCTATCCGATTTCCTACGCCCATGGCTGATATTACCGCTGGCATCTATACAGTCATAGGGATCCTAACGGCTCTGTATACTCGAGATGCGGGTAAGGAAGGCTCAGGACGTGGGCAATTTATCGATATCTCGCTAGTGGACTCACAAACTACCTGGCTCGCAAACATTGGAGGTAGCTACTTCGCAACCAATGATCGGCCTCAGCGCCTGGGTAACATTCACCCAACAGTAACACCCTACCAACCTATACGGACACGGGACAAAATGATCATCATCGCCGTCGGTACCGAGCGTTTATGGGAACGATTCTGCAGTGCGCTAAACCTGGATAAAACAATTGTGGAGGACCCTAGATTCAAGACAAATGCGGCTCGAAATGAACATCGCGATGAGTTGATCCCTCAGCTCGAAGAAAAACTACTTACAAAAGATGCTGATACCTGGGTGAAACTTTTTGTCGGCTGCGGTATTCCAGCGGGGCCAATAAACTTTCCTGACCACACATTAACTGATGAACACATTCTTTCTCGAAAAATGGTGGTTGAACTAGAACACCCCCTACTAGGGATCGTGAAATCTATTGGGAACCCCATTAATCTATCGGAGAATGGGCCCACCTATCGTAAATACCCGCCCCTACTCGGCGAACACAATGAACAAATTCGAGCTGAATTCAAATTGAAAGATGCTTAGGTGATACCGATGAACTCTACGCAAGCGTCAAGACGAGCATTTATCCGTTATCTAGCTACCAGTCCGCTGCTAGGCGCCATACCACGCGCACTCGGACAATTTGATTTTACGGCAACAAATACCCTAATTACGGACCCTAGTGAAGCTGTAAACATTTTCGATTTCGAGCCGGTTGCGCGACAAAACCTGACCCTAGCCCATTACACGTACATGGCTTCTGGGGTGGATGACGGGTCAACAATCGCAGCAAATCGCTCAGGTTTCCAGAAAATACAGCTACGAGTGCGACGATTAGTCGACGTTCGCGAAGTAGATACTCGTCTCGAACTTTTTGGCACGTCGCATGCATCCCCAATAGTCATCGCACCTTGTGGGACTCAGAAAGCCTTCCACCCAGAAGGCGAAATCGCAACAGCACGAGCTTCTGGCTCTCAAGATTGTCTGCAGATCATGTCGACGGTCAGTTCGTTCGCAGTTGAGGACGTTAATACTGCTCGCGGAGCTCCAGTATGGTTCCAACTCTACCCAACCGAGAGCTGGGAGGTTACAGAAAGATTGGTCAGACGAGCCGAGTCAGCGGGATGCCCTGCTATCGCTGTCACTGTAGACTTGCCCGCCAGTAATCGAGAAGCTCTTGCTCGCTTCCGACGGAACACGAACGAGGAATGCTTAGCGTGCCATGTACCTGGTTTTGAAAACTCAATCAAGAAACGCCCTATGTTTGATAATATTGACACCAGTGAACTCTCGGCCACGAGAGCCAGAAACTTAGACTGGGATTTTGTGGATCGGCTTCGAGAGTCCACATCAACAAAACTCCTATTGAAGGGCATTGTCACTAAAGAAGATTCTAGACTTGCGCTTGAACATGGCGTCGACGGGCTCATCGTTTCCAATCACGGTGGAAGGGCAGAAAACAGTGGACGGGGCACAATTGAATCCCTACCAGAAGTTGTCGATACCGTTGGAGGGCGAATACCTGTCCTTGTGGACGGTGGATTTCGCCGAGGCGTGGACATATTTAAAGCGCTAGCCATTGGGGCAGATGCGGTCTGCATAGGGCGCCCCTACCTGTGGGGTCTGAGTTCGTTTGGCCAGGAGGGGATCGAAACTATTTTAGACTTGCTGAGACGTGAGCTAATTATGATGATGCAACAGGCAGGAACCACTACCCTTGCTGCTATTAATCGTAGCTATTTAGTGCGCTAGTACCCGCTTTCCCTAAGACTCTTTATTAAGCCCCGCAAGATAGGCAGTGAATGCCTCACTGAGATCTGGATGACGCAAACCGTATTCAATAGAGGCCTTCAAGTAACCAAGCTTATTGCCGCAATCGTAACGCAAGCCTTCAAACAGCAATGCGTACACTGGTTCGTCCACAATCAAATTAGCAATCGCATCAGTCAACTGAATTTCATTATTGACTCCTCTATCAGTGGCTGATAACTTATCGAAAATCGTGGGCGTCAAGACATAGCGGCCAACGACAGCAAGATTGGAAGGAGCGTCTTCAGGATTTGGCTTCTCGACGATACTTATTACTCGACTCAGACCAAGACCCTCCTCCTCCGTTGCAATAATTCCATAATCTGCAGTCTGATCTGCTAGTACCGCCTCCACTGCAAGCACACTACTCCCATGATACTCATAGCAGCGTCTCATCTGCTCTAGACAAGGCGTCTGACTATAAATTAGATCATCGACCAAGTGCACGAAGAATGGTTCATCCCCCACTGCCGGACGCGCACAAAGAACGGCATGGCCTAGGCCAAGCGGTATCTCTTGTTGAATATAAATGCAGGCTACCGTGGACGGCACGATTTCCTTAACCGAAGCTAGCAGCTCTATTTTTCCTGACTCTCTAAGTTCGCGCTCCAACTCTGAATCACTATCAAAATGATCTTCAATGACGCTCTTCGATGCACAGGTTACGAAGATGAGTTTTTCAGCGCCCGCCGCTACAGCTTCCTCTACCGCGTACTGGATGAGAGGCTTGTCGACTATCGGAAACATCTCCTTAGGAAAGGCTTTCGTCGCAGGCAAGAATCGCGTGCCGCGACCAGCGACAGGAAAAACGGCAACACGTATTTTTAAGCTCAAAAAGTCCTCCTACAATCACGCAACCAGATTAGGCGCTCGGATTTTCAAATTGAAATCTTTGTAACGGCCGAATACTTTCCCATGACTTGCAACTTGGGCAGTGCCAGAGCAACTTCTGACTGTTATACCCGCAAGTAGTGCATCGGTACCGAGCACCTGATGCTGCCAAGCTCCTTAATCCGTTTGCGATTCTTTGAATCGCCGCCTGCCGCTCTTCTGGTAAAAGGCTAGCCATATACTCTTCATCAATAAAAGATGCGAATATTTTATCCTTTAAGACGAACTCCTCGATACAAGTTTCGATAACATTCAGCCCAGATACTTCGCCCAAAATCGCAGCATAGGCAATTGCATGTTTTAGAGACGTATCTTTGCTGATTAGTTCCTGAAGATAGTTCTCAAGTTCCACCTCTCGTCCCGCTGTTTGATAGCAAATTATAAGCTCTGGAAGAACCTCAACCATTAGACGATAGTCGGCCTCCAGAATCTGCTCGTAAAGACGAAGGGCTTGCGCATAGTCCCCCTCCTCCTGGGCTATTGCTGCCCTAATTAGAGTGCCTCGGAATGCACCAGTCGCACTTCGGACCGAACTTTTTAGATATCGTCGCGCAAGATCAAGATCACCGTCTAGTCGAGCTCGTTCAGCCAGTTCACAGTAATAGTGAGCGATTTCTGTGGATTTCTCACCGCTAAGTACCTCCAACTCTCGATGTGTCTCAATCGCCTTCATCCAATCGCTCTGGCTCTCATAGATATCAACGAGATTCTTTAGTGCTGCTTCCCCCAACCCAGGGCTTGTGCCGAGTTCAGAAAAAAGCTTTTCTGCTCGATCAAATAATCCTGCACTTAAAAAATCCTGTGCCAAAGAAAACAATGCCTGATGACGTTGGTCCTCACTAAGATTTGGTCGCGCAAGTAGATTCTGATGAACACGAATTGCCCGATCTACTTCACCTCTCCGCCGAAAGAGATGCCCCAGAGCAAAATGCGTTTCTAAAGTATCGTCATCAACTTTCGCCATGCGTACAAATAGCTCTAAAGCCTCATCGGTCTGGCGATTAAGCACAAAATTTAGACCACGCAGGTAGTCCGAACTTACAGGGTCCGATGGCGAATCATCCCGTCTAAAGTTGGAGAATTTTGCAAATGCCCACCCGGTCGCAGCAGCAACAACAAATAGCCCGGCCAGCAGAAACGTGGCTTCAGTTGGCATCGTGCAGCGGAAGGCTGCGTAGGCTACTCACCTCAGCTTCGGCAAGTTTGAGATTCCTGCGCAAGCGCCTCCGCTCGTTGGTTATTCTCACAATGGCAATACCTACCGTCAGCAGGCCAAACAGCCAACCGACCGCGAAAGATATCGCGAATGCAAGCGAAACTGAGACTTCCTCGAACCTATCAAACCCCACATCGATCGTAATATTGCCAGGATTGTTATAGGCAAAAACTGCTGCCAAAAAAGCAATCAGTAGAAGCGATAGAAATAGAAAAATCTTTCGTACCGTCGCCAAATCTTCATCCTTTTTGGCAAGAAAGCTAGGGCACCAAACCTAAGCCCTAAGCTTCCAGGAAGAGCAGTTGTGGGCGCGAAACGAATCAGCCGTAGTTAGTTACAAATAGGCAAATGACGGCCGTTGTTCACGCGTCCCCTCAAGTCCTTGCCTGGTTTGAAATGGGGGACATATTTACCGGCTAAGGCTACTGCCTCACCGGTTTTTGGATTCCGCCCCATGCGGGGCGGACGATAATGTAAGGAGAAACTCCCAAATCCTCGAATCTCAATTCGCTCCCCATTGGCAAGCGACTCGCTCATAAGCTCTAAAAAATATTTAACGGCAAGCTCTACATCTTTGGCAGGTAAATGTTTTTGCTTGCGGGCGATATTCTCAATTAACTCAGACTTTGTCATCGCAGCACACCTTAGTTTAATACCAGCAGGAGATCACTCAGAAGTCATTTTCTCCTTGAGCAAGTCGCCCAACGAAGTTCCAGAGGCAGGCTTACCTGCCTCAGTATTATAATTCTGGATCGCCTGTGCCTCATCACCCTCCTCCTTCTCCTTTATAGAGAGAGTCACGACTCGGCTCTTTCGATCTACGCCTACAAACTTAGCTTCGATTTCCTCCTCAAGCTTAAGGACAGTTCGCGCATCCTCGATCCGATCCCTAGAAATCTCCGACGCGCGAAGATTTCCGATTACACCGCCAGACAATTCGATCGTTGCCCCCTTTGCATCCACCTCCTTAACAACCCCTTTAACGACAGATCCTTTAGGGTTCCCAGATACGAACACAGACAACGGATCTCCAGCTAACTGTTTCACTCCAAGTGAAATCCGCTCCCGCTCCGGATCGATTGCAAGAATAGTTGTGTCTAACTCCTCGCCTTTCTTGTAATTGCGAACAGCCTCTTCACCCGTTAGCTCCCACGACAGATCAGATAAATGCACGAGCCCGTCGATATCACCCTGCAGCCCAATAAAGACACCGAAATCTGTAATTGACTTAATCTGCCCAGATACTTTATCGCCCTTATTGTAGTTCTCGGCAAACTCGGCCCAGGGATTAGATTTACATTGTTTTAATCCAAGAGAGATGCGGCGTCTTTCCTCATCGATATCAAGAACCATAACCTCAACTTCATCATTTATCTGAACTACCTTATGGGGGCTTACGTTCTTATTCGTCCAGTCCATCTCGGAAACGTGAACGAGCCCTTCGACACCTTCTTCAATCTCAACAAAACACCCGTAATCGGCAATATTAGTAACTTTACCAAAAAGTCTTGTATTGGCAGGATAACGTCTCGCAAGATCCTTCCACGGATCTGCGCCCAATTGTTTGAGGCCAAGGGAAACGCGGCTACGTTCGCGATCAAATCTGAGAACCTTAACATCCAATTCATCACCGACATTGAGGACTTCAGAAGGATGTTTGATGCGCTTCCAAGCCATATCAGTAATATGCAGCAACCCATCGATTCCCCCAAGATCAACGAACGCCCCATAGTCTGTAAGATTCTTAACTATGCCCTTTAGAGTTGCGCCATCCTGAAGACTCTTCAGAAGCTCATCCCGCTCAGCACTGTACTCCTCTTCAACCACCGCACGACGAGAAACGACAACATTATTCCGCTTCTGGTCAAGCTTAATGACTTTAAATTCTAGAGTCTTACCTTCCAGAGTACCCGGGTCTCGGATCGGGCGCACATCCACCAAAGATCCAGGCAAAAATGCCCTAACTAGTTCAAGGTCAACTGTAAAACCACCGCGGACGCGGCCACTGACAGTGCCAGTAACCACCTTGCTTTGCTCAAACGCTTCCTCCAATCGTGTCCATGTACGAACCCGTTTAGCTTTTTCTCGCGATAGTCGGGTCTCACCAAACCCATCTTCAACGGCGTCAAGAGCCACCTCAACTTTATCGCCAACCTGAACCTCAATCTCACCTTGTTCATTAAAAAACTGGTCTGCCGGAATGACCGCCTCTGATTTCAGACCGGCATGTACAATAACCACATCAGAATTTACATCTACAACAAGAGCCGTAAGGATAGACCCTTGTTTGATCTGCTGATTAGCAAGACTCTCTTCTAGAAGTTCTGCAAAGGATTCACTCATATAAATTATCCACTAGTGAGGATCTCCAGCCCAGCATCGACTCATCCTGAGTTGATGATCAGTTAATCATAGCCCTGCATCCTGCATGGCCCCTCAATTCATGCCAACCCGTAAACCTAACTCCTCAAGCCAGCCATGTATCTTTTCAACGACCTCCTCGGGATTCAACTGCGTAGAGTCTAAGACTCGAGCGTCTCCCGCGGGCTTCAGCGGCGCGATCTGCCTGTTAGTATCACGCCCGTCCCGCCGAGCAATCTCTCGGGAAAGGTCGCGCAGATTAACATCAATTCCCTTTTCTTTCAACTGGTTATAGCGTCTTTTCGCGCGAACCTCGGCACTCGCAGTCAGGAAAATTTTGAGTATTGCCGCAGGGAAAACCACAGTACTCATGTCTCGTCCGTCGGCAACGAGTCCTGGTGGTATAGCAAAACCTCTCTGCTGCTCCAGTAACACAGCGCGAACCATCGATATAGGCGCAATCTTGGACGCAATAGATCCACACTTTTCCGTTCGCAACAGTGCTGTCACATCCTTGCCATTTAGACACACCACCTCAGCCTCCCTCGCGGTGGAGAACTCTACATCTAATCTGGATGCCAGTTTAGCTAAAACTCTTGGATCCTCCAGGTCTGCGTCTTCTTGCATAGCACGCAAGGCAACCAATCGGTATAACGCTCCACTATCAAGGAAATGCCAATCAAGCATCTTTGCAAGGGCACGGCTGATAGTACCCTTGCCGGATCCCGTTGGACCATCGATAGCGATGACTGGAATCTCATTACTCATCGCTCAGATCATCCTTGCCTCTACTCCGCACTACCTCGATTGCTAGGCCACTGCGAGTTGCAACAGACACGAAATCAGGAAACGAGGTCGCTACCTCTTCGGTCCGCAAAATCTCTATAGCACCCTTAGCAGCCAAACTGGCAATCGTGAACGCCATTGCAATGCGGTGATCCCCCTGGCTATCGATGCGTCCTCCGCTAATCGATCCACCTTCAATAGATAGCCCATCGGAATATTCTGTGACCGATACCCCTAAAATCCGCAACCCAGTAGCCATAACGCCGAGGCGATCACTCTCTTTATGCCGCAACTCCTCCGCACCTGTGACTACTGTTTGACCTCGAGCACAAGCAGCTGCGATAAATAGCACCGGGAACTCATCAATAGAAAGGGAAACGAGATCTGTGCATACCTCGACCCCTCTAAGTTCGCTTTGTGTAACGAATAAATCAGCTATAGGTTCCCCACCACACTCACGTTGATTTCTGAGTTCAATCTGTCCACCCATTTCTTGAAGAATCTTTAGAAGACCCGTTCGCGTAGGATTTACTCCTACGTTGCGTATCAACAAACCATCCGGCGCGCCAAGCAATCCGGCGACGAGGAAGAAGGCGGCTGAAGAAAAATCGCCTGGAATCTCAAGTTCTTGAGCTTGAAGCCGCCCCCCTCCAGTTAGGGAGACAGTATGACTGGAACTCTGCTCGATCTTCACACCCATCACTCCCAGCATGCGCTCCGTGTGATCACGGCTTGGGTTGGGTGAGCGAACAGTTGTTTGACCCTCAGCCCAAAGAGCAGCCAGCAATAATGCTGATTTTAGTTGGGCGCTCGCTATAGGTAACGTGTAATCTATTCCGGTCAAAGGTCGTCCCCCCTTAATCTTAAGGGGCGCCCCTCCGCCACCACGAGTCTCGATCACTGCGCCCATAAGACGCAGCGGAATAGCAACTCGTTCCATGGGGCGCTTGCGGAGCGATGCATCCCCTGTCAAGACGGAATCGAACGGCTGTGCAGCTAACACACCAGCAAGGAGCCGAGTAGCCGTACCGGAATTACCAAGGTTGAGCGGTCCCGGTGGACTATGTAGGCCTTCTATACCAACACCAAGGATTTTTAAATCATCCCCTTCCACCACCACATCAACTGCCATGGCCTGTAGTGCAGCTAGGGTAGCAAGGCAATCCTCACTATGTAGAAAGCCCCGAATTATGCTCGTTCCATCGGCGATCGAGCTCAGTAATAATGCCCGATGAGATATGGATTTGTCTCCGGGTACAGTGATCTCCCCACCCACGGACGCGACTGGTCGGGAAATAAATACCTGATACCCCTCGCTCAAGGGTTGCTGAGGCACGATTGACTCTTAACCATAGAAACCCGAGTCTACATGACTGCCTTAGGATAGGCGCCCAGAATGCGGAACAGGTTTGCTTGCGCTTCAATTTCCTGAAGTGCTTTACTGATATTCTTTTCCTCTGCGTGTCCGTCAATATCGATGAAAAACACATAGTCCCACTTGCGGCGCCCGGACGGTCTTGATTGGATCCGCAACATACTAATGTTACTTTGAGCCAACGGAGCCAACAAATGGTATAAAATCCCCGCCCCCTTCGTTCCGCTGGCAGAAATTAGCAACGAGGTCTTGTCATCACCGCTAGGCGTGCATAGCTTATACCCAATAACTAAAAACCGTGTCGTGTTATCAATATGGTCTTCTATGTTTGCGAATAACGTATTGAGCTCATAGACCTCAGCCGCTGCATCGCCTGCAATTGCCGCAATGCCAACCTCATCTCGAGAACGCCGGGCAGCCTCAGCATTGCTGGAGACAGGAACAACTTCAATGCCGGGTAGTGATTGAGCTAGCCAAGTACGGCACTGCGCTAGTGACTGCGGATGTGAACAGACTCGATCAATATCACCAATATCATCCATACGCCCCATCAAGTGCTGATGTATGCGCAACTCCACTTCACCGCAGATTTTGAGAGAGGAAGTCAGAAACATATCTAGCGTATTTGTAACTGTCCCCTCAGTAGAGTTCTCAACTGGCACCACGCCGAAATCAGCGCCCCCTCCCTCTACTTCATGAAAGACCTCCTCGATGCTCGATAGTGATAAAGCGTGGATTGATTTACCGAATTGCTTCAGTACAGCTGATTGGGTGAACGTGCCCTCGGGACCTAGAAAGGCTATTTTCATATGCCCTGCGAGGCTCCCTCAAAACCTGGCAGTACTCTCACACGGAGTATGCCATCGATAGAAGAAATCCGCGCCAGAGTTCCGTCACTAACTGGCGCGTCCAGGTCGACGAGAGTGTAGGCGACATCGCCGAGAGAAACATTGAGCAGATCCGCAATATTTATGTTTTCCTCCGCAAGCGCGATCGAGACCTGTCCAACCATGCTGGGAACATTAGCATTGGAAATTGATAAGCGATTAGGGCGAGTACGCCGCAGTACGGCTTCTGGGAAATTAACGGAGTGTCGTATATTCCCATCCTCTAAGAACTCCCTTAGGCTACCAGTCACCATGATCGCGCAGTTCTCTTCTGCTTCAAGTGTCGATGCGCCGAGATGGGGCAGACATATGACTTGGGGATGACTCTTCAAGTGAGGCGTTGGGAAATCGGTAACATAGGTGCGAATGACGCCCGAGCCAATTAACTCTACAACTGCGTCATCATCAACTACACCGTCGCGAGCAAAATTCAGGACGATAGCCCCCTTTGGCAAAAGTTGTAGCCGCTCACGATTGACCAACGCCCGAGTACTCCCATTGAGTGGTACGTGGGTCGTCAAAATGTTAGCCCGTCGAAAAACCTCATCGAGATTCGAGGCTTGTTCAACGCCAGAAGATAGTTGCCAGGCTCGTCGTACGGTAATCTTTGGATCGTAGCCAACCACTCGCATCCCAAGCCCGAGTGCTGCATTAGCCACCTCGACCCCTATGGCTCCGAGTCCAACCACGCCTAGGGTACGTCCAGGTAATTCAAGTCCAACAAATTGCTTCTTTCCAGATTCGACTGCCGCTGCTATCTCAGAATCGGTGCCTTCCAGAGCCCGAACATAGTGCCAAGCGTCTCCAAGGTTTCGTGCAGCCATAATCATTGCACCAATTACGAGTTCCTTCACCGCATTGGCATTTGCGCCCGGCGCATTAAAAACTGGAATCCCACGCTCACTAAGATCATTAACAGGAATGTTGTTGACTCCCGCACCTGAGCGCGCAACGGCGAGTAACGATGCTGGCAACTCCATGCCGTGCATCTTGTATGACCGGAGCAGTATGGCATCGGGCTCAGTTAAAGCCGGACCAACTTCGTATCGATCACGTGAAAGCTGTTCCAATCCCTGATCGGAGATATTATTGAGCGTCAATACTTTGAATATCTTCATGGTATTAACCGTGTCGGGCTTCGAATTCGGTCATAAACTTCAACAACGCATCAACGCCGGCTTCGGGCATGGCGTTATATATACTCGCTCGCATCCCTCCAACCAACCGATGCCCCTTTAGGTTCAATAAATCCGCCTCCTCCGACTCTCGCAAAAATACGGCATCTAACTCTGGGGCAGATAGCATAAACGGGATATTCATCCAAGATCGGCAGGCTGGATCAACCGGATTATTATAAAAACTAGACGCATCGATAGCCGCGTATATTTTTCCCGCTTTGCGCCGATTCCTCTCACCCATGACAGCAAGGCCGCCTTCCTTCTTGATCCATTCAAATACTAATCCGGCCACGTACCAGGCAAATGTAGGAGGTGTATTTGACATGGATTCCGCATCAGCCATCACTCGATAGTTGATCACTGAAGGTGTTTCCTGACGCGCCCGATCGAGAAGGTCTTCTCGAACAATTACAACCGTAATCCCAGCAGGGCCAATATTTTTCTGAGCACCTGCATAAATAACGCCATAGCGACTAACATCCATCGGGCGAGACAGAATCGTCGACGACATATCGGCAGCTAGCGGGGCGTCGGAAACGGATGGCACATCATGAAACTCCACGCCAACAACCGTCTCATTAACTGCTAAGTGAAGGTACTTTGCGTCGTCGCTGACTCGCCACGTCGCGGGATCTGGAATCGACTCATAGTGTAAATCTGCGCCATCTGCCACCACGTTAACGTTCAAATACCGCTTAGCTTCGCCAGCTGCCTTCTTACTCCAGTTCCCGGTATTCACATAGTCAGCTGTGTCGCCAGGGCCTGCTAGATTCAAAGGGACGGCCGCAAACTGTAAAGTCGCGCCACCCTGTAGGAATAACACTTCATAGTGCTCAGGAATATCCAATAGATCCCGAAACGCCGCCTCAGACCGCAACGCAAACTCAGTGAACCTGGGGCCGCGATGACTGACCTCCATTACTGACATTCCGCTGCCCTGCCAGCTCAATAGCTCATCTCTTGCCTGCTCAAGGACGCTTGTCGGTAACACCGCTGGTCCTGGGCTAAAGTTATAGACTCGCTTCATTTTCCGCCTCTCCCTGTGCACCCGTTAATCCACTACTCGGGCGGAATTTCCTCCTGAAAGGCTTCTATACGCTCCAAACCAACCAATCTATCCTTCTCGTCGAGACGTATGAGCCGGACTCCCTGAGTATTTCTACCCATAATGGGTATCTCCGACGTCGTTGTTCTCACCAACGTACCATTGGAACTGATCAACATTATCTCGTTGTCCTCAGATACCTGGACCGCCCCTACCACGGGGCCATTACGCTTCGAGGCTTGTATCGCGATCACTCCCTGACCACCTCGGCCTTGCACCGGAAAATCCTCTAGAGCAGTACGCTTCCCATAACCATTCTCCGTTGCGATTAGAACCAGTCCTTGGTCAGGGATGCACAATCCTATGACCTGATCTCCAACTCCACTGAGTTTGATGCCCCGAACACCAGCTGCATTACGCCCCATAGGGCGAACGTCTTTCTCAGAAAAGCGGATCGCCTTGCCAGACCTTGCAAATAACATCAAGTCTTTTTCACCATCGGTAATACCTGCGCCAATTAGCCGATCATCCTCGCGCAACTCCACAGCAATAATTCCGCTTGCACGCGGACGAGAAAGCGCGCTGAGAGGAGTCTTTTTCACCGTACCCTGACTGGTCGCAAACAGTACGTATCTGCTCTCTTCGAACTCTTTAATTGGTAGCACGGCGTTGATGCGCTCTTCTTTCTCAAGTGGCAACAGATTTACAATCGGTCGTCCACGAGCTCCAGGACCTGCCTGTGACAGTTGATAAACCTTTAACCAATACACCTTGCCACGACTAGAAAAACACAATAGCGTATCGTGAGAATTTGCGATGAATAACTGGTCAACAAAATCCTCATCCTTAACCCTGGTTGCCGCCCGGCCACGCCCACCTCGTCGTTGGGCCTGATATGTCCCCACAGGCTGTGCCTTGGCATAACCACCATGAGACAAAGTCACCACGAGATCTTCCTCGGGAATCAGATCCTCAATAGTTAAATCAGTGTAGTCCTCTACAATCTCCGTGCGTCGTGTATCAGCATATTGCTCACGTACCTCAATAAGTTCTTCTCGGATGACGGTTTGTAGCTTCTCACCACTTGCTATAATCTCATTAAATTCTTCAATTTTATCTATTAACTCGCTATATTCATTGTGAATTTTTCCCTGCTCAAGGGCTGTCAATCGATGTAACCGAAGTTCTAAAATAGCTTGAGACTGAGCTGTTGACAGATGGTAACCCGACTCACCGAGACCAAACTCCTCACCTAAATCTTCCGGGTGGGTCGCTTCCGCCCCTGAACGCTCAAGCATTTGAATCACCGCACCCGGAGACCATGCACGTTCCATTAAACCCGCACGCGCCTCTGCAGGGGACGGGGACGCCTTAATAAGTTCGATCACCTCATCAATATTCGCAAGAGCGATGGTCTGTCCCTCTAGAATATGCGCACGTTCTTTTGCTTTGCGTAACTCAAAAAGAGTGCGTCTCGTAATGACCTCACGACGATGCCGGAGGAACTCCTCCAACAGCACCTTGAGCGATAGCAGCCGTGGCTGACCATCCACAAGACCTACCATGTTGATACCAAAAACGCTCTGGAGTGGTGTTTGTTTGTATAAATTATTCAACACGACGTCTGACAACTCGCCACGGCGGAGTGCGATGACAACTCGCATACCGTCTTTGTCTGACTCATCGCGAAGCTCTGTGATCCCGTCGAGACGCTTCTCTCGTACGAGCTCCGCAATCTTCTCGATCAATCGAGCCTTATTAACCTGATAGGGCAGCTCCGTGATGACTATCGCCTCACGACCATGGCTTTCCAAAGGCTCGATATGCGTACGGCCCCGCATATAGACCCGTCCTCTTCCAGTGTTGTAGGCATCCAGAATGCCTTGTGCCCCGAAAATCATCCCTGAGGTTGGAAAATCCGGTCCTGGAACTATCTTAATCAGCTCAGTCACTGTCAATTCAGGGTTTTCGAGCAAAGCTAAACAAGCATCTACCGTTTCACCTAGATTATGAGGCGGTATATTCGTGGCCATTCCAACTGCGATTCCCGAAGACCCATTGACAAGTAGGTTTGGAATGCGCGCCGGAAGAACAGTAGGCTCATGCTCAGACTCATCATAGTTGGCAGAAAAATCAACCGTTTCTTTCTCGATGTCGGCTAAAAGCTCCCGGGCCACACGAGCCATGCGAACTTCTGTATAACGCATAGCTGCCGGCGCATCGCCATCTACCGAGCCGAAGTTCCCCTGTCCATCGATAAGGACATAGCGCATAGAAAAATCCTGCGCCATTCTCACAATGGTATCGTAAACCGCTGAATCTCCGTGTGGATGATACTTACCAATAACATCACCGACGACGCGCGCTGATTTCTTGTACGGACGGTTATAGTCATTGCCAAGTTCGCGCATGGCATAAAGCACTCGACGGTGTACTGGTTTGAGCCCGTCTCGCACATCCGGAAGCGCTCGACCAACAATGACGCTCATCGCATAATCGAGATAGGACCGCTTCATCTCATCTTCGAGATTGACCGGAAAAAGCTCTTTCGCTACCCCAACCATACGATTCACCACGAACAACCATCCCTCCCGGTCTGCTCGAAAGCACCAGGGGAACCTGCAATATTGAGAAAAAACGCTTCGTCAGACTTTCTATTGATGACAGAAATACACTTGAAGAAACCGTGTTCCAAGCGTTCAATTTACCCGTGGAATTCTACCATAAGGCAGACATCGCTCGAAGCACTGAAAATGCTCCCAAAAGGCTATACTGGTTTTTTTTGAAACCCATCTATCACGAGCCTTCTCTTGATGAGCCAACGCATCGATGCTCTAATTTGTCCGCGCTGGGCCATTCCGGTGGAACCCGAAATTACGGTCCACGAAGGCCTTTGCCTGGCTGTTGATAAAGGCCGTATTCTAAAACTCCTCCCACGAATTGATGCGAACCAACAATTTTGCCCCGACGTCGTCTATGAACGACCTGATCACGTCCTTATCCCCGGACTGGTAAATACGCATACTCATGCTGCCATGGCACTAATGCGGGGCCTTGGCGAAGATCTTCCGTTGGAAAGCTGGTTGAACGAGCGAATCTGGCCAACGGAGATGCGGCTGGTATGTCCAGAGTTCATCGATGATGGAGCCCAGCTTGCCATCATGGAGATGCTGAGAGGAGGCATCACCTGCTTTGCGGATATGTACTTCTATCCTGAACGAACTGCACAAATAGCCGTGAACTCCGGGATCCGGATGGTTGCTGGGATGATCGCTATAGAATTTCCAACACCTTGGTCCACGGATGCCAGCGATTGTATAAGCAAGGGTCTAGCGGTCCACGACACCTACAAGACACAGCCACTGATAAGTACCATGTTTGCCCCACATGCACCCTATACAGTCTCCGATACTACTCTGACTCGCATTCGCCAACTTGCTGATGAACTCGACGTACCAGTCCAAATACACCTCCATGAGACGGCCAAAGAAGTTGAAGATGCGTTATCCAAAAACGGTATGCGCCCCCTCCAGCGATTGAAGGAGCTCGGGCTCTTAAACCCAAGTCTTATGGCCGTACACGCAACTCAACTGACGGTTGATGAGATAACAACACTTGCTCAGACAGGCTGCAGTGTCGTGCACTGCCCCCGATCCAATCTGAAACTGTCCAGTGGGGCATGCCCCGTAGCCGATCTGTTATCTGCCGGAGTTAACGTAGCACTCGGTACAGACAGTGCTGCCGCTAACAATCGGTTGGACCTTTTAGCGGAGATGAATACAGCTGCTTTATTTGGAAAATTTGTCGCAGGCGATCCGACCGTACTGCCTGCAAGCACAATGCTTGAGCTCGCTACACTTAATGGTGCTCGCGCGTTGGGCTTGGACAAAGAAATCGGTTCCCTGCTTCCAGGGAAAAGCGCTGATGCTGTCTGTATCGAATTTAAAGATCCTGGCACTCAGCCAGTGCTCGATCCACTCTCTCAGTTAGTTTACGCTGCGGGGCGAGAGAATGTCACTGACGTATGGATTGCTGGAGAGCATCTTCTAGAAAATCGTACTATGACGCGAATGAATGAGGAAAGCGTCATGCAAAAGGCTGGCAGGTGGGCGGAAAGGATGACTGTTTCATGAACCAAAACGCACCAAAAGATCACATCAACGCCGACGCCGAGGAACTTGCTAAGTTTGAAGCATTGGCAGAAAAATGGTGGGATCCCGAGGGCCCCCTCAAGACTCTTCACGAGATCAATCCCCTCCGACTCGAATACATTGATCAACGGGCTCCACTTAAAGGTGCTCGCGTACTAGACGTAGGTTGCGGCGGAGGGATCTTGAGTGAAGCGATGGCTCAGCGAGGTGCGGATGTCATGGGAATCGATCTTGCTCAAACAAGTCTCGACATTGCCGATGTCCATGCTCGGGAAGCCGAGCTCTCACCGAAATATATGTGTATTGATATCCAACAACTTGCTGACAAAGAAACCGACTGCTTCGATATCGTGACTTGCTTGGAACTACTTGAACACATCCCAGATCCAGCAAATATGGTAAGTATCTGTGCTCGCATGGTATGCCCTGGTGGTGCCGTTTTTTTTTCCACTATCAACAGAAATATAAAGAGTTTTTTGATGGCGATTGTTGGCGCTGAACACATCATGCGCATGGTGCCAAAAGGCACTCACGAGTACGAGAAACTTATCCGCCCTTCAGAACTTGCCGCATGGTGCCGGAAGGCTGATCTTGAGCTGTGTGACACTATGGGACTGCACTTCAACCCGCTAACCCAATCTTATTCACTCGGTGGCAATATCGATGTCAATTACCTCATGCATACCCGGTGTAATCCTTCGCCATGAAGGTCGAAGCGGTACTGCTGGATTTGGATGGCACCTTGATAGATACAGCACCGGATTTGGTCGACGTCCTTAATATCCTACTCGCACACCGCCGCCTCCCACCAATCCCATTCGCGATCGCGCGTAATGAAGTCTCTAATGGAGCCTTAGGCCTTATCCGGTTGGGTCTTGGGGAGCAGGAGTCCGAGGAAGAAGTTGAGAGATTACGCCAAGAATTCTTAGAAGTTTATATCCAAAATATATGCATTAAATCTTGTCTATTCAATGGAATGGATGGTTTTTTAAATGATTTAGATAGACGTGGCACGAGTTGGGGAATCGTAACCAATAAACTCCACGCTATGACTCAACTGCTATTAGAATCATTGGATTTGATTCACCGACCAGGCTGCCTTATTAGTGGTGACAGCCTGCCTCAACGAAAACCACACCCTGCCCCCTTACGGGCAGGCGCAAAGGAATTAGGTGTACCGACAAAAAACTGTGTCTATGTTGGTGATGCTCGTAAAGATATTGATGCGGGCCGCGCAGCCGGCATGGCCACCATAGCGGCCTCATACGGCTACATACATCCGCATGATGACCCGCACCAATGGGGTGCATCCATTGTCATTCGACGACCAGCTGACCTGTTGAATGCCTTAGAGGAACTCGGATGATGGATTTACGTGGTTATGAGCCAACGGAAAATTTATTTAAAGACCGTGTAATCCTAGTGACAGGTGCCACATCTGGTATCGGCCGAGCGATCTCACGAGATCTTATTATTCATGGGGCTACCGTAATTCTTCACGGTCGGGATGAGCATTCGCTAGAAATGCTCTTTCAGGAATTTCGAGAACTTGGCCCCGAGCCAGTAGTAGCGCAACTAGATTTTGCACTCACCCAGAATAATGCATACCAAAAATTTGCTGAGGAACTCGGATCGCAATTCAATAAACTTGATGGGCTGGTTCATAATGCGGGTATGCTAGGTGCTCGTACCCCCATCGAACACTACGATATAAACTTGTGGCAGAAAGTAATTCAGACCAATCTCAGTGCCCCTTTTGCCCTGACCCAATACCTTTTACCTCTATTACGTCTGTCCGAAGATGCCTCCGTACTCTTCACGACTAGTAGCGTAGGCAATTATGGACGCGCTTACTGGGGCGCGTACTGCGTCTCTAAATTTGGAATAGAAGGACTCGCACAAATGTTGGCTGATGAATTAGGAGATACCCGCATTCGGGTAAACTGTATCAACCCAGGCGGAATACGTACTAAGATGCGCCAAGCCGCCTATCCAACGGAAGATCCGAACACACTACCTCTCCCTGAGACGATTACCGGCCCCTATCTCTATCTATTGGGTCCAGATAGCCGAGGTACCACCCGTAAAAGAATTAATGTCAAGAGCGAGTGAGCGATAGATCAACTGAATTATAGAGCTGCTTCAACTCTTGTATCCCCAACATCCGAGTCATGCCACGCCGCATATCAGCCAACGCTATAGGCCCAAAACGAATGCGCAGGAGCCGACTGACGGGAATCTCTAATGCTTGAAAAAGACGACGAATCTCTCGGTTACGCCCCTCATGAAGAGTAACGCTATACCAAGCATTAGCGCCGGTACCTCCATTAGCCACAATAGAATCAAATCTCGCCAAACCGTCCTCAAGCTCAACACCCTCTTGCAACCGTTTCATCTGCTGCCTAGAGATACGACCAAGAACACGTACTGCATATTCACGTGAAATCTCGTAACTAGGATGCATCAGGCGATGGGCTAACTCACCATCCGTTACCAGGATTAATAAACCAGATGTATTTATGTCTAAGCGTCCAACGCTAATCCAACGTCCATGACGGGGTGGCTTAAGCCGTTCAAAGATAGTGGAACGCCCCTCCGGGTCCTTTCGACTCGTGATCTCACCGGAGGGTTTGTAATACGCGATACACTCAGCCAAGCGTTCACTCGATGATCGAATTCGTAATAGACGCCCATCCAAAAAGACTCGCTCATTACCGCTCAGTTGATCGCCGAGCTGAGCCGGTTTGTCTCCAACGACCAATCGACCCTGTTTTATCCACCGCTCTACCTCTCGACGGGAAGCTACACCAGCATTTGCTAAGACCTTTTGTATTCGATCAGCCATTCCCGTATTCGGATTGTTGGACGTAACTATTTAAATCACTGGCAGTAGGCGTGTCAGTTAACTTCGGGATGAGCCAGCGAAACAACATCGCCTCCCTTTTCATCCGGCAGCTCGGTCTCGACGCCAGCCTGTTCGATTAATTCTCGTGAGTCTTCCTCTAATTCGTCCAGTAATCCTGATTGCGGGCTTGGCTCTGGCAAAGCAAGCTCAGCGTTTAGGTCCTCTAGATCTTTGATTTCCGACAGCGACGGTAGTTCATCGAGCCTTTTCAATCCAAAATAGTCGAGAAACCTCTTAGTGGTCCCAAGCATGGCTGGTTTTCCAGGCACATCGCGGTGTCCAACCACACGAACCCAGCCACGCTCTAGTATGGTGCGAACAATATTGGTGCTCACGGCAACACCCCGAACCTCTTCTATCTCACCTCGGGTAATAGGTTGTCGATATGCAATGAGAGAGAGGACTTCCAAAAGCGCACGTGAATACCGGGGTGCCCGTTCCTCCCATAGTGGTGTAAGCCAATCACTCATAGAACTGCAAATCTGAATTCGATACCCACTCCCAACCTCTTTAAGTTCGATCCCTCTATCCTTGTACTCGAAAGCCAACTCTCCCAACACCTCTTTCAGAGTCTGACGTTCGGGTGCCGAACGTTTTCCAAATAATCCTACTAGCTGGTCCAGGCTCAATGGACGGCCAGCTGCCAGCAAAGCAGCCTCTAAAATATTTTTAATTTCTGACTGATCCATATCTAACAACTCATGCAGGCTCTAGTTACGCATCTGCAGTGATAGCTTCTTGACTTTCACTACCCTT
Organism: Proteobacteria bacterium UBA1148; assembly: GCA_002311835.1. Lineage (GTDB taxonomy): Bacteria > Pseudomonadota > Gammaproteobacteria > Steroidobacterales > Rariloculaceae > UBA6522. Next base: position 10,129 of record DBZY01000039.1, on the reverse strand, counting down.
AGCAACTCGCACGTGAATTGGACCGTAAGGTTCACTTTGTACAACATCGATTAACGATTCTTTGAGCAATTCTAGAATTGCAAGAAAAGTAACTGTTACCCCAGTACGGCCTTCCGCCGAATCGAAAAGTTGCGAAAACTCTGTAAATTTTTTGCTTTCAAGTGAAACCAATACCTGTGACATTCGCTCCCGAACCGAAAGAGGTTCCCGCTGCACATGGTGTCGGGTAAACATATCAGATCGCTCAATTGCTTCTTTAAAAGCAATGAGCAACTCTTTAAGCGTAATATCTGGTAACTTCGTAACAACTCGCCTCTCCACAACTTTTGCGGTAGCTTGGGATACATCTCGCTCTAAACGTTCCAGCGCGTTAATATCTTGCGCCGCTTCTTTGAAACGTTGATATTCCTGAAGTCGCCGCACGAGTTCAGCCCGTGGATCTTCTTCGTCCTCATCACTAGCCACCGGTGAAGGCAGTAACATTCTGGATTTGATCTCCGCTAGTGTCGCCGCCATTACCAAGTATTCGCCTGCTAACTCAAACTCCATGTCATGCATGAGTTCGATGTAGTGGGCGTACTGCTTTGTAACCTCTGCAATCGGAATATCAAGAATATTGAGATTTTGTCTCCTAATGAGATATAAGAGCAAGTCCAGCGGCCCTTCGAATGCTTCAAGAAACACCTTAAGGGCGTGTGGAGGAATATAGAGATCGCGCGGAAGTTCAGTTACCGGCTCTCCCTCCACTACCGCGAATGGCATCTCATCCTGTGCCGGTAGTCCAGCCTCCCCGGTCACAGGTGGTGCTGTGGACACAAGCTTCAACTCGGGCTTACGTGGGCCGATCAACTCACTCATCTATGCAAGTCCAGCTACGGAGCGAAAAAAGAACCTGAGTAACGGCAGTCTGATGGGATCCAATAATGGCCACAATACGCCCATGACTATAAGCAACACTACGATCATAAACCCAAAAGGCTCGATCCTGTGGAGCATCTGAGCCATGTGTGGGGGCAGCAACCCGGCTAAGACGCGTCCACCATCCAGAGGAGGTATAGGCAACATATTGAAGACTGCAAGAAGAACGTTTATGGAAATACCGGTAACGCACATTCGAATAATTACATCGCCAACTAGATCTACGCCCGCTTCCGTGAACATTGAGGCCCAGACTGGAAGCAGCAACGCCCAGCCCATAGCCATTAATAAATTGGCGCTCGGCCCAGCCGCAGCTACTAATATCATATCCCGACGTGGATTACGTAAATTCTGAAACGCAACTGGGACTGGTTTAGCCCACCCGAACGCCCATGCTCCCGAGCTCAGCACCAGCATTGCGATTGGTACGATCACGGTTCCTAAAGGATCAATGTGTTTGATGGGATTAAGAGTCAAGCGTCCAGCCGCTTGGGCAGTCGTATCCCCAAACCTGAGTGCCGCCCACCCATGAGCGACTTCATGTACGGTGATAGCAAACACAACTGGCACTGCAGCGACAACCACTATCATTAGTACGCTAACGATATCCGTGCCCAGCATTAGCGCATTATACGCTCTTCGGTTTTGATGGTCAGGTAGATACGTGCGCTTTCACAGTCTTCTCACGCTTGGCTTACCTAGAGAATCGCTAGAGATCAAAAAAGCTCATTCATAGCAAAACTATCCTTCTTTTTACCCGACCGCCAGTTGCGTTAAGATGCAGCACCTCAAAGGCACCTCTAATTATGCAAATACTGGTCGATTTCCTACCTATTATTGTCTTCTTCGTGACGTACAAGATCGCGGGCATGTATGTTGCAACAGGGGCAATCATTGTCGCTATGGCGATCCAAATTCTCTTTCAATGGTTAAAAAACGGAACCGTAAACAAGATGTTACTAATATCAGGTATTCTGGTTGCGTTTTTTGGCGGAATTACACTAATACTCCGAAATCCCATCTTCATCCAATGGAAACCTACGGTCGTAAATTGGCTATTCGCAGCCGCGCTTCTCGGGAGTCGCTATATCGGTACACAAACTCTTACAGAAAGAGTAATGGGTCAAGCAATCGAGCTTGAACGTGTGATGTGGCGACAACTCAATCTCTTATGGGTGGCGAATTTTAGTTTTCTAGGCGCCGCAAATTTATATGTTGTCTACAACTTTGATGAGGCAACCTGGGTTAACTTCAAGTTATTCGGTATGCTTGGCTTAACCCTCCTCATGGTGCTCATCCAAGTGCTCTGGATCGCTTCGCGAACCACTAGTAAACAACAAGAAGAGGGATAATTCATGCTCTACGTAGTCTTAGGTTACGACGTCGCCGACAGTACATCTCTGAGGAAAAATGCAAGGTCAGCGCATCTGAAAAGGCTGGAAAAATTGGTCACGGAAGGTAGGGTCATTATAGCTGGCCCACTACCGGCCATTGATGCAGAGGATCCAGGGTCAGCAGGATTTACTGGAAGCCTCACTGTGGCTGAATTCGAATCCTTGGAAGACGCACATGCATGGGCCGAAAGTGATCCGTATGTAACAGCCGGGGTCTACAAATCCACCGTAGTAAAACCTTTTAAACAGGCTTTTCCATGAGTGAGGACCGGATCGGTCGGATTTATGCTCGACTTCAGGACACATTCTCGCCAGAGCATTTAGAGGTTTTCGATGATAGCCATCTCCATGATGGGCACGTGGGAGCGAAGGAAGGGAAAGGACACTTCCGTGTGCATATCATCGCCAAACAATTTGAGAATACTCGTCCCCTAGATCGACATCGGCTAGTATTCCAAGCGCTAGAAGAAATGATGAAAACAGACATTCATGCTCTGAGCGTCTCCGCTCGCACCCCTCCGTCACAGTAAATACAAAAAAGGCTTGAAATGAGTATCTCCCAAATAAATTTTTCGCTAATTATTGTATCCCTACTTTTGGGCGCCTGCTCACAGGAGCAGGAAGTTTCTGAAGTGCAAAACCCCTTCGGAGAGGAGGTGATTGCTACCATCAATGACGAACCTATTTATACATCGATCTTTCAAAGATACTCGAACATGCGACTTCAGAAGAATGTTGATGATTTAAGTGACGATGAGCGAGACGGGCTGATTGAAGAGCTAATTCAATTTCATTTAATGACTAACGCTGCCACAAATGCAGGTATCTCTCAGGAGCAGAATGTCATTATTGACCTTGAACTTCAAAAACTTCAAATGCTTAGCCGTCTAATGGCGACCCGGCACCTTGAAGAAAATCCGCCGAGCGAAACAGAACTTCAGATTGCGTACGAACAAAACATTCAGAGATTATCAGGTGTTCAGTATAAAGCTCGCCACATTCTTCTCGACGAAGAAAGTGAAGCGATTGAAATTATAGAGGAGCTACGAGGCGATGCAGATTTTCAAGAGCTAGCAACGGCTCGTTCAACTGGGCCTTCAGGATCGAATGGCGGTGATCTTGGCTGGTTCTCTGCCGATACTATGGTCCCCCCTTTTGCACAAGCGGTTAGTTCAATGGAAATCGGTACGTTTTCTGAGGAGCCTGTCCGAACTCGCTTTGGATGGCACATTATTTTCTTAGAAGACACTCTAGACTCGCAACCACCAGGGTTGGAGGCAGTCCGCGCAGACATTACCACTTTCGTGGAACAACGAAAGATAGAGGACTTACTGAACTCACTCCGAGATGGGTCAATTGTCGACATTAGAGACTAAACCTAAGCAGTAGCGTGCGTTTGCGTGTTTTTTATACCACTCAATGATCACTCTTTATCAAAGCGTTGAACTCATCCTCACTCAACACCATAACCCCTAACTTTAATGCCCGATCTACTTTTGCCCCCGGGTGGTCGCCGACGATAACCATATCAGTTGACTTCGAAATACTGCTAGTTACGTTAGCTCCCAACGCAGACAAAGTTTGTTTAGCTACATCACGAGTCATGCCCAACAAAGTCCCTGTAAGCACTATCGTCTTACCCTTCAACGGACCGTCCTCAAATTCCAATCGGACCGGTTGTGGCCAGGAGACCCCACACCTCATCAATTGATTAACAATCATGCAGTTTCGATCTTCCTGAAAAAATGCCCTTATGTTTGCTGCAACTATGGGCCCAATATCTGGAACTTCCTCCAAACGTTTCACGTCGGCAGCCATTAATTTCTCTAGCGAGCAAAGGTGGTTTGCCAATGCTAGAGCTGTAGATTCTCCAACTTCTCGGATTCCGAGCGCATAGAGAAATCTATTAAAGGTCGTGGATTTACTCTTGTTTAGAGTTTCAAGAAGATTCTCTGCCGACTTCAACCCCATCCGTTCCAGCTCAGAGATCTGTTCTAGGGTTAGTCCAAAAAGATCAGAAGGATTTTCGACTAGCCCCCTAGTGACCAGTTGATCGACCAGTTTTGTACCAAGCCCCTTGATATCCAATGCACGGCGAGACGCAAAATGACGAATCGCCTCCCTACGTTGTGCTCCACAAACTAGACCACCGATGCAGCGTGCAACTGCCTCACCCTCCTGCCGAACAACCTCGGAGCTGCATACCGGGCATTTCGTGGGCAACCGCACCGGGTCTGATCCTGCTGATCGGCGCTCTTTAATAACCTTCACAATCTCTGGAATAACATCCCCAGCTCGGCGCACTATCACACTATCTCCCACTCGCACATCTTTGCGAGCTAACTCATCTTCGTTGTGCAAGGTAGCATTACTCACAGTTACCCCACCCACAAAGACTGGTTGAAGTCGGGCAACCGGCGTAATGGCTCCCGTCCGACCCACCTGAAATTTAATCTCCTTAATCACAGTGAGTTCCTCTTGAGCAGGAAATTTATGTGCGATTGCCCAACGAGGTGCCCGAGATACCGCTCCCAATAACTCTTGGTTTTCAAGCGCATTAACTTTGTACACAACCCCATCTATCTCATAGGGCAACTCATTTCTTTTTTTTAGGATTTGTGCGTAGTAAGTCAAACAGTCCTGGACTCCTGCCATCACTTCCCATTCAGGACACGTCCTAAGCCCTAGGTTGTGCAGATATTTCAGTGTTTCACCCTGGGTCTTTGGTCTGATTTGTCCATTGAGTAATCCGATCCCATAAAAGAAAACTTCCAGAGGGCGCCGTGCAGTCAACCGAGGGTCAAGTTGACGCAGACTACCAGCCGCGGCATTACGTGGATTTACGAAAGGCTTTTCACCTATCTCGAGGACGCGCTGATTGTAGGCCAAGAAACCTTCTCTAGGCATAAACACCTCGCCGCGAACCTCTAGCGCTACCGGTGCGTTCTCCGTGCGGAGTCTAAGGGGGACGGTCGGAATAGTTCGAACGTTGTGGGTAATGTCCTCACCAGTAGTACCATCACCACGTGTTGCACCAAGAATAAGCACTCCGTTCTCGTAGCGAAGATTCACCGCAACACCATCAAGCTTTGGTTCAGCAACATACTCAATGTTATCCAGTTCAAAGCCTCTAGAAGCCAGTTGGTCGCGGACACGTTGGTCAAAGTCGAGAAGCTCTGATTTACTAAACACATTACCTAAAGACAACATGGGAGCGTAATGAGTAACCACACTACCCCCCCCCACAGGTGTAACCCCAACACGCTGGGTTGGTGAATCTGACGTAACAAGCTCGGGGTGGTTAGCCTCCAACACCTGCAACTGGAGCATTAGTCGATCGTATTCAGCATCCGGAATAACGGGATTATCCAGAACGTAGTATGAAAAATTATGCTCTTCTATAGCTTCGCGAAGCACTCTGAGTTCCCGAGCAACGCCTACTTGGCTGCCACTCATGCTTAGGTTCTCGTCTTCTGGTGGTGATAATCGATGATCTCTTCGCGAACGTAACGCTCACGCTGGGTGCTCCAGGAACTACCTTGCTCATCAAACAGTTCGGAACCAAGTGATTGTGTTAAAGCGCGGGCAACAGATACCATACGGTCGAAACAGCTCACCGGGTCCCCCACACCCGGTAAAACCATAAAAAAGCTCATCCCCGGTAGCGTCGTTTCCTTAAGATTCGTCAAATCAAAGGAACCCGGCTCAATCAGGTTAGCGACGCTAAATTCAGATTCGTACTCCCCTTCATCTTCTCCTAACGGATAATGAAATATGCCGTATTTGCCGTGTTTTAATCCTGCTTTTCGCAAGGCAAGAACCGCAAGTTCAGCATTAAGCCCCCCTCCGCTCCTGGGTATGAAACGAATAGTGATAACCTTCTTAGGCGCAGATGAAACTACTTTGGGTTGTTTAGCTGTCTCATCCGATAAGTCTTTTGGGGCTACAGGCGGCCCAGCCTCAGCGCTAGAAACACGGAAGTCGAAATCCGGCTTCTTATCCGTTTTCAGGATGAAAGAAAACTGCGGCCACAAGTAAATCCCCGCAATAATCAGAATACCTAGACCAAGGAGTACCCAGCGCAATTCCCACATGAATCAATCTTGTCATATTGCGGCAAGTTTTACCGCCTCGTCAATATCGACAGCAACGAGGCGAGAAACACCAGGTTCATTCATTGTAACGCCAGTGAGCTGATGCATCGTTTCCATTGTCGTTTTATTGTGCGTAATTATTACAAACTGCACTTGCTGAGACATCTCATTGACGAGCTCTGAAAAGCGCTCAACGTTTGCATCATCCAACGGTGCATCAACCTCGTCCAACAAGCAAAATGGAGCGGGGTTCAGCTCAAATATGGAAAAAACAAGAGCAATCGCGGTCAATGCTTTTTCGCCACCAGAGAGTAGATGGATGGTACTAATACGCTTACCTGGCGGGCGAGCCATAACCGTTACACCCGAATTCAACAGATCGGCACCTTCCAGCTCGAGATAAGCGTGCCCGCCACCGTAAAGCCGCGGGAACAATCGCCCCAAACCCACGTTCGCGGCATCAAACGTCTCTTTAAACCGTGTACGTGTCTCACGATCGATCTTTCGAATAGCATTTTCCAGAGTCTCTAAAGCTTCTGCCAGATCAGCAAACTGCGAATCTAGGTATTCTTTTCGCTCAGACTGCTGTTTAAATTCGTCGATTGCTGCAAGGTTGATAGCCCCAAGTCTCTGGATCCGCCGTTCTAGTTTCGCAGCGGCCTCTTCCCAAACCTCGACGGTCGCTTCCTTATCTAGCTCATCCACAAGCGAATCTACGTCACCGAAGCCGCTCTGCTTCAGCTGGTCAGTAACCGTTTCAGCACGAACCTGGATCTCACGTACTACTAAACGAGCTCCATCCAATACCTCCCTAGCTGCATTAACAAGCTGTTCTTGGTCAATCCTCTGCTGACTAGCATCCCGCAAACGTGCGTCTGCCTCTTCCGTGGCTCCACGTGCACCGCTGAGCCTATTTTCGATGTTGAGACGCTCGCCAAGCCGCTCCTCAAGAACCCTCGCCTCGTCTGCGATTGGATCGGCAGCACCCTCAAGCTGAGACTGCAACTCACTCTTCCGCTTAGTCAAGTGCACCTGCTGAGTCCGGACCCTATCCAGGGCGGCAGCCGCAGATTCCTTAGAGCTTCTCCGAGACTCTACCTTGAGAGCAATCTCCTGGGTTAATTCCCGATCTTTCTCTACCTGTATCCGAGCATCTGCCAAACGTTCTTGATGATGCGCACGCATCCCTTCCAACTCCTCACGTGAGGATTCCAGTTCATCTCGACGTTCTCTAGCAACACGTAGCTCTTCCTCAGATTTCATCAAAAGATCTGATAATGAACGTATCTCACCGTCAATATCGGTAATCTTGTGATCCAGTGTCGCCGTATGTGCACTGGCCTGTTCCAATGTCATTCGGGTAGTTTCGAGGTTACTCTTAGTCTCTGAATAAAACTGTTGGCGTTCAGTTGCTTCAGCTTGCGCTTTTGCACGGGATTCTTCTAGATCTTCTAACCTACGACGTGTATCAGCAAGATCTTTTTCAAGATCCTCAGCTCGACGTATTCGTACGTCAACTTCATCCTGTAGACGAGTTATTTCATCACCACGTGCAAGAACCCCCGCTTGCGGATCATCGCTACGGTTAATCTTCAGCCAAGATTGTCCTATCCAGACACCTTCACGTGTTACCACAGACTCGTGCGCCTTGAGTCGCTTGCGAATTTCCATAGCACCAGCTAGAGACTCTGCAACAAATACGCCGCCGAGCAGCCGCTCAACTGAGTGACCTTGAACATACCTACTCAACTTCTGTTCTTGATCCTGATCGACAAACTGTTTGTTCCCGCCTTGATCTAATAAGGTTAACCCGCCCTCAGCCAAGCTTGATAAGCTCTTGGCAAGAGCTTCGATACTGTCAACGCAGACCGCTTGCAGATAGTCGCTCAGTACTGTTTCCACAGCCCGCTCCCAGCCCGGCTCCACAACTAGGCTTTGTACTAGGCGCGGTTTGGAGATGAGCGATTGGGATTCTAACCAATGATTCGCTTGTTTCGAACTATGCCCTACTAAAGCCACCTCCTGAAGCGCCTCCAAGGACGTGAGCTGGCCTCTGTCAGTATGTAGTTCTCCACGGACCTGCTCGAGGTTCTTTAGAGTCTTGCGCTCATGCTCCTGCAACGACTGAATCTGTTGCCACGTGGTATCAAGGACTCGGTTCACTTCTTGACATTCAGAACTCAGTACCTCTTCATTCTCCACTAACGCATCCAAACGCTGCTCAAGATCTACGGTTCTCAGTTCTGCGCGCTCAGTAACCAGCTTCTTCCGTTCAAGCTCCAAGCGCTGTCTCTGGCTCCCGAGATGCCCAAGCCGGGCCTCCTCAACCTCCTCTAATCGCTCTGTTTCAGCTAGCGCATCGGTAACCTCTTCCCAACTCCCCCGCCACTCCTCGCTCGCTTCCTCGGCCTGTCGGAGAGCATCAAGCGAGGTCTGCTGGCTCAAGTGAGCCTCTTCTAATCCTGGGCTAAGCTCTCTGAGAAGCCGATCAATTTCTTCAATCTCAACTTGATCACTCTCAATATGAGCCCTAATTTCTCCCAGCTGATCATCGGTAACCTTCAGATCCTCCTTCTGGCGCTGGCTGAGCTCTTTGCGATGTTGGATTGATTGTTCCAAGCGAGCGATTTCCGCACCCACCTTGTAATACTTACCCTGCACGCTATTGAAGTTATCACTTTGCACAGAGTGTTCTACACGCAGCTTCTCGATTCTAGTCTCCGTGGAACGTTGCTCTGCAATAGCCGCATCAAGAACGGTTTGCTTCTCATTACGTTTGGATTCCTCATCGTGAACCTCAGCTTTAAGACCCAGCAAACGCAGGGCTAGTAATTCTGCCTCTACCTGCCGCTGCTCGGCCATCAGCTTCTTATAGCGTGAGGCAGCCCGAGCCTGGCGCTGAAGGTGGCCGAGCTGCTTATCGATCTCCTCACGAAGATCGCGGAGGCGATCCAAGTTTTCCCGTGTATGGCGAATTCGACGCTCCGTTTCGCGGCGCCTCTCCTTGTATTTGGAGATTCCCGCGGCCTCCTCTAAAAACGCCCGTATCTCCTCCGGTTTTGCCTCCACCAAACGGGAAATCATCCCCTGCTCAATAATAGAGTACCCGTGAACCCCTAGGCCGGTACCAAGCAGAATGTGAGTAATATCCTTGCGCCTACAACGAGTATTGTTCAGAAAGTACTGGGAGGTGCCGTCTCGGGCCACCACACGTCGGATGGCTACCTCAGAATAAGCTGCATAGGGTCCGCTCAGAGCCCCGTCAGAGTTATCGAAGACAAGCTCGGTACTCGCCTGACCCACAGGCATCCGGGCACTAGAACCGTTAAATATAACGTCAGCCATCGAATCGCCGCGCAGTGTTTTAGCCGATCCCTCACCAAGAACCCATCGAATCGCATCGATAATATTAGATTTTCCACAGCCATTAGGGCCCACAATCCCCATAAGATTTCCAGGGAACGCAATGGTCGTAGGATCGACGAAGGACTTGAAGCCCGAAAGCTTGATTTTACTCAGGCGCATACAATTCTATGAAAGTCGAGCAACAACCAGGCCACGATAACTGCCCGACTTGACTAGTGTAAAGTAAAAAACCCGCTAAAACGATGTCTACGCAAGCCTTTGCGCCCGAGTCACAGTAGGATCCTCATCATTGTCCTGTCCAGAGGCTTCCGATCGGTCTCGGTCTATGTATAATCGCCCGTTTCTCAAATTCAGCCT
>DBZY01000014.1:119617-125666 GCA_002311835.1 Proteobacteria bacterium UBA1148 | reverse complement strand
GTTCACCGGCTCACTGGTTTTGAAGACCAGGGGAATCACCAGACTCCATTCACCTCCATAACTCAAGATTATCATCAACGATCACGAAGCCGGCGAATGTTCCCAATCCGTATTGTTACGCCTGTCGCATCTAAATGCTCAACCAAAGGAATGAGATATTTCCGCGTCGTACCTAATAAATCTCTGAGATCAGAAATGGAAAATTCTCTGGGATAGGGAAAAGCTTTCTGGAGTTTCTGCTTGATATCGCTCAGTACATCCTGATGCAATACGAAATTACTATCACGATCATAAGTCCTTAATCGCACCAGCTTACCCATCTCTCTCAATAGCTGGTAGATATCTTGTTTTGTGTCGTCGCCCCCCAGCACAGCATCAAGTGATGGCGGTGTGAGCCCCCCTAATCGAAAAGTTTCTTCAAGTTCCCCAGCTAGTCGACGCTCTACCTTAGGTAGTCTTATGAGTGGATCAAAATCGATTTTCCTCACAATAGAGCCATTACTCCAAAGCTCACCTTTAACCTTCAGCTCACCAATAGCCTGATGAAGCACCTCCTCGTTAATGTTCACTTGTAGTTGGCTAGGAATATTTGTGACCTTCAGCCCTTGTCTATGAGGGTTTTCATCATGGAAATGTTCCGTGACAGCCAAAATTCCATCCATCAACTCAGCATAACTTGATTGGTTAATGATTCTGTCTTCGCCCACTTTGACTACACTAGCAGCCCCTATTACCGCTTCCATATCCTTACTTGAGATTCCAAGACGCTCACGGAGGCTTTCAATATTCTCACCGCACATGCCTCCCTCGTTGAGGCTCAAACGCACGACCTCAATTGCATTCCCATCAGCCGTGTTCCGCAGCCGGTTCGTTACGGAATCGTCAAAGCGCCTGTGTCGAGGCGGGTTGGTATCGAGAATCCGGCCACCGCCAAATGTAAAGGCAGGAGAAATATTTCGAATGATAAATCGTTCGCTACGGTGCGTCGTGACATCACGCTGAAATCTCAACTGTCCGAGACCGGTAGAACCGGGATTTAGTTCTGCGCAGTCTAGCAATCTAATCTTCGCAATAACTTCTGTGGTCCCAAACAGCACGCGCACCGCAGTTCCATTCTTTAAATTGCCCCTTATATGCTTGAGGAGCTTAAGTTCAACGTCGATCCGCCGTGTGATTTTTAGAAACCCAGGAGAGGCCAGAACATCTCCACGTCTCAGTTCTTCCCATTTTATATTTCTAAGATTGACTGCCACGCGCTGCCCCGGAAAAACCGTTTCGACCGCCTGATTGTGATTCTGTAAACCCCTAACCGTAGCAATTTCTTTTCTAGGAAGAATTTCCACGTTCTCACCAGAATTAAGAACTCCTGACCGTAAAGTACCCGTGACAACAGCGCCGAAACCTTGCATAGCAAAAACCCTGTCAATAGGTAAGAAAAACCCTGTCGAGGTGCTGCCTGTGGATTCGCGCTTATCCATTCCATCCAATGCAGTTCGCAGCTCCTCTAAACCTTTTCGCTGCAGCGTCGAGGTACGCACAACAGGCGCTCTTTCCAGAAATGAACCCATTGTGAATGCACAAACCTCCTCTTCCACAAGAGTAAGTTCCTCAGCCGTTACGAGGTCTACCTTTGTCAAAACAACCAAACCTCGATCGAGACCAAGGAGTTGAGCGATATCAAAGTGCTCTCGTGTCTGGGGCATGACGCCTTCATTCGCAGCCACGACCAAAAGCACGCCGTCTATCCCGGTTGCACCAGAAATCATCGTTCGAATGAAATTTTCGTGCCCAGGCACGTCGATTAAATCGAGAATACCGTTGGAAGATTCTATGTAGGAGAAACCAAGAACAATGGAAAGACCGCGCTCCTGCTCCTCTTTAAGACGATCCGTTTCAATCCCGGTAAGCTCGCGAACAAGCGCTGTTTTGCCATGATCAACATGCCCGATGACCCCGAGCGTAAGGTGGCCCGTCATTCGACTGCCTGTCGTAATGCTCCCACCAGATCCTTCATGTCTTCTGGAAAAATCGTCCTTGGGTCAAGAGCAAGCTCGTCATTCGTAACCCGAACGATAACTGGAGGGTCTGTCGCTCGCAGTCGTTTTGCTAACTCACCTGCATTCATGCCAGGCATTTTTACATGCACGACTCGCGTCGGTAGCTCAACCATTGGAAGTGCACCCCCACCCCCATAGCTCACGCCATCTACTACGACACCTTCCAGACCTGGAATCTTCTTAAGTTGCCGAAGGAGTCTACGTGCTCGACGACCAACGCTATCCCTATCTTCATTGATCATGCGCAGAACTGGTACTTTGTGGGTGGGATTGTTCGGCGGCAGATAGAGCCGAAGAGTCGCGACTAGTGCTGCAAGCGATAACTTATCAATACGCAGCGCTCGCAATAGTGGATTCTTTTTGATGGTCTGGATGAGTTCGGCGCGCCCTAAGATAATGCCTGCCTGTGGACCGCCTAACAGTTTGTCGCCACTGAACGTAAGGATATCAGCGCCTGCAGCGAGACTTTGCTGCACAGTGTTATCGGTAATAGCGCTCACTGCACCCAGTCCTACCAGCGCCCCACTACCCAGATCCTGCATAAAAATTAGGTCATTCTGGTGTGCAAGATTCGCAAGTTCTTTAACACTTGGCTTGGAACTGAAACCGATAATTCTATAGTTGCTCGGGTGAACGGAAAGAAGAACACGAGTATTTTCCGTTAACGCTGTGGCGTAGTCTTCAATTCCAGTCTTATTAGTGGTGCCTACCTCAACCATTCGTGCACCGCTCTTAGCAATTACGTCAGGTATACGGAAAGATCCACCGATCTCTACTAACTCTCCACGAGAGATGACGACGTCATGGCCCGGTGCTACTGTCCCGAGCGTCAATACGACGGCAGCAGCACAGTTGTTAACAACAAGCGCGGCCTCTGCCCCCGTGATCCGACAAAGCAGCGACTCCACATGCTGGTAACGCGAACCTCGTTTACCTGAATCTAAATCAATTTCCAAGTTTGAATAGCCTCGCGCTACAGCCTCCATAGCCTCAATAGCTTCTGTTGCTAACGGCGCACGACCAAGATTTGTATGGAGAATTATGCCGGTAGCATTGATAGTGCGTCGAAGACTGGGAAGACGCTGTTTCAACAAGTCAGCGCGCATCAGCGCTTCATACTGAGGGCTATCAAACTGCGGCAATATAGTTGTCAAACCATTGTCCAACCCTTTGCGGATGCAGCTAAGATGATCATTCATCACTTCTGCTACCTCTTTCGAAGAAAACTCAGCACTCAATGCGACCCCTACCTCCGAAGCAAGCCACTTATCGATAGCAGGTAACTGTTTGAATAAATCTTTAGACATCTTTATCTGGAAGCGCTTATCCGGTCAGGCCATCTTATACCTGCCCTACTAAGAGTCTTTAATATTATTAAAAACAAAAAATCATAGATCTAAATTATAACTGATTGATTATAAAAATATAATTGATAAACCCAAGATCTACTGGTCAACCATTGTTTAGTAGTTCATGCAAGGCAAGTAACTTCGATAGTCACAACAACAGGAACTGGACATACCACATGCAATCTCGAACAGCGCCCGAAGAACTCCATGCTCATGATCCATCTGCATCTGCATGGGTGTAGTTATTGCAAACGCTAGAAACGGAATGTGTAACTGAACTTTAGACTGAGATTAGCAAGAGTGGAGTTAAAGCTAGCGTTACGATCTAAGTCTTGTAGATTATGGTTGAAGACAATGTAAGCCTCGCGTCCTGCTTGCGGTATCCAATGCAAGCGGCTGTTCATACCAATCGTCTCCGAATCATTATCGTACTGAATCAGATTTGCCCATGAGAGAGTGTTCGAGAAAATAATATCAAACCCAATGCGGGTAAGCTTCAACCTAAAATCGCCCTGTGGAAGTTCTACATCGTTATAGTTATAAGACAGAAATCCGCGAAAGTTCTTTGTTGGATACCAAGTTATCCGCGCATCAACATTATCCCGCTTACCGCTAAAGAAATCGCCGCTACGATAAGTAAGTGCACCGGATAGTTTTCGAGAACTTTCGGTCTGTAAACGAACACCGGAATCAGCATAAGTATACTCACTTATCGGGATTGTAATAGGTTGTTCTCCTGAACTTACATCTGGATCCCAGATCGTAAACGGTTCACGCAAAATTTCTTTATTACGCCTGTATAAAAAGCGAATATTGTCGCCCGCCTGATTTTGAAAACTAATAACGCGCGCATCAATCACTTCACTCTGTAAACCAACGCCTATAAGATCAACGCGCTGCACTCCAAAAAGACTAAAAATTGTTCGGATCCTAGACTGTATAGGGTACCGTTGAATCCAGCCAATTTCCGCGGAGTAATCTCGGATACCAGCCCGATTAATGTACCCCAATGCAGGATTGAAGTTCTCTTGAACCTCTTTAAATGTAGCGCTAGCACGCAGCCCGTTACCTGCAGGCAACCGAAAACGCAGCCCATAGGCAGCATCGTCGCCTGTTAGTTCCTCTGTTTCGGTCTGTTGGTACCAGGATTCAAGCTGGATGGTTTTTCCATTCGATAGGCGTGTATTTAAATATCGAAAATCGGCTCCGATCAAGCTGTTGTTCAAATTTGAATGTGGATCCCCGTGAGTTGTAATAACACCTACCGAGGATTCTTGCAGCACGTTAAGTGCCGCCCGGCCAACGAATAGGTCAGTTGCATCGACACTCTCAAAAGCACTCTGCCTAACCGAAAGAGCACCGAGGGTCCATGGACCTGCTCGACCACTTAGCTTACCGCCGTATTCCAGATCTACTGGTTGTCCCGACTCGCTTAAACCGATCGTACGAGAAAAAAATGGTTTCGCGTTCTTATCAAGAGTAGACGAAAGCTGATGAAAATTACCTAAACCTCCGATACCACCAAACTCGAAAGCATCAGCATCCTGGAGAAAGAAATCGCGTTTTTCTGGAAAGAACAATCCAAAACGGGTGAGATTGACCTGTCTATCATCCACCTCAGTAGCAGAGAAGTCTGTATTGATCGTCAGAGAACCGCTCAAAGACGGCGTAATTCTGTAGAACATGTCGAGCGAGGGATCAGAGTTGGCGCCTGTATCCAAAAGAGAAAAATCTTTTTGATCACTGAGCCCCAACGATGGCACAATATCCAGCCCCCGCCCCTGATCTAACTCCTCCAGCCCAACTGCGTCCCCTGAGATTGCTGGTGTCTGAGAACGATTTCGAGAGACCCAGGCCATGCGCTCATTCTTCGATTGGGCGCGTCTCCCAAAATTGATGCCCCAGGTATCGCTCTCGGCATCGAAGGACAGCGTCTTGAAAGGAATCGCAATCTCTGCGACCCACCCCTGGTCATCCTGTGTAGCAGCCGCTTCCCAGATACCACTCCAATTCCACTGCATTTGATTTGGACCCACAAAAAGACCTTCACGCCGAACGCCGTTGGGATTCAGCTGAAACTGATAACCTTCGCGACCGTTGTTGTAGGGATCGAGGATTAGGACCAGCTGGTCATCGTTTTGAATGCTAGCTCCCTGCCTGAGGATATTGGCCACAACTAGGTCGGGACGACTATCCTGGAATCGTGCAGCTACATAAAGCGCATCTTTGTCATAAATGACGTAGAAGTAACTATCCTCTGTGGCCTCTGAGTACTCGATAGGATCTAGCTGATGTAAATCCGAAACTACGGCCGCTTGAGTCCACGCCGCATCGTCCAACTGCCCATCGATTATGGGTGGAGTCGCTGTTCTAGGTATATTTACAACCTTGTTTTGCACAACATTGGATCTGACCGAAGATTCTGGAGTGGGGTTGGCACTAGGCGTAGGAGTTGTAGTTTGAATGCTCGCCGGAGCCAGTGAGAGCTCAGCGGCATACAAATTAAGTTCTCCTTGTTCGGCCGCCACGACTTGTCCCTGTTCATTTAAGATCCAGGGCTGATCAAATCCGTTTGCACTTAAAAACGCTGCAACGACTGTAGCACTCTGGCGGCTTGATGTGGGACCCACTCTAACTCTGAAT
>DBZY01000014.1:50580-119486 GCA_002311835.1 Proteobacteria bacterium UBA1148 | reverse complement strand
ACCATCCAGGCCCCATCGAAGGTATTCGCGGTTTCGCTTGGTTGCGCGACCACCTCGAAACACAACAGTGTCGCTAAAATCAGCGTCAAACCTGACAACAGCAACAAGCAAACACCCCTAATCACAGGTACCCCGTTAATACAGAAAATAGTTGGATCACAGTCCCTTGCTTTAGATAAAACATGGATAGTCAGCGTCCATACTGAGAATCATAGTGCGCCCACATAAAGATAATGATTAAAAAGCGTTCATGAGCACCATCACCGTTACCGTATTAACAAAAACTCGCACAGACTCATCTGTGTTCGTTCATCAACATTAGGATTTACTTAGAATGGGAAAGGGGTAAGCTAATCGCTCTCTCTATCCAGTGCAAGCTCGAGGACTTTAGCAACATGAAGTCCCTCGCGACCAGACCCATCACGGATTTGACTACGACAACTAGTACCATCCGCCACAATAACCGTACTATCACTGGATGCACGGATCGTGGGTAAAAGATTAAGCTCCGCCATTTTCATTGATACATCATAGTGCTCAGCTTCGTAACCGAACGCACCTGCCATACCACAACAACTTGACTCAATAAGCTCAGTATCAAGACCCGGAATCCAACTCATTACATTCTCGACAGTTGACATCACACCGAACGCTTTTTGGTGACAGTGGCCGTGAACCAGCGCTTTAGATTTTCCAAGAGACCGAAGATTAAGCTTTAAACGACCAGCATCATGCTCGGCGACTAAAAATTCCTCAAAGAGCATTGCTTGTTTCGCCAACGCACGGGTACCCTCGCCAGGCAAGAACCCACCAAACTCATCCCGGAAAGTTAACAAGCAGGAAGGTTCCAAACCCACGATCGGAATACCCTTCTCAACGTAGGGCATAAGCGTATCTAATGTACGCTGTGCTTCCTTTTTAGCTTCATCCACTAAACCGCTACTCAGAAATGTCCGTCCACAACACAATGGGCGAGGCATATCCGTCGGAACTGGTGTTAACACTCGGTAACCTGCCGCCTCCAAGACACGTACAGCAGCCTGCAAATTCTCTGGCTCAAAATACCTATTAAATGTGTCAGCGAACAAAACCACTTCTGGCCCTTTTGAAGACACGTGGGTTGACGCGCCTTCAAACGTATCACGACGCCATGCAGGCATAGACCTTTGAGTAGTCAAGCCAAACAGTTGCCGACGCACGCCACGAAATAGGGTGTTGTTGTGTACATTCGACAGCCACGGCATTCGAGCGGCCCAACGAGCGTAGCGAGGCAAATAGGCGACTAGCCGATCCCGCAAACCCAATCCCCAGCGCTTGTGGTATTGGCTCAAAAACTCAATCTTCATCCGCGCCATGTCAACGCCAGTGGGACACTCTCGCTTACAGGCCTTACAACTGACGCACAACTCTAAAGTGCGATACATCTCTGGTGAGGTCAGAGCATCTGCTTCTAATTGACCCGTAAGAGCCAAGCGAAGTGTATTTGCACGGCCTCGGGTTAGGTGTTGTTCATCCTTGGTTACGCGGAAGGATGGGCACATCGCTCCAGAATCGAACTTTCGACATGCACCATTGTTGTTACACATCTCCGTCGCACGGTGTAGACCACCCCATGCTGACCAATCCAGCACCTCTTCATGTTGTACGGGTTTATAGTCTCCTGAAAAGCGCAATAGCGAACGGTCATCCATGCGTGACGGATTAACAATCTTGCCCGGATTGAAGCGTCCGTCTGGGTCAAAGCATTGCTTTACTTCTCCAAAAGCTCGTGTGATTCGATTGCCTAGCATAGGCTCTAGAAACTCTGAGCGCACAAGTCCATCACCATGTTCACCAGAGTGGGAGCCCTTAAACTCACGCACGAGTTCATGGGCGGCATCAGCAATACTTCTCAGCTTAACGACATCGGTATCGTCTTTAAGATTCAGTATAGGGCGCACATGTAGGCAACCAACCGAAGCATGGGCGTACCACGTCCCGGTGGTTCCATGTTTGGAGAAAACCTCAGTAAGTCGAGCCGTATACTCGGCAAGATTTTCTAAAGGAACTGCACAATCCTCAACGAACGAGATTGGTTTGCCGTCCCCTTTCATGGACATGACTATATTCAGCGCCGCCTTGCGCACACTCCAGATAGCACTCTGCAACCCGGGCTCCTCGGCGCGTACTACACTGTCCGAATATCCTAAGTCCCCCATTACCTCTTCCAGACTGTCCAGTCTTTGCAGTTGTTTGTCACGATCATCACCAGCAAACTCCACAATCAGGAGCGCAGCCGGGTCACCACGCATAAATCTAGCCATCGCCGCATTGAACTCGTCGTTCTCGCGAGCGAGTTCGATCACTGTTCGGTCGATCAATTCAACCGCTGCCGGATCCAGAGCAACGATTGCCTGAGCAGATTCCATCGCCGATGCGAATGTCGGAAAATGGCAGACACCTACAAGTTTGTGTGGAGGAATGGGCTGCAGATCTAGATCAAGCGTCTGAAACCAAGCGAGCGTTCCTTCCGAACCCACTAACAAATCCGAAAGATTCATATTGTCTCGACCGAGACGGTTTAGATTATACCCAGCAACATTCCGTGCCACTTTTGGAAAACGTTTATCGATCTCTTCTTGCTCCCGCGCGTACAAGTTTTGCATTTGATCAAAGAGATCAGACAACCGTCCATCTACGTTGGCAGGCTTCCCTGGACGAAAATGCACGAGTTCCCCATCGGCTAGTAGTGCATTGATTCCACTAACATTATCCACCATGTGACCGTATCGAATGGAGCGTGCGCCAACACTATTATTTCCTGCCATACCACCAATGGTGGCGCGGCTAGACGTTGAAACGTCAACAGGGAAAAATAATCCATGCGGTTTAAGGAAGTCATTTAGCAGATCGAGCACCATCCCAGGTTCTACAGAGATAGTTCGCTCTTCCGGTTCAAAGTGATTTACCGCTGTAAGGTACTTGCTCGCATCCAGCACCAAAGCCTTGCCGACCGTTTGCCCCCCCTGAGAGGTACCAGCGCCGCGTGGCAGAACGGGTACGCCGTTCTCGGCGGCGATCTGTAGAGAGCAAACGACATCCTGTGCATGCCGAGGCACCACGACACCGATGGGAAATATCTGATACATCGAGGCGTCCGTACTGTAACGGCCACGGCTCAGAGCGTCGAAATAGACTTCCCCCTCAACTTCCGATTGCAGTCTCTGCACGAACGCAGGGTCGGTCACGTAGTCGGATCGGTTCAACATTTATACGGCGAGCTCAGCTACGCAGCCTCTTCGCGGTTTTTAGCAAGCCAACCGTCCACTAATTCGACAGTTCGATCCACATGGTCAGACTGCATGCCTTGGGACGCCGCAAGTGTCTGCACCAACTTATCTACGCGTTCGATGTAGAGCGCTTTGGCAGCGAGCGCACGCGCCGCTGAAGACGGCTTCTGTAATGACAAGGCCGCATTAGCGTATTTCTCAAACGGAACAAGATCGTCACGATTGCCTCCCAAACTTACACACAAGTCTGCTACCCAGTTATACAGAGAGCCCGAAGCATCCAAATCAGCATGAACTGCATCCTTAATCGGGATCATCTCCTCTTCTTGAACACAGCGGTAGTTACCAGCTAATAGCATGCACCACTTGGCAAGCGGCACGAACACTGAATCATGAACTCGTAGTTTCACTGGCAACTCTACCTCTGTGCCGCCGACGTCATAACGGATTTCTTGAATATCGTCTTCCAGCTTACGCAGGATAGCGGTGTGGTCATCTGATTCGAATCGGGCAGACTTAAAATTGGTGGGCAATCCCACCTGAAGCACATTGCACTGCTCTCCGGGAGGGCGGAATGCCTGTGGGTCCGGGCTGCATAAAGTAATCATTGACGGATCCACGTTGTCCCAAACTGATGGGTCTGTGTAACAGCCTCTAATCGCCTCCGCATCAATAGCCGGAAGACGCTTCAAGAAGCTCAACGGCGGCATGTTCATGATTGACATACACGGCTTCGCGGATGCGCCCACACGGTTCAATAGATCTTTCACGACAGACACTCGATACTGCGGCTCCTGCATGGCAAGGACAATGAGATCGTACTCGGAGGGGTCCGCATCTTCCGGCCCGCCTGCAGAAACAACGCCGGACATGTTCTTCGTATTCAGCTCAACAGGCTCGTCAACACCTCGTACCGGCAGACGGATGATCGCGCCCTTCTCATTAATGAGTTCCGATTCCTCCGGAAGACAAATCAGGTGGACCGAGTGCCCTGCAAGCGCGGCTTTTGCGCCAAGCAGTGAACCGTAGGAGGCTCCAAAAAAGAGAATTCTGTACTTGTCAGGCATGCTTCACTCCCGTAACGAACCTAGTCAATGGCCGCCTCGGGCAACCATAGTTTTAAAATTATGTTTATCGGCTGAACCGCCTAAGTTTATTAGCCTTGCTCAAATAATACCTACAGCCCACATCGTGCAAACAACCAAGAACGAGGTAACGCCCCCCACCAGCGTAGCCCCGCCGTAACCCAGAATGGCGTCGTTCACTGGTACACGGCTAAGAGAGGTACAAACCCAGAAGTAACTTGAGTTCACGTACTTAATAATGACTGAGCCACTCGCGCCAGCAAGCATAGCAGCCTCTGGGGAGAGCGCTAGGGTCCCTAGCATGGGCGCAACCAAAGAAGCAGCTGTGATGACACCGACAGTGGTAGAGCCAGTAATCATGTTACCGATAATGCCGATGACAAACGGTAACAAGATGGACGGTAAACCATAGGCAGCAAAAAAACCACTGATATATTCGACGGCTGGCGTCGCCTTAAGAATCTCACTTAGAGACCCTCCAAGGCCGGTCACAACCAATATCATGGCAGACATTCTCAGCGCCTCTTCTACCCAAGCATTCTTCGCATCTTTTCTATGCTCCGGCGTCTTGATATTTCTGTACGCCAGCAAGACACCAATGCTAAGCGCCATAACTGGCCACCCGACATAGGCGAGCCCCACACGGATAATATTATCCTGCTCAAGGAAAAGACGGGAAACACTCTGAGCTGATATCAGTACAATCGGAACAATAATAGGAGCATAAGAACTGAGCGTGCCGGGCAGCTTACCCTCCGGATCGTCCTCCAGGAAGTTTTCACCTGCATACTCATCGGATGGCGGCGTCTTGATACGCGGCCCGACGATATACTGCCCCCAAATCCACCCCGCAAGTGATCCTGCCAGGCAAGCCACACTGCCAAATATGATCGTCTTACCAATGTCGGCTCCCAATAACGCCGCCGCCGCTAGAGGCCCTGGCGTAGGTGGCACGATGGCATGAGTGAGTTGCATCGAGCCCACCAGGCCGATGGACATGACGCTGACCGTCACGCCCATCATTTTAGCCGCCGAGTGCACGAGAGGATTTAGGATCACGTAGGCCACATCGGAAAAGATGGCGATGCCTAAAACGAACCCTGTCAATGTAAGCGCCAGAGGCATGCGCGTTGAACCCACAGCCCAAACCATCGTGCGGGTAATAGTTTGTATCGCACCTGTATGTCTCAAAGCCTCAGCGATGATAGACCCGAGCACAATTACCACACCGATGGATCCAAGCGTCGAGCCAAAACCCAACTCAAACGCAGCAATGAAATTATTCTGCTGCACACCAGGTATTACGCCAAAGAAGAGAAGTGGCACCAGCAGAGCCAGAAAGACATGCCAACGCCACTTAGCAATGAGGAACAACAGAAGCATAATGACGCCTAAGAAAGCCACAAGCGCCAACAACGGGCTACTCACGACTGCCGTGGAAGGATCCATGCTGCTCCCTTACTCGCCGTGTACTAGATAGCTAAGTGCTGGCTGCACACCGCCAGGACTAAATGGTACGCCCGCAAGCCCCAAACCCATCTCCACACCACAAAGCGTTCCAGCTAGCATCAACTCGTTAAGCCAACCTAGATGGCCTATACGAAAAATCCGTCCCTTCACTTTACCTAGGCCTGCACCTAAGGGCATATCGAAGTGCTCCAAAATTAATTCCCGGAGCGTGTCAGCATCATGGCCTTCTGGCAATAAAACAGCTGTTAGGCTGTTGGAGTACTCATGAGGATTCAAGCAAAGGTTTTCCAGACCCCAAGCATGAACAGCTCGCCGCGTGGCTTCGGCAAACCGTGCATGACGCACAAAAACGTTCTCGAGCCCTTCTTCGAACAACATGTTTAGAGCCTCTTCGAGACCGAAGAGTAGATTGGTGGCTGGCGTGTATGGAAAGAAACCCATTTGATTCGCTTTTAGAATTGCATCCCAGTCCCAATATGACCTGGGCAGCCCCGCTTTGCTGGAGGCCTTAATCGCTTTATCACTTAAAGCGTTGAAGCCGAGTCCCGGTGGTAGCATGAGACCTTTCTGGGATCCTCCAATCGTGACATCTACCCCCCACTCATCCTGTCGGTAATCGACCGAACCCAGAGAAGAAATTACGTCAACTAGAAGCAAAGCGGGATGATTAGTTCTATCCATCGCCTTACGAACTGCTGCAATGTCACTGGTTACACCCGTGGATGTCTCGTTATGAACAACAGCAACGGCTTTAATAGAGTGGCTCTTATCTGCTACAAGCTTCGCTTCAATGGGCTCAGAGTCCACCCCATGACGCCAGTCACCGGGAATAAAGTCCACGTTGAGCCCAAATTTCAACGCAATATCGCGCCAAAGCACAGCGAACTGCCCCGTCTCTACCATCAAAATACTGTCGCCCGGGGAGAGCGTGTTTACCAATGCAGCCTCCCAACTACCCGTCCCCGACGATGGGAAGATAATCACGGGTCCCGCACAGTTGAATACCTTCTTGAGCCCCACGAGTATCCGGTTGGTCAGCCCCTGAAATTCTGGGCCACGATGGTCAATGGTGGGCTGATTAATAGCCCGTAGAACCTGATCGGGAACATTGCTGGGACCTGGAATTTGTAAAAATTGACGACCAGATTTCGCTGTCATTATCCGATTTCTTCTTTCAACTAAACCGTTACCCAGAATACAACTGGGATATTCAAAATCGCTTTGTGTTATCCGAGTACACGCACAGGCGCGACAGTAACACAAACACTATCAAAAACACCGTGGAAACAAATCCTTCTCCCCTGACTGCTATCTCAACCTACAATTATGATTACATACATATGAAGCACTAAAACAGCGGAGTGAGTGAGTGAGTGAGTTCATCCTCATACCGTATAGTACGCACTAGATATGAGCCAGGAGAAAATCAATGCCCAACGGAGTCTTTGTCCAACGCGACGGTAGAATTACCACCGTCGTCTTGAACAGGCCGGACAAGCTCAATGCTATGGATGGAGCCTGCTGGATCCTCCTTGACGAAATCATGTCCGAGCTGAATGATGATGATGATATCCACTGCATTATTATCCGTGGCGTCGACAGTACAGCCTTCTCGGCAGGATCGGATATCTCTGACTGGAGCGAGCACCGCACAACACCTGAGGATGTTCGCAAATACAGCAGTGATCTCGAAAATGCACTGAATAGCGTATTCTCATGTCGCCATCCAAGTATCGCGGCTATCAACGGTGTATGCATGGGTGGTGGTCTTTTAATTGCCAGCGCTTGCGATATTCGTATCTGTGGAGAATCGAGTCGATTTGGCATACCCATCAATCGACTAGGAATGACTGTGTCCTATGCGGAATTAGGTGCATTGAGCCGCATCATTACACCGTCAGCTGCACTGGAAATTCTGCTGGAAGGCAACGTATTCAAAGCTAAGCATGCGAAGGAACTGGGACTCGTTAACCGTATCGTTCCAGACTCAGATGTAGAGCGTGAGGCCTGCTCGCTAGGCAACCAGATCTCTGAACGAGCCCCACTGGTAAACCGCTGGCACAAAAAGTTTATACACCGACTGATGGATCCAACCCCTCTAACCGCGGAGGAAATCGACGAGAGTAACGCAGCTTTTGAAACGGAGGACTATCAGATCGGCTACCGAGCATTTCTTGAAAAAACAAAGCCCAAGTTCAAAGGTCATTGAATGATGAGTTCACCAGATATGGGTCCCTTGCGGGGCGTGACCGTCATTGAGCTAGCACACATCATGGCAGGCCCCGTCTGCGGCCGCATGCTTGCCGACATGGGTGCAAACGTTATCAAGGTAGAACGTGTACCGGAAGGCGATGCCGCGCGCGGTTTCGTACCTCCAGTCATCGATGGGGAAAGCGCCGCATTCATGATGCTCAACCGCAATAAGCGCGGCATCGCCGTAAACTTAAAAACTGAGGATGGCCACACAATCGTGCAACGCCTGTTAGAAGATGCTGATATCGTGATCGAAAATTATCGCAAAGGAACCATGAAACGGCTTGGTCTCGGCTATGAGAAGCTGCGGGCACAGAATCCAGGGCTAATCTACTGCGAAATCTCCGGTTTTGGCCGAACTGGCCCCTATGCTGATCTAGGCGGGTTTGATCTCGTGGCACAGGGCTACAGCGGTCTAATGAGCATAACCGGAGAAGGTGCCGACCGACCTCCTGTGAAATGCGGGCCACCTGTTACCGACATAACCGCAGGACTACTTGCAGCAATGGGGGTTCTGGCCGCTTATGTGGAGCGGTTGAAGACAGGTCAAGGTCAACGTGTAGACACTTCTTTATTTGAGGCCGGAATCACACAAACCTTCTGGCAGTCGGCTATCGCATTAGCAACTGGTATATCACCAGAACCCATGGGCTCCGCTCATCCATTGAATGCCCCCTACGAGGCATTTGAAACTACTGATGGGTGGATCACTATCGGCGCTTCAAGTGAGGCTACGTGGGCACGGCTCCCACCTGTGCTCGGGCTACCTGAACTCCTGGAAGACCCGCGATTCTCCAGGAATAAAGATCGAATGCACAACCGGGCAGTGCTAAACGCTACGCTCGCCCCGGCATTCAAGAAAAAGCAAACCCGTGAGTGGCTCGATTTGTTGAAGAATGCAGGCGTTCCAGCAGGCCCCGTGCTCAGCATTGGCGAAATGCTGGAGCATCCCCAAACACTTGCCCGGGACATGGTTACAGAAACCATGCACTCAGGACTCGGCGTGATCAAAACAATAGGTTTCCCGGTGAAATTTAGCGCCACACCTACCTCAATTGAACGCGGAGCCCCTCGCCTGGGGGAGCACACGACGGAGATACTAGGTGAACTTGGTTATGAAGAGGTAAAAATCAAACGATTTATTCAGGAAGGAGTGGTGCTAGCTATTGCATAACAACCCAGATTCGTTCATAAGTAGCACCTACCGAAGCTTACTTTGACTATTTGAGACGGAGGAACCCGACATGTCCATGAACATACGCGTTATAGCAATAGCGTTTCTGTTAGGCACGTTATCGGCTAGCGCCTTTGCCCATCATGGCTGGAGCACCTATACAAATACGGACTTCACACTCACTGGGGTTGTCGTTGACACCCGCTTGGGACGCCCGCACGATCGCCTAATCGTAGAAGCTGGCGGGGAGCAGTGGAACGTGGTTATGAGCCCGCCGAATCGCAGTCAAAGAGCTGGTTTTGACGATACCGTCGTCAAGGTAGGAGACACTGTCACCATGCTTGGTAATAGACACGCTAACCCACAAACGTTCGAAATGAAGACCCGGCGGATCAACGTCCACAGCAAAGATTACGACCTTTACCCCAGCCGGCTCTAACTAGGGAACACACCCCGATCGGTCTAGCGGCGGCACATGCCGAAGGTTGCCCTTGTATGGCACCGCTCTGAAGGTCAGTCTTTGGGAACCGATGACGCATATTCTCTCTGGATATACTAGAAATCTCGATAGTTTTTCTGGGCGAGGTTCTCCCCGACACAATCCGGGCTGGAGCACCTAGGGCTCTGGAGAGGATTTTCTCCACAGCCTCGTTCGCCCTACCGCGTTCGGCCGGTGCCTGAATCCGTACCTTCAGAGTCTCTCCCAACCACCAACAATGCAATTACGCGAAGACGAAGGAACTACCTCCACGAGCAGCATTGTCTTGTGGAGCATTTCGGGCATGGCTGTTTCCAAGACTAATTCTACAAACAGATAAGTTTTCCTGCTGTTAACTCTATGTCACATCTCTATCGGAAGATGCTATATCGGGTAAAATTAGCCCCTGGTTGGCAATGCCGTTGAAATAATAAGTATGATGATCACCCACGAATCCCTCCGCCTTGGGACACTAGCCATAGCTGCCACTTGGCTCTTACCTGCATCAGGACACCATTCTCATGGGAATTACCAGATGACGGAGTACACTCGTCTAGCAGGCATGGTAAAGGAATTACACTGGATGAATCCTCATACATGGATCTATCTTGAAGTTCCAAACAGCGATGGAGATCATATCTTGTGGGCTCTGGAAGGCGGCAGCCCCAACTCGCTCCTGCGGAAAGGCTGGAGCCCCGAAAGCGTAGAGCCCGGAGATCACATCTCCGTGCGATGCCATCAAATGAGGGACGGCTCCAATGGATGTCTTCTCGGATTTGTTACACCACCTGGTGGTGAAGAAAAAGAATGGGACTAGTAGCCCATCTACCCAACTCCCTAGACGAGATATAGCATGCGCATCCTCAACACCGCTCTAACACTATCGATGTTTTTATTATCGCCACTCGCGTTAGCGCAGACATGGGTTGTCTACCAAAACATGGCAGATAATTTCAGCATTAACGTACCAGCGCCAGGTGAGCCCGAGATTGAGGAAATCGCCTACCCATCCGAGTATGACGCCGTCTTTCCAGGACGTGTTTATACGGTGCGCAGTGGAGATAGCACATACAGCGTCACCGTGATTGATTACACAGATTCCGAGGAAATTCATCTGGCACGTACAAATTCGACGGAAGCAGATTCACCGACAACCTATGACTACTGGCGGATTGATGTCATGGCATCAGCTGCCTACGCGGCGACAAACTTCCGCACGCAAGGCGGCGAGGTCAATTACGATGCCTGGCATCACATTGATCGAGTGCCTGGACATCAATTGAATCTCACTAATTCTGACGAGTCTCGCAGTTTTATCGGAATTTACCTACACAAGACCAAACTCTACATCCTCGAAGCAAGAGTACCTAAAGGCTACCCACCCCAAGGGCACTTCCAACAATCACTAAGCTTCCTTGACGAACAGGGTGATAGGATTCGTTACGACTTTGCAGAAGACGGGTCGTTAGTACGGTGCTGCCGAGAATGGCGCTAATCTGATAGTATTTGCCTGACAACATCTAGAAAAACTAAGCCATGTACTACTCAATCCGCTCTCTGCTACTCACCCTCGGGCTATCGCTTTCGATGAATGCCGCCTTTTCACAGCAGGATCAACGCAGGGACATAGACTTTCAAGCGATGGAACCTTTCCAGGTTTTTGATAATCTGTATTTTGTCGGCATAAAGGCCGTGGCGAGCTATGTAATTGAAACCAGTGCCGGATTGATACTCATCGACACACTCGATGGTTTTGAGGGATTCACAGATCATCTACTCGACAATATTCGCGAGGTTGGTTTAGATCCAAACGATATCGAATATGTTTTTATTCTCCAAGCACATCGAGACCACTATGGAGGCGCTCGTGAACTCCAATCACAGCTCAATGCGGTTTTCGGTTCTGCCGAAGAGGACTGGCAAGTCATTGAGGATAACTTGGGCGATCAAGCTCCGCGCCGTGACATGGTACTCAGAGATGGTCGCAGTCTTACCCTTGGGGATACCACCATTCACTTCGAACACACGCCAGGACACACGCCTGGAACGACATCTCTCCAGTTCTCGGTATTTGATGATGGAACGGAGCACCTGGCCTACTTCCATGGTGGATCTGCGCTTCGGACAGACGAACCAGAAGCAATCCAGATATTCATTGACGACCTGGCCCGGATAAAGACTATTCCGAATATCGAAGTACAAATCATTAACCACCATGATATTCACGCGACAGGAGCTGATGATCTCTTTACGCGAGCCGAACGGCTCCAAAACCGGCAGCCGGGTGAGCCACACCCATGGGTTGCACCAAACGAATTTCAACGCTGGCTTGACGAGTTGATCGCTGACTCTTATGAAAGACTCGCACAAGCACAATAAACGACCTTTTTAACGTCCAACCTAGAGGAATAACGACAATGAGCACAACATTTTTTTGGCGTATAGCACTAAGTGTCAGTTGCGCACTGACAACCACGGCCATCGTTGCCGAACCGGTCACTTACCAAGTCGACCCACGGCATACATACCCAGCCTTTGAGGCCGATCACCAGGGCGGCCTCTCCGTATGGCGCGGAAAAGTTGAGAGCTCGTCAGGAACCATAGTTCTAGACCGAGAGGCACAAACTGGGACGGTCAACATGACTATGGACATGGATACCATCAACTTTGGTCTAGATGCAATGACCACTCATGCCAAGCGCTACGACATACTTGACGTTGAACAGTTCCCGACTGCAACCTACACCGGGACGTTAACAAGATTCAAGAAGACCGGTGACCCAACGGCGGTGGAAGGACATCTCACACTGCATGGCGTCACACAACCTGTCAATCTTAAAATCAATCGTTTTCAGTGCCAACCAAATGGAGCTGGTGTTGAGACCTGTGGTGTCGATGCAGGTGCTACATTTAATCGTGATGACTTTGGTGTGACTTTTGGCAAAGCCAATGGGTTCCTCATGTACGTGAATATACTCATTCAGTTAGAAGCTCAACGAGTCGAACCAAATTCTTAAAAACAGTGTGCGGCTTTCTAGCCGCAATGAACTCATGACTGTGCGCGGCTCCGGCCGCGCTGAGAATTGCGCAGTGACCATTTGTGCACGAAACGTTGTGAAATATAAAGCTTGAGGAGCGGAAGATGAGAGTTATCAGGTTAATACTATTTTGCCTGCCTTGGCTGGCGGCCTGCGCGCCACAGGAAACCCCATTGACCGAGCGATCGAATGAGTCGTTAGACCCGGGGTCGAATGTCACCTTGTTCGAGGGCGCAAGACTCATCATTGGCGATGGTAGTGCCCTTGAGAACGCAGCGTTCATTGTAGAGAACGGCCAATTCACCCAAGTCGGTCTCGCCAATACGGTTGAAGTGCCTCCTAGCGCCGCCCGGGTAGATCTAACGGGCAAGACCGTCATGCCGACTCTCATCGATGCACACGTCCACGTGGGGTACGCGGACATCAGAGGGATGACAGACGCGCCAGTCAACTATTCACGAGAAAATATTATCGAACACCTCCGTAGGATGGCCTATTACGGTATCGGAGCCACATTGAGCATGGGCATTGATCCGGGTGATATGCCTCTACAATTACGTGAAGAGGAGATAGCTGGCGCAGCACGATTCCGTTCAGCGGGGCCCGGAATGGCAAGACCCAATGCGGGACCCGGAGCCGCCGATCGCAGAGACGTCCCATACGGTGTGGATACTGAAGAAGAAGGTAAAGCTGCCGTCCGAGAGCTAGCTGCTAAGAAAGTGGACATGGTGAAAATCTGGGTGGACGACCGGAACGGCACCGTGCCAAAACTGACTCCTGAGCTCTATGGTCCAATTATCGACGAAGCACACCGTCTTGGGCTCCGTGTTGCTGCCCATATCTTCTATCTTGAAGATGCTAAGGATCTTCTACGCGCCGGTATAGACGGGTTTGCACATGGCATTCGGGATATCGACGTGGATGATGAGTTCATGGAGTTGCTGGCTAAGCGGCCCTATACATTCCTAATACCTAATCTCCCAGATAGTGGTGCGAGAATAATGGCTGATCTACCGTTCATTGCCGAAACCATGCCTACTGAAGCCGTGGATGAATTACGCACAGCAATAGCAGAACAAGCCGCAGAAGACCCCGAGGAAAACTTTGATGTGCAAGCACGCAATCTGTCACGTATGTACGAGGCAGGCGTGACAGTAGTATTTGGAACGGATGGTGGCGGCGCGGGATGGGATGCACACGAAGAAATTGCCGATATGGTCACTTCAGGGATGAGCCCGGCTGATGCCATTGTAGCTGCAACTAGCAACGCGGCAAGGCTCCTGAGACTCCATGATCTTGGAACGATTACCAATGGAAAGAGTGCCGATTTCATTGTACTGAACGCGAATCCCTTAGATGACATCAAGAACACACGATCAATCGCCAACGTCTACATTAAGGGCGAAGAAGTTGATCGTATGAGGTTGGCAGCAAGCTGGACGGAATAATGGAGCAACGGCTCCAGTGAACATATAGGAGAGCTAATGCCCAATCTAGCTTTAGTAGTAACAGTGAAGGTAGATCCTGAATGCGTAAATCAGCTAAAACCAGCCATGTTGGAAAATGCGGCAAAATCTGTTCAGGAAGAAAACTGTTACCAGTTCGATGTAATAGTTTCTCAAGATGATAAAAATACGTTCATGTTCTATGAGGTATACAAAGACGAGCAGTCACTAGCTGATCATCGCCAGACATCTCACTTCCTAAACTATTGGAACCTAATGCAGGCGCTAGGAGATAAAGTCAAACGTACTGCTCAACTATTCGACAAATTAAATTAGAACAACTCTTTCTTTCTCTACGGTGGAGCCCTCTATTACTCAACCAAGGCACGATCAACCCCAGCAGCCACCTCGATTGCCTTGCATACCGCTGAAGTATCAAGATGTCCTAAACCAAGCGCGATCGCAGAATTGAATTTCTGTCTAGAGGATACATAGAGATCTATGGGCGACTTAACACTCGCAGCGAACTCCGTAATAATCGAGGCATCCTTCTCGTAGACATCAAACATGGTACCTCCACCTTCTCGATAGTCGGATTTAGCCATCATTGCTCCACGTATATCGAGCATTTTTGACGCACCAGCACTCTCTTTGAGCACAGTATGAATAAGCTCTGGGTCCAAACCAGCTTTCTCACCCATCACCATACATTCCGCGGCCGCCGCAACGTGCACATGTACCAGATAATTGGCAAGAAATTTCATTCGGCTACCATTACCGATCTCACCAACATAAAAATTAGTAGCGGTAAAACCCTCTAAGACTGGTATACATTCCTGATATGCATCTTGATCGCCACTGACATATATAGATGCCATCATCTTAGCTAGCATCGGCGGCGTTCCACTGATTGGAGAATCCAAAAGAATCTTTTCACCAGTACTGAGCTGCTTATGCGCATCAAGCTTTTGCGCCACAGTTAAGGTGCTACACTCAATTAGGATTTGACTCGGCTTTGGATGCTGCAGCACATCTTTGATCACAGCATGCAATGATTCCGCGTTTGGCAAAGAAGTAGCTAGTACATCGGTACGTTCAGATACTTCTGACGCCGATTTGGCTTTTTCCAAGCCGAGATCACTTAACGCTGACATACGTTCAGGCTCTATATCGTAACCAACGACATCAAACTTATTCTTAAGTAGGTTGCCAGCGATATTCCCACCCATGGGACCCAGCCCGATAACACCAACCGTTAGGCTCATACTGCATTCCTCCCGTTTCGATTTTATAATTACACCTTAAATTCTATTGTAATCTAAGATATGGGTTTATATAGTTTACTGGCTTATCATGCTGGCAGGCATGATGGCCATCGCCAGTTACCCGCAAATAGCAACATATTTACCGAACCTCCTGTTTTAGCCCGGCAATCATCGGGGTACACTATTGAGGCGACAGGTACATTACCGTCGCGGAGAGGAGAAGCTCATTCGCCTGATTCCCGTGCCTTCTAGAATGACCGTTACTGACCCAGCCACCTTTACACAACCGGTAGTTCTTACAAAGTCCTGGACTTGGAGGCCTGGTCTGGAAGTTCTCCCCTTTCAGTGCACCGAAGAGTAACCAAAGCTCTCATCGTGCATATCGCTGTGGATCTCGCCTTATTCACCTAGTCGATACTTTAACCATTCAGTCTAAATCTAGATTGAACAACTTGATTGCATTACTTCGACCAATCTTCATCCGGTCTTCCTCAGATATGACTTGTGAGTTGTCATACCATTCCGCAGCATCTTGCATACTTTCGAAAGGGTAATCAGCAGAGAAGAATAAACGATCTGTTCCCATAACTTCTAAGGTATTCCTGAATGCTGGATCATTGAAGAATCCGCTAGTTGTCACCAGGAAGTTCTCCAGAAAAATTTCACCTAACGGACGAGTACCCCGATAACCTCGAGGAGAGAATCGCATTCGTGCATCTATCCTCCACAAAGCATGTGGAATAAATTCCCCCAAGTGTCCAATAATAACTTTCAGGCTCGGGTAATCATCAAATAATCCAGAACCACACAAACGAAGAGAGTGTATTGAGGTTTCCACTGCAAACCCCCACGGCGCACTCATCAACCACGGATGACCCTCATAGTTCTGAGCACGAGACGGAAGCTGCATACGGGGATGAAGATAAAAGGGCACATCCAGTTCAGCAACGGTAGCCCAGAAAGTTCGATACTCTGGAATATCGTAGTAGATTGCTGAATCAGGCACGCCCTTCTGAGTGAATCCATTAACCATCGCACCCTTGAAACCAAGCTCTTTGACACAACGGTCTAACTCAGCTGAAGCTGCATCAGGATCCTGCATAGGTAAGGCAGCCAACCCCCCATAACGATCTGGGTAACGAACAGCCGCATCTGCAATGGCATCGTTTCCCCTCTGCGCCACTTCTATTGCTTCCGCGGTATCGAGAATACTTTGAACACCCGGCGCATTTAGAGACAGAAGAGCAAACTCAATACCAGTCGCATCCATATTCTCTAATCGCCGAGCTCCGAGATCGAGAATTTGACCACTAAAATCATCCCAACGACCAGACTCTCCAGCAAAATTCTTGGTTTCGCTGAGTGTCTGCTCAATCGCCATATGTTCCTCAAACGCAATTTTTCCTTTCATTTGCAAACTACCTTTCGTCTTTTTTTTGGGCCGTATATAGACGGCGATGGACTTTTATGGATCTAGAGATGCCACGTACGCAGACAAATTGATGACGTCCTCGTCACTTAGGTTAGCAACAACGGCCAACATTAGGGCAGCAGAGATGCCAGCCCGAGCACCGTATTTTATGTCCCAAAGCTGGCGAGCTATATAGATTGGCGACCTTCCAGCAATACCGGGGATATCGGCAAGCCCCTTAAGGCCTAGTCCATGGCAAAGGCTACACTGAATCGTCTTCCCCCCGCCAGTCATTGCTAACTCTTGGCCAGCTGCAAGACTACCAGGAGGCACATAGGCAATGAATGGACTATGTGGATCTCGACGTTCAGCACGATGTGAATCTTCAGGGATTTCTATAATTCTCTGTCCAATTGGCTCCATGCCTCCGTTAAGCTCAGGATGCCGCATATTGCCCGCCCCAACGTAGGTCTCCGGCACACTATCCGCTTCTATGACGGTGATCCATTTCACAGGTTTAAGCTGAGAATAGTATTCAGCGGCAGCCCTGATCTCCTCCTCGGTTGCATGTGTCGCACTCAGCAGCATGCTGCCGTGTCTTCTGTATAAACTAGTCCTGGTGCCACTTTTGTAGTCGCGCATCTGCTGAATCACATAATTGACCGACAGCCCAGCCATCGTTGCAGACTCGGGGTGTCCCATGCCATGCAACATGTGACATTGTCCGCATGCACGCACATTGGGCGGTCTTCCATATACGACTACTTCCGGTAGTGGTGGATGCTCTTCTGGATACCAATCCGGGGGGTTAAATGGGTCATCGATTTGAGTTTGAGTACGCTGTAAATTACTGCCAGGCACACTTAGCAGGATGCCATTATCGGGGCCACGCCCTCTACCCTCATCCATCAAAGGGTACGCCCAGCCAGGAGGCTCAAACGAGTCTTGCGCACCAGCTATACCGACAAAAAAATAGAACGCCACAGACGTCACTACACTACCCAACTTCCCCATACACCCTCCTAGTGCCTAAAAACCATGACTGTATTGTCGTCTTCGGTATATTCACTTAGCGTATCATCCCATGGAGCATTAGGATCGCTGAAAAAAGGATAAATAGAATGTCCACTCGGAATCAGATTTCGAAACTGTTCGTGTTCACCTGGATCTTTATGAGCCTGTCAAATTCAACTCTTGCGCAGGATATAGCACGGGGTATCTCATTCGATCGGCGTGCAGCCAACTCACCCACGACGGTTTCCTCTGATGAGAAGCTAGCTGATCTTCCGCAATTCATGGTAGATCCGTTCTGGCCTAAGCCACTTCCAAATAACTGGCTGATCGGTCAGGTTTCTGGAGTCCATGTCGATTCAAATGATCACGTATGGATTGTGCATCGGCCCAACTCACTCAACGAACGCAACATCGCCGCTATTTTTGATCCACCGCACGGCAAATGCTGTTTCCCAGCTCCACCGGTGCTGGAATTCGATCATAGTGGAAATGTGTTGCGGGCATGGGGCGGTCCCGGAGAGGGATATGACTGGCCGCGATCAGAACACGGGATCCATCTGGCTGAGGGCTTCGTTTGGCTCGCCGGGAACGGGCAGGGAGACAGTCAGATCCTGAAATTTACAATGGATGGTGAGTTCGTAATGCAAATAGGCGAACCAGATCAGAGTAGGGGCAGCAATGATACCGACAATCTTGGTCGGCCAGCGGATATGTTTGTTGATGCCGAAGCACAAGAGATCTACGTTGCAGACGGTTATGCTAATCGACGTATCGTTGTATACGATACTGAGACCGGTGCGTACAAGAGACATTGGGGCGCCTACGGTAATACACCACATGACGACCCCTTACCATCCTACGATCCAACAACAACACCATCCAACCAGTTCGGTAACCCAGTACACTGCGTCCAAGTCTCCAGAGAAGGCCTCGTCTACGTCTGCGATCGAACTAATGACCGCGTCCAAATCTTCCAAAAGGACGGAACGTTCCTAGAGGAGGCTTTTTTCGAGCCGGACACGCTAATGAACGGCTCCGTTTATGATCTTGTCCTATCGTTGGACCCAAACCAAAACCTGATGTTTATGGTGGACGGTTTTAACAATGAACTACGAATTATTGACCGAATGACTAATATCACACAGGGACGTGTTGGACGAGCTGGACGCTGGGCGGGACAATTCACCGCTGTACACGATATAGCTATTGATTCCCAAGGCAATCTCTACACAACTGAGGTTAATACGGGGCAGCGTGTCCAGAAATTTCGCCGTCTAAATTAATGATAAGACACCACCAGTGGAACAAAATAGGCTGGTCAGCTAGCTGCGGTACTTTAGGCATCGGGAGTTGACACCCTGACCTGTATCCCTGGTAATTAGACCATTAAGAATTTCTAAGCCACTCGGGGTTTCTCATGCCAAGACGATACGATGAAGGTAAGCTCAATATGGATATTCTTCGCGATACCGCGGAGAAGTGTAAAAACTGGGGGCGCTGGGGTCCAGACGATGAGATTGGGACGTTAAACTTCATTAGCCCAGAAAATATTGTCGAGGCTGCTCAGCTCATCCGCAAAGGCAAAGTGTTCTCTCTCGGGCTGAACTTTGATAGCCAAGGGCCACAGAGCGGCCTGTGGGGTAATCGCTTTAACCCAATACACACGATGACTGCAACCGGAACAGATGCCGTGGCCGGTAACCAGGATAAGGGTCGGTTTCGCTACGCGGACGATATAATCTCTCTACCGTTGCAATGCGGCACTCAATGGGATGCTCTAGGCCATATTTTCTATGAAGATAAAATGTGGAATGGATACGATGCGCGCCTCGTCGACAGCAATGGTGCCCAGAAAAATGCAATCGACAAGATCAAGGATCGCACTGTTGGGCGAGGCGTACTATTAGACGTCGCCAAGCACGTTGGCGTCGAGGCTCTGGATGAGGGAATAGCTATCATTAATTCCGATTTGGATGAAACAGCTGAATCTCAGAATGTAGAAATTAAGCGGGGCGACTTTGTCATCGTCCGTACAGGAATGATGGGTCAACGCCAGCGGGCTGGAGACTGGGGCGGCTATGCAGGCGGAGACGCGCCGGGCCTGGCATTTGAGACGGCAGAGTGGATTCATAAGAAAGAGATCGCTGCCATCTGCACAGATACCTGGGGTTGTGAAGTGCGGCCCAACGAAACAGAAGAGGCCCAACAGCCCTGGCACTGGGTGGTTATCCCTATGATTGGAATCACTATGGGCGAAATCTTCGTAGTTGACCACCTGGCCGACGATTGCACGGAAGATGGGGTTTATGAGTTCTTTTTCTGCGCACCTCCTTTACCCATCACGGGCGGCTGTGGGTCACCCTTAAACCCCATAGCAATTAAGTAGGGGGTCGCGGCCTGGATATACCTTGACTGATCCCAACAGACAGGCGATCCTGGGAAAATTCGGCGGGTAGCTGCCGTTAAGGCTCAATGGGTGCCCAAAGCATCCCGAGGGGATAATAGAATGGCTTATTCACTACTTGGGAAAGACTTCACGCCACCGGACGTAGAAGGAAAGGTGACCGGAAGAGCGAAATACGCGGAGGACTTCCGTGTTGAGGGGATGGTGTTCTGTCGCCTATTTCTAAGCCCAATTCCTCACGGGCGAGTCACAAATATCGATGCCAGTGAGGCACTAGAAATGGAAGGCGTGCTTGGCATACTCACCGCAGATGAAGTGCCTTCACACCCAGCAAACCCCATTCTGACCAATGAGCCGAAATACGTCGGCGAACCGATACTCGCGGTGGCCGCAGTAGACGAGACCACGGCCATGGATGCCTTGGATAGGATACAGGTCGAGATTGAGCCACTTCCTTTCGTCATTGATCCCCTAAATAGCCTTTACCCAGGTGGCCCCAATGCGAGAAGTGATGGCAACGTAGGAACACGGGGAATCCCGACTGAAACCCTCAAATGGACAGCCCGTGACTTTGCTGCCGAGCCCGAAGACGTATTGCCGATGGGCGAAAATGCGTTTGAGGACTGGTCCTACGGCGATCTCGAAGAAGGATTTAGAAACGCGGCCCTAGTTCTTGACGAAACTTTCGTGACTGCCGCGAACTCTCACCACTCGATGGAATCGCGCAGCAATATGGCTTACTGGGAAAATGGGCGATGCCACGTCTTTGGATCCTGCCAGAGCCAATCTTTCGTACTGCCAGCGTTATCACGCGTTATGAACGAGCCTGTGGAAAACCTTCGCTACGTGGGTGAATTCTGTGGCGGCGGTTTCGGCTCGAAGGGACACGCCTATCCTATAATGGCTATTCCCCCCTTGATGTCTAAAAAAATTAATCGTCCCGTGATGATGCGCATAAGCCGCACCGAAGAATACTACTTAGGTATCGCCCGAGGTGGATTCCAAGGGCGAGCCCGGCTAGGTTTCAGTGAGGATGGAAGAATCTTGGCGGCAGATATATATCTCGTTCAGGATGCCGGACCAACCGAGGGTTTCTGGGATTTCCGTTCTGGGGCCGAATACGTGGCTGTTACTTATACGCCTGTCGCTATGCGCGCCCGTGGTGTACCAGTACACACAAACACTATACCCCGCGGACCACAGCGGGGTCCCGGACAGAATCAGATGGCGAACGCCATGGAACCCCTCATCGATAAAGCAGCCAAAGAACTAGGTATTGATCGCCTGGAGATCAGAAAAATTAACGCACCTGTCAACGACTCTCTTGTCGAAGAGCACCGCGTGCCTGTGACCAGCGCATATATGAATGAGGCGCTTGAAAAAGGTGCCGAAATGTTCAACTGGTCGGAAAGGAGCGCCCGCAGCGGTCAACGGCGTGGTTCAAAGGTCACCGGCGTCGCAGTTGGTCAGGGATTTCACCCTGCGAGCTTTGCCGGCTTTGACGGATTGGTCCGATTGAGTCCCGAAGGAAAGCTGTACATCCACACAGGTGTAGGGAACCTCGGCACGTACTCTCATACGGGAACTTCACGAGTAGCTGCGGAAATACTCAAGTGTAATTGGGAAAACTGCATTATCGTGCGAGGCGATTCTGATCGTCACCTGCCTTGGAACTCTGGCCAGTTCGGCAGTAATACCAGCGGCACTCAGACCCGAACCGCCTATGCCGCTGCTATGAACGCAGTCGAAAAACTCAAGGAAATTGCTGCGATAGATCTTGGCGGGTCTCCGGAAGATTATGAGATTGGTGATGAAAAAGTCTATCGCGCGAAAGATTCTTCAGTATCAATAAGTTATGCGGCTGCCGCGCAACGGGCTATAGAACTCGGTGGTAAATACAGCGGTCAAGAGATGCCCGACGACCTCCACTCCATCACGAAACGAGCCGTTAGCGGACTTGCCGGCTCGGGATTGATCGGAGTGTCCAAAGATAATCTGAACCCAGGAGGTCTTACTCCAGCGCTGGTTGCCGGCTTCATGGAAATCGAGTTGGATGTCGAGACAGGAAAATTTGAGATCATTGACTACGTTGGTGTGGTTGATTGTGGCACAGTCATCCACCCACAGAGCCTGGCGACCCAGATCAAGGGCGGAGCCGTCATGGGTATTGGACTCGCGGCCCTAGAGCGCATCATCTATGACCCGCAAAATGGTCTCCCTGCCAATATAGGTCTCTATCAGGCCAAGCCGCCTTCTTATCTCGACGTACCCTCAAATATGCAATGGGGCGCAGTGGATGAGCCGGATTTGGTCAACCCGGTGGGTGTGAAGGGCATCGGCGAGCCCGTGATGGGTGCCGCATCTGCTGCCTTGGTCTGCGCGATCTCAGATGCTCTCGGAGGACATTATTTCAACCGCACTCCGATAGTCCCGGACATGATTGTGAATGCTGTATCTGGGCAGGAACCTTCTCACAAACCGCTTCAGATCAGCACCGCATAATCCATTCTCTCCCAATAAAGGGGACTGGTTGGCTTGTCATAGAGAAATGCGAACCAATCCGCTTACCTTTGCTGAGCCTTTTTAAAAAAGTCACCGCCCTACTTGATCAATCTGTATAGAACGCCTCGGGATCGATTGGCAGACTGATCTCTATTCCAAGTCGCGCGGAGCGATCCATGGCCATGGTTAGTAATAGGTTCCTATGACCGTCAGACGCAGACGCGTGTGGAGTCTCAATCCCCAGCATAATTCTGGTAAACCAGGAAATTGTCTCTTCTTTCATTGGCCCCCAAAGCTGGCCATTCCAAATATCACCTGGAGGATAGCTGGTTAGGAAGTCAACATGGCGTTCCATGGGCGGCTCGAAGCCTCGTGTACGGTAGCCCGCCGGTAACGGCTCTTCCGTTGCGATCACGAGATCCCGGTGGGTATCCTCCACATCAATAACCCCTTTGGTACCAAAACTCGTTCAAAAAGTCTCCGGCATGAGAATGCCGAATCCATAGCGAAAAATAGACGTTAGCATTAAGACTGTGGTCAACGTAACAACAAAACAACGCCGCACCGAAGCTTGCCAAAACAGTCTGAGAATCCACGTCACTATAAATACCGAGATCACTTCGTAACTGCTAATTTCAAAATCAAAATCCAGAGGAGTTGGGAAACGAAAATTAAAATTAATGAAAGCTATCAGTAGCACATAGAATGTGATAATCGCCACGAGTAAAAGCCTGCGCCGATCCTGCTCAGCCAACCAGAATTGCTTAGCTACCGTAGTTAAATCATCTAGTAGCCCGGATAAATTGACCACTGCCCCTGCTCGAATTGCCTGTTTACCTAGCATGATTGCCATTAACAGTAGCGTGCATCCAGTGACAAACGGGAGCAATCCGGGTGCTGTATAAAACAACCCTGGCATATCCAAGCGAAGCGAAAAGACTATTGCTAAGATTGACAACAACCCAATGACAAAAGCACTAACAAGATCCTTTTTTGGTGTGGATCTCTCTTCAACCCTCTCCTCAGCGACGGGTTGCACCCTCTCCTCAGTTGCCATTATCGATTGGAAGTGTCTGATAACCAGTTATGGAGTGTTTCATAATCTGCAACATGGGCCTCACCCTAGCGAACACCGATCTGATGTGAGGGGACACCGGTGCATTCTTGCAAGGCTTACCTGTTGGCGCAAGCGCATCAGATGCGTATATCTCAGCTGCCCGGCAGGAGGCATTTCATGTGAAGAAAGGCTAGCGTAAAATACGTCCCAGCGATCAGTTAGCGTGCATTCTGCGGATCTATGTTAATAAGCCGCAAACAGCACCACATCACAGACGCTGGACGATAATGGTGAGGCCACAGGCCTCGCCCTAATGTTTGTTGCACACACAGGGGATTAAGTATGGCGAATTTTGGCACGTTGGGAACGGACTGGCAGCAACGCATCAACTGGGATCGCCTACGGACATACCGTCTGGAGAGAGCCCGGGAGCATATGAAAGCCGCAGGACTCAGCGCATTGGTTCTGATGTACGACGAAAACATTCGCTATGTTACAAGCACACTGACTCCTGGCTGGTGCCGCTTAAAACCAGGACTACGGTACGCCATGCTATGCGGTGATGACCCACCGGTCATCTTCGAGCAGGGTGATATTGGTATGCAAATTGAACGCCATTGCCCCTGGATTCCACCTGAGAATGTTCGTTATTCCTATTCCTGGATCAAAGGAGCTGCAGGACCCGCATCTGCACAGCAAGTCGGAAAATTCACAAAAGCCGTGCTGCAGGAGATGAAAAAAAGCAATGTCGCAGGTGAGAAGCTCGGCATCGATTTTGTCGATATCAATATAATCAAGGCGTTTAAGGAAGCAGGTATCGATTGGACAGACGGCATGTCGCCGATGATGGACGCGCGTGCTGTCAAGAATGTTGACGAACAGGAATGTTTTCGGATTGTCGGTGCCATCGGCGATGCTGCTCACTGGGAAACGATGAATTTCCTAAAACCCGGCTTGACCGAAAATCAAGTAACCGCACATATCATGAAGTTTCTCTACGACATTCCAGGCATTGAGGATGTCGAAGACGTCATCGTATCTTCTGGCCCGAATACCTGGCCCAATTGGCGCAACTTCTCCGACCGCATCATCAAACCCGGCGATATTGTATTCATGGACCTAGCCGCACTAACGTGGAATGGTTATAAGTCCTGCTACTATCGAACCTACTGTGTCGGCGCAGAACCTTCCGAAAAGCAGCAAGAAATCTATGCAACTGCGCTAGACTGGCTTTATAAAGCAATCAATGAAGTCAAACCTGGAGCGACAACACGCGATATCGCCTCCGTTTGGCCCTCAGCGAAAGAAGCCTGGGGCTATGAAGAAGAGGATCAAGCCGCGGCGAACCTATGGGGCCATGGCTTAGGGCTCGCGCAGTATGATCCGCCCGTCATCTCACGTATTTGGTCGCTGGACCACCCGATCGAGATTCAAGAGGGTATGACTTTCGCACTAGAGACGCAGCACGGTATTCCGTTTGAATGGGGCGTTCGCATTGAAGAAATGCTCATCGTGCACTCAGATCATACCGAAATTGTCTCAAACTTCCCGGTGGAGCAAATTACCGCAGTCAAACCAATACCAGGCTATGCTGCTCCAGATTCCAGAGATCGTAAACTCGTCTAATAGAGGAATCGCGCAAGATGCGCCAGCTTATTGTCCCGCTAAGCGCCCCGGAGGCCATAGATGCGGACCGCTTCGGACCCAAGGCCGCCAACCTGGCGGCACTTGGACAGGCCGGTTTGCCCGTGCCGGGCGGCTTTTGTCTCGATGCTGAAGCCTACAGAATCCAGTTAAAGACACTTGGCCTTGAGGATTCCGCGCGTGCAGTGTTTGCAAAAGACGGTTCCGACGGACGTCGTCCCGCGTTGACCATAAAGCTTAGCCTGCTTAATGAAGCAATAACTGAAAGCTTAGTTCAACCGCTATTGCAGGCCTGGCATCAAGTCCTAAGCGGAAACGATGCGCTCGGTGTCATACGCTCGTCGGCGCTTGTCGAAGATCGTTTCGATTCAAGTTTTGCAGGCCAGTTTGAGAGTTTCTTAGGACTAGAGGATGAGAGTGAATTCCTAATTGCAGTCCGCTCATGTTGGTGTGCTCTCTGGTCCACTAGAGCGTTACGTTACATGGCAACACACAATGCTGATCCTGCAGATACTGCGATGGCTCTGATTATTCAGCCGTTAGTTCATGCACTAGCATCCGGTGGTGGATTGAGTCGAACTTCCGAAGGAGAGATGGTGCTCAGCGCAACCTGGGGGCTCGGCTCTGCAATTGCTCAAGGTGAAGTCGTCCCTGATCGCTATGTCCTCAACCGAAATGGAGAAATCCGTGAGATTATCGCCGGACGGAAAACTCACAGTGTTGGCTGTGCACACGGCAAAGAAACGATAAACCGTGACGTTGCCGAACGAATATGTCTCTCTCCAAAACAGATAGTTGAACTTGGTGAATATTTAATCAGTGCCGAAAAAGTGCTTGGTGGACCAACAGAAATTGAATGGTCTCTCGACGACACCGGTTTCAAACTCTTACAGGCACGCCCACTACACATCAACGAAGAAATTACTGATGTCGATGAAGTTTGGGCGCAAAAACCTCGCCTCAGAGGGCATCCAGCCGGTGTTGGTTGGGGCACGGGACGGGCTTGTGTCGTAAATTGCGAGTGCGAAATCTCACGGATCGGGCCAGGCGATGTTCTCGTTACTAAAGTTGCAGGACCAGCGCTGAGCCAGATGCTGCCGCAGGTGTCTGCAGTGGTCGCTGAACTAGGCGGCAGCACATCACATATTGCATCGCTAGCAAGAGAACGCGGGATCCCAATGGTCCTGGGCGTTCTCAACGCGACACAATCTATTCCCGATGGCTCAACGGTCGCCGTAGACGGCGTTACCGGTATTGTGCGCTGGATGAAATGACAATCTCTAAAGAGATGTTTTCTAAAAATTTGTGAGTATCAACATGGCAAAAGCAAAAGTTGTTCTTAC
Organism: Proteobacteria bacterium UBA1148; assembly: GCA_002311835.1. Taxonomy (GTDB): domain Bacteria; phylum Pseudomonadota; class Gammaproteobacteria; order Steroidobacterales; family Rariloculaceae; genus UBA6522. The sequence goes on along the minus strand of DBZY01000014.1, from coordinate 92,634 downwards.
CGACTATGTATGGGAATCATTAGATGTTGAGAATGAAATTCTCGGTGCTCTAGCCAATATTGTGCCTCTGCAGGTCACCGACCCGGACGCTTTTTTCCCCGACGCAGAAGATTGTGATGCGCTATTGAACACTTATGGTGGCCCGATCGCGGCAGATGTCATGGCGAAAATGAAAAATTGCAAAATCATCGCGCGCTATGGGATAGGTGTCGATACCATTGACCTAGATGCGGCGACCGAAGCCGGTATCATTGTCACTAATAACCCGACGTATTGCATTGAAGAAGTTGCCGAGCACACACTGGCTATGCTTCTAACGTGTGCACGCAAGATCTCATTCTACGACCGCCTCGTTCGGAGTGGGCGTTGGGAAGTTCCACCCGGAAAACCATTATTCCGTATGGCAGGGGCCTCTGTTGGGCTCATTGGGTTCGGTAACATCGCGCGACGGGTCGCAAAGGCTGCCGCAGGGTTAGATATGCGCGTGCTGTACTCTGACCCGTTCGTGGATCAGGGCCAATTTGATATTCCCGGCGATAAAGTCGAGTTTGAAAACTTACTACGAGAGTCAGATTACCTTTGCGTGCATGCGCCATTAACACCACAGACAAGGGGCATGCTAAATGCCGATGCATTTGCGCAGATGAAGAATACTGCTGTCGTGGTAAATTGCTCCCGCGGCCCGATTATAGATACCGATGCGCTCGTCAAGGCGTTGGATGAAGGACAGATCGCAGGCTGCGCCTTGGACACAACCGACCCCGAACCTCTACCGGAGAACCACACACTACGAAGTCGAGAGAACGTTATTATAAACCCGCATGCTGCCTGGTATAGCGAGCAAGCAATGGAGCGGTTACAGCGTGGTGCGCCCAACGAGGTCCGACGCGTTCTTAAAGGCGAGTGGCCAGTAAACGTGGTCAATCGTGCAGTTAAAAACAACAACCGCGCAGGACTCTAATGGTGTCCGCCCTCGCTATTGATCAAGTAGGGACTGAGCGAGTTCTTGGTAGTCGTTAGATTGCTGGATTCGCAGAGCTTCATAATCGGCGCCGTCCAGATACTCGGTGTTCTCTCCTAATTGTGTCATCATCTGGCGATAAGCCTCTTCCTCCTGCATCTGAGCAAATGCTTCACGCAGAATTCTCAGTCTGCCCTCCGTAATACCGATAGGCGCCATCACAACACGGTGTATATACCCAGTTGTAGGCGATAAACCGATCTCCGCGAATGAAGGAACACCCTCTAGTATTCTCTCGGATCCCGCTGTGGCCAGCACCCGTATTAGCCCAGCTTCAACGTCCGCTACTACGGTCGCTGGAAAAGCCATAGATACATCCGCATCCCCTGCTAACAAGGCCGCCTTAGCTGGTCCACCACCACGATATGGCACCATTCTAAAACTCAGATCTAGATCCTTCATGAGCTGAAGCATTGGGACAAAGAGAGCTACCCACAACCCGCTGTGAGACATACTGATCTCACCAGGCCTCGCCCGAGCATCTGCCTCAAGCTGAGCCCATGTCTCATAAACCCCATCAGTACGCACGATAATGCCAATTTGGCCATAGTTGACTCGCGCCACAGGCACTAAATCTCTATTGGTATCGTATGCATCGTTGCGAAACGTGTACTTGTGAAGCTGATCACGATAATTATCGGTGAACAATAAAGTATACCCATCAGGTGCCGATCGGACGGCCTCTAGAGTACCCTTCTGGCCTGCCTGTCCGGGCACTAATTTTATCAGTACCGTTTGACCAAGATAGCCGCTTAAGAAACTCGTAAACACTCGGGCGTTTAGATCACTAGAACCTCCAGCAGCAAAAGGAGTAACCAGCGTGATAGGCTTCTCTGGATACTGTGCATGCACCACAGATAGCCTAAACAATACTATTCCGACCAAGAATAGGATTGCTGGCAGACGTATACTCCTACGATCGCACGGAAATCGTGACCGGATAACTGATCTAAAGTCTCCAATGCTCATGCCTGCCCCCCCTTCAATGCTCTCTGTCGGAATCTGCTCATGCGGACCCCTAATAGCGCTCCGACAATGGGTGTTGCTAACACAACCACCGTCATACCAATTCGCTCCGTCAAAGCAAAGTGCACCCAGTCAGTACCGGCCAACGCTAGTGTCTGGCCAAAAGTGTATTCCAACTCACGCCCGAGTATGAATCCCATGACCATGGGCGCAACATCAAACTTAGCCGATCTCGCGGCAATACCCACCAATCCAAATCCAAGTAAGGTCACGATATCGAATGGATTACTGCGAGCAAGATAAGTACCAGAAAAAGCAAGCATAATCGTCACGGGAATCAATAAAGAACGTTTGATTGTAACGACGCGCGCAAACAAAGGGATGCTTATATAACCGAGCACCAAGAATAGGAAATTAGCAATGACCATCGCGATCAAGATTGCAAAAACAATCTCACCGTTTGTCTCCAGCAACGCTGGTCCAGGTCGCAGCCCTTGCATCATAAAAGCGCCAAGCAGCAACGCAGTAACAGCATCGCCAGGTATCCCGAGAGTTAGAAGCGGAACCATGGTTGGCCCATTAACAGCGTTATTGGCTGCTTCCGCCCCTGCAACACCATCAAGCTCACCTTTGCCAAAATTTTCTGGGTGCTTAGAGGCGTTTTTAGCCGCAATGTAACCCATCATCGCCGCTATTGGTTGTCCGAGGCCCGGAATGAGCCCGATTCCAGTACCGATCACTGTCGAACGACCTATTGTACGCAAGCTTTTTTTTAGCTCATCAAACCGGAGGCGTTCACCAACAAATCGGCCCACACTCGACCCGCTAATATCTCCTTCCTTAACAGCATTGAATATCTCTGGTAATGCGAAAAGTCCTATTAGCATCGGGATCAGATGGAATCCATCGTAGAGCTCATTCGTGCCAAACGTATAGCGAGGCATGCCAGAGAACGGATCAGCACCAACGAACCCAAACCAAACGCCAAGGCAGAGCATGAGCAGCCCTTTAATTACGGAGCCCGTTGAGGTTACAGCAATAATTACCAAGCTAAGAAACATGATAGATGCAATTTCTGGTGGTCCAAAACCAAGAACAATTGCTGCAACCGGAATAATCATTACAAGGGTAAAAATATCACTACATAGATCTGAGATCACAGATGCATAGAGCCCCATTTCAAGCGCCTTTCGAGCCTGACCTTTCTTAGTCAACTCATAGCCGTCCAATACCGTTGCAATGGAAGCCCCTGTTCCCGGCATCGAGATCAAAATTGCCGGAATACTGCCACCATAGATTCCACCTTTGTACACACCAATCAAAAACGGAATACCTATTAGTGGGTCGCCAACCAGAAAGGAAATGGGCACTAGCAGCGACATCCCCATGCTGGTGGTAAACCCGGGAAGTGATCCCATCAACATTCCGAGGAGAAGACCCCCACTGATCCATACGAAAGTATCGATTCGGAGCGCCGCATCTAGGCCAGCTAACAGGGTTTCAATCATCGGCTAGAAAGACGGTAGGAGTTGGATCAACGGCATGAGCATTCTCTGAACAACATCAGCCTCGGGAAGAGCAGTTCTCAGAACATGTGTAACAAAAATATAAAAGCTCACCGGAACAAGGGTGCTAATGCATAGAATCTGTACCGGACTCCTATTTCCAACAAGCACAGATGTACTCACCATCAAGAGAAACATCGTGGCAATAAACCCAAGCCTATTGAGCAACAGCGCGCATGTAATAGTAATGATTAGAAAAGTAGTTTGACGCCAAAAATTTATAGAGGCTCGATCACCATCTTCCATTGAGCCAATAGCTTTAAAAGCGCCTAATCGGGCTTCGCATAGGAGAAAAATTAGCGTAATAAGTACCGTGCCGAGTAGTGTCAGAAATGGAAAGACCCGCGGGCTCATCGCTAGAAGATCATTAGTCAGAGGAATGGGAGGATCCACAATAAGCTGGCTGCCGAACAGCAGCGCGAGTACCGCGAGTATAAATACAATACCCGCAAACCGTATATCAGTCTGACGCGGAATCACGCCTCTCCCCCGTAATCTGTACGGGAACCCTTTAAGCAGCGGCTACGGACGAAAGAGCAAGGCCACTGAGTGGTAACGTAACCGCCTCTTTGCGCTCTACAGAAAGATCAGCAGCCATATAGATCTCCATTACCCTTTTCGCCTTCTCAGCAGAACACATCTCTGGGCGATCGAATGCAACAGCCTCAATCCAGTGAACAGTTTCATTGTGCATTGGGCCAGCAAATACATGGCCTACCGGCTCGCCAGGCATTGATGACATTGGAAGCCTGATACCGTTCTCCATCGTATTGAAGATGACATCACGGTGTGTATCGTCGATTACCAACATCCCATCTGTGCCTGTAAGCTCAACCCATGTGCTTGAGTAATTCGGATAGCCAGGAGGCATAGTCCAACCGGCGCCAATGGTTAAGATAACTCCATTGTCCATTGTGACCATGATCCACTGCGCATCTTCAGAACCTGTACTAGCTTTCATCGCACCGTAAACGGATTGGGAATACACTCGTACAGGCTGGGCTGGCTCCATAAGCCAAAGCACAAAATCTAGATCGTGCGTAGCCTCCATGGCTGCAAGAGAAAGGTTGGTTCGGCCACTGATCTTCTTGCCAAGACTTCGGGTGAGATGTCGGCTTACTAGAACACAAACCGGATCACCAATGGTTTTCTCCATCAGGCTCTTCTTCGCATAAGCAAACTTATGATTGAAGCGCTGAGAATAACCAATGGCAAACTTAAGGTTATTCTCCTTTTGAATCTGAATCAGCTCATCAGCTTCTTCTAAAGTTAAAGCTAGAGGCTTTTCGAGAAATACGTGTTTCCCAGCCAGCAAGGCTTCCTTAGCAATCGGGTAATGAGTTGTCTCCGGAGTCGCCGAAATGATAATCGTATCAAGCCTATCATTGGTGATGATATCTTTGTAATCCGTGGATGCCGATGTGGGTTTCGTTTCCGATATAATTTCTTTTAATCGATCTTCGTTAATCTCTGCTATATGCAGTTCGTCAACGAGAGTGCTCGCCGCACAGGTGTTGGCTCGAATACCCCCACACCATCCGGTCCCAATTATTCCAACATTAATTTGCTTCATAGTGATGTTCTCATTGCTCTCTCTAGTTATCCTGCTGAGCAGCTTCCGAGCCGCTACTACAACTCATCCTAGTATTGTACGAGTTCAGCTACTCTGTAACCAGACGTTGCATATAACGCTCTCCCTCAAAGCATTAAACTGGGCAGCCAGGTCGCAAGCTTTGGAAATAATAAGATGAGCATGGCAACCACCAACATAAGAATCCAGAAAGGTATAGAGCCCTTAAATATCTCCCCAAGGGTTACCGAAGGATCCGGAACCGCAGACTTTACAGTGAAAATTAACAATCCCATGGGCGGGGTCAACAATCCCGCTTCTATGACAATGATCCCATAGATTGCAAATGCGACTGGATCAAACCCCGCCGCAAGCGCGATGGGGACAAAAATAGGTATGGTCAAGAGAATATCAGAGATTGAGTCAATCAATGCTCCTAGAAGCAGCCAAACAACTGTCATAATCATTATTAATCCGAACGGACTCAGCCCAGTCCCAACAACAAGATCCTGAACGAGATTTATTCCGCCACTAACAGCAAGAAGTCGCGAATACATGGATCCTGCAATTAACAAAAACATAATTGGTGCTGTGGAACGACCTGCGTTATAAATTGACTCCATGAACTCCTTGCCACGCATTCCCTTCGTATAGCCCAGAATGATGCTACCTAGGACACCAAAGCCAGCTGCCTCTGTTGGCGTGAAGATGCCAGACCAGATACCGCCTAAAACCAAGATAATGAGTGCAACAATACCCATTCCGCTGGTGAACTCAGCACGAGACTTTCTCCCACTGTGATAATCGTGAGCGCTATCGGCCATTGGGGCTATAGAAGGATCACGAATCGCGATAACAATACAATAAATTATAAATGTAAGACCTAGTAGAAGGCCTGGCACGACACCAGCGAGAAAAAGTGAGCCAACCGATCCTTCAGTAAGGATTGCCCAAACGATTAATAAAACACTTGGCGGGATTAGCATTCCCAGAGAACCGCTACCGGCGATCACGCCAAGAGCATAAGATTTGCTGTAACCGAGTCGGCGCATCTCTGGATACGCAATTCGGCTGAATGTAGCAGCCGATGCAATAGCTACGCCCGATACCGCGGCAAAGGCTGCATTACCAATGACGGTAGCAACCGCGAGGCGCCCGGGTAATCTTCTCAATGCTCTATTACACATAACGTAGAGATCAGTAGCTGCACCGGATCGGCTGATGATCTCACCCATGAGCATAAAAAGCGGAATTACAGCAAGCGTATGACTGCGAATCGCGTCGTACGCTGTGGAACCCAGTATAGAAAGAGCGATATTGATATCACCATAAGCTAGATAAACACCAATAACGCTGGCAACCCCCAAAGCGATACCAATCTGCACGCCAACCAGAACTAGGACGAACAGTATCGCCAGCGAGTAAAAGATAACCTCTGGACCCAACATGAAGATAGATCCTCTATTTAAACCACTTGGGTACGCTAAGCGCGGACAGTTTCCTGTCGATCAGAATCGATATACTCCATCCAGTCCAAAAACATTAGGTGGATATAAGCATAGGCTGCAAAAATAGATGTAGCCACTACCAGAAACCTTACTGGGTAAGTAGGTACTCTCAGCGCTCCCTCACCCTCATATTCACTCACACTCAATGCCTCTAACGCAGGACCCCAGGCGCTGAACGCAGTACCCAGAAAAAATAGGAGGCCAAGAACATTAGCAAAAGTCCGTAAAATACGTTGCCCCTTACCTCCCACAGAGTCATAAATGATTGTGCTTTTGATCATTCCACCTCTATAGATTGCAAGTGGTAACTGCAGAAAAGTTATAGATACAACCGAGTTTTTAATTATTTCAGTCGCACCAAGTAATGGCTGGCTAAATAAATAACGTCCCAGCACGTCCACAAAAATAATTCCCGCAAGTACTAGCACCCAAAAGGCTGAAATCACATGTGTCGTTTGCGCAATACGACTGATCATCGTTCAAACATCAACCCATCCGCCCGATTCGGCGGATTTTGCAATAGCTTCAAGTAAAGCAACATTGCCAACTCGTTGCATATCTGTAAATCGGTACTCACACCTGTCCCCCACTGCATCTGCCCATTCTTCTAGATTTGCTCTGACCGGATCTTTAGGCTTGAAGGTCTGGCTGTGTTGGACTCCATCCTTTCCACATGTAATGAGATGGGTCTTACCTCCCTCCTGAGGATGAGCGTCATCCCTTGCCTCAACCCACATCTCGTTACCAAACACGGTAAAACGCCCATAATAAGGTGTCGCCGAAATCGCGCCTACAAACCCGGTGGCGCCGCTCTCGAATCGTATTTGTACGGTCACAACGTCTCCAGTAGGTAAGGGTAAAATACGCCGCGCGGTTTGTGCAACAACTGCCTCAATAGGGCCTAGCATTGAGATAAAAAGGTCAGTTAGGTGAACGCCCATGCCCGTCATACCCGCCGCCGGTGCCTCCTTCTGGGAACCACGCCAACCATCAGCCTCGATGGAAGCAAAGATGCTATGAGAGAAATTAGCTTCAACGTGCATCTGCGTACCAAGCGCTCCAGACGCTACTATCTCTGCTATAGCCTCCATTGTTGACTCGAAGCGACGCTCGTGCCCAACCCCCATGACTAGTCCCGCTTCGTTCGTTGCGGTCAACATCCGCTCGATACTATTCTTTGTGAGGGATAACGGCTTCTCGCAGAAAATCTGTTTCCCATGCTCTACAGCTGCAAGCACCTGATCCTCGTGCTGAGAATGCGGTGTACAAAGGATCACTCCATCAACATCCGGGTCCTTAAGCACACCAGCATAATCACCCACAAGCGGAATCCCTTTCTCCTCCGCAAAATCCTTATGACGATCGGGCCGGCGTGCAGTTAGCCGCACAATCTCTATCTTCTCGCTGTTTTCAACTGAGTTGACCATGTGTCGACCCCACCAGCCAAGCCCTACCATTGCAGCTCTGATCACTGTCAGCCCTCTTTCTTTCGACCCGTTACGGACCTAATTAATTAATGATGTACGGAACCGGCCAATCATAGCCACTTTGAGCAACAGCCTCGATATACGTGCGAAGCACTTCGGATCCAGGCATGCCTCGTGAGTCGGCTTCCTTAGCCATTTCGTTGGGAAAATCGATCAAGGATCGAGCCCAATCCGCACGGACCACATCAGGCAAATCTCGAACCACTGCCCCCGAGTTTCTAAGATTCTCAAGCCCCAAAACCTGCCGTTCATCTAAAACTCGCCCCGCCTCAACCTCGTAGGAGCGCCCGACCTCCAGAACGATCTGCCGTACGTCAGATGGCAATCGATCCAGAGAACGCGTATTCATGGTTACTAGAATCGCGCCACCCATTGCACCAAAACCAATAAGTGTGTAGTACGGAGCAGGCTCGTGAAACTTGTATGAAAAGTAGGCGGATGGAAACATCAGCCAACCTGAATAGACTCCTGTCTGCAGTGCCATATAACCATCCGGCAACGTAGACTGAACGGGAATGACTCCTGCAGACTCAAGCCACGGCAGATTAGGCCCTGCACCCGCAATCTTCACGCCTCTCAGATCATCCATGGTTTCCCAGGATACACTTGAACCAAGGTGATAATTATCCCACCCATTGATAGCAATGACTGTTTGTCGATAGTTCTCTTCCAAGTGTTCCATGAGCCACGGATGGGTGTCATAGACCTGACGTGCAATCCGAATACCAACCTGAGCATCCTGAGGCCCAAATGGTGCAAAGTACTGAAAATTATGGATAAAAAGCTTGGCTGGCTCGAAACATGTACAGAATCCACCGATGTCTAGAATTCCAATTTGCACCGCCTCAAGCGTCTCCGCTACTGAGGCAATAGAACCAGCATACCCCTCAATAATCCTCAGCTCATGCTCAGTCTCTTCCGCAACCCGTCGCCTTAGCTCAGGAACTAGATAATCACGCAAGACCGTAACATAGGCGGTAGGGCCAGCGGGGTGACCGGAGCCTACCCGCAATGTGTAAAGCTCGGCTGACGCCCTTAACGGTAACAGAACCTGCAAAACAGTAGCGCTAAGAACTAGGAAAATTTTATACAAATGACATGCCGTCTAATGGGTTCCCGAACGAAAGCTTATGAAGCAACTTTCTCCTTTGCGAGTTCTGAACAACGCGTGGCTCCAACTCCCACTTTCCGCTGCGTCCTAACGATTCATGTTTCGCGCTGATTAATCACTGTAGTTCAATGAGCTCCTTAGCTTCGCCCGTTAATTCCAAAATATGCAGCCCCGTATGAGAACGGTCCACAATATAGACGAAACCTCGATCGTCGATGTTAACGTTATTCGTCTGAATAGCGGCATCGCATCTCTCTATACTATTAACCTCTGCACATAGCTCAATGGTGTCCTCTGTAGTCTCAGGAACATAGTAGCCAACCTCAACAGGCTGGAAAGGATTCCTGACATCCACGACACGAACTCCTGCATTAAAATATGAAAAAAGTGCCAAAGTATGATCAAAAGCCGGATGGTAGGCATCGTGGACTGAATGCGGGCCGAAGCGACCACCGCGACCACAGTAATCTCCAGGTTCGTCTGACACCTGAAATGTCGAAACAGGGTAGGGATTGCTCTCTTCAGTAATGTCAATGAAAAACACAACATCACGCACCCCTCTGCAATAAACCGCGCTTCCTCCAGCCTCGGAAGGAACAATCAAGAAATCCCGAACGCTGTGCCCCACATCGCCTCTGTAGTCCGGAACTTCCACACCAAGCATCGGTTTCGCAGTGTGTACACCCCAATAGCTTGGCATGTCTAAACGAGAAATCTGTGGGTAGAGAAGATTTTCAGGTGTCGGTTCAAATGGATCTTCTACATCGGGATCACCGTTAAGGAATTTCTCTCTATCTAAGATCTGGAGGATTCCGCTGTTACCACTTCCGTAACCAATATACATACGGTTGCCCAAAATAAACGGTTGGTGCAACCCGGATACAGAATAGGCTGGAAGCGGCCCCTCAGCCGTTGGCTCCCACCCCACGAGTCCAAAGTCACGGATGTGTCGGGTCTCCTCTGGGTTACTCAGATCAAACGCTTGTAGAACACGTGTAACTCGCCAGCCTTCAGGAGTCCCATTGAAGTAACCAATACCAGTCTCACAGTCCCATTGAATCTTGTGGGTCTCGCGGATACCTCTACTGGATTCAGGTCGGGATGAAAAACCAGTGACTCCGATGGTAGACATAAACTTGGGCTCTGCGGGATTTGTTACGTCAAACATCTCGTATGCGACCAGGCCGTTGGTGCGAACCATATACACCCGATCAGGATCCCCTTCCGGCAAAACATCCCCATCACAAATCTGGACGTGTTGGCTACCACTTGCTTCAAGACCTGTAGGGGGGAGATGTTTTAGCAGCGTTGGTAAATTGGGATTAGTCACATCCAGAATTGACAGACCATTGACCTCTGTCAGCCCCGTCTCAGGATTGAAGGCCTCACCAGCATGTAGTCCAACGAATAAAATGCGTCGGTTTCCATAAACGTGCACCACTGGCTGGTACGCCGAGCGAGTCTGGAGATCGTGATACCCCACCAAGCGCATGTTCTGCGCTTCAGCATTGTTTGCCCCCACAGTCGAAGTGTCGGATATGCCTTCCTGTTGAGAGCTGCAGCCAACCAGTAGCAAGATAGATAAAAGACTAGAAAGTCTCAATACAGGCTCAATACCTCGATCTAATTGGAGCATCGTGGTTCCTCCCCCCATGAATTCTTTTAGAGCCCTAAAGATTTGATGTCCATGACCTCATGATCATACCTAAGGCTTCTGGAGTCCAGGACTTCTCCCCCCGATGACCAGATCTTTATAGGCACCTTAAAAACCCCCACACCTTTTCGACGGAGGTTACAATGCTGAGTCAAAAAAAGACGAGCGAATCTGCGCATGTCATGTGTTTGCATAAATCGATCAGCCTTCATGCCTACCTATAAGGATTAACCTTCAATGATCCAGGAACTTTTCTCTCTAACTGGAAAAGTAGCCCTTGTAACAGGCGCATCAAGCGGCTTGGGAAGACATTTCGCCAAAGTTCTCGCGGAAGCTGGCGCACATGTCGTAGCCAGTGCCAGGCGCATCAACCACCTGAATGAACTCGTCACAGAAATTAATACTATGAATGGTTCTGCTATCGCATCTCAGCTCGATGTAACTAATCAGGAAAGCATTAACTCCTTATTCGAAAAAACCGTTGAATCGATCGGGCTAATTGACATCGTTGTCAACTGTGCCGGTATTGCTGAAACCGGGAAATTCCTTGAAGTAGAGGATTCGGACTGGGACAAAGTATTTGAAGTCAATGTGAATGGTTTGCGATGGGTATCCCGGGAAGCAACTCGTCGACTGATTGAAGCGAGGCATCCGGGCGTCATCGTGAATATTGCCTCTGTTGCAGGCATCGGGGCTGCCCCAGGCTGGGCCGCATACGCAACCTCTAAGGCTGCTGTCATCCATCTGACAAAAACCATGGCAACTGAACTCTGGAGGCACGATATTCGAGTAAACGTGCTCTGTCCTGGGTACTTCCCCACGGAGATGAATAAGGCATTCCTCTCTAGTGAACAAGGTCAAAAATACGTGGAGCGATTCCCACCAAGACGTACCGGTGAACTTCATGAACTGACCGGCCCATTACTTCTTTTGGCTAGTGATGCATCAAGCTATATGACTGGCGTTGTCCTATCAGTTGACGGTGGTCATACGATTCGACTTGCTTAAAATAGCGCCTAACTCGCCGAAAGCGCAGCTTCCATGCCAAGCACCGCTAACGGTTTCACCATAGCCCCCAACTCAGATGCTTGCTTACTAGATGCGTTACCGTCTATCGATCTTTTTAATACGCCTTGACATATTGAGGCGAGACGAAAAAAAGAACAGGCGAGATAAAACGACCATGGTTCAACACTATCGAGATTTGCTCGCTGGCAGTAACTCTCAAGGAAATCTGTCTCGCGCGGAATACCGAGAGCTTCTAGGTCCAGATCAGCAAGACCTACGATAGGTGCATCTCTGCCTAGTCTGCGTTGCATACACAAGTAAGCAAGATCAGCGATAGGGTGACCAAGAGTAGATAGCTCCCAGTCCAAAATTGCTACAACTTTCATCGTATCCGGCGCAAACATGATGTTGCCCAACCTATAGTCGCCATGAATAAGAGAAATTCGACCATCATCTTCCGGAATATGGTCAGGCAACCAACCCATAAGCATTTCCATTGCCTCGATCCGCTGTGTTTCAGATGCCCTATATTGTTTCGTCCATCGGTTCACCTGGCGTTCGTAGTAGTTGCCAGGTCGCCCGAAGTCACTAAGATGAGTAGCATTGATATCAATAGCATGTATGGCTGCCAACACACGGTTCGCTTCATCGTACACGCAACCCCTCTGAGCATGAGTTAGATCCGGCAATGCTGGATCTAGGAAAACTCTGCCCTCGACATATTCCATTACATAGAACCAACTCCCAAGGACAGTGTCATCCGTACATAAATGAAATACCTTGGGAACCGGTACGTTGGAATTCTGAAGCGCCGATAGCACTTTATATTCTCGATCCACAGCGTGAGCCGACTTGAGAAGCTTCCCTAAAGGTTTTTGGCGTAGAACTATGGATCCGGATGGAGTGTCAATACGAAATGTAGGGTTAGACTGTCCTTGGGGAAATTTCTCGATGCGAACTGGACCGCAAAAACTAGGGAGATGTTTCTCTAAGTAATCTGTCACACAGGCAATATTGAACCCATGCTCTGCGGTCACAACCCTGACGCTCCCCAGGACCAGAAATCGGAACGCTCTTTCGCAAGATTACGCGCGAGCACCATCTTGTGAACTTCGCTAGCACCATCGACGAGACGCGCTGCTCTCGCATATCGATAGATCCGCTCAAGCACAGTATCCTTAGAGTAGCCGCGAGCACCGTTTAATTGAATTGCAGTGTCCGCGGCTTTGTGTAGCGTGTCAGCAACTGTAACTTTTGCCATGGAGACTTCTTTGCGGGCAAAATCTCCCTGATCGATTTTCCACGCCGCGTGCATCGTCAATAGACGCCCTATGTGAATATCCATCGCAGCTTGCCCCAACATCCACTGTACGCCATCATAATCATTAAGCTTCTTTCCAAACGCTTCCCGATCTCCAACGTACTCCTGGGCGATTTCCAAACACCTTTTCGAAAGTCCTAGCCAACGCATACAGTGCGTAAGCCGAGCAGTGCCCAGACGGATTTGAGTTACCTTTAGCCCATCACCAACCTCCATAAGCCTATTTTCATCGTCAATAGTAAGCCCGTCGAAAGTAAGTTCGCAGTGCCCACCATGCTCCTCCGGTCCCATTGTTGGGATCCGCCGCTCAATCTGCCAACCGGGTTGGTCTTTATGGAATAGAAATGCCGTCAAACCTTTTCGTGGATGATCCGAAGTTCTAGCTACTAAAATGAAATGTCCCGCAACACCAGCACCACTGATAAACCACTTATGCCCTCTAATTTCCCACTTATTACCACGCTTTATAGCCCGGGTCTGCATCATCCCGCCCGGATCAGAACCGCTACCTGGTGCTGGCTCAGTCATTGCAAAAGAGGACCACACAAGTCCGTCAATCAGTGGCTGTAACCATCTATCCTTTTGTGAATCTGTCGCAACTTTTTCCAACAACATCATATTACCGTCGTCCGGCGCATGAGAGTTGAAGACCACGGGTCCGTACAAAGAGCGTCCCATCTCCTCGTAACAAGCCGCCATTCCTACCATAGGCAACTCCCCTCCACCCCTCGCTTTTGAGACTTGCAACGCCCAAAGATTTTCTGCCTTTGCACGCTCTCGCAGTGTTTGGAGAAGCGGAAGTGCGATGCTCTCATGAGAATCGAAATTTTCTGAATTACCTTCTAGAGGAAGAATATACTCATCAACAAATGTTCTTATGCGGGTTCGATAAGCTTCTATCTCTGGTGGTAAATTGAAATCCATTGCTTGGATCCTCTATTAACCCATATACGGGCTCTTGTCGAAGCATACTCTCAGTCAACGATCTAGAAGTTTACGGCTGGGCCATACACGTTTCCACCAGACCATAAAACCGGTCACAAAGAGGGCCGCTGGTAGTAGACCGAGAATAACCCAAAGTACGCGAATCGTGAGTCCACCAAAACGGCCAAAATGTAAGTCTATGAACACTAAGAGAATAGCTTCGCCCGGTCGCTCGAGATCTTGGGGATCAGTATCAAATGTATTAAAGAACCACTCGAATGGTTCAGGGAAAGCAAAGTAGATCCCAGTCATAGACCAACCGAACAACAAGAACCCTCCCCAGAATCCAAGTGCACTGTGTAAACGCCAGCTGAAACGCTGTGTCTTGGATGGGCGCACCACTACCAAACTCTGGCGCCATTGACGTGGACCTGGCCACCAAATAACCGCGCCCGTCACCAGCATGACCGTCACTAAAATTGCGCCAACACCATTAACGTCACGACCCACCGAGCCCGCAAGCAGATTGTCGTGAAAATCCACCAGCCACTCCAAAACGCGGAGTGCTAGCGGAAATCCACTGTCTAGATTATTCCCCGGTGGCAGTAGCCAGCGAGTTAACTCTCGCCGAAATACGACCGCGCTCCCCGACAGGCTGATTACGAAAACGTAGAGGCCGATGACGATTCCGACCCACAAGTGAACCTGATAGAGCACCCAACGCAGCGGCTGAGTTTGAGGCTGATGTAACCACCGCTGCCAACGGGAAGCACTCATCGAGCGAGAACGTTGCAGATTGAGCTCAGACTAATCGAGGGGTGGCGTAGTACTCGGCGGTCTGCGGTGATGAGTAGTCTGCTCGTACGCATAAGCCAACCTCAGCATGGCTCCATCGTCATAGGGTCTACCCATGAACGTGATGCCCACCGGCAAATTATCCGTTGTAAATCCAGACGGCACGACGATCGCCGGAACGTAAACGAGAAATGTGTTGACGAACGGAACACCTTTGGTATTAACAAAGGGTGGATTGAGACCGTCTTCGATCAGTGTCGGCTGGTGCTCTACAGCCTTGTACACGATAGCATCCAATTGATGATCCGCCATTACCTTCAGAAGGTTGTGCATTAGCTGATCACGGGCGACTAGGTAATCGTAGTGCCTTGAAGTTCCCACTTCCGTGCTGGCATAGGGGCCACGACTAACACGTTCCACCCCTGCGGCTGGCACCATAGCCCTAAAGCGAATCCGCGCATAGCGCGTAACTTCGTCGAACTCAGGCGCAGAGAGCATTTCCTCCAAAGAAGCAAACGGTGGCTGGCTACTTCTCCCAAAGTATTCCCTGAATGATTCGTCGTTTTCCGTTGGGCTCAGGCTACTAGGATTCCCTAGGAGCTCTTTGAGATTGGGGATAACAATTGGATCCAAAACAATCGCTCCCGCAGCCCTAAGCTCTGCGATGGAGCGTTCGAACATCGCATCAACCTTAGCGAAATCTTCTGATTCTGGTTCCGATGCGACACCTATTGACTCCCGCAGGATCCCCAGACGCGAACCGCTTAGGCCATCCGCATCGAGAAAACGACTAAAACTTCCTGAATAGTGAGCTACGCCGTGCGCCGTGAGCGGGTCCTCTGGATCGTAGCCCACTAGCACGTCTAGAAGCGCTACCAGATCTTCTACCGTTCGAGCCATGGGCCCGAGAGAGCCAGAAAGCTGAGGCCACCCTGCAAAAACACCGCCGCGACTCACCAGACCCGCGCTGGGGCGCATACCGACGACGCCGTTCCAGCCCGAAGGTCGGCGAATCGACGCAAAACCCTCTTGTCCCACGGCAATGGTGGCGAAGTTAGCTGACACACTGGCACCGGAGCCGCCGGACGAGCCTCCAACAGTTCTGTCCAACGCGTATGGATTCCGCGTAGAACCGAATAACGAGCCATAGGTATCTCCACCCGCCAGCTCGCCCAGAGTGACCTTGGCCAGAATGATTGCTCCAGCTTCCTTGAGTTTTTCGATCACGAAAGCATCTCTATCCGGGTAGTAATCTCTAAAAAGGATTGAACCTAGCGTGGTGGGCATTCCTACCACATCGACCTGATCCTTGATCACTACTGGGATGCCGTGGAGTGAGCCGACGAATCCGGTTTCTTGAAAAGCCTCGTCAAGCCGATCGGCATCCTGGAGCGCATCAGCGTTGAGTGTGATGACCGCGTTAATAGTTGGTCCCTGCTGGTCATAGGCCTCGATTCGGTCAAGGTAGAGCTGCGTAAGCTGTCGGGATGTTAGTAATCCGGAGGCGTAAGCACTATGGATTTCAGCGATAGTCGTTTCGACGACATCAAAGCGAGGCTGGCTCATGCCACTTGTTGGCAAGAATGCAAGACAAACTAAAAGAAAAAGGACCTTCACAACACCTCCCCGGGTGAGCCGCAAATGTGCTCAGTGCCCCATACCCCAATTCTGTGAGTCCATTCTACCCCCTTAATCCACGCTTTGGTCAACCGGGTTGACACTAGGGGAATCTCGGAGGATCGTAATCCTCAGCTAACGCCGTGTAGAAGGAAACACCATGTCGAGACGACACTTCCTGAAAACCTCAGCATTAATTGGTGCGACTGGGCTCGCACTAAAACTGACCCCTACCAGAGCCCAGCGAGTCGCTCCGTCCAGCGCCACAGGACGACCTATTCAGATTCGCATGGGCGGTTATGCCCCACCAACCACGAGTTTTAGCTTAGGCCTGAAGCTCATCGGTGATCGGTTGGAAGAAGAGTTCGGGGATGAGTTATCGATTCGGTATACCTATAACGTTATGGACGTGGGCTACGGTGGTGGTGGAGACCTTAGGTGGCTAGTTGATTCTGGCCTGCTTACCGTAGGGTACGTGACTATGACGGACGTCCCCGAACTAGAGCTAGCTGCTCTACCCTTCTTATTTTCGGACACTACCGCAGCCCGTGCTGCCATGGATGGGCCGCTTGGACAATCCGCAACTACTAGTCTTGAGGCAGCAAATAACTACAGAATCCTAGGCTATTTTGAAAACGGATTTCGTCATATCTCCAACAACATTAGACCGGTAGATAAGCTTGAGGATTTGCAAGGTCTAAAAATTCGTGTTCTAGGAGTACAGGCTCGAACATTCGAGCTCCTTGGTGCTGATCCACAGGCCATTAATCTTTCGGAAGCTATCCAGAGAATTCAGGCAGGTACTCTGGATGGTCAAGAAAATCCATTCGCTAACACAGTTACGTACAATATCTATCCTTATCAACGCTTCCATACAACGACATTTCATTCCTACCTGTCACGGCCTATTTTTATACACCAACCCTCCTTTGATACCTGGCCGAAAGAGATACAAACGGGGATACGTCACGCCGCTCAGGACGCCGTAACCTTACAACGTGAGCTACATGATCGAGAAGAAGAAGAGGCTCAGACAATCATTCGGGAGGCAGGCGGCGAAATAACGGAACTGACGCCCGAAGCGCGAGAAGAGTTCGTGGCGGCCGTAGCGCCGATCTATACTGAGGCTCAAAATCGTTATTCACGCGAACTTCTGGAGATGGTGAATTTGCAGTAGCTAATTAGCCCTCACTGCAACATACGCCGAAGCAACAATCTGGGCTGACCACCAGCTGCAACAGCTTCGCCAGGGTCACGTGAGTAGCTCCGGTTGCACAAAAAAAGATCCTCCCCACCATCTCCATTAAAGTCTGCAACTTCGATGTCAAATCCGTTTCCAAATACGGAAGATGGCAACACGCTATCTGGGTCCGCCACAACAAAATACCCAGACCCATCATTTAGCAAAATACGATAATCTCCAGGATCACCCGAGAGGCGTGTCAATGGCGCAAGAATATCTGTGTCACCATCACCATCGAGATCAACTACTTGAACTGTAAAGTGATCTCGATCTCCATCCGGCAGCCGTTCGCGAACACCATCTGTAAATACGCCGAAGCCGTTATTTAGCAACAGATAATCGCGGTGCGGTGCGTTCAACACGAATTGCACGTTCGCGACAATGAGGTCTAGATCACCGTCACCATCCATATCGGCAGCTTTAATCTCACGTGACTCATCGTCTCGACGGGGCATATGACCATCTGTTGCGTCGATAAAAAATCCTTGCCCGTCGTTGAGAAAAAGTTGATTCTGGCCTTCATTCGCAACTAACAAGTCAAGATCGCCATCACCGTCAACATCGGCTAACTCTAGATCCTGAGTTGGAGAATCGTTAATCCAGAACCGGTCTGATTGGTCCGAGAAGTTACCAACACCATCGTTGATTAACACTCGATCTACCCCATGGTTACCGACTAGAATATCTAAAGCTCCATCACCATCTAGATCTACAACAACAAGGGCATTCGAAACCCCTTGTACTGGGATTCTATCGCTAGCATCACTGAAAGTGCCGTTACCCGTATTCAGGTAGAGTTCGTTCACCTGGTCATCCTCGCTCACGACCACAAGGTCTAGGTCACCATCACCGTCGAAATCTGCGAACTCAATCTCTTCGCTATCACGTTGGGTACTAGGCAACAATTGCGATGCATTAAAAAATACCCCGGCTCCATCATTGAGCAACAAAATATTTGTCTGAAATTCCATGGCTAACGCTAAATCTAGATCGCCGTCCCCGTCAGCATCTCCCGAATCAGCATCCATACACTGTCCGGCTAATCCAGGTGGTAAATTGACGTCCGTAACGTCTGCGTAGAACACCTCCTGAGCCGCGACCCTCACAGTACACAGCAACACAACACATGAGACAGGAATGACACCGATTAAGTGACGCATATCTAGACCTCTAATTATCCTCGAACACGATACGTACTACCCGATCATCGTCCGGCCCAGGCTCAAAACGGCCATCACGGTTACTGGTACCCATATAGATTGCCCCATCCGGACCCACAGCAAGTGCCCTGACCCGACGGTACGCTCCTACAGCAGGCACACCGTCCCGCCAAACACGACTGTTAAACCATCGCTCCACGCCAGTTACATGATTGGGATCACCAGAATCTTGGAAACGCATCCGAATCAACGCTTCGGACCAGAGAGCTGTCAAGTAAAGATCACCGTTGTGAAAAACTAGATCCCCAGGAGGTACGGAAGGAATCCACGAGAGAAGTGGGTCCACGTAATCGGGAATACCAGGAGCGCCTACCACCCGTGGCCAACCATAGTTTTTGCCTTTCTGCACAAGATTGAGTTCGTCGAAGGCGCCAATACGGGGCTCCCATTCTGTTGTAGGACCATGATCCGCTACAAAAAGCGCGCCGTCATCCGGACGGAAAGCAATACCAAGTGGGTTTCGCATACCATAGGCCCAAATAGGGTTATTCGGCCAGGGGTTGTCGTCTGGTACAGCCCCTTCAGGCGTAATTCGAAGGATGCTCCCGCCTAGATTATCTAACCTTTGGGCACGCTCTCGAACACGGGCATCTCCAGTCCCAACGTAAAGCATGCCGTCTGGGCCGAAACGGATGCGCCCTCCATTATGGTTTGTTGAACCTGGAAGATCATCAAGCAAAACCTCCTCGTTTATGCCCCGTCCGTTCACTTCGCGAAAACGACTGACACGATTAGCCACCTCATCTCCGTCCTTATCCACCGTGTACATAACATAAATCCAAGGTTCCTCTGAGAACCGAGGATGCAGAGCTAAGCCGTTCAAGCCATTTTCACGAATTTCTGCGCTCACGTTATTAAGCGACGCCCAGGGCATTGGGTCGAGTTCACCCTCAGCGCTCACTACACGGATTCGTCCAGCCTTTTCAGTCAAAAACATTCGACCATCCGCAGCAAACTCTAAACTCCAAACCACATCGAGTCCTGTAAGCAAAGTTTCCACGGTCACTCCCGGAGGATCAACGTAATAGATCTCTAATGAGACACGTGGCAGATCACCCATAATCGGCCGATCATTGGTAGATGCTTGCCCGTTAACCAGTGACGGTAGATTGACGGCAACACCTAGAACAGTCATAACCGTAACGCAGCTAACACCTTTCATCATCTTCTCCAGGAATCGTTATTTGAATATTTTCACTGCTAATTCTACAGATCTCTTCGCCTTCCGTGGAAACGCTCGCCAGCGTGTCCTCACCTAGTGCTTGCATCAGATGCCGAGGGGACGGATAGTTGTCGAACCTTGTATTAGAATCGTGCTCGGGCTTTACGAGACGCAATAACAAACAACACCAAGCGCTAGCTTAATAGATCTGGGGAGACAGAATCGATGGGTATTCGAGGAATGTTCAGGCTGCTGACCATGTGCACGCTACCGGGGTTAGTTTTTTCCCACCATAGCGTCAGTGTGCACTTTAACCCAAGCGTGATAATGGAGCTTGAGGGAGAAGTCACTGAGATTTTATGGAGAAACCCACATGTGAGTTTTACGCTCAAAGTGACAAATAATAATGGCGCTGTAGCCGATTGGGATCTGGAAACCCACTCGCTGAGCATCATGCGTCGGATGGACGTTATTGAACCGTTCGTCAAGATTGGTGATCAGGTCAAGGTAGCTGGCTGGCCAACACGACGTGGGCAAGGAATATTTGTTAATAATATGCTGCTACCCACTGGGGAAGAATTTGTCTTTATGTTCGAAGCCGAGCCTGCGGACCTACGCTGGTCTGACCGATTGTGGGGAACGAACGATCGGTGGTTCGCCGAATCCGGAGACTCATCCGCAGAGGAAAGAGGCATTTTCCGTGTATGGAGCACCACGCTGGCGGGCGGGCAACATTTTTTGTGGCTGCCGGAATACCCTCTCACGGAGGAAGCTCGTGAAGCACAAGCGACCTTCGATCCACTCACAGATGATCCGCTACTTAATTGTGGACTTAAGGGAATGCCCGCAATCATGAGTGCCCCCTACCCTCTAGAATTCATTGATGAGGGGAACATCATCACCGTGCAAATCGAGGAATATGATACTACTCGCACAATCCACATGGGTGCACAGCCTTCTGTCATACCAGCACCATCGATCCTAGGGTACTCAACGGGTCACTGGGAGGGCGACACTCTTGTTGTCATGACGACAGAGATAAATTGGGGCTATTTCGCCAGTAGGGGTATTCCAACGAGCGAGAATATTGAGATCGCCGAGCGTTTCACACCCATCGAAAACGGGAGCAAACTACAATATGAGATAACGGTAACGGATCCGGCAACATTCACTCAGCCGGTTGTAATGGGTAAGACTTGGATCTGGTTGCCGGACGTTAAAGTTGAACCATACGAGTGCATCACAAATTAAGAAAAAGTTCTCGCACAGTTTTCCACCTTCATCTCGATATACGTATTCGCCCCACGTTCGCTACCACCACAACCGATGGAAATACCCTAACTATCGTGCTGTCCAACCGCCGTCTATCTTTAGGCTAGATCCAGTCATCAGCGACGAATCGGATGATGCTAAGAACATCACTGCAGAAACCACCTCATGGAGTTGTCCGATACGTCCCATTGGAATACAGTCCAGCGCCCACTGTTTGAATTCAGCATCCTCAAACATAGGTACTGTCATCGGGGTTTCGATAAATGTCGGCGCAACAGAATTGACTCGTATGCCATGAGATGCCAGCTCAACGCCCATTGCTTTCGTCAACCCCTCTACAGCATGTTTAGTCATGCAGTAAGCCGTTCTATTCGGAGCGCCAATATGACCCATTTGCGATGACATATTGATAATTGAACCGCCGTTCCCGGCACGAAGCATCACTCGCGCTGCACTCTGCGCTGCTAAAAACAACGCCTTCACATTAAGCTGAATCATTTCATCAAGGGAGTCTTCGGGGATGTCTATGAAAGGCCGTGGAGAATTAATACCAGCGTTGTTAAACATAATATCCAGACGATCGAGGTTCTCTATGCGATCACGAAAAAGCCCTTCATTGATATCCTCGACCCAAATCTCAATCGAATCTCCAAGCCTATCTGCTAGAGACATTAGGTTTTTTTGATTTCTTGCCACGGCGATCACATGTGCGCCAGACTCAACCATAGCCTCCGCGCACGCCTCACCAATTCCGCGACTAGCTCCAGTAATTAACGCGACACGTCCAGATAAATCCCATTTAGTCATGTTGTTTTCACTCGCGGGCTACTCCTGTATCCACATGGACCACAGGTTTGCAGTAGAAGTCAACATTACCTAGCATGTCTAGACGGCTACGCCGCCGAAAATTCGGAGAATCGCTATGGCACGCTACCTGAAACAAGGTAAATCTGCAGATGAGGTTGCCTTGGAGGAGGCCAAGATTCGCCAAACTGTCGAGAACATTCTTCAAGATATTAGCTCTCGCGGCGACGAGGCCCTTAGAGATTTCTCTGAACGGTTCGATCAATGGTCGCCCGAGTCTTTCCGTCTAAGCGCAGATGACATCAAAGCTTGCCACCAGCAACTCCCCAAACAGGTAATTGAAGATATTAAATTTGCTCAGACACAGATCAGAAACTTCGCTCAGATACAAAAAGATGCGCTCAGAGACGTTGAGGTCGAGACGCTGCCAGGCGTGATACTGGGACATAAGAATCTCCCGGTAAATAGTGTTGGCTGCTATGTCCCAGGAGGGCAATACCCCATGGTGGCATCGGCTCACATGAGTGTTGTCACAGCTAAAGTGGCAGGAGTACGGCGAATCATTGCAGCAGCTCCACCTTATAAGGGTGCGCCTAGTGCAGCCATCGTTGTCGCTATGGATTTGGCCGGGGCGGATGAGATCTACTGTCTTGGTGGCGTGCAGGCCGTAGCAGCAATGGCGCTTGGTACACAGAGCATCGACCCCGCAGATATGATTGTTGGTCCAGGTAATGCGTACGTTGCAGAAGCAAAGAGACAGCTCTTCGGGCGCGTGGGGATTGATCTGCTAGCAGGTCCAACCGAGACACTAGTGATCGCGGATGATAGCGTTGATGGCGAACTCTGTGCCGCCGATCTGTTGGGACAAGCCGAACACGGGCCCACCTCTCCTGCGATTCTGCTAACCAACTCCGAAAAATTGGCCAAGGACACGATGGTTGAGGTTGATCGCCAGCTGGGCATTTTACCAACGGCGGAGATCGCTGGGACAGCCTGGCATGATTACGGACAAGTTATCGTCTGCGATACTGTGGAGGAAATGGTGCACATCGCCGATGAAATAGCATCAGAACATGTGCAGGTCATGACCCACGATCCTGATTACTTCCTTGAGAAAATGACCAACTACGGCGCCCTCTTTCTCGGACCAGAAACAAATGTAGCTTATGGAGATAAGGTAATCGGCACCAACCATACGCTACCTACCAAGAAAGCCGCTCGGTATACAGGTGGGCTGTGGGTAGGGAAGTTTATTAAGACCTGCACATATCAAAAAATCACAGAGGAAGCCTCACTCAAAATTGGTGAGTACTGCTCAAGACTTTGTGACCTGGAGGGATTTATGGGTCACAAAGAGCAAGCAGACATCCGAGTCCGGCGATACGGAAGCTAGCCGATTGAGGCGCTCATCTCTTAATCTTTTACTGTGTGAGCCCGTACTGAAAGCACACAGAGGAACGACGGGACGAACGAAGCCTAATAAGGTTAGAATTACCTATCAATAACCATCCGATAATAATTAAAGAGGACTTCACGATGGGATTCTCTCAATATTTGTCTTTGGCCTTTGCGGCCCTGGTACTCAGTTTTGCGCAGATCACTAGCGCACAAGATGATGGCACAGCGTATATGGTGACCTATATCGAAGTTGCACCTTCTGCCGCAGATGAAGTAGCCGAATTACTCACCGCCTACGTTCAGGAAAGTAGCGATGCAAATGGAAATGCGCTATTCCAGGCTCTTCAGCGTATAGGCCGACCTAGTCACTTTGCCATCCTCGAAACTTGGCGTGATGCAGAAGCTCGTGATGCTTATGCCAGTTCAAGGCAGACAGCGATCTTTCATGACAACCTGGAACCCCTCCTCTATAGCCCCGCCGATGCGCGCCCACATGGTGATCTCGCAACGGCAGCTGGGGGTAATATTGGACCTGGCGGGGTTTTCGCAATAACACATGTAGATGTCACCCCCAACAACACAGAAGTGGCAGTTGGGCTTCTCGAAACGTTAGCGTCAGCAAGCCGCGATGATGCCGGCAATACTCGTTTCGACGTCCTTGTTCAATCGAACCGCAGAAATCACATGACGGTGGTGGAAGCCTGGGAAAATCCGGAGGCCCAAGAAGAGCATTACGGAGCGACTCATACTAAGTCTTTCAGGGCGAGTCTATTTCCTCTTAGCGGGGCTCTCTACGACGAACGGTTTTATCGCTCACTTTAATTGACCAACTGACAAAAACTGTCAAGGGATAGCTTTTTGACATTGGCCGACCTGAAAAGAGGCAATCGTGCTCGCATCTGTGGCATTGATGCTGCCGAGCAGAGCGTTCAGCGACTTATGATTATGGGACTCGTTGAGGGCGCAGAGCTTGAATGTCTGGGTGGTTCTCTAGGCGGAGACCCAATGGAGTTTCTCCTCTACGGTAGTGCGCTATCTCTCCGCCGCTCCGATGCACAACATTTTCGCGTTATATCCACACCAGTCGCAACTTGAACTAATGCCCGAGTCCACAACAATCAATATCCCTATCGAGGATCTGGTCATCTCTCAGCAGATGACTCTAGCCCTAGTCGGGAATCCCAATACCGGAAAGAGCACTGTATTCAATCGGCTTACAGGACTAAGACAAAAAACTGCAAACTACCCTGGCGTTACGGTGGAGAAGCGAGTCGGTAAATTTACCTTAGACAGCTTAAGTTTTGATCTCATTGATCTACCGGGAATCTATTCGTTGAGCCCGAATTCAGCAGATGAGCGAATCGCCGTCGACGTGCTATTAGGCCGCGTAGTTGGGACCCCACAACCAGACATAATTCTGGCGGTGGTCGATGCCACCAGACTCTACCAGGGCCTTTATCTTCTCCAACAGCTTGTCGAGCTCGGCCGACCGATCGTGGTCGTGCTCACTATGACTGACGCCGCAATCAACAAAAATATTCGAATCGATACTAATGCTCTAAAAAACGAGCTTGGTGGTATACCGGTGTCCGAGATCGTCGCCACTACGGGCAGAGGAATGGCTCATCTTCGTTCCATAATCAACGAAGTCGTGGGTGAGGAGAGAAACACCTCTGATACATCATTCTGGCCAGAATTACGCCACTCAGCAAAAACTCTTGAAAAGAAAATTGGCAATTCATCATTGACGCTCACAGAGATCGAACGAGCAATTATCGACGGGGATCCGGCTGCAGTTTCAAAACTTCGGGAGGCCCTAGGTGCAAATGCTGATGCCCAGATTCAGAAACACCGCAACACACTCTGCGGCAACGATCCTCCAATAGCTGTGGAGACACGGGCACGGTATAACTGGATTAATAAAACTCTACCTCAACTTGAGACTAGAGCCTTTACCCCAATTCGGTGGGCCACGAAACTTGTTAATTGGTTAAACCGGCCGATTCCAGCGACGGCTCTATTTTTTGGCCTAATGGCCATTATCTTCCAAGCTGTTTTCGCCTGGGCAACTCCTTTCATGGATATTATCGACGCAGCAACTAGTGGCCTAGGCGTTTGGATACAAAGCACTCTGCCATCTGGGATAGTAAGCAGTTTTCTTGCCGATGGGGTCATTGCTGGTGTAGGCAGTGTTATTATTTTTCTACCCCAAATACTCATTCTTTTCCTGTTTATTATCGTCTTGGAAGACACCGGTTATTTGGCACGGACAGCTTTTCTTATGGACCGAGCCATGCGTGCGGTAGGACTCTCTGGACAGTCCGTTATTCCATTGATTTCAGGTTTTGCTTGCGCGATTCCGGGCATTATGGCAACCCGCGTCATACCAGACAGACGTGATCGAATTGCGACAATCATCGCTGCACCCTTCATGACCTGCTCGGCACGATTACCAGTTTATGCCCTCTTAATTGCCGCATTCATCCCTAACAGCAGTATAGGTTTTGCTAATCTCCAGGGACTCGTTCTATTTGGTCTTTACATGCTGGGAATACTGGGCGGTGTAGGAACAGCTCTTCTGCTAAAGCGTTCAGCTCTACGTGGACCAAACCCATCCTTTATTCTGGCTCTACCTGAATTCCATTTACCTAGTCTACGCACCGTACTTTTTAAACTCCTGGATCGGGCTCGAATCTTTCTACGCCGTGCGGGCACAGTCATTTTTACCGTCGCCATTCTTATCTGGGCTATGGCGTATTTTCCCCGCTCAGACAGCATTGAGACGGAACGTTTGAGTGCCCAAGAACAAGCCAGCGCAATCTTAGCTGATGACGTGCTCGCTGCAGAGATTAGCAGCATCAATAACGAGGCTGCGGCTGCACAACTGGCACAAAGTTGGCTGGGGCGTGCTGGTCAATGGGTGGAACCTGTCTTTGAGCCTCTTGGTTGGGACTGGCGTGTTTCTGCGGCAGTGATTGCTGGTTTTCCCGCTCGGGAAGTAGTGGTCGCTGTGCTAGGCACTATCTACGCTGTTGGCTCTGAGGCGAATGAATCTAGCCTTACTGACCGACTGAAGTCCGCAACCTGGCCAGACGGACAAACCGTATTTACTTTGCCGATGGTGCTCGGATTACTAGTCTTTTACGCTTGGTGCTTACAGTGCGCTGCAACTCTCGCAGTAATCAAGCGAGAAACTAATACCTGGCGTTGGCCAATATTTGCATGGAGTTACATGACTGCAGCGGGCTATCTTGGCGCGTTACTCATATTTCAGCTTGGCAGCACCTAAAACCAGACGTCCTATTTTAAAAAGGCCATCAACAATTACTAACTCCACAATTTGGACTCTACACAGAATTAGACTAAATAGCCTTCGGTGAGCCTTTCCGAAACCTCCCAGAGCTTTACACCCATAGGAACGTCTTGCATATTTTCGTGCGGCGTCGCGGGATTACTATCGGCAAAATAACACCCGCTGATTTTTTCAACATCAGGGTTAGTAGCAACGTAACAGGTAGTCGCTGCACCTTCCTCAAGTGACTTCAAGAAAAGATAGCCGAAAATTTGGAACGCTGCCTGCTGCCAACCAGGAAGATCCCGAGCGATATTGGTCCTTACAATGCCAGGATGTACAACATTCGAAGTTGTATGAGTATCTTTCAGCCGCCTCGAAAGTTCGAGCGAGTGTAAGCCGTTAGCAAGCTTAGAGTGTCCATATGCTACTTGACGGCCGAACCAGGATGCTCCCGACAGATCAGAGAACTGAATACCAGCCTCGGGAGCGGATTGATGCGCCTGGCTGCCGACGATAACAATGCGTCCCTGGGGTGCTGCGATCACCCTATTCAAGAGACGATTTACCAGCACAAAATGCCCCAAATGGTTGATCACAAAATGAGCCTCAACACCATTCACTTGCCATAAATCGGCGAATATCGCACCTGCATTACAGATCAGAATATCTATCTCCATACCCATCGCCTGAATCTGATCTGAACAGGTAACTATGGAATTAAAATCCGAAAGTTCCAGAACTAACGGTGTAGTCTCACCTACAACGCTGTCGCACGCGATACGGCCCTTTTCATACGTCCGTGCCGTGCCAAGAACATGGGCCCCTCGTAATGCGAGGACTCGCATTGTTTCGTAACCGATCCCAGAATTGATACCGGTGACGAGTGCTGTCTTTCCTGTGAGATCCAACCCCAGCGTAACTTCCTCTGCTGTGGAGTTAGCATCAAACCGACTCACACCGTCCTCGCAAGCTGCGTATCCTACCGTGGGCGCAAGTGTACACAGCGCACTACTCTGCAAAAATCGTCGCCGGTCGATCATAGAATCCTAGTCTGATTGACCTTTTTGTACAGATCAAGATTGGGAACACCCGTTTGCACTGGTAATATGGTAATAACTACACACCATTGGTAATAATCTTGCGCCATCCCTAGAGACTAACCCGGATTATTTTTAGGATTTTTCATGACAGAACACCATAGCACTAAGCATCTCTACTGGCGGGCCAATCTTCGGCTCGTGGCTGGTTGCCTAGCAGTCTGGTTCACAGTGTCGTTTGGCTTTGGCATTTTTTTAGCGGATTTTTTAAATCAGTTTCAGTTTTTTGGTTTTGAACTTGGCTTCTGGTTTGCTCAACAGGGCTCGATTCTTTGTTTCATCGGTCTGATCTTCTTTTACGCATGGCGCATGAACCATCTTGATCGAGAACACAATCTAGACGAAGACTAGGCAAACGTAATGGAACTCAGAACCTTGACTTATCTTGTAGTGGGCGCAAGTTTTGCTCTTTATATTGGTATTGCTATTTGGTCTAGAGCTACCAATACCGGAGACTTCTACGTAGCCGGCAAACACGTGCACCCACTCGCAAACGGTATGGCCACGGCAGCAGATTGGATGTCAGCCGCCTCATTCATTTCCATGGCCGGTCTTATCGCATTTCTTGGTTACGACGGATCGGTCTATCTCATGGGGTGGACTGGCGGATACGTGTTGCTAGCACTGTTACTGGCGCCGTACCTACGCAAATTTGGAAAATTTACCGTACCTGAATTTATTGGTGAGCGATACGACTCCCGTGCCGCCCGTATCGTTGCGGTAATTTGCCTAATTGTCATCTCCTTCACCTACGTCGCTGGACAGATGCGTGGTGTCGGCATCGTCTTCTCAAGATTCTTAGAGGTGCCAATAGGGCTGGGGCTCTTATTCGGCATGGGTATTGTTTTCGTTTACGCCGTGCTCGGTGGCATGAAAGGCGTAACCTACACTCAGATTGCTCAGTACTGCGTGCTTATCTTTGCCTACACCGTCCCTGCAGTCTTCATAGCGCTTCAGATTACAGGCTCACCTATCCCGCAAATTGCATTTGGTAGCACAATCCAAGGTGACTCAATTTACTTTCTACAGAAACTTGATCAAGTGGTGACTGCGCTTGGTTTTACAGCGTATACCTCTGGCACCAAAAGCACGATCGACATCTTCTGCATTACAACTGCACTCATGATTGGTACCGCTGGACTACCTCATGTCATCGTACGGTTTTTCACCGTGCCAAAGGTTCGTGATGCGCGGTACTCGGCCGGTTGGGCGCTTTTTTTCATTGGTCTGCTCTACCTTACGGCACCAGTAGTCGGCTCAATGGCTAGACTAAATCTCACCGAGACAATCCAAATCGGAACCGTTGGCGCTGAAACCGGAAATCTTGCATACGAGGATCGGCCAGACTGGTTCAGAACCTGGGAAGCAACAGGTCTTTTGGAATTTGATGACAAAAATGAGGACGGTCGAATCCAATACTATAATGACCAGAATCCGGAGTTCGCCACGCGTGCGCAAGCATTTGGCTGGGATGGCAATGAGTTGCGAGTGGATCCCGATATCATGGTACTTGCTAACCCGGAAATTGCTTCTTTACCACAATGGGTTATCGCACTCGTTGCCGCCGGTGGCATTGCCGCAGCATTATCAACGGCGGCAGGCCTGCTGCTCGTTATATCTGCTGCGGTATCTCATGATCTACTGAAGGGCATACTGATGCCTCATATCTCGGAGCGGAGAGAACTGCTTGCAGGAAGAATCTCTGCTGGTGTTGCAATCGTCATTGCAGGCCTATTGGGGTATTACCCGCCCGCCTTTGTTGCTCAGGTTGTCGCGTTTGCATTCGGGCTTGCTGCTGCATCTCTATTTCCACCGATATTGCTTGGCATCTTCTATAAGCGCATCAATAAAGAGGGAGCTATCGCAGGTATGGTTGTCGGGTTAGTCTTTACCTACAGCTATATTGAGTACTTCAAGGGCCTATTTCTACGTTGGGCGGGATCACCCTGGTCGGAAAATGTGGCCGAAAACTGGCTTATGGGGATTTCCCCTGAAGGCATCGGTACCATCGGAGTTCTGCTGAACTTTGCAGTAGCTATAACCGTCAGCCATATGACAGCGGAACCCTCAGCGAAAGCTCAGGAGCTCGTTGAGTACATCCGTTATCCACGGTAACTCTAAAGTTGTATTTGCCGCCCAACGCAGAATCAAGGCGATTCGAAACCCGGACACAATCCACAGATACTGTGGATAACTCTGTGGAAAACTCATTGAGTAAGTCCACCCAAGCCTGACTCTGTCTAGGGCTTTATTAGATTGTTCAAAAAAACATCAAATATTTTTATTAAATAAAAACAATTAGTTGGACTTGTTTTTGACAGCAAAATAAAAAATATACCCTCAACTAGCAACTTTTATGCTAGAGGAGCATGAGGTTGCCACCCATGTGGACAGTACACCCAATAAAAGCAGCTTTGTTTGTCCACAGAGATTTCTCAAGCACTACTTTAAGTTTAAAACCCTAACCTCATGAATAACATAATCACGATTCCCAGGTTGAAGGACTGCCCTAGATTGAAGCGGTCGTGTATTCTTGACGTTGGAAGCTCATTTGGCCAAATCCAATATGAATAGTAGGGAGTTCAAGATGAAATTCGTATCACCCACCCTGGTTTGCCTTTCAGGTCTAGCTCTTGCTGCATGCCAACCCGGTCAAGATGCATCCCTCGGGGAAGACCTGGCTCAGGCTGTAGCAGCATCGATAGAAGCGCCATTACCGATACCGAGAATTACTGACGCTGAAACCACTAACCAAGCATCTCTCTTAAGTGAGCCAAACTGGGCAATACTATTCTCTGGCCACGACCTGAGCAGTTTTCGGGCCCTGCAATACGATCCTATCATTAGCGGCGAAGACACCAACCATCCTACTAATTTTGTGAGTGGAGAACCAAATGAAGTCGGTGATGCTGAGTGGAGCATTATCGGTGATTTCGTAGAGGCGGAGGACGATCTCCAAGCATTCCTGGTGACCAAGGGTCACTACACAGATTTCCTGTTGCAACTCCAGTTCTGGAACGGCCCCGGCTCCAACAGTGGGATATTCATTCGTAACGACAATGCTGACGAAATCAACGCGGACAACGGATACGAGATCAATATCTATGATACAAACCCAAACCCCGACAACCGTACTGGCTCAATCGTGGGTCACGCACCGCCCATGACGGCCGTTTCGACTGAAGAGCAGTGGAATACATACGAAATCACGGCCCAAGGCGACCAGATCCTCGTGCGGGTGAATGGCACGGTTACAGTGGATTATGAAAGTGACGAACATCTGAGTGGTCCAATTGCCTTTCAAAGCAACGGTGGCCTCATTCGCTTCCGTGACATCAGGATAAGACCACTTTGATGGATAGTAGTCTCTAGCTGCGGACACAAACCATTTCGGTACCACTATTCGGGAGCAGGTGAGAAGTGGTTAGGTAGTTTTCACAGCGTGTGGACAATAGCCCAGCTATCCTGATCCGGTCTCTACCCTTTATTAGCATGTTGTTTAATGCCATTCGTACGCGGGTTTCTCCCGTTTTTTTCCCTTGTCTTCTCATTTCAACTCCAGTTGTTGCACAAGATTTTTCTGGGATCGATTCCTTCATCAACAACACTGTTCAACCACTTACCACGTTCGTCTCTAAAATAATTTTCTTTACGGTACCTTTATTCGGTACGGACCTTCCCTTGGTTGTACTTTGGTTGATAGTCGGCGCTACTTTTTTTACTGGTTATTTTGGATTCATCAACATTCGAGGTTTTAGGCATTCCATCAGATTAATACGAGGCGACTATGCGGACCCCTCTCATCCAGGTGAGGTTTCTCATTTTCAGGCACTTTCCACAGCGCTCTCCGGTACTGTCGGTATTGGCAACATCGGTGGAGTAGCCGTAGCTATATCAATCGGCGGACCAGGCGCCACATTCTGGATGATATTAGCTGGGTTTCTAGGCATGTCGACGAAATTTGTGGAATGTGCATTGGGAACAATCTACCGGAGGGATAATCCCGATGGCAGCGTTTCCGGTGGTCCAATGTACTACCTTGATAAGGGGTTGAAAGAGAAGGGACTTCAAAGACTCGGTAACTTTATGGCTAAGTTTTATGCGGTAGGCATTGTGATTAGCTGTATGGGAATTGGAAATATGTTCCAATCAAATCAAGCGTATGTGCAATTCGTCAATGTTACTGGCGGTCTGAACGGTAGTTGGTTTAATAATAAGGGCTGGCTTTTCGGATTAATCATTGCCGCAGTTGTCAGCTTCGTCATTATCGGTGGCATAAAAAGCATCGCGAGAGTTACTGAGAAGCTTGTGCCATTTATGGCCCTTTTTTACGTTTTTTCAGCGCTTACGATCATCGGTATGAATTACAAAGCGCTACCGTTTTCATTGCTCGCAATTATCAATGGGGCATTTTCGCCTGAAGCATTAGGGGGCAGCGCGTTAGGTGTCATGATCATCGGCTTTCAGCGCGCGGTATTTTCCAATGAGGCAGGTATAGGTTCCGCAGCAGTAGCTCACTCGGCCGTAAAAACAAACGAACCTATTACGGAAGGCTACGTTGCGCTATTGGAACCATTTATCGATACAGTAGTGATATGTACGGTGACCTCGCTGGTTATCATAACAACTCTTTATTACGATCCGGGTTTCGTACAAGGCCTTGGTGGAATCGAAATGACGTCTGCAGCGTTTGAACGTAATATCAGTTGGTCACCCTACGCAATAGCTATTTCTGCCATCTTGTTTGCGTTCTCCACAATGATTGCCTGGTCATATTATGGATTAAAAGGCTGGACCTATCTCGTAGGTGAATCTCGCGCCGCAGATTTTGGGTTCAAAGCTGTCTTCTGCGTGTTTATCGTAATCGGCTGCTCAATTCAGCTGAGCGCTGTCCTGGATTTCTCGGACGCATTAGTCTTCTTTATATGCGTACCAAATATCCTTGGCCTCTACATACTGGCCCCGGCACTGAAGCACAAGCTCAACGATTACAATGACAGGCTGGCCAGAGGCGATATTAGAAGTTATCGGAAAGATCTACCCGATTAGTTGCCTTTATGGGTATCTATTTAAAAGTGACTGACGGTTATTCAGAACTTTTGCCGCCCCATTTCTCCTGATGTGCTTCTTCGGCGGCGTGACGAACCTTGGCATGGCGTTTGCTCAACAATAGGTTGTCAGGAGAACACACCTTCGCCCTGATCAGCCCGAGGTCCTGCGCAGCATCAAATAGGCTGGGATACCAGCGCCTCCAACTCGGCAGCAAGCACTCAACCTGATCTCGAAGACTCATCTCTAGATTTAACGCGGTCAGGCGCGCTCAACAATAGGGCAATAGATGAACTTTTTTCGCCGCTAGACTCTAATGCAATCTTAGCTGTCATCGTAAGTGGTACTGAGAGCAACATGCCGATCGGTCCAAAAATCCAACCCCAGAAAACTAACGACAAGAAAACTATTAGTGTGGAAAGGCCTAACCCACGGCCCATTACTCGCGGCTCAATGACACCACCGATTGTGATGTTAATCACGAAGTATCCAAGAGCTATCATCAGCGCTTGCAATGTCCCGAACTGGATCAGCGCGATAAGAATCGCTGGAATTGAAGCAATTAGAGATCCAATATTCGGAATATAGTTTAGAAGAAATGCGAGAAACCCCCAGAGAACCGGGAAATCAAGTCCAAAGGCCGCTGTAAGCAACCATACAGCTAGACCGGTCGCCAGACTCGTCACTGTTTTTATGCCGAGGTATCGCTGAACACTATTCGTAAATCGCTTAAAGTATTCTGGATCTCCATGCGATGCCTTCAACACCAACTGCATCTTACTGGGAAACGTTGATGCTTCCAGAAGAATAAAAATCACTGCAAACATGATGAGAAAAAAATTGGCGAGAAGAGCCTGAAGACCATTAAGAAGATTCGCGACAAAGCTCATGGCTGCGCCAGGCTGAATCATCTCAACTAACCCACCAACACTGACCTCTTGACCAAGCAGAGCGGCAATATCAGTGACTCTCTCATTAAGCCTTTCCTGATAAAACGGAAGTCTCTCATTAAATGCTCCGACAGATCCCCCAATAAACGTCCCAGCCAGAACCATGATTCCGATGATAAGAACAACGACAATCGTTACAGCTAAGCCAGTCGGAATACGCAAACGCTCTAGGTATCGTGTAATCGGTACGCACAAAACAGCAAGAAACCCGGCCACGAGAAACGGTACCAGGATCACTCGCGCAGCCTGCATTCCGTAGATTACCGCAATGATTGCGATAATCGACACTGCAACGGTAATGCCGGAGCGGGACTGTTGTGATTGAGATTCTATGAGCATTCTCCCAGCGAAATCCGACGTCTAACTGTACGCTGAAGTAGGCTCCGACCCAACCCCCTTGCGAGGCTGAAGAAGGACCATCTGATCACTCCTCGCCCCTAAATCGACACGGCTTCCTTACCACCTTTATCATCGACACAAACGGAGCATGGAGCGGCAAGAATTTCATTTTTCTCAAGATATTCCAAAATTGCATCCACTTCTTCCTCCACGGACAACATATTCGTTTGAAGGTGTAACTGAGGGTTAACCGGCACCTCATAAGGAGCATCGATGCCGGTAAAGTTCTTAATCTCACCCGAACGAGCCTTCCTGTAAAGTCCTCTAGGATCACGTCTCTCCGCTTCGTCAAGTGGGCAATCCACAAACACTTCAATGAAATTTAAGTGCTCAGCCTCATGTAACTGTCGAACCCTGTCACGGTCAAGTTTGTAAGGACTGATAAAGCTTGAAAGCACGATTATGCCAGCGTCCCCGAACACTCTAGCGAGCTCACCAATACGGCGTATATTTTCCTTACGGTCTTCTGCAGAAAACCCAAGATTCTTGTTTATGCCCAACCGGACGTTATCTCCATCAAGCCGATAAGAAAGCTTATCTCTCTCAAACAAAGCCTTTTCAAGCGCTACAGCTATCGTGCTCTTACCGCTACCAGACAAACCGGTGAACCAAATCGTTGCGCCTTTTTGTCGAAGAATATTGTACCGATCTTCCCGAGATACCAAGCCCTCATGCCAGGTTACATTAGTTGCTTTTTGTTCTGACATCTCACTATTTCTATTTCTTTTTTAGTTCACTCAGGAAATCTCTCAAACTAGAGTATTTGCTCTGCCAGTAAGTGAATGCCCACTGCATTAACCGCTCCGAAGTACTCTGCCTCATATGAACGACCCTTCAAGGCCTTCTTCACCATACCTTCTAGATTGGGACGCTTTTCAGCCGGGCTTGTCCCCTCACCAATTCCACCACCAAATTCGATGATCGCATCGATACCAGCATCCATAGCCTCATCCATGCACGCCATCCATCGAACGGGATTAAACAACTGGAAAAACAGCCGAGACCGTATAGCGTCGGGGTCAGGCTCGTGCATCTGACCAGTGTAGTTAGATAGAACACCGACCTCTAACGGACCGAAAGAAATATCCTCGAGAACCTCTCTAAAACGCCGTGCTGCATTGACCATCAGATAGGTATGAAATGCACCTTCGGTCTTTAACCTCACTGCTCTCTTGCGCCGCTGATTTGTAGTGAGATCTTCGGTCAACCGATCCAAATCAGCATCCTGACCAGCAATAACCGTCTGCTCTGGGAGATTGCATCCTCCAATACCACAATAGTATTTTTCAGCAAGCGTCCTAGCAGTTGTCAAATCAAGTGTAGTCGCCAACATACTACCCTCGCCAAACTCACTCATCAGTTCCGCTCTGCGAGCTACCAATGTCAAAGCATCCTCAAAGCTCAGAGCACCAGCGGTTACTAGTGCTGCGTATTCACCTAGGCTATGACCTGCGGTTAGCGAGGGTTGGACCTTGCTCTCTGAATCCAAACTACGAAAAGCTTCGAGGCATGCGATCTGATGAGTTAATAACGCTGGCTGAGTAAAACGAGTTAAGTCCAACCGGACTTGTGGATCTCTGAAACACAATTCCAACATATCATAGCCTACAACCTCGCTTGCCTGATCGAAGCATTCTTTAGCGCACTCGAACTCTTCTACCAAGTCGGAGCCCATCCCACAATATTGAGAACCCTGCCCAGGGAATACGAAAATAATTCTCTCGAACTGCGACATCCGTTTCCTTCTAGAATCAACTATCAGTAATACCATGAGAACGGCGAGCCAGGATATGCCGCCATAACATTTCTCTCAACTTGTCTGCTCACTCAAAAATTTCTGCGCGAGAGACGCCCAGTAGCTAGCTCCAATACTAAGTATCTCATCGTTAAAGTCATAACTTGGGTTGTGAATCATGCAACCGCCTTCACCTTCACCGTTACCAATAAATATGTAGCAGCCAGATATGGCTTCGAGCATATACGCAAAATCTTCAGAAACCATAACAGGATCACAGTTGGTCTCCACATTCTCATTTCCAACAATTTCAGACGCCGTACGAGATGCTAGATCTATGCCCTCCAACGAATTAATTACAGCAGGAAATTTCGTGGCAAATTCGACCGTCCCAGTAGCCCCGAGACTACTGCAAACACCCTCAACAATCTGAACAATTTTTCGACTCAGAAGTTTACGAATTTCTGGATCAAAGCATCTAATTCCACCACCTAACTGAACACTAGAAGGAATGACATTCTGCGCATCACCACCATGAATTTTGGTAACGCTAACGACCGCGGGTTGTAGCGGGTCAATATTTCGGCTCACTATAGTCTGTAACGCTGTAACCACCTGCGCCGATACCATAACCGGATCAATACCATGCTGTGGCGCAGCACCATGGGCACCTTGACCCTCGATGTATATATCGAAACAGTCAAGGGACGCCATTATAGGCCCCGAACGCATCGCAAAACGCCCCACACTTAAACCCGGCCAGTTGTGCATACCAAAAACAGCATCGACTGGAAAGCGTTTGAAGAGTCCTCCATCTATCATTGACTTAGCGCCACCCGCCGCCTCCTCAGCGGGCTGAAATATAAACTGAATTGTCCCTTCGAAATTGCCATGCTCGGCTAAATATCGCGCAGCTCCCAACAACATGGTTGTATGCCCATCATGACCGCATGCATGCATACGCCCAGCGTGCTGAGACCTATACTCAAACGTATTAGTTTCATCGATTGCTAAAGCGTCCATATCGGCCCGTAAACCTATGGCTGGCCCGACCCCTCTAGACAACGTACCAACGACACCGGTTTTTGCTAAACCCTGATCTACGGCAATACCCCAACCCTGAAGCCGTTCTACCACTAATCTAGCAGTTCGCTCTTCCTGGTAGGCAAGTTCTGGGTGAGCGTGCATATCCCGACGCCACTGCATTAACTCCTTTTTATAGGATTCTATCTCAGAGATGACTCGCACTTTTCTCTCGTTCTGAACCGACTCACAAATTCATTGTACCGTGGTAGAAACTGAAACGATTCAAGAAGCAAATAGTGTCTCTAAATCAACTACTCCGCCTCACCCTCGCAATACCTGCCTTTTCATCCAGTGGAATCATGATCAACATGCCCACCACAAACATAACTAGTGCCACAGAGATACCCCAACGCTGAGACTCTGTCCACTGGGTCAACTCACCCAGTAAAAATGGGCCAACGAAAGCCGTAAACTTACCCGAAAAAGCGAAAAACCCAAAAAACTCATTTTTCAACTGTGGCGGAACAAAACGAGCCATCAGCGAACGGCTTGCTGATTGATTTGGACCGATGAAGACCCCAATCACTATGCCCGCGACCCACAACCAAAATTTTGTAGTAGCAAGCATAGCCAGTGTTGTGGCTATGGACAGTCCAATGAGTGAAATTATGATGGTCCGCTTTCCACCTATTACATCATCGAGACGACCCATGAAAAACGCGCCAAGCCCAGCAGCAATATTGAGGACAATGCCAAAAATTAGCACTTCCTGGAGAGTGAATCCGAAAGATTCAGCCGCATAGATTCCCCCAAACGCGAAAATTGTCACAAGACCATTGTTATACACAAAACGTGCGATTAGAAATCGAGCTATTTCCTTAAACCTCCTAACCTCCGCGTATGTTCTACGTAGCTGAAGTATCGTATCACTAAGTATCTTTCCGCTACCCGACACCATAGATTTATCTTCGGAAACCCACAACAAAAATGGCAGTGTAAAAATAAAATACCATCCAGAAACAATCAGATTTGTTGCGCGAATGTGTTCATCGTTTTCTGTAGAAAACCCAAACCAAGGACTTTCTGGCTGGATCAAAGTTACTAACACCAACACGAGTGCAAGAAAGCCGCCGATATACCCAACTCCCCACCCGTAGCCGGAAATACTCCCAACTCGCTCCGGAGGCGCAAGGTCCGGTAGAAACGCGTTGTAAAACACAGAACCAAATTCGTACGCGATATTTGCGACGATAATAAGAGTTAAAGCTGCTGCTATTTGTCCGGGTAAGATCTGATAGAGTCCTGCGGTTGCTACTACGCAAACCAATGTAAAAAATAATACGAATTTTTTTCGATAACCGCCCCTATCTGCTAGAGCACCAAGTATCGGTGAACAAATGGCTACAATCAGAGCTGTTATGGCGATTGCACGCGACCACAATACAGTCCCCGTGATGGGATCTGGTGCGATAACCTGCGTAAAGTAGGTCGCATAAACAAAAGTGATAACAAGAGTCGTGAAAGGAGAACTGGCAAAATCGTAGAATATCCAGGACCAGATAGCGCGGGAACCATAGACCGGTTTCACACCGGTTCTCATATCAGTGGTTTATCGCCGAACCTATCTAGCCATCTAGGGATGGCATCCATATTATAAACGTGTTCTGGCACTTCTCCTCTTAGCGCCGCCAGAGTTGCATCTGTCGCCCAAGGAATCGCTGGCAAGAGCGCCCCTGGTGTATTAGCGCTCACCATGTGCGGACAAAGAATTACTTTATCTCCTAGACTAAGGATTCTGGCATTTGTCGGAGGTGGCTCTTCTGAAAGCACATCCACCGCTGCTGCCGCTAATTCTTCGCCGTCTAATGCATCGCAAAGCGCTTCGATGTCAACAACGGCGCCACGACAGGTATTGATAAGTATCGCCGTGGACTTCATAAGCCTAAGTTCCATACTGCTAATAAGATTGTGCGTTTCCTCGGTTAGTGTTACATGCAGGGTCACAACATCTGATTCCTCCAACAGAGATGCCAGTGTTGCACGTCGAACACCGTAGCGTTCGAATTTCTCATCTTCTACATATGGATCACAGGCAAGCACTCGAAGGTTCCAAGGAGCTAATAGCTCAGCAACACGCGAACCGCAACGACCAAAACCTACTATGCCAACTGTCAGTCCTGGGTAACCATCCTGACGCTTCCCCAGATAGGTGCCCATAAGTGCAGAATCTCGCCAGCCTCCCTGTTTGACATGACGGTCTCGTTCACGGACCCGTTTGAGAAGCGCTAGCATAAAGGCAATAGTCCCTTCAGCAACGCCTCCCCAGTTCGCTTCAGTCGGACTGTGAGTTACGAGGACCCCCTGCTCACTTGCGGCATTCAAGTCTACGTCTTCTACTCCAATCGTGTACTTCGAGATAAT
This sequence comes from Proteobacteria bacterium UBA1148, assembly GCA_002311835.1. Lineage (GTDB taxonomy): Bacteria > Pseudomonadota > Gammaproteobacteria > Steroidobacterales > Rariloculaceae > UBA6522. Next base: position 53,016 of record DBZY01000014.1, on the reverse strand, counting down.
CCGTAGCTCCGGTAGTTGCTTGAGAAAAGTTCCCTCGATCGGCATGCGTTTAATCGTAGCGCCCAACAGTGCATGCGCTCCACGAGAGAGTTCAAGCAATGCGTCTCGGTCGATACCGGCACGCCATGAAGTTTTACCCAGGATAACCTCGCACCCTGCTTCCTCGATTCGCCGATGAGATTCTCCGGAAGAATCAATAGGTATGTAGATACAAACCTTCGGTTTACTCATCAGAGAAACAACCACCTCATTGCGATTAGCGATGAGGCCATAACTCCGATGACCTCGCGCTCACTACTCCCCGCCTACCTCCACGTACAGGCCACGGAGAAATCTCTCGGGGTCGCCCCATTGGGCTTCGTACTCTGAGGTAGTCCCAGCCGCGAGCACATCCTCAAGACTAGCGCCCTCACGAACCAGACTCTCAACTCGCTCGGCGACGATGAGAGTCATATCCCGAAACTCAACTACATCCTCCCGCGACGCGAGAACTCCGTGACCCGGGATAATCAGGGTATCCGGACCGGACATGCCAATAGCTATTGCGAGTGCTTCCAGTGTACCTCGCAATGTCCCACCTCTCGATACATCAATGTATGGGAAATTATTAGTCCTAAATACATCCCCAAGGTGTAAAACATCTGCCCCGCGGAAATGAATGAAACTGTCGCCATCTGTATGAGCTGGTGGCACCGTGAATACATGGACCTCTTCACCGTTCAAATGAACAGTCGTAGTATCACTGTAAGTGAGTATAGGTAGAGCCTCATCAGGGTTCATTTCTTCAACCATGCGCACACGCACACGGTCATTCGCCAAAATAGCGATGCCCATCTTGCCAAGATTTTCATTACCCCCAGTATGATCAGGGTGTACATGAGTATTGATGAGAAATCTGATTTCGCCATCATCAAGTTCAGCAATCGTTGCGAGAATACGCTCTGTGAGGGGAGCAAACTGATCGTCGATCATTACGATACCGTCCTCACCAACAGATAAGCCAATGTTGCCACCAGTACCTTCGAGGTAGTACACACCACCCGCGACAGGATAGATCGTTAGAGCTACAGCATCCCAATCCCGTCCCTGCTGAGCGACTGCGTTACCACACGCCAAGAGCGTGACGAATAGACTAGTTAGAATAGAGTTTCTCATGGGATTCCCCCTTATTCCTTATCTTTGACATGAAGGTACTTTGCCTCACTATGATAACCGCCAAAACAGATTCACGCCCGCCAAATGAAAGGGCCCAGATGTCTCAGAAGTAATTGGAGCTTAATGCATGACTGAGGAACCCCTGGCAATCGCTATTCCAACGCCCCCGCAGCAAAGAGCTGACCATAATGCTCAAGCAATGCTGTAGCCTCATCAACCAATGCTCGGCCATCGATACCAGCATTCTCAACCACCGATATCCAGCGCTCAGCGACCTGCCGTTGGCTCTTCTGCCTCAGCAACTCCACCTCTTCCCGAGGCAGATAAATTAAATCTCCAGATGCCTCAGCCGCAAGCTCACCAGCACGTTCCATCTCCACCCACGTTTCACCCATCCACTTCGCAACGTTACGACCAGAGTTTGCATCGATGACGCCCTTAAGATCTAACGGCAGCCTATCGTAGGTCTGTAGATTCATTATGACCATTAGAACCTGCGCATTCAGTCGAGGCCAAGTCTCATCGTCTAAGAGGATGTGGTAATCAACCATATCGTGAATTTTGAGTCCAAATGAAGCTTCATAAGGGATAAGTGCAGCATCCACTATCCCTTTCGAAAGCATCTCTGGGATTTTCTGCACTGTTGTGCCGATAGGCGTCCCGCCCCAGGATTCAACCATCCACGCTGAAATACGCGCTGGAATTCTATATTTGAGCCCCGCAAGTTCGGCCGTGGTGTGAATAGGCACCTTGGAATGTATCAACTGCCCCGCATGAACAAATACAGAAATAAGTTTATACCCGTCGAACTCCTCTGGATGATTCTCGAGGAAATCCTGAATAGCAAAATTCATTACAACTGGGTGAGCGGCAAGAAAAGGTAACTCAAAAACCTCAATTCGTGGAAATCGTCCCGGTGTATATCCCGGGAGAGTCCACACGATGTCAACGATGCCGTCGTATGCTTGATCAGTTAGCGCCGGAGCCTGCCCTCCCAAATGCATTAGCGGGTAAATATCAATCTCAAGTCGCCCGCCTGATTCCTGTTCGACTTTCTCCACCCAAGGCGCCAACATCATCGAGTGACCCGGAGCTACGGGAGGAAGCATATGGTGTGCTTTTAGACGAATACTTTGCGCCTGAAGAGGTGTGACCACCAGAATGAGAAATATCGAAAATAATACCTTTAACATCACGTTATCATAACGCGCAGCTTCCAAATTGCGGACAAGAAAAAGGGGTGCTCAAACCTGCGCCCCTGAAAAGTGCATGTCACTCCCC
>DBZY01000014.1:39775-50510 GCA_002311835.1 Proteobacteria bacterium UBA1148 | reverse complement strand
ATCGTATCACCCTTGTAAGGTCGAGGGGGTTCATGACTCAAGATTCTTCTCTAACCAATAATCTGGAAGTGCCCCTCTAAACCCGTGAGTGCTAACCACTAGGACTTACTTGATGACCGAAGCCCGTTAAGTCATTGCACCCAATACCTGGACTCCACCCTCATAAACCATCATTACCGCAACATAGATTATGACTGCTAAACCCATGTAACCAATCCAATGGTGTCGAGCCAGTAACCTTGCAATGAATACCGCAGCCAATCCCATAAAAGCGATAGACAGGGCCAGACCAACTACGAGTACCCAGATATACTCCCTGGCAATGCCTGCCACAGCGAGAACATTATCCAAAGACATAGAAACGTCGGCAACGATGATCTGGGTAATAGCTTCCCGGGTCGATTTTTGTTGTAAACCCTTACGATCCAGTATCCCACCATGAGCAATCTCGTTAGCGTGCTCCTCAGTTTGGTTCTCCTGTGCCTGTTCCCGAAGCTCATTCCAAAGTCTCCAACTTACCCATAAAAGCAAGATCCCCCCTACAAGCACAAGACCAGTAATCTGAAGCAGATAGACGGTAAGAAAAGCAAAAATAATGCGCAGCACGGTTGCCGCAGCAATACCAAAGATCATAATCCGCACGCGCTGATGCGCCGGTAGAGTAGCTACCGCCATAGCTACAACGATTGCATTGTCCCCAGCCAGCACCAAGTCCACGATAAAAACCTGAACGAGGGCGGACAACTCTGCCAAAGAGATCAACTCCATTGGTATCCTTAAAATTTAGGGTTTACCTGCTAATTAATATAGTTTGCACTCATACGGCTCGAGTTTCACGCTGGCTCCTTTCCGTAGGATTCTCTATCCTCTCAGTTCATCCCGGAGGAAAACGACATGAAGCATCTGTTCCGCATATCACTGATCCTATGGTTTCTGATACTAATCATAGTCATTCCCACCTCTGCTCAAGAAACAGAGGAAGAAGAGGATTCCATCAAAACCATCACCGAAATCACTGAAAACAGTGATCAGTTTGAGGGTCTCTTTACGCTCTATCGAGATCGCGAAACCGGTGAGACTCATATGGAGATCACTCGAGAACAGTTGAACCAGGAATTCATTTATGTCGCCGTCAGTACTGATGGTGTAGTCCAAGGAGGGCATTTTAGAGGACGCTACCGAGATAACCGAATACTGTCCCTGGCACGTCACTTCAACAAAATAGAGATTCGCTCGGAAAACACCGCGTTTTATTTTGATCCTGAGAACCCTTTGAGCCGTGCCGCCCACGCTAATATAAGTCCAGGGCTGCTCGTATCAGAACCCATAGTTGCCGAAGACGAAGAAACTGGAACAGTCCTAATCAATGTCGATGAAATCTTTACAAGCGAGGCCCTACTTCAGGTTAAGGCAACGCCGGATCCAGATGAGACACCAAAGGATGCTTTTCGGCTTGGCAATCTAAGTGAAGACAAAAGCAAAATTACTGAAATTCGTAACTACCCTCTAAACACTGATGTGCATGTAGAGTATGTGTACGAGAATCCCGCGCCAGTTGTCCAGGGAGACGAGGAGATCACAGATAGTCGTTACGTAAGCATCTATATGCAGCATTCATTTATTGCGATCCCAGAAAGCGACTACGAATCGCGGTTTACCGATCATAGAATGGGTTTCTTTGCACAACAGATAACTGATCTCACAGATGACAGCGTTACACCTTACCGGGATCTTGTCGAACGCTGGCATCTTGTGAAAAAGGACCCCACCGCAGAGATATCAGAGCCCATAGAACCGATTGTCTGGTGGATAGAAAATACAACCCCTATAGAGTTTCGAGATTCAATTAGAGAAGGCGTCCTTGCCTGGAACCAATCATTTGAAAAAATCGGATTCGAGAACGCCATCGTCGTAAGATTGCAACCCAACGACGCGGAATGGGACGCGGGTGATATCAGATATAATGTTCTTCGTTGGACATCCTCTCCTAATCCACCTTTTTCGGGCTACGGCCCCTCGTTTACGAATCCGCGCACCGGACAAATCATTGGTGCCGATATCATGCTTGAATTTTCAGGCGTCACAAGACGAGTACAGTATCAGCGCATCCTTGATAACCTTGATAATTCTCTAGTACCCGAAAGCTTCGAACCTGGCTATTGCAACATTGGCTATGGATTACACCTAAGCCAGGTATTCGGCCGATTTGCTGTTAATACGCTGCAGCTGGGCTCAGAACAAGAAGAACGGTTAATCCATGAATTTCTTGTCGACCTGATACTGCATGAAGTAGGTCATACCCTCGGTTTCGCACACAACTTCGCAGCTTCGAATATGCTCACGCTGGATGAGATCTATGATCCAGCTATTGTTGATGAGCGTTCGCTACATGCCTCAGTAATGGACTATACCGACATACATATTGCTACAGGTGAACGCGAACAAACCGCCTACTTTGGTACGAAACCGGGCCCGTATGACGATTGGATCGTGGAGTATAGCTATTCCACACGCGCGGATAATGTACAGCTGGAAAACGAACGGTTGGCTTCCATTGCGTCTCGTTCGACTCAGGCTCAATTGCTATTTGGGACGGACGACCATGTTATGCGCGCGCCGGGCTTCGCGATGGATCCGCGAGTTCATTGGTATGACCTGACCAGTGACCCTATCGGATACGCCGAGGAACGGTTAAACCTAATTGAGGAACTACTTGATACAGCAAGAGAGAAAAATGTAAGAATTGGCGAGTCATATCACGAACTGCGAGACGCTTACGTAGTCATGCTAGCTCAGTTTTCGCGTTCCATAAGCGTATTGGCGCATCAGATCGGCGGCGTCTATATCAATCGATCCGTAGTGGATCAGATCGGAGCGCAGGTACCTTTCGTGCCTGTCAGCCTTGAAACTCAAGAACATGCTATGGATGCTCTTGCGAGTCACCTATTTGCACCTGCTGCTCTATCCGCCTCCCAGGATCTCTACGCTCATCTGCAACAGCAGCGCAGGCTATGGAATTTTTATGGAGAAACGGAGGATCCTAAAGTCCACGAATGGCTACTCGCCATACAGCGAGGAGTGCTTTCACATCTACTCCACCCCAAAGTTATGACTCGAATTACGGACTCACGCCTGTACGGCAATGAGTACGAACTTGCCAATATGATGGAAGATCTAACAACCGCTATATTTTCAGAAGATATCCGCGGTGATGTGAATACGTTTCGGCAGAATCTGCAGATAGAGTATGTGTCACAGCTCACGGATATTGTTACCGACGATGGGCATGACTATCCATCACAGTCCATGTCGCTTTATCAGTTACGCAGTATTGAACGTATGCTAAGAATCAAGCGCAGAGGAAACATCGAAACACGCGCGCATACAGGCAACGTACTCTACATCATTCAGCGAGCGTTGGAAGACAACGACTAGTTGTATTAAAGATGTTAGCATCGATGCGCCTCAGGCAAAACAGGCTTCTGAAACGATTAACCGCATGCCCCACCGTATGGTAGAACCATGAAAGTTAAAATACGCACCACACGTCATAGCCTAACCGCATATATTGTTACATCTATATTCTCGGGTGTTACATACGCACAAGGCGCTGGAGTATCAACACCAGGCCTTGAGACGGTTGTTGTAGAGGCAACACGGATGAGTAATCCGCTGAACAGAATCCCCGCTTCCATTAGTGTCGTTCAGCAGGATGAGATTCAACTCGGTAGACAGCAACTTGGACTTGATGAGGCTTTAAATCGAGTTCCAGGCCTTTTTATGCAAAACCGCTATAACTTCGCACGGGATCTCAGAATCTCTATTCGCGGCTTTGGTGCCAGATCCTCTTTTGGCATTCGTGGAATTAAGATCCTGGTGGACGGTATTCCAGAAACACTACCTGATGGCTCTGGTCAGGTCGACAGCATCGACCTCGGGGCGACCCGCCAGATAGAGGTAATCCGAGGACCGAGTTCTTCTCTCTATGGCAATGCGTCCGGTGGCGTAATCAATATCACTTCCGAGGATGGACCAGAAATACCTTTTTTCAGTGCACGTCTTGCAGCAGGGGAGCATGGCTTTCAAAAACTTCAGCTGAAGTCGGGTGGAGAAACCGACCTTATGAACTATTTCATCAGCTTGTCTAATACAAAAATCGATGGTTACCGAACTCACAGCCAAGCAGAAAACACGCAGTTCAGCGGCCGATTCAATTTTGATCTCGGCGAAAACCGAAACCTTTTGGCTGTCTTCAATAGTACAGACCAGCCCATCTCTAACGATCCGGGTGGCATCAATGCGGCTCAAGTTGCCGAAGATCGCCGCTCAGCTCGAGATCGAAACGTGACATACGATACCGGAGAGACTCTCAATCAGGAACGCGTTGGTTTTGTTTTTTCAACGCCTGCTGGCACAAACGGAGAACTTACAGCACGAACCTATTTTGTCTCGCGTGATTTTCAAAACAAGCTTCCACAGTTCCCAGTTGCCGATTCTGTGGATCTGCAGCGCTCTTTTGCGGGTGGAGGTGTTGCGTATACCCATTCCAGCATACTAGGCGGAATGCCAAATCGCTTCATAGTCGGCTTCGACATTGATGATCAAAACGACGAGAGAAAACGCTTTCTTAACAGCCAAGGCACCTTAGGATCCTTGTTATTTCATCAAGATGAAAACTTTACGTCCCACGGGATCTTCCTCCAGAACGAATTGAGCCTAAACGAACAACTGCAACTAAACTTCGGACTTCGTTATGATGAGGTAGAGTATTCGGTTACGGATCATTTTCTCAGCGATGGCGATGATTCGGGGATACGGAAGATGGAAGATGCCAGCCCCATGCTAGGCATGATCTACAGTCTGTCCCCTACCCTCAGCCTCTATAGCACGATGTCCACAGCGTTCGAAACACCCAGCACAACTGATTTTGCCCATCCCAGCGGTGGCGGCGGTTTCAATCCAACACTAGGTCCTCAGAACGCAGTTAATTATGAAGTGGGATTAAGGGGCAGTATTGGTGATCGTCACTACTACGAACTCGCTGTCTTCGACATTAATGTTGATGATGAGCTAATCCCGACCGATGTTGATGGCAGGGATTTCTTTGAAAACGCAGGAAAATCAAGTCGTACAGGAGTGGAAATCGCCCTTATATCGAATCCGACCGATCGTATACATACATCTCTCAGCTACGCATATACGGATTTTGTATTCGATGATTTCACCGTGACATCAACGGATGGTGATGTAACAACGGCAGACTATTTCTCTGGGAACACCATTCCTGGCACAGTCGAGCATCTCTTGTTCAGTGAGATCGGCTATACACACCCATCAGGCTGGTTCAGCGCTTTAGATATACTGTATGTACACGACCAATTTGCTGACAATGCGAATGCTGTAGAGGTTGACGCATATACAGTTGCAAATCTCAGACTCGGATTTGAAACAGTGATTGGCTCGACTGTCGTATCACCATTTTTAGGAATCAATAACCTATTTGACACGAATTACAATACCGATATCCGCATCAACGCCTTCGGTAAACGTTATTTCGAGCCTGCACCTGGCCGAAATATTTATGCTGGCGTAACAGTAAGTTTTGATTTTCTTTAAAAAATAAATTTTACTGCATGACGCACGAGAACCCTTCGGACTTCCAAAGTCTCAGTGGGAGGTACTGTACAAATTAGGGTCCATACGAATCACAAATATCACTAAAACCTGTTTAGAATAATGATTCTAGAAGTGGATGACTGAACGAATACTTTCACCTTCATGCATCAAATCAAAAGCCTTATTGATGTCTTCCAAGCCCATCGTATGCGTAATCATTTCATCTACCTTAATCTCCCCTTTCATGTACTGCTCAACCATCCCGGGAAGTTCACTACGGCCTTTAACGCCACCAAAAGCGCTTCCGCGCCAGACGCGTCCAGTCACCAGTTGGAAGGGACGCGTCGAAATCTCCTGACCGGCGCCCGCTACACCGATGATCGTAGATTCTCCCCATCCCTTATGACAACACTCGAGCGCTGCACGCATAAGATCAACATTACCGACGGCTTCAAACGAATAATCCACACCACCACCTGTAATTTCAATGATGACATCCTGAATTGATCCTCCATGATCGTTTGGATTTACAAAATCCGTGGCTCCTAACTGTCGCGCAAACTGTTCTTTCGCTGGGTTAACATCAATCGCAAGAATTCGTCCTGCTTTCGCCATTACGGCACCCTGGATAACACTTAAACCTACTCCCCCTAGCCCAAAAACGGCAACAACCGAACCGGGTGTTACTTTGGCTGTGTTGAGCACAGCACCTATTCCTGTCGTAATACCACAACCGAGTAGACAGATTTTTTCGAGTGGTGCTTCCGGTGAAACTCTTGCTACCGCAATCTCAGGTAGCACTGTGTACTCAGAGAAAGTTGATGTGCCCATAAAGTGAAGAATTTTCTTCCCATTGATGGAGAAACGACTCGTACCATCCGGCATCACGCCTTGCCCTTGAGTTACGCGAATTGCTTGACAAAGATTGGTCTTACCAGAACTACAAAACTCACATTCTTTGCACTCTGGTGTATATAGAGGAATAACGTGGTCACCTACCTTTACGCTTGTGACCTGTTCTCCAACCTCTTCCACAATGGCCCCACCCTCATGACCTAGAACAGCCGGAAAGGCGCCTTCGGGGTCACTACCGGACAACGTATAAGCATCCGTATGGCAAACACCAGTCGCAACCATGCGTAATAGGACTTCCCCGACTTTAGGTCCATCTACATCAACTTCCTCTATGGAAAGAGGTTTTCCTGCCTCCCAAGCCACAGCTGAGCGTGATTTCATGCTCAGAATTCCTTTTTGATATTTTTCCTGATAAGCCATTGTAAGCTATGCTCATGAGGATCTATCTCGGACTCGGCTCAAATTTAGGCGATCGAAGATCAAATCTATTCCAGGCGCTCGAGTTACTGAAAGAACGAGCGCTCACAATTACCCGTGTTTCTCCGGTCGTTGAGTCTCCAGCTCTTCTACTAGAGAACTCTCCAGCGGACTGGGACCGTCCATTCTTGAATCTCGCTCTACAGTGCGAAACAAAATACAAACCGGAAATCGTTTACGGCTGGATCAAAGAGATAGAACAAAACCTAGAACGTGTCTCGGGGCCATGCTGGGCACCTAGACCAATCGACATCGATATTCTGACATGGGGTGACAATGAAGTTAGTACTAAAACTCTCACCATTCCACACGCCGAATTACGAAAACGGAACTTTGTGCTCACCCCACTTATCGCGCTGGAGCCCCGCTTGAGGCCGCCTGGAGTCATCGATGAAACCCTGCTGGAATCGTCCCAAAAATTACTTACGCACATCCCTCTATGGATGGGCATTATTAATGTGACACCAGATTCATTTTCTGATGGTGGTCGATTCCTAGACTGGAAAACCGTGGGGCCACAGGCCCGAGGCATGATTGACGCAGGCGCTCACATTATTGACGTAGGTGGTGAATCAACCCGACCAGGGGCCACAATGCTAACTGCCGACAAAGAATGGTCCCGTATCAACACCATCCTGGAACTTCTTCTTGAGGCAAGACAAGATTACACCTTCGGACCCCTCATCAGCGTTGATACCTATCACGTAAAAACAGCGCGTAAGGCGTTGGAACTTGGCATTGACATCGTCAATGACGTCGGTGGTCTTTGTTTGCCAGAAATGATTGAACTTGCAAAAACCTCGGCCGTGGACTGGATTGCCATGCATCAACTGTCTCTACCTGCCAATCCCAAAGTCACTCTGCCAGAAGACGTCGATCCATACGATGCAGTGGAACAATGGTTGCTCAAGCGGATAGACGTGTGGGACAAAGCGGGTCTCGACCTTAACCGGATTATTTTCGATCCAGGTATTGGGTTCGGGAAGACTGCCCGCCAATCCCTAGAGCTATTAAGTCGAGCAGGTGACTTCCGACGGCATGGGCTCCGCGTACTGGTGGGACATTCTCGCAAGTCTTTCTTGAACTTAGCTGTTGGTGACACAGTAACTGACAGAAACCAGGCAACCATAAATCTCTCAATGAAACTCTGCGACCAAGGAGTAGACATTCTCCGGGTGCATGATGTGCCGATGAATATCAACGCCTACCGAACCCGATCGCACACCGCAACAGACAGACCATCCAATTCCCGGCAGTAGATCTAGACGAATGATGTTCTTGAACGCAGTTCAGAAGCGTTTCCTTACTCTAAAACTTTGAGAAGGAGCCATTTTGGCGCAGAATACCGGAGTGGGTATGACTTGGGGAGAGTGCTACTCGCCCAGACCCAATCGCTTTTAAAACGAGAATTAAACGGAGAGCGACATGTTTCGACAGATATTAATGCTCAGCACGACAGCCGGCTTGTGTGGTCAAGTGCTGGCCCAAGATCAAACGTCCGCCAGCTATGCTGCTGTTCAAGGGCAAAGCGGCGGTCAGGACATATTTGGAGCCTATGATGTTGACGCTGATTGGCCGAAAGATATCTCAACACTACCGGGAGCCGAAGGATGGACTTTTGGCGCTGGGCAAAGTGTTTTTGCTGAAAGCTCAGAACGAATTTTTTACCTACAACGCGGCCTGCTACCGAAGATTGATGCGCCGCGACCCCGGCGACTTCCGGACATAGCCCCAAGCGTAACATTCCCATATACCGGAATCTGGCGTAATGCTACAAGAGCTAGCTTACCTGGTAGTGGCGGAACGGGAGGATTGGCGGAAGCAGGAATCACAGGATGGATTGAAGGTGGTGGCCGACTGGGCATTGACGCCAAGTGGGAGTACTGCATCTTGGTATTCGATGGTGAAGGTAATGTCATAGAATCCTGGACCCAATGGGACTCCATGCTACAACGGCCTCACTACGTTGCAATCAATCCCTATGACCCCGAAAGACACGTCTGGATAATCGACGACCATAAACATGTCCTTCACAAGTTTACGAATGATGGAACTACACTGGTACAGACTATTGGGACTTACGGTGAACTAGGTGCCGATGAGACACACTTCAACCGACCAACGTTTATGGCCTGGTTTCCCGATAGCAGCTTCGTCGTCGCTGACGGGTATAACGGAACTCGCGTCGTGAAATTCGATGCGGAGGGCAACTACCTAACATCTTGGGGAGAAAGAGGAACTGCACCCAATGAAACTCGCCCTGCTTATTGGAACAACGTTCACGGCATCGCCGTAGATCCAGCCACAAATCGGGTCTTTGTTAATGATCGAGGCAATCGAAGAATTCAGGTCTTTGATGAGAATGGTGGGTATCTCTACGAGTGGAACGTTGGCGCTCGGGGAAATATCCATATGTTCATCATCACCGAAGACGGCTATCTTTGGGCTGCGGACCGTACTTCACACAAAATTCTGAAATATGATCTGGATGGTAACTTTCTTTACTCCTGGGGCACCTTTGGTGACTTTCCTGGTGGGATTGCTGGTGTGCACGGCATGAGTGTGGATGAAGAAGGCAATGTTTATCTTGCTCAGGTAGATAACAAGGGCGGCGTACAGAAGTTCGTTCCTCGAGAAGAAGCCAATCCAGATTATCTGATCAGTAAACCAGTCTTAGCTGGCTGGTAATAACTAGATATAGAGCGAAGAGGGAGAAAACGTTCTGGCGTAATCGATGCCCTATAAGTCTTCTCTATTCCAATCGCAGTCGTAGGGCTTTATCTCTTCGCCCGGCACATAAATCCAGCGACGGGTTAACACCACCGACTCCGTGAAGATTGCGGGATCGGTGACTGTTAGCTCATAGCCCAAGCTTCGACCATCAGTGCTGGGAGTGAATCGCTCGACTAAATGCAGGTTTTCCTGTGGAATACCACGCTGATCGAACCAAGGCCAGTCAATATTTGTAGTCGTAACAACAAGTGTTTCAGATTCCCAATACCCTACGCTATAACCAAGTGGACCGGCTCCTTCTTCGGGGGACGAAATATTGGCCGCCATATTGATTCTTCGAACCGTATCTAACTCTTCTAGGTATAGAAAAATCGCATTACCCTGCTGAACAAACTCTAGAGGAAAACCCTGGTCCATAATTGCCGGCATGGCATTCTGGCAAAGAATGTAGGGATTATCGGCAACCGGGTCCCAATTAGCCTGTGCTTCACGGGCTCGCTCAGTGAGTGGATATTCATCGATCCATAGAGCTCTCTCTGTTTCATCAATACCAGGATGAATAATAGAACCATCTCGGCTCCAGACACGAAAGATGCCGGTGTCTAGGTCATGGGCCTCGCTCTCAATCTTCTGAGCCTGATATTCACCCAAAGCCGCGCCTGCAAGCCTGTCGCTCCAGCGCAAACCCGCGAAATTCTCTGCTATCAATTCACTTCCATCAGTCAATAAAATATTAGTAGCATAAATAGCCGTTCTATTACGACGGCCAGGAAAACCCGCCACGCGTAACTCGTCGCCGACATGAAAAATATTTGGGGTCAGGTTCGTGCGCTCCATCTGAAGCGCGGCCCGGGTTTCCGCCACCCAGGTCTCTAGCTGGCCATTCTCACCGACCGCTTCAATTACCAACGTAGTATGTGGATTCCGCCAGCTAACCTCGGTCAGCGTTCCTGCAATCTCTACTATATTTCCCCGATCAAAGTGCACGTTTGGGGAGTGATGAGCAGCAACCGAAGTGGCAAAAATAATCGCTCCGCATAAAATCCATGTTTTA